>NZ_JAXGYB010000002.1:0-344798 GCF_040772465.1 Limosilactobacillus sp. | reverse complement strand
AATAAAAAAGCTGGTGAATTTCAAATCACCAGCTTTTTTAATTGTATGATAATTAGTCTGCTAAAGAATAAGTTTCACTGAAGTAAGTATTTTGTGGGCCCCTTGCTGAGAACTCATTTAATGAAGAATAAAGATTGCTATCATGCCAAGCATTTAGGTCGGCTTGACTATTCCAGGCAGACAATAAGATAGTGCTATTCGGATGACCAACTCGGTTACATAGCAGAATAGCGTTAGCTCCCTTTGCTTGCTTTGAACTAGCGATGATATCCTTTGCTTTTTCACGCATGATCCGTTCGTCATCATTACTAAGTTTAAATGACTGGTAAGAAATGATGCCCCGAAGATCATCACCAAAACCGTCGATCGTCTTTAAGCTGATCGGAGAACTGAAGATGTTTTCCTTACCCGAAACGTCAAAGAGGGCGTACTTGACGTTGTCACCATTTGACACACAAAGCTTAAAAGTGCGATCTGGATGTTTTTTTGCGATGTCCCGAAGGAGTTGGCTAGAACCAAAGGTAAAATTAATTTGTGAAATCATTCAAAGACCCCTTTTCTCTTGTTCAATACATCTCAATTTTACACTAATGGACATAAGATTGTTAATTCTAAATGAGAATTTGCATCTCCAAAATTACTTACAAAAAGTTAATAAAATTCTCTTAAGCCTATTCAAATCATTAGGGAAGTAGGCTATAATTATATACAGCGTTATTTACTAATATTTGAATCTAATGAGGAGGCACCAATATGGTTACTTTATATACGTCTCCAAGTTGCACGTCATGCCGGAAAGCAAAAGCATGGCTAAAAAAACACGATATTCCATTTAAAGAACAGAATATCTTTTCCGAACCGCTAACTATTAGCGAAATCAAGCAAATGCTTCAAATGACTGAAAATGGTACTGAAGACATCATTTCTAAGCGTTCCAAAGCTTACCAACAACTGAAAGTCAACTTGGATGAATTGCCAATGAAGCAAATGTTTGATTTAATTCGTAAAACTCCTGGTTTGTTACGCCGCCCAATTATCATGGATGACAAACGTCTTCAAGTAGGTTACAACGAAGACGAAATTCGGCGTTTCTTACCTCGTAAAGTTCGGGCACTCGAGCTAGAAGCAGCTCAGCGCAAAGCTGACTTGGGATAATACGTTATTTGAAGACTTGGAAAGTTGTTTTCTGAGTCTTTTTTCTTTTAACTTCGATTGTAATGACATAGGATATTCATAATGATCTTTCTTTACTTTTTTAGTTAAATCATTACAATAGAATTATTAGTATACTCTGCATAGCAGGGGAGGCGGATTGCTGATGGAAATGGAACACATCAACGAAAATACGATACGGGTACTGATCGGTAATGATGACTTACATGCACGGGGAATTCGTGTACTTGACCTGCTGGGCAACCATAAGGAAATCGAGAATTTCTTCTACAGCGTGCTAGAAGAAGTGGATACTGATCACCAGTTTATGGATAATGATGCGGTTACCTTTCAAGTAATGCCAACACGGACTGGTTTAGAGCTGTTTATCAGTAAAGCTGACAAAAATAATCGCGAGCAGTCAACAGCACAAAACAACGATGCCATTTCTGAATACATTAAACAAGAATTATCAGGACATGATCACGACTCCGTGGAGAGCGTTAACCGTGCTTCTTATGAAGCCAATAATGATTCTGAAGATTATTCGGAAGATGAAACTGATAACGGATCTAAGACGGTCGTTGTTACTTTTAAACGTTTTGAAGATCTCATCCAGTTAGCTCGTGAATTAGTTGATGATGACAATATCGCGAGTGACCTTTATACGATGAAACATCACTATTATTTAGCTCTTACCTTCTTCGATGATGGTAATGTTACTCCAGGAACCATTGATGACCAACTAGCAATCGTCGGTGAATATGCTGATCAAACTGATCTCACGAAAGATGTGTTAGACGAACATGGCAAGTTATTGATGGATCACTCGGCATTAGAGCTGACAAGGTATTACTTTAAAAATTAATGAAACTGGCAGTGCAAAAAACTGCCAGTTTTTTAGTGGAATGAAAAGCTTTCTTTCGTATCTAATAGGTAGGGAGGAAAGATAATCAATGAAAGTAGCATTATGTAATGGAAAAATTGTTCGGGCAGCGGGCTGTCGTTTGGACGGGCCATTTATCTGTCCTGAATGTGGGCAAGCACTATCTTTGATGCATGGAAAACGAAAGCATGCCTATTTTGCGCATACTCACGATGGAGATAGTCATTGCCACGGTGAAACGAAACTTCATCAGCAAGGCAAAAGTCAGATGATGAAATGGGCCAAAGCACATGGATGGCATCCTCAAATGGAAGTTTTTTTGCCAAATGTTAAACAGCGCCCAGACTTGTTAATTCAGGTTGATCAAAAACCATTTGTTTTGGAATACCAGTGTAGTCCGCTCGGCCTTGAGCGCTTGATTGAAAGAAACCATGGGTATCGCAGTCTACATCTACCTTATTGTTGGTTTTTGGGGCCACGTTATCGCTGCCGTCTTCATGACAGTAAAGTTGCTCAATTTACGCAGTGGCACCAGGGTCAACCTGTTTTACCTTTTTGGGACTTGGACAACAGCCGGCCAGAATTTCAGTTTAATTATTTACGGGTTCCTTTTGTGCAAAATATTAATGCCAATAAACGCATTAAATATATTCGCCAAACTCTTGCGCTCCAAGAAATGATGGTGATGAGGACGGATAAGCGTTGGCGATCCGTTCATGACCAATGTTATTTACAGCATCATCTAATGAGTGCTTGCCCGTTGGTTGCTCACCCAACCAAGCCACAGTGGCCAGTAGTGCAAGGTGGTGAACTCAATTGGCGTATTCGTTGCCTGCTTCTTTTCGACTTGATTCCCCTTGGTCAGGCGGCACCAGTGGTCTGTTGGAAAAATATATTTGCCAAACGAGCGCACTGGCTGCCGACACCTTGCCTCTCTGTTGATAATACGCTTGATCTGCGTAGTCGCATTATTGACCAATTGATTCAAGATCTTATTGATGAAAAGATCCTGCAGAGTGACGGAGAAATGTTGGTCTTTGCCGAAGCACCAAAGTGGTTTATTGACGCCGATCGCAAACTGAAGTATATAAAAACGACCCCGTTTCTGTAAACGAGGCCGTTAGTAGATTAATGACAAATTTTAATGCGGTTCTTTAACTTGTTGAGAGTATCCAATGAACAATTTTCTTGGCAAGCATCTACCAATGAATCATAGTCGCAATTCGTAACGAGGGTTCCGTATTCGGGATTGCTAGTGTTGACCACGATCGCCGTGGCAGAATCTGTAATGCCCATTTGGTTAGCCAGGCGTTGATCTTTTTTGAAGCACTGTTTGGCCAGGGATGATTGCCGATCTTCCATAAACATCTCCAAATCCAACTTGGCTTCTTTGGCAAGTCGTTGAACTAGTTCGACGTTATAGTCAGCGTGTTCTTCCAGCAGTGCCTTTTGGATGTCTAGTAAAAACATGCGTCCGCGTTTGCGCCCCTGAAAAAGTGCAGCTTTGTAGTCTAGAATCACGGAATAGGTAGTGTTAGCTACCTTTTGCTGGCTGAACACGTGGTTGCGATAGTCGTGCAGGGTTTTATCAATCGTCTGCATGTTCATCAACGGAATGAACTGAAAATTGACAGTGTTATTCAGTTGAACATCAACGCGTAAAAGATCGCGTTCACACTGAACACACCGGTGTCCCAGCGGATTAACAAACAAGTGAATTTCTAACACGGTTTGTTTCCTCCTCAACAAAGTAAAAGATTTGATATTTTTCAAATTTTATTTTGCCAAATTAAGTTTGAGAGGTCAAGGAAACTGTTTCGGCGAGAAAAGCGATTGCTGCTAATGGTGATTGTGCTAGAATTAAACAAGGATTAAGGCTAGGAGGGACTCGTGATGATTGAAGATTGGCAACACTTCTTATTACCGTACCAGCAAGCTGTCAATGAATTAAAAGTCAAGCTGCGTGGTATGCGTAAACAATACCAAGACCAGGCTCAACATTCACCAATTGAATTTGTCACTGGTCGGGTGAAGCCCGTTGACAGCATTAAAGAAAAGATGGTGCGACGCCACGTTAGTGAAGATCGGCTGGAACAAGATATGCAGGATATCGCTGGTTTACGAATCATGTGTCAGTTTGTTGAGGACATCTATGTGGTTGTCGATTTGCTACGTAAGCGGACAGATATGCGGATTCTTGAAGAGCGAGACTACGTTACTAATGCCAAGCCCAGTGGCTACCGTTCTTATCACATCGTTATTGAGTATCCTGTACAGCTAGTGACTGGTGAAAAAAAGCTCTTGGCAGAGATTCAGGTGCGCACTTTAGCGATGAATTTCTGGGCGACAATTGAACACTCACTCAATTACAAGTACCAGGGAGAATTTCCCGAAGAACTATCTTCACGTCTTCAGCGGGCCGGTGAAGCTGCTTTCCGCCTCGATAAAGAAATGTCGGAAATTCGTGAAGAAATTCAGGAAGCTCAGAATCTCTTTTCTTATGGTAAAAACAAGCAAGAATTGGGCGATGGTCAAGCTAAGCCCGTATCAAAGGACGGCGACTCACAATGAAAATTGCAATTGTCAATTATGGCGATCCTGAAGCTGTCCGCGTGCGGAAAATGATGTTGAACCGGTTGGCTAAGACGTCACTTGTTTGTGACCACAAGCATCCAGATATCGTCATTTCAATCGGCGGGGATGGCACTTTACTGACGGCTTTCAATAAGTATCAGGATCAATTAGACCATGTCCGCTTTGTCGGTATTCACACGGGGCATCTTGGCTTTTATACCGATTGGCGCAATTTTGAAGTTGATGACCTGTTAGATAGTTTGGAACACGATAGTGGTCAATCTGTCTCCTATCCATTGCTCAGCCTAGACGTCACGTATAGCGATGGCCAAGCCCAACACTATGTAGCGCTTAACGAATCAGCTCTTCGTCAGAAAACGAAAACAATGGTCTCTGATGTCTACATTAATGATCGTTTCTTCGAAAGCTTTCGTGGGGATGGTCTCTGCGCGTCAACCCCGACTGGGTCGACGGCTTATAACAAATCAGTCGGTGGAGCCGTGATGGATCCGAAAATCAGCGGCTTTCAGTTAACTGAGTTGGCTTCGCTAAACAACCGGGTTTATCGTTCACTGGGTTCACCGATCATCCTGGGAACTGAAAGCCAGGTCACACTACGCGTTCATGACGACTCAGATAGTCTATTAACTTGTGACCGGCAATTGGTTCAATGGGATGTCAATCAGCACCACCTGAGCGAAGTAACATACAGGGTGGCAGACCAACCGATTCGTTTTGCTAAATACCGGCACACTAGTTTTTGGGACCGAGTCCACGAGTCCTTTATTGGTGGCCGCAAATGAAATTTAAGTGGCGATACGACGGTCAAATCGACCGCAAACTGAAGTCAGTTCTCAGGTCTAACGGTGTCACGGGAACTTTAATAAAAGTCGCTGTTTACCATGGTGGTGGTATGCAGATTAATGGCCACGATGCCTGGACAATTGATGTGGTCCATCCAGGGGATGAAGTTAGTTTAATCTTGCCACCGGAACAAGCTAATGACCACGTACCAGCATGTGATGCACCGATTCACATCGCTTATGAAGATCGTGACTATCTAATCTTAAACAAGCCGGCAGGGGTGGCTACGGTGCCGGCACACCACGTGCCCGTACAAGACAGTCTGGTTAATCGGATTAAATATTATTACCAACAACAAAGGTATGAAAACCAAGTCACGCACGTGGCAACTCGTCTGGACAAGGATACGAGCGGTTTGGTCATTTTTCCCAAACACCGCTTCGCGCATGCTATCCTTGACCGTCAATTGCAAGCACATCAAGTTATTAAACGTTATTTGGCTTTCGTCAGTGGGCGGTTAACAGTTCAACATGGTTACATCGACGCTCCGCAGCGGCGGGATCCTGATTCATTTGTCAAGAGAATGGTGGCTCCCGATGGTAAAGCTGCAGTGACAGAATACTGGTTAGAGCAGGCAAATAATGATTATTCGCAGGTGCGGATTGCTTTGCATACGGGGCGCACGCACCAAATCCGGGTTCATTTTGCTTGGTTGCAGCATCCGCTGGTTGGTGATCAGATGTACGGTGGGCCGATGTTGATCAATCGACAGGCACTTCACTGCCACTTTATTTCCTTTTACAGTCCTTTTTTAAAGCGCCAAATTCAGGTTACCGCACCAGTTCCAGAAGATTTGCAGAGACTCATGAAATAATAAAACGCCGTTCCAACGAGGAACGACGCTTTTTTTAAGCATTTGGCCAACGCTTGACACAGACGGGTTCTGGACAATGTACGTTATCCTGCAGCTTCTTCAATAAACCAGTCTCAGAATTGCGACTATACAAGGTTAAGTTATCAGTGTTTTGGTTGCCGGCAACCAGGAAACAATCGTCTGAACTCAGTTCAAAGTCACGAGGAAAGTCACCTTCAGTTGAAATTGATTGAATATGTTTCAAGGTATAATCAGACTGCACAGCGAAGACTGCAATCGTATTTTCACCACGGTTGGAAACGTAGACAAAACGACCGTCAGCACTTAAGTGGATGGCAGCAGCACCGTTGTGGCTGGTCCATGAACTCGGAATCGTGGAGATGGTCTGCAATTCTTTGAAACTTGCAGTCTTAGCTTGGTAATTCAGAACAGTGAGCTTGCTGCTGAGTTCACCCAAAACGTAGACAATCCGGTGGTTGGGGTGGAAGGCTAGGTGCCGAGTTCCAAAGCCGCTTTCGCAATGGTAACGTGATGCAGCGGTTAGCTTGCCATCATCGCTGATGTTGTAAACAACCAGCAGGTCCATGCCTAGATCACAGACAATCAAGCGGCCATCAGGCGTTAAGTCGGCGTAATGACAATGGGGACCGTCCTTTTGCTCTGGTCGCGGACCGGTCAATCCCTGGTGAGTAACGCGGTCGGTTAAGGTCAATGATCCGTCTTCACTGATACGAAAAACGTCGATTGTTGCTAGGTGGTAGTTCGCAGAGAATAAGAGGTGTCGCTTTTCATCCAGCCCGACGTATGCAGGCGGAGCCCCAGCACCGAGTACGTCATTAACCAATTTGGCTTGGCCGTTTTTTAATTGATATGAGGCGACGCCTCCGCGGTCACCATCTTGTTTGATCGCAAAGAGATGGTTTTGACCATCAATTTGCAGGTAAGCCGGCTTTTCCGACTTAGCAACGAGCCGAACATCACTCAACTTCTGCTCATCAGTATCCAAGCTGACTGCGTAAATCCCTTGGCTGCTCTTTTGAGTATATGTACCGATTAAAAAGTTTTCGTTCAATTTTCGATCCTTCTTTCGACTATCTTTACCGTTAATAATATCAATCTCATTGGGCTAATACCAGTGAAGTGGTGACTGGAAGGGGATTGAAAGAAATTCCACAAAAATTTTAAGAAATGATTGTTTTTTGGGGATAAACGGACTATACTATTTTACGAAATCGTTTGGTAGGCGACATCGATCAACGTCGTTGGCACTTACTGAGGAGAACTTCATTAAAGCAGCGTTTCGCCGTGCCCACACCGAGACCCTGCTTTTTTTGTGTTTTTAGGGGGATATTATGACAAACCACATTGTTTTATTTGAACCACTTTTCCCAGCCAACACCGGTAATATTGCGCGAACCTGTGCAGGAACCGACACGGTACTACATTTAATCCGGCCACTGGGTTTTTCAACTGATGACAAGCATATGAAGCGGGCTGGCCTTGATTACTGGAACCGGGTCAAGATTGTCTACGAAGATAATTTACAATCGTTTATTGAATCAGTGCCGGACAAGCAACAGCTTTACCTGGTTTCTAAGTTTGCCAGCCGTGATTACACTGAAGTTGATTATACGAAGCCGGGGGACCACTATTTCTTATTTGGTAAAGAAACGGCGGGCCTTCCGGAGAAGACCATGTTGCGTTACCAGGATAATACTATTCGGATTCCCCAGGATGACGACAACATTCGCGCGCTCAATCTCTCTAATAGCGTTGCGATTGTCATCTATGAAGCTCTCCGCCAACAGAAGTTTAATAACTTGGCGCGCGTCCACCGGTACCCGCATGATAAGTTGAAGTAGAATCATCTTTAATAAAGGAATAAAGGAAGTTTGACTTTATGGCTCGGCGTAAAACAAAAGCAAAAACCAAAAGCAAGAAGCGGCGGCAGACACGTTCGGAAAACAACGGCTTCTTGTCGCGCTACCTGGCAAATATCATTGGAGCTGTCTTAACCCTGTTGCTCTTAGTGGGGCTTTTTGATTTAGGCGCTCTGGGCAACGTTATCGAAGGAGCCTTTCAAATTATCGTCGGCTGGGCAGCTCCGGCAGCCATCATCATCGCTTTAATATACAGTATTTCTTATACTTTGGTGGGTCACCGGCCCCACTTGCGTTGGCGTTGGATCATCGGCACTGTTCTCATTTTTGCTGGTGCGCTCCTTGTATTGCATGGCCGGATGTTTGACCAACTGGCGCGGCATACAGACTTTATCAATGTCACTTGGAACAACATCAACCGGCACGTCTTCAATGGTGATTCGACGGGCCTGCTGGGTGGTGGTATGATTGGTGCTTATCTTTATAGCTTTGGTAATTACCTGGTAGCGCGCATCGGCACGTTGGTACTGGCTTGGTTATTGATTATTATTGGTGTTGTTGTCTTCTTCTCACTGCCAGTCGACAAGATGGCTAGCGGTCTCAAGAGCGGGTTGGTGCAAGGCGGTCAAAAGCTTCAAGCGGGCGGACAAAAACTGGCTGAGCGTCGGGCAGCTAAAGCTGCGAATCAGCCTAAGTCCAAACGTCCGCGGATCACTATGCCGACGCTTGGCAAGAAGCCACAAGAATCTGCTAGTAAAGCGCCAACCGCAGCACCTGAGCAACCAGCTCCTGAAGCTACTGCGCCGGTTAAACCTACGATCAATGTTGCCAGCAACCAACCAGATGCGCCAGAATCACTGAATAACGATACCAGTTCATCAGTTCCTGCTGATAAAGCAGGGGATGATATCAACTTGGCACAGGCAGAAGAAAAAGCTGATGAAGACTATAAGCTGCCACCAATGACATTATTGAGTCCCAGCCAAAAGACGGACCAGAGTGCGGACATCAAGGCCATCGATCATAACACTAAAAAGTTGCAGGATACCCTGCAATCATTTGGCGTTCAGGCAACCGTCGAAAATGTCAACCTTGGACCATCGGTTACCAAATATGAATTGCGTCCGGCCGTCGGGGTTAAAGTCAGCCGCATCACCCATTTAGCTGACGATTTGGCCTTGGCCTTGGCTGCCAAGGATATTCGAATTGAAGCTCCGATTCCTGGCAAGTCCTTGATTGGGATTGAAGTTCCTAATAAGAAAGTTGCTACCGTGGGCTTCCGCGACATGCTGGAAAATGCACCGCACGATAATAACCCGATGGAAGTACCGATCGGTCGGGCAGTGACGGGGAAGGTCATCATGGCCGACTTAACCAAGATGCCGCACTTATTGATTGCCGGAGCCACCGGTAGTGGTAAATCCGTTGCAATCAATGTCATCTTAACCAGCATCCTGATGAAGGCTAAGCCACACCAGGTGAAGTTCTTACTGATCGACCCCAAGAAAGTCGAATTATCTGTTTATAATGACATTCCGCACCTGTTGAGCCCGGTAGTGTCCGAACCAAAGAAGGCGGCTAAGGCTCTCGGCAAAGTTGTTGCTGAAATGGAGCGGCGCTATGAACTATTCTCAAATTTCGGTGTTCGTAACATCGGTGGCTACAACAACCTAGTGAAGAAACAAAATGAACAGGATGAAGGCGAAAAACAACCTTATTTGCCTTTCGTTTTGGTTGTTGTCGATGAATTGTCAGACTTGATGATGACCGTTTCTAATGACGTTGAAAATGCCATCGTGCGCATTGCACAAATGGGACGGGCAGCCGGGATTCACATGATTCTTGCTACCCAACGTCCGAGTGTCGACGTCATCACCGGGCTAATCAAAGCCAATGTGCCTTCGCGGATGGCCTTTGCCGTCTCCAGCGGAGTGGATTCACGGACAATCCTCGATACCAATGGCGCTGAAAAGTTGCTCGGCCGTGGTGATATGCTTTTCCAGCCGATTGACCAGAATAAGCCGGTACGGATTCAGGGTGCATTTATCTCTGACCATGATGTCGAATCAGTAGTCGATTTCATCAAGAAGGAACGGCCGGCAGAATATGACAAGCAGATGGTAGTCACTGATTCCGAGGTTAAAGCGGATGAAGCTGCTGAAGACCAGGATGAGTTATTCCCCGACGCTGTTAAATTCGTTGTCGATCAGCAAAAAGCTTCGACCTCATTAATCCAACGTCGTTTTCGGGTTGGCTATAACCGGGCTGCTCGCATTATTGACGATATGGAACAGCAAGGAATTATCGGCCCCGCTAATGGTTCGAAACCAAGAGAGGTCCTGCGCCAACCGAACAAGGATGAACAATAGCTTGCATTTTGCAAACTTGACTTGCGAAATCGAAGAAAAGTGGGTATATTCATCTCTGTGAACATTGGAGGAAAAAACATTGCACTACATCTTTAAACGAACACTGATCATCACTGCCGTGGTTTTTCTGGTGGCTATCTTTATCGCAAATATTTCTGGTAGCCACCATGCTCGAGAAATCAAACGCGAGCAGGCAGTTGCTGTTAAAACGCAAAAGAAGCATGCTAATCGCCATGAACATAAAAACAGCGTGATGCGGACGCCAATTGACTATAATAAGCCGTCCGAAACTAAGCCTTATCCAGACGTTAACAAATATCCGGGTTTTTGGGTAAAGGTATCTACTAAGCGTCAACGCGTTTATATCATGAGCAAATCAAACAAGGTTTTGTACACTATGTATTGCTCAAGCGGTAATTTAAAGAGCAAGAACACCGCTTCACCGACGGGGACTTACCACATTCAGGCAGAACGTGGTGACTACTTTTACAGTGCTAGCGAACACGAAGGAGCGCTCAATTATGTTTCTTGGCTTGACCATGGGGTTTACATGTTCCACTCCGTTCCAGTTGACCAGAACCGGCACGTTATTAAGTCGGAAGCTAAGAAATTAGGTAAGAGCTCTGGTTCGCATGGTTGCATTCGGTTGAGTTTCCCGGACTCACGTTGGATGAACCATAATCTTCCTGAAGGCACGAAAGTTGTGATCGAAAATGACTAGTATTTGGCAATCTATTTATAATTATGGGGCCCATCACCGCTGGGTGCGCAGTATGCTGCTCGCCAATGTGGCGTACTTCGTTTTGATGTTTGTTTACCATATTATTCGTGGATTATTTCATGCTTATCCAGTTCACGCCGGTCTTTTCTGGATCGCATGGTTGATACTCAATGTTGTTGTTTTTCTGATGAACTACTTGGTGTTTTCCCAGACACAAAAAAAGAACCAGGAAGGATAAGCTTCCTAGTTCTTCAGGAATTGTTAAAAGGCACCGAGGGCGGCAACTGCTGAGAACAGCAGAGAACCGAGCATTGCGATCAGCATCAGCCAAACGACAACCATGGTGACCTTTTGAAAACGTGTTTTTTCCTTTTTATGCATGCGTGATTCACTCCGTTAAATTTTAATACAATTTAGTTTAACGCACTCGCATGCTTCTTTCAAACGAGTGCTAGGCAGTTAGAAAGGTGGCAGCTAACATCAAACGTCTGATTATTCAGCTATTGATTTTTGTAGTGGGAATTGTCTTAGAACGGATCATAATTGTTCTACAGTCTCCATTAGCTCCAAAAAGCGGTCATCGTCACCACTTAGCATGGTTCTGGTCTTGCCTTCTCCTATTTTTAACGTGGTGGAATTTTGGTGGCTATTATTTCTGCTATGTTCTCATCGTGTGGATGCTTCTGGCGATCATCCTGATTATTCGGCAGTATCACCACTATCAAGAGTTGATCTATCGCCGTTACTGGCCAGCTTTTTGGCGAATGACATTTGTGATCTCTGCGATTGCTTACCTTTGTTCGTGGGCATTGCAAAATCTGCCGGAACCTTAAACGAAACATAATTACTCTCATGTCTTTTGACGTGGGAGTTTTTTTCGTAAGTGGTGGCTTTTGAAAATATCGTGGTTGAAAGTGGGGGATTGTGGTAGTATATAAATGTGAATTTGAAAAAGGGGGCAACTGGCCATGCTGATGGGTGAATATCAACATTCAATTGACAGCAAGGGCCGGTTGATTATTCCCGCCAAATTCCGCAGTCAACTAGGGGATCATTTTGTTATCACCCGGGGGTTAGATGGTTGCTTGTTTGGCTATCCGGCATCCGAATGGCAAGCGCTGGAAGCTAAGCTTAACCATTTGCCGTTAACAAAAAGGGATGCACGGGCTTTTGTCCGTTTCTTTTACTCAGCGGCAACCGAGTGTGAGCTTGATAAACAGGGTCGGGTTAACATTCCGAGTACGTTAATCAAGCATGCTGCGATTGACAAAAAATGTGTGATCGTCGGTGTTTCTAACCGTTTTGAAATTTGGAGTGCCGAACGATGGAATAAGTTTGCCGATGAGGCGGAACAGAATTTTGACCAACTAGCTGAAGATATGGATATTGACTTTTGATTTCATGACTTAGGGGGAGTAACCGTGACGGAATTTAAACATGTTACTGTGTTACTCCATGAAGCGGTGAAAGGGCTGGCAATTAAGCCCAGTGGCATTTACGTTGATGCCACGCTGGGTGGTGGAGGGCATAGCTCTCTGATTGCCAGTCAGCTTGATAATGGGAGATTATATTCCTTTGATCAGGATCGGACTGCTATTGATTACAACCGTCAACACTTAGCACCGGCCATTGCAGCTGGACGTGTTGTCTTAGTAGAAGACAATTTTCGCCATCTAAAAGCTGCACTGGCTCAGCGTGGTGTCCGGGCAATCGATGGGATCGTCTATGATCTGGGAGTTTCTTCACCACAGTTTGATGATGCCAAGCGCGGCTTTAGCTACCAGCATGACGCACCATTAGATATGCGAATGAATCAACAACAATCACTTTCCGCAAAAACGGTAGTTAATGAATGGCCTTATCAGCGCCTGGAGGAAATCCTCTATCGCTATGGTGAGGAACGATTTGCCCCGCAAATTGCCCGCAACATTGAACGTCATCGGCAGCGCCAAGCAATTGAAACGACCGGTGAGCTAGTTGAGGTCATCAAAGAAGCTATTCCAGCAGCAGCTCGTCGTCATGGGGGCCATCCCGCTAAGAAGAGTTTTCAGGCTATCCGGATCGCCGTCAACGACGAACTCGGTGCCCTGGAAGAGTCGTTGGAACAAGCCTTTGATCTACTCAAAACAGGTGGTCGCATCAGCGTCATAACCTTTCAGTCATTGGAAGATCGTTTAGTTAAAACGATGTTCCGTGAAAAGTCGTCATTACCGGATTTGCCCCAGGGCCTACCAGTGATCCCGGCGGGGATGCAGCCCCACTTCAAACTAGTCAATAAAAAGCCAGTGGTTCCTAGTCATGATGAATTAGTGGCTAATCACCGTGCACATAGTGCAAAGCTGCGCGTTATCGAAAAAATCCAAAATAATTAGTAAGGAAAGTGGTTAACATGGTTTCAAATGCGGCACACAATTTGGCAGAACGTTCTAACAAACAGAATGATCAAGCGAGTTCACAAGTAACGATTAGCAATCCTTCCGGCATGCCGGTATCATGGACTGGCGAACGTCGACTGTTAGCAGTTTGTGGTGCGATTGTTATGGCTATGATGATCTGCTTGGTAACTACCAAAATTGAGGTGACGAGTGCGAACCATCAATTGCAAAACGTCCAAGCAAAAGTAAGTAAGGTTAGCAATAGCAACGCCAATGAGCGACAACTAATTGCTCAGCTGACTAGCGAATCAAATTTAAACCGTGCCGCCAAGAAGTATGGCTTCACGGATGCTAATACGAGTGTGAGGAACGTTAATAAGTGATGAATAATAAAGGACGACGGACGACAAATAAGGGGCAACAAAGTAATCGGCGAACATTTGGCATCTTTTTTTACGTGCTGATCGCTGCTATGTTTCTCTTATTTATCGCCCGTTTTTCGCAAATTGCGTTGCTGAAGCATATCGACCACGTAGACCTTCAGTCAAGAGCCGGTAAGCTATATACTCAGCAACAGGTAATCAATGCAAAACGTGGAACAATTTATGACGCAAAAGGTAATGCTTTGGCCCAGGATACGAGCACTTATACGGTTTATGCGGTGCTTGACCATAGTCAAAAAAGCTCTAGTGGAAAGAAACTTTACGTGACAAACAAAGCTAAAGCTGCCCAAATTTTGGCTAAGTACTTACCCATTTCTGAAGAGAAGGCCTATCAGACGATGACGCCGAAAAAGAAAACTTTTCAGGTTGAATTTGGGACTGCTGGTCGCAACATTTCTATCCAGACGATGCGAAAGATGAGAGCTCAGCACGTCAATGGCCTGCATTTTTTAGCAACTCCAGCACGGCAATATCCTGAAGGTGAGTTTGCCACCCAGTTGGTAGGTTTAGCCAGCCCAAAGGTCAATAGCAAAACTGGTCAGACCAAGTTGGTGGGATCGCTGGGCATTGAAGCTTATTTTGACAAGGAATTAAGTGGTAAGAATGGTTTCCGGCTTGCTAAACAGGATGTGTATGGTTACCGGGTCAGCAAGCGCGAAAGCGGCTGGGATGCCAAGGATGGTGATAATGTTCACTTGACTTTGGATAGCCAAATTCAGCAGTTGCTGGAAAACAAAATGGCCAGTGTTGAAAAAGAAACCCATTCTTCTTCGATGACAGGTGTCGTCATGGAGGCTAAAACGGGTAAGATTATTGCTGCTACTCAGCGACCGGATCGCACTTCATCTTCGCCAGTATGGACTAATGCTTTAGTTCAGGATACCTTCGAACCTGGCTCGACCATGAAAGTGATGGCGCTTAGTGCAGCAATCGATTCTGGACACTTTGATCCCAATGCTACCTATAATTCAGGTACTTGGTCCATGGGTGGCGGAAAGATCACCGATTGGGTCAGTTCTGGCTGGGGTGCCATCACCTGCCGGGATGCTTTTTACCGTTCTAGTAACGTTGGTTTCGGCCATATCGAACAGAATATGGGAAGCAAGGTTTGGATGAAATACATCAAACGTTTCCATCTGTTGAAACCCGTTCACGTTTGGGGAATGGGTGGTGAAACAGCTGGGTATACCCCGTTCAAGGGTATTTTGATGCAAGCCAACACCGCTTTCGGACAAGGGATTACCGTTAACGTGATGGAAATGATGCAGGCCTTTTCCGCGGTTGCCAATAACGGGACGATGGTGAAGCCTTATGTTGTCAGCAAGGTGACTAATGCCAATAATGGTAAGACGGTCGCTTCAACTGGCCGCAAAGTGGTCGGTCATCCTATCAAGGCCAGCACCGCGAAGGAAGTTCGGAAGATGATGGTTGGTGTCATCACCGATAAAAACGGGACTGGTCAAGCCTATAAGATGCCTGGCCAATCGATCGCGGTCAAAACCGGGACGGCCCAGATTGGGACTGCTCATGGTTACGAGAGTGGTGACAGCAACTATGTTTATTCTGTCGTTGGTCTCGCACCGGCAAAGCATCCTAAATACATTATCTACATCATCATGAAGCAGCCTAAGACCCTGAAGCAACCGGCTGAAACTGAATTAGCTAATGTTTTCAAACCAGTCACGTCGGCTCTGTTAGAACGAGTTTCCGCTAAATCAAAGGGAATCGTCCGTTTGGGTAACTACAAGGACCGGTTGGCAAGCAGCATTCAGTCTGAATTATCCGCTAAACACATTCAGGTGACCGTGCTCGGCTCGGGTCAGCACGTCACTGCTCAGTCTGTCCCATCAGGAACCAAAGCAATGGTCAATTCACGATTGATCTTGAAGACAAGCGGACGGATGACGATGCCGGACTTAAATGGCTGGTCGCAAGCTGACGTTAACCGCCTTGGCAAACTGCTGAACATCAAGGTTGAAAGCGACGGCAATGGTTATGTCACCAAACAGAGCATTGCCAAAGGCACGCAGGTTAAGGACGGACAAGTATTAAAGATTCAATGTAAATCACACTAGAAATTGATAGAAAAGGAGCAATCGACGATGAACCTCGTCACAATGGTGTTAACAATTCTCAGTGCATTTCTGATTACGTATCTGATTATGCCTTGGCTGATTAGGTATTTCCGGGCACATAAAGAAGGACAGCAGATTAGAAAGGAAGGGCCAACGTGGCATGCTAAGAAAGCCGGAACCCCGACGATGGGCGGCATTCTCTTCATCTTTGCGGCCCTGATCACTGTCCTCTGGGTCGGCGGGTGGCAGTCGCTACTTAACAATACGACCTGGGCCCTGCTTTTCACGTTGGTCGTTTACGGACTGATCGGAATGTGGGACGATTCAATTAAGATTTTTGAACACCAAAATGAGGGATTTAAGCCGTGGCAAAAAGCGCTCTGCCAAGTCATCGCAGCCTGCGTTTTCACTGTCATCTACCAGCACGAAGGTTTTCAAATGGGCTTTGGGACCAGCCAAGTCGGTTGGTTGTACGGCCTTTTCATCATTTTCTGGATGGTCGGTTTTTCCAACGCCGTCAATTTGACAGACGGTCTGGATGGCTTAGTTGATGGTTGTGCTTTAATTTCGTTTATCGCTTACCTGATCATTGCTTTGGCTCAACGGCAATTAGAAGTTGCTCTGTTCTGCCTGGCAGTTATCGGTGGCTTGCTGGCATTCTTCAGATACAACCACAAGCCCGCACAGATTTTTATGGGTGATATGGGTTCGCTTTCGTTAGGTGCTTCTCTTGCCGCTGTTGCCCTGCTGCTTCATCACGAATGGTCCTTGCTTTTTATCGGGATTATCTACGTGATTGAAACCGCGAGTGTTATGCTGCAAGTGCTGAGCTTTAAGACAACTGGCAAGCGAATCTTTAAGATGACGCCGATTCACCACCACTTTGAATTAAGTGGTTGGAGTGAATGGCGCATTGATATTACTTTTTGGCTGATAACTTTGGTTAGCTCGGCCGTAACTGTGATTTATGTTTTGATGAGAAACTAAGCTGAACGAGGTGGCAAGGATGCAAAAAGTAACGAAATATCAGAATAAAAAAGTATTAGTGATGGGCTTTGGTATCAGCGGGATTAACGCTGCGCACCTTTTAGTCAAGCTTGGGGCTGACGTGACCGCCAACGATGCTAAGGACAACCCGAAAGTTCAATCAGATTTGGAATCAGACGGCATCAAGGTGATTACGGGATCTAACCCGCTGTCATTGGCTGACGCTGGCTTTGACCTGGTTGTCAAGAATCCGGGAATTCCGTACGACCAGCCGCTTGTTGCCAAATTTGTTAAACAGGGTACGCCAATCATCACTGAAGCTGAGCTCGGTAGTGAAATTTTCGATGGACACCTGGTTAGTGTAACGGGCAGTAATGGCAAGACGACTACGACGACACTTATTCAGAAAATGCTGGATCATTCACCGGAACGAACAGCGAAATATGCTGGGAACATTGGGGTCAGCTTTAGCAAAGTTGCTGAAGGCTTAAGCAAAGACGATTATTTGGTAACTGAATTGTCGAGCTTCCAGCTGCTGGGTACACCTACTTTACATCCACACATCGCTGTGATTACGAATATCTTCAGTAACCACCTCGACTACCACAAGACCCGGGAAAATTATATCAACGCTAAATTAAACATCACCCGCAACCAGACTAAGGATGACTACCTCGTAATTAACTGGGATCGCGATGAATGGCAGCACATTGCTCGTCGCTCCAACGCTACGATTGTGCCGTTTTCGCGACAGAACAAGTCCCACGACGGTGCTTATGAAGAAGACGGCACCATCTATTGGCGCGGGGATGCTATCATGCAGGCTAAGGATATTCGTTTGATTGGCCCACAGAACGTCGAAAATGCCTTGGCTGCGATCGCTGCCGCAAAATTGAGTGGTGTTGATGATGCAGACATCGTTGATGTTTTGACGCACTTCGGTGGTGTCCGTCACCGTCTGCAGTTCGTCCTTGAAGATGAAGGACGTTTGTTCTATAACGATTCCAAGTCGACTGACATTGAAGCAACCCAGGTGGCATTGCGGGGCTTTGACCAGCCAGTGATTTTGCTGGCAGGTGGTCTCGACCGGGGATACACCTTCGAACGTCTGGAAGATGACTTTAAGAAGCATGTCAAAGCGATCATCGTGTTCGGACAGTGTAAGGACAAGATGAAAGCGGCAGCTACTGAAGCCGCCGTGCCGGTGATTGAAGAGAGTGAAAACTGTATCACGGCTGTTCCCCAAGCATGGAAACTCAGCAAGCCGGGTGACGTGATCTTGCTGTCTCCAGCCAACGCCAGCTGGGATCAGTTCCCGAACTTTGAAATTCGGGGAGACAAGTTTGTTAAAGCTGTTGAGAAACTAACTGGAAAGAAGGAGCAAGCATAATGCGGTTAATGGTATCAGGTGGCGGTACTGGTGGACATATCTACCCAGCACTGGCCCTTATCGAACGTCTAAAGCAAGTAGAACCAGAGACAGAAGTATTATACGTAGGCACGACCCGGGGCTTGGAGAATAAAATTGTTCCGGCGGCTGGTTTAAAGCTGGTCACCATGCCAATGCAAGGTTTTCGCCGTAAGATTTCTCTCTACAACTTCAAAACAGTTTACCTATTCTTAAAGGCTGTTCATCACGCTAGAAAGTTGATCACCGACTTCAAACCCGATGTCGTTCTCGGCACTGGTGGTTATGTTTCTGGGGCGGTTTTATATGCCGCTGCCAAGATGGGCATTCCAACTGTTATTCACGAACAAAACAGCGTAGTCGGGGTAACTAACAAGTTTTTGAGCCGCTACGTCGACGAAATTGCCATTGCCTTTGAAGCAGCCCGCAGTCAGTTCCCCGAGGGAAAGGTTACGATGACTGGCAACCCCCGGGCCCAGCAAGTGGCTGCTAACCGCAGCAGTACCTTTAAGTGGAGTTCGGTGGGCCTGTCTGACGATAAACCGACGATGATGATCTTCGGTGGATCACAGGGTGCACCGCGGATCAATAAGAGTGTGGTCCAAGCCATTCCTTTCTTCAACAAACGTGACTATCAGGTAGTTTTCGCGACGGGACGCAAACGTTATGACGACGTTAAAAAGCAGTTAGCTGGAGTCGAAATTGGCGATAATGTCAAGGTTGTTCCGTACATTGAAAATATGCCTGCCAAGATGCCAAAGGTTGCCGTTTTAGTTTCTCGTGCGGGTGCTACGACCATTGCGGAAGTGACGGCGTTAGGTGTACCAACAATTATGATTCCAAGCCCGTATGTTACGGCTAACCACCAGGTTAAGAACGCTCAGGCGCTTGTAAAGAAACATGCTGCCGTGATGATTACTGAAGACCAATTAGATGGGCGTTCTCTACTCGTTCAAGCAGATCGCTTGATGGGTAACGCAGATTTGCGGAAAGAAATGGCAGAAGCTAGTCGAAAGATTGGTAAACCGGACGCAGCTGACCGCTTAATTCAAGTCTTAAAGAAAGCCGAAAAGGACCACTAAAGTCTAAGGCGGGAGGAGGGATGACGTTGAGTGATAGGAATAGGAACGACAATTCTCGTTATACCCGACGCCTAGAGACAATCGAAGAGCGTAATAGACAGTTGCGGCAGCACGAAGCCAACCATGCCGCACACCATATTGGCGAAGACGTGCAGGGCATTAAAAAAGTCCGACGCGTTGCCAACCGCCACCGTGTCTTATCGATACTCCTGCCCTTTTTAGTAGTTCTGCTGATTGCACTTTATGTCATCTCACCGCTGAGCAAAGTCAATCACGTGCAGGTTAGCGGCAACAAGGAAGTGAATGCGGCAGCTGTTAAGTCAGCAACTGGTGTTCATAATGGACGCTACATTTGGGGATTGATTGACCATGCTGATAGGGTGCAGGCACGGGCCCGGCAGAAGAATCACCAAATCAAAACGGTGCGGATTACTGCAACGGGACTGCGTTCTGTCAAAGTTGCCATTACCGAGAATAATATTATCGGCCTTGTCAGTGTCCATGGTCGACAGCATTACTTGCTTTCGAACGGGAGTCAAGCACCAGTTCATGGACGTGTCCCTAACTACGTAACTTATGCTAACTTCACGGGACATGCTGGCTGTTTGAGGAAGACGGCTCGACAAATCGGTCAGCTGCCACGCAGTATTCGCGAAGGTATTTCTGAAGTTCAGCTATCACCTACTAAGGCTTCACCTGAACGAGTCAAGCTATATATGAATGATGGTAATTTAGTAATTGCTAATATCTCGACACTGGGGCGCAAGATGAAATATTATCCATCGATAGTGTCGAGTATGTCAGGCAAGGGGGTAGTTAACATCCAGGTGGGTGCTTTTTCTTACCCTTACGGCAATAATAAGAAAAAATAAAGTTCTCGTAAGAAGAATGATTATAAAATTGCAATCTTTATTGGCAAATGTAATAAATTATCATTTTCAAAACTTGTTATGTGTTAAAATCTATGTATGTATTTATAGTGCGGCGTGCGCTATAAAAAATGTTTTTAGGAGGGTTCCGGGATGGACAATTCAAAAGTCTACGTCGGGTTAGATATTGGGACCACCTCGATCAAGACGGTTATTTGTGAAAACGTCAAAGGGCAATTAAAAGTTGTCGGGGTTGGTGTTGAGCCATCCGATGGTCTTAACCGCGGGGTTATAGTTGACATCGACAAGACTGCAAAGGCTATCTCAGCCGCTGTTGACATTGCCTCCCAACAATCTGGGGTAAGAGTGTCTGACCTAGTAGTTGGTTTGCCCGCCAACTATTTGCAGACCAAAAATGTTCATGGCATGATTACTATTGCTTCACAGGGGCAATCGCACGAAATTATTAATGACGATGTTGTTGACGTTGCACGGGCAACTTTAGCGCAAAATGTACCAGCTGAGCGTGAAGTGATCGACCTGGTTCCTCAGGAATTCACGGTGGATGGCTTCAATGGCATTAAGGATCCCCGTGGCATGGTTGGGGTACGCTTGGAAATGCAAGCCCTGTTATACAGCGGTCCAACAACTATTGTTCACAACACCAAGAAAGCCGTTGAAAAAGCCGGCTTCAAGATCCGTGACATGGTAGTCAGTCCAATTGCTACTGGCTTTAACCTCTTGAGTGATGGCGAGCAAGACTTTGGCACTCTCGTTATTGACATGGGCGGTGGTCAGACGACTGCTAGCATTATCCATGACCATCAACTCAAATATACCTACGTTGATCCAGAAGGTGGTTACTACATCACCAAAGATATCTCCACGGTCCTTAATACCTCCTTGCGCAACGCCGAACAATTAAAGAAAGACCATGGCTATGCTGATAGCAGAATGGCTCACGAAGACGTCCAGTTAGAAGTTGCTAAAGTCGGTCAATCCGAACCAGGAACTTGCAGTGAAAAATACTTATCAGAAATCATTGAAGCCCGGGTTCGTCAAATCTTCAAGCGAATCAGTGATCGCTTGGAAGCTATCCATGCACCAAAATTGCCTGGTGGTGTCATCCTGATCGGTGGCGTTTCTGCTATGCCTGGAGTGAAGGAGTTGGCCACAGAGTACTTTGCTGGTACGGTTAAGCAGTTTGTCCCACAGCAGATGGGCGTGCGCCATGCCGGTTATGACGTGGTGCTCTCTTTGGCCATGTACGAAAGCCGTTTGAACGACGTTGAGCGCTTAATCAAACAGATCGTTCGCGAAGATGATGGTGTAATCACTCAACCACATCCAAGAGCTCGCAAAGTTGAACCAAAGCGGCCAAACCGCAACCAGTTTGTCCACCCGCAGCAGCCAACAAACCGGCCGGCCCCAAGCAAAAACGAGCATGTTGAAAAAAAGCGTCAGCGTAACGATGCTCCGAAGAAGAGCGGCGGCATTCGCGGATTCTTTAGCAATTTCTTTGATTAATTTCTGGAGGGAAAGTTAATGAACAATGAACTGAAACACATGAATAACGAAAACGAGGGCGCTAAGATCAAAGTCATTGGTGTCGGTGGCGGTGGTGGTAACGCCGTCAACCGGATGATCAGTGAAAAAGTCAGCGGAGTGGACTTCATCGTTGCCAATACTGACCTCCAGGCTTTGGATGCTTCAAAAGCGCACACGAAGATTCAACTTGGACCTAAACTGACCAAGGGTTTAGGTGCTGGTTCTAATCCTGAAGTGGGTGACAAGGCTGCTGAAGAATCAGAAAGTGAGATCACTAAAATCCTTGAAGGGGCCGACATGGTCTTTGTTACCGCTGGGATGGGCGGTGGCACTGGTACCGGTGCTGCTCCCGTCATCGCTAAGATTGCTAAGGACTCCGGAGCGCTGACAGTCGGTGTTGTCACCCGGCCGTTCTCCTTTGAAGGACGTCGTCGTGAACGCCTGGCATCTGAAGGCTTGGCAAAGTTAAAGAAGAACGTTGACACCCTGATCGTTGTTGCTAACAACCGTTTGTTGGAAATGATCGATAAGAAGACGCCGATGATGGATGCCTTCAAAGAGGCTGATAACGTTCTGCGTCAGGGTGTGGAAGGTATTTCTGACCTGATTACTAATCCTGGTTACATCAACCTGGACTTCGCTGATATACGTCACACCATGGCTAACCAAGGTTCTGCTCTGATGGGAATTGGTTCTTCAACGGGCGAAAACCGGGCCACAGAAGCCACCAAGAAGGCTATTTCATCACCATTGCTGGAAGTATCCATTGATGGTGCGGAACACGTGCTGATGAACATTACTGGTGGCAAGAACCTGTCAATGTACGAAGCTCAGGAAGCTTCAACTGTCATTCAGCAGGCAGCTAATACTGATGTTGACATCACCTTTGGGATGGCAATGAACGAAAACCTCGGCGACGAAGTTCGAGTTACCGTCATTGCTACGGGGATTGACAAGTCGAAGCAGCACAACAAACCGGCAGCCCACCAAAGTCAACGGATTGCTCCTGCTCAGGACCAGGCAGCTCCAGCTAGTGATGCTAACCAAAATGTTGCCCCTGAGGATCAGTCGCGGCAAGCCGCTCCAACTCAGGAACAGCCACAGTCTAGTGAAGACCCATTTGGTGACTGGAACGAACCTTCACTGGCAAATAATGAGCGCAGCAGTGCAGATAATGAATTTAAGCACGTTGAAAAGCCAGAATTCAACGTGTTTGGCAGTGACGATGGGAATGCTGATAACAGCAATGATGATGGTGACAATCTGTCACAACCACCGTTCTTCAAGAACCGTAATCGTCATTAATTATTAGACTAATGGGGGCGCTCAGTATTGACACCCCCGTTGTTACGTTTAGGAGATGGCATAATAATGGCTAATTTTTTGCGTAATTTCTTCGGCGATCCAGACGAAGAAGAATACGATAATGTTGAAGCAAATACTGAGGCAGCTGTCAACAATTCAAACGGTAAAGTAGTTTCCATGCGTGGTAGCCACGTGGCTAAGGAAAACAGTAAGATCGCTTTGTACCAACCACGTCTATACTCCGACGTGCAAGAAATCGCCGATGAACTGTTGGCTAACCGGGCAGTGATCGTCAACTTCACCCAGATGGATAATGGTGATGCCAAGCGCCTGATCGACTTTCTTAACGGGACGGTCTACGCTATCGATGGCAATATCAAGCGGATCGGTGAGCAAATTTTCCTGTGCACCCCAAGCAACTTTGATGTTGAAGGCGATTTAGCTACCAACGCGGCTGCTGACCAGTCAAACAGTCTCTAATAATGAAACGGGAGTGATTCATTGATCGCCTTCATTGTCAGAACACTCAATGAACTGATCAACCTCTACATTTGGTTGATCATCATTTGGTGTCTATTGTCATGGTTCCCTGGTGCGCGGCAGAGTCGGTTAGGTGACTTACTTGACCGATTGGTACGTCCATACATGGAGTTCTTTGACTTCATTCCGCCACTGGGAGGAATCAGTTTTTCACCCGTCGTTGCGATTGGTGTTCTGTATTTGGTACAGTATGGCATTCGTGCGCTCGGGATGTTACTAGCCAGCGTTTAACTTCAGGAGGGGTGACCATGGCTGATGAAAATATCAAACAACATTTCCGGCCTGACGAAGCCCCATTCATTGACCAAGTCGATGACTGGTTGGCAACTTGCCAGGATGAATATCGACCGGTACTGACGGAGTTTTTAAACCCGCGTCAGCGTTATATTGCTCGAACGATGACCAATAGCTTCGATGACGTTCGCGTCAGTCAAAATGGTGGTTGGCCGGGTGCGGAGATGCAGCGGTTGCTCTTTTACCCCACTTACTACCAACCACAGGAGAGTGATTTCGAGCTTCAGTTGATCAATGTCGACTACCCACTAAAGTTTTCGGAGCTGCATCACCGGCAAATTCTAGGTACTTTGCTCAGTAAGGGACTCAAAAGAAGTGCCTTTGGCGATATCTTGCACGATGGTGACGTCTGGCAGGTTGTGCTTAGCGCGCAGATGGCCGAGTTTGTCCGCCAACAGGTCACGAAGATCGGGAAGATCAATGTCAAAATGAAAATGGCAGACATGGCAGAGGTTGTTCAGCCAGTCACCGACTGGGAGGAAGTTTCAACGACAGTGGCGTCGTTGCGCTTGGACAGTATCGTTGCAGCAGGCTTTAATTACTCACGCAACCGGGCTAAGACGATCATCGAACATGGCTTGGTTCGGGTGAACTGGGAAACGATTGAGCGGCCCGATTACCCATTGTCAGTCCATGACTTGATGTCGGTTCGTCATGCTGGCAGAATTTATTTAAAAGAGGATAACGGAATCACAAAGAAAGGTAAACTGCGGGTTAGCCTGGCAGTTGTTCATGCCTAATTTTAAGCTGGAGGATAGATTCATGAGCATTTCAGTAGATGATATTAAAAATAAACAATTTGACAATAAATTACGGGGTTACAACCCGGCCGAAGTCGACAAATTTCTTGAAGACGTGGCTAGCACGATCACGGACCTGGAAAACAAGAACCGTGAACTCAGTGATGCTAACAAGGCTAGCCAAGATCAGTTGAAGTACTTCACTGAGCTCAAAGATTCATTGAACAAGTCAATCCTGGTGGCTCAGGAAGCTGCTGACAAGGTCAAAAATAATGCTAAGCGTGAGGCAGAAATTACTTTGCGTGAAGCCCAAAAACAAGCAACAGACATTGTTTCAGAAGCTAACGACAAGGCTAACCAGGTGGTTGAAGCCAGTGCGAATGACACCCGTAAGTTAACGACTGAAACTAATGACTTGAAGAAGCAGACGCGTATTTTCCGCCAACGCTTGCAGGTGATGCTGGAATCACAGCTGGAAGTTGTTAAGAGTGATGAGTGGGATACTCTTCTAGCTAATGACGATCTCAGCAAATACGACGAAATTCAAAAGATTCTTGGAAGTCGGGTTGACAAAGATTCCAATCAGAGTGTAGAATCATCAACACCAAGTCAAGCCAGTGATGTTACATTTTCTGATGAAAATTCAGCAGATGATGATCAGGCTGATGCACCGGTTATTCCGGATCCAGAAACGTCGGCTGCTAGCGATCAAGTATCAGGTAACGCTTCATCAGCTAGCGCAGATCCGGATTCAGAGGAGCCGTCGGAAGCTGAGAAAACGGTTGTGATTTTCCCAGATGATGATGACAAGGACTAGTTTGATAATTAATATTTCAGCTTAAAATGATGAGGAGAACAGCGGGTGACTGTCCACTGCAAATTAGCGAGCTACCGGGTGGTGAAAGGGTAGCAAAGCAGCCTGTTGCCAGATCATCTCCGAATGTGTGACCGACTCAGTTAGGCCGTACCGGTTCATTACCGTTAACCAATGACCAAGGGAGGATTCATTGAATTCTCTAAATTTGGGTGGTACCACGAAAAAGCTTCGTCCCTTTGCGGACGGAGCTTTTTATTTTAAGCTGAATGATTGATTTTAGAAAGGGTGATTTCATGCGCGTTAAAGACACGTTGAACCTGGGTAAGACAAAGTTCCCGATGCGTGGCAAACTGCCAAAGACTGAAGGAAACCGCGAAAAGATCTGGGAAGACAATAAGGTTTATGAACAACGGCAAAAATTAAATGAGGGTTTGCCAACCTTTGTTCTCCACGATGGTCCTCCATACGCCAATGGTAATATTCACATTGGCCACGCTATGAACAAGATTTCTAAGGACTTCATTGTCCGTTACAAATCGATGACCGGCTACCGAGCACCTTACGTTCCCGGCTGGGATACTCACGGTCTGCCGATTGAACACCAGTTGACTAAGGCTGGCTACGATCGCAAGAAGATGTCCACGACTGAATTCCGTGACCTTTGTCGCAAATATGCCTTGGAACAGGTTCAGAAGCAAATGAAAGACTTCAAGCGTCTCGGTGTTTCTGGCGACTTTGATCACCCTTATCTGACTCTAGCTAAGGAATTCGAAGCAGCCCAGATTAAGGTCTTCGGTGCATTTGCTCATAAGGGTTTATTGTACCAAGCTAAGAAGCCCGTTTACTGGTCATGGTCTTCTGAATCTGCTTTAGCTGAAGCAGAAGTTGAGTACCATGATGTTGTTGCTAAGACGGCTTTCTTCACTGAACAGGTGAAGGATGGCAAGGATGTCTTAGACAATGACACTTACATGGTCGTCTGGACCACCACCCCATGGACCATTCCAGCTTCTGAAGCCGTCGCCGTTAATCCGAAGTTTGATTACGTTGTGGTTCAGCCGCAAGGATCAGATCGCAAGTACGTGGTTGCTTCTACGCTGCTGGAAAAGCTGGCCGAAAAGTTCGGCTGGGATGACTACGATGTCGTCAAGCACGTTCCTGGTAAGGATCTCGAAGGTCTGACGACCCAACACCCGTACTTGGATCGCGACCTGCTCGTTGGTTTAGCTGACTACGTTACTGATGATACCGGTACTGGCCTGGTCCACACGGCTCCTGGATATGGGGATGACGACTACCACTTCGGTCTGAAGTACAAGTTGCCGGTCTTCGCTCCGATGAATGATCAGGGTGTCCTGACTAAGGAAAATGGGCCAGAATTTGACGGCGTGTTCTACCAGAAGGCGGACGACATTTCCCTGAAGCTCCTGAAGGAACACGATGCATTGCTCAAGCAAGAACCGCTGAAGCACTCCTACCCATTTGACTGGCGGACTAAGAAGCCGATTGTCTTCCGTGCTACTGACCAGTGGTTCGTTTCCATCGACAAGATGCGCGACGAGATTCTGAAGGCCGTCGATGAAGTTACTTACAAGCCGTCATGGGGTAAGGTTCGTCTGTACAACATGCTGAAGGACCGTGGCGACTGGGTCATCTCTCGTCAACGTGTCTGGGGTGTTCCGTTGCCGATTTTCTACGCCGAAGATGGTACGCCAATCATGACCGACGAAACGATTAACCACGTTTCCGATCTCTTCCGTAAGTATGGTTCCAACGTTTGGTTCGAACGTGATGCCAAGGACCTCCTGCCAGAAGGCTACACCAACGAACACTCACCACACGGTAAGTTCACCAAGGAAACCGACATCATGGACGTTTGGTTCGACTCCGGTTCATCTCACCAGGGTGTCTTGGCAGAACGGCCATACCTGACCTACCCGTCAGACCTTTACCTGGAAGGCTCCGACCAATACCGTGGTTGGTTCAACTCTAGTCTGATCACCTCCGTTGTCTTATCAGGCCACGCCCCTTACAAGAGCTTGCTGAGTCAAGGCTTCACCTTGGACAAGCGGGGCAACAAGATGTCCAAGTCGCAAGGGAACGTCATCGCACCGCAAAAGGTCATCGACCAGTTTGGTGCCGACATCATTCGTCTCTGGGTAATGTCTGTTGATACCAGTGCCGATGTCCGTGTTTCGATGGGCAGCTTCCAACAAATTTCGGAAGCTTACCGGAAACTGCGTAACACCTTCCGCTTCTTGCTGGCCAACGTGGCCGACTTCGATGTCACAGAAAACACTGTTTCCTACGACAAGTTGGAAGAAGTCGACAAGTACATGCTGGTTAAGCTCAATAAGTTCCTCGAAGAAATGCGGAAGTTCATGGATGACTACGACTTCCTGAGTGCCTACAAGCTGCTGATCAACTTTGTCAACAACGACCTTTCTGCCTTCTACATGAACGTTGCAAAGGACGTCCTTTACATTGAACCAGCTAATTCGCTGAAGCGCCGCTCAATGCAGACGGTCTTCTACGAATATCTGAAGACTTTGGTCAAACTGCTGACACCAATCTTGCCGCACACGACCGAAGAAGTTTGGGAATACATGGACGAACCAGAATCATTTGTTCAGTTGACCAACATTCCTGATCCACGTCACTTCGATGGTGAGCAGGACTTGCTGGACAAGTGGGACGAATTCATGAAGCTGCGTTCCCACGTCCTTAAGGCGCTGGAAGATGCACGTGGTGCTAAGTTGATCGGAAAGTCACTGGAAGCTAAGGCTGACCTTTACCTGACTGACCATCAGCAAGACCTTCTGAAGAACCTTGGAGCAGAAGTTGCTCAAGTGCTGGGTGTTTCAGCATTGGATGTTCACGCTGCTGCAGATGCTCCAGAAGACGCTGCTAAGTTTGATGACCAGTCAGCCGTTAAGGTTACTAAAGCAGCTGGTGAAGTTTGCCAGCGTTGCCGGATGACCAAGGAAGATGTTGGCTCAGATTCAGCTTACCCAACGCTCTGTGCTCGTTGTGCTAAGATTGTCCGGGAAAACTTCCCAGAGACCGTTAAGACGGGCTTAGAAAAATAAAACAGAATTTATAAAACAACGGACTGTGTTCTTTGAGCTCAGCCCGTTTTTTAGTATATTTTCGATGACAGTAGGGCCCGATCGGTGTAAAATAAGACGGTACGCAATGAAAGAGGAGGAACAACCAATGCTTACCGGGAAGGTCAAACAATATGATTCCCAAAAAGGTTGGGGCTTTATTACTCTCACTGGCGAGCCGGATGTTTACGTCCATGCCCGGGGAATTGCCCGGCAAGATCGCCAACGCTTAAAAGCTAACGATATTGTTTCTTTAGTCGTTGTTCAGGGGCAGCGCGGCCCACAAGCGGCGCGTGTCCATATTTTACGTGAGGGGGAAGCCTGATGAATTTTGAAGAAAAGACATTGAGTTCAAAGACTGTCTTCAGCGGTCATTTGTTACGGGTTGATGTCGAACAGGTTGAAACACCGATGGGGACGAAGGCCAGCCGTGAAATTGTCAAGCATCCATCAGCTGTTGGTTTAATTGCGGTTGATGATCAGGGACGCTTAGCAATTGTTAAGCAGTGGCGGGCACCGTTGCACGACACAATTTTAGAAATTCCGGCTGGTAAGGTCGACTCACGCGATAATGGTGATCCATTACACGCGGCTAAACGCGAATTAAATGAAGAAACTCGTTTGCAGGCCCAGGAATTAAAGAAGGTTTGTCGCTGCTACAGCTCACCTGGCTTCACCGATGAATACTTGACGATGTTCTTAGCGACAGGTGTCAAGCCCGTTGAACACAAACTGCCACAAGACGCAGACGAGAAGCTAGCTCTGCAGTGGATTAGCGTCAAGGAAGGTGTCAAGATGATCGCGGACGAAGAGATCACCGACGCCAAGACCATCTTAGCAATCTATTATTTGCGGGGGTTACGCAATGAATGATCATGATCACGAACACTCGCTGACGCGTGAACAGTACCGTCAGCAGCAATTGCGATCAGCTAATAATAAGAATTCAGATTCTAAAAAAGGTTCCTGGATTCACCGTCAGCGGGAACGTTTTATGGATCCGCTGGAAAATCATAACCGGCCTGGTGACCAGCTGATTCATCGTCAACACGAAGATGATTCCACGAATCAGACCAGTCAATCAGGTTCACAGCAGGCTCCGATGACTGAGCAAGGCGAAGATCAAGCGAGCTATAACCGTGCTGCTAATCAGCAAGCTACTAAAGATGCTGTTGCTGAACAAAAGACGGCACGATTGCGGCGTCGCCTGAATATTGCGATCGTCATTCTGGTCCTGTTGATCATCGCCGTTTACTTAATACTTTTCTTGGTAGATTAGAAAGAGGCCATTTTAATGAAAATCGGAATTATCTGTGCAATGCCAGAAGAAATCAAAGATTTGCTGGCAGCAATGGATCACGACCAGGTACAAACTTTGACCGACAAAGATTACCATCAGGGTACCATCAAAGGCACTGATGTGGTGGTCGTCGAATCAGGCATTGGCAAAGTGGAAGCTGGCATCACAACCGAACACCTTATCAGTGAATTCCACGTTGATGTTGTCATCAACTCGGGTTCTGCTGGGGGCATCGGTGACGGCTTACACGTCGGGGACGTCGTTGTTTCGACTGAAACGGCCTACCACGACGTTGACGCTCGTGCCTTTAACTACGTCTATGGTCAGTTGCCACAGCAACCCGCAACCTTCAAGGCTTCACCGGCCTGGGTTGCTCGTTTGATGAAGGCTGCTGATCAGACCGGCCTCAATGTTAAGAAGGGCTTGATTGTCTCTGGTGATCAATTTGTTGCCAGTAACGAGGCAATTGCCCAGATTAAGAAATACTTCCCTGAAGCACTGTCTGCCGAAATGGAAGGTGCAGCTGTCGGTCAGGTAGCAAACGACCACAAAATTCCGTACGTCGTTGTCCGTGCCATGTCAGATACCGGTGATGATGATGCCGGAGTCAGTTTTGACCAGTTCATCGTCGATGCGGGTCGTCGTTCGGCCAAAATGCTATTGGCTATGTTTGATAATTTAAAGGAGGACTAGTATGAGCGAGATTTATCTCGACAATGCCGCAACAACACCGATGTTGCCAGAAGTTCGCCAGACTTTGCTAGACAACCTGAAAAATAACTGGGGTAATGCTTCAACTGGCTATTCATATGGCCGGGAAGCTAAGCGGGTACTAGAAGACAGCCGCCACGTGATTGCCCAGAGTATCAATGCTTTAGATAGTGAAATCGTCTTTACTAGTGGTGGCAGCGAAAGCGATAACACCGCTATTTTACAGACGGCTTTGGCTCGCCAAAATGAAGGCAAACACATCATTACTACCGCGATTGAACATGAAGCGGTTTTGCGCACTTGCCAGTACTTGGAAAAGCTAGGGTTTAAGATCACGTATCTACCGGTTGACGAAAACGGGGTCATTTCTATGGACGACCTAAAAGCAGCTTTGGATGATGAAACGATTTTGGTTTCTGTCATGATGGGCAACAATGAGGTTGGTTCCGTCATGCCGATCCACGAAATCGGAGAACTCTTAAAGGACCACCAGGCTTGGTTTCACACCGATGCTGTGCAGGCTTACGGCTTGCTCGATATTGACGTTAAGCGCGATCACATCGACATGTTGTCGACGTCGGCTCATAAACTCAACGGCCCTAAAATGATGGGCTTTTTGTACCGGCGGGAAGGCATTTCTTTCCCGAGTTTCGTTAAGGGTGGCGACCAGGAAACTAAGCGCCGGGCTGGTACCGAAAACGGTCCGGGAATCGCAGCCTTTGCTAAGGCGGTTTCCATCGTCACTCCGGAAGAAAAGCACCGTCGTCAGGCTAAGTACAACGGCTTTAAGCACCAAATTGTCGATGGCCTGAAAGCCAACGGAATTGATGTCGAAGTCAACGGTACAATTGCTGAAGATAACTTGAATCACGTTCTCAACCTGTGGATCAAGGGAATCCCAACAGAGATTATGCAGGCCAACCTTGATTTGGATGGCTTCGCTGTTTCTGGTGGATCTGCTTGCACGGCCGGCAATGTTGAACCATCCCATGTCTTAACAGCAATGTACGGTTCCGATAGTCCACGCATCAGAGAATCAATTCGGATTTCCTTTGGTGTCATGAACACGACTGAACAGATTGAAAACCTTGTCGCTGACATCACCAAGCTGGTCAAGCGCATTCAGAAGGAGTGATAGCATGCCATACAGCAAATCAGTGCGGGTCATGGGCGACTCTGATACCTATACGATCAGTCCCGAGATTAAAGAATACACGCTGAGTGACCTCGGCTTTACTAAGTCACGCCGTGGCACTTTTGAATATGAAGGTAGTTTAGACCGGAAATCTCCATTTCGTCCGGCAGCTAAATTGAAGATCTGGGTAGCCCCTGAATTGGATGGCTTCAAGATGGAGACGGTCAACGGACCAGGTACGACCAAGATCAATATCTTTAAGGGCGCTCGTTCGGATGAGTTTGTTCTCCAGTACCACTTTATTTTGGACGAGATGGTGGAGCGCCATATCTTTGACAAAAAGTAAGGAATTCTTGAAAGAAGGCCGCGTTGCCTGCTACAATGAGTAGCACTGGCATCGCGACCTTCAATCGTTGATGAACAGAATTCTCACGAAATGATGGTGATATTATGACAGAGGATCACAGTCATACCCGCGTCGTCGTCGGGATGAGTGGCGGGGTCGATTCATCGGTGACCGCGCTCTTGCTCAAACGGCAGGGTTATGACGTCGTCGGCGTGTTCATGAAAAACTGGGACGACACCGACGAAAACGGGGTTTGTACGGCGACAGTCGATTATGAAGACGTCGCTAAGGTAGCAAGTAAGATTGGCATTCCTTACTTCTCCGTCAACTTTGAGAAGGAGTACTGGGACCGGGTCTTCACTTACTTCCTGGATGAATACAAAAAGGACCGGACGCCCAACCCAGATGTTATCTGCAATAAAGAAATTAAGTTTAAGGCTTTCCTGGACTACGCCAAGAAGTTGGGCGCTGACTACATTGCGACGGGTCACTATGCTGACCTGCGGCGTGATGCAGACGGCAATATGCATTTGATGCGGGCCAAGGACCAAAACAAGGACCAGACTTACTTTCTCAGTCAATTGGACCATGAGCAGTTGGATAAAGTGCTTTTTCCACTGGCTCATTACACGAAGCCGGAAGTGCGGCAAATCGCACGTGAAGCAGGTCTTGCGACGGCAGATAAGAAAGATTCTGTCGGCATCTGCTTTATTGGTGAAGATGGTCACTTCCGTGAATTCATTTCCCATTATCTGCCAGCCCAACCAGGTAAGATGGAGACCTTGGATGGTAAAGTCGTTGGCCAACATGATGGCCTGATGTACTACACGATTGGTCAACGGCGGGGCCTTGGCCTCGGTGGCAATCGTCACAGCAATGCCCCATGGTTTGTCGTCGGCAAGGACCAATCAAAGAACGTCCTTTACGTTGGCCAGGGTTACCATAACCCAGCACTATATGCTACTCACCTCGAAGCATCTGATATTCACTGGGTAGATGACGTGGTCAGCCGTTATGGGACTGAATTCCACTGCACGGCGAAGTTCCGTTACCGTCAGAAGGACGTCGGTGTTTCTGTGAAGATCGATGGCCCGCAAGTGACGGTGAAATTTGATGAGCCGGCGCGCGCCATTACTCCGGGCCAAGCAGTTGTCTTCTACGACGGTCAGGAGTGCCTCGGCAGTGCGATCATTGATCGTGCCTACAACGAGAGCAAGAGGTTGCAGTATGTATAATCGGAGTGCGACACCACTCGAAGAGAGCCCGGCGATCTAACCTAGAACGAGAAGTCGGCATTGTAAATGTCGGCTTTCGTTCGTAGTTAGATGCTTAGGGCTCTGCGTGGTGGAGCACGTTATCAGTGCTGCAAATGCAAAATTAAGTTCAGGCTGGGAGACGCAACTTTCCCGGCCTTTCTTGTTATCAAATATTACATCCATAAGACATCTGCCGAAATTCGTCCCCTAATCACCAAAACTCTGTTATCATAGATAAAGAATGCATGTTTGAAGGGAGCCTGCTTAGTCATAATGACAAATTTTTATTTTATTCGGCACGGTAAGACGGAGTGGAACTTACAATCCCGCTACCAAGGAGCACACGGCGATTCTCCTTTATTGCCCGAAAGTTACCACGAAATTGAGTTGCTGGCCAAATTCCTAGCACCGGTTCCTTTCGTCCATGCTTACGCTAGTCCGATCAAGCGTGCTCGCACCACCGCTGAATGCTTGGTTAAGGACTTGCCCGGCGACGTTCCTTTGACTCTAGACAGTCGTCTCCGTGAATTTGACCTCGGCAAAATGGAGGGAATGAAGTTCACGAAGGTCGAAGAAAAATGGCCGGGAGTCGAACAGAACTTTCATTACCACGCTGATCGCTATGATGAAAAGATTGTCGATGGTGAAAGTTTTCCCGCCGTTATCAAGCGGATGGGGAAAGCGGTTCGTGAGTACGCCCGTGATTATCCTGATGATGCCAATGTTTTGATTGTTTCTCATGGGGCGGCATTGAATGCAGGTATCAACGGACTGCTAGGGGTTGATTTAGCACACTTGAAGGATCGCGGCGGCTTATCCAATACTTCGACCACGATTTTAACTACTGACGACGCTGATCATTTCCGGCTCAAAGTGTGGAATGAAACCGACTACCTGCACAAGACAAAGGTAGATCCAACCGATACGATTTAATAGTTGGGAGGCAGAATAATGGCCAATAACGAAAAAGAAAAACAGAAGCGTGAAACTACGAAGCTCGTACACCGGTTGATTGGGGCAATCGATGAACATCCGGACCAAGTAAATAACTACTATGACCTGGGATCTCTGCTGACCCGGCTCCAATCTTATGACCAAGCCGAAGAACTGTTCATGAAGGCTTTGGGCATCTTTGAAAAAAAGGACGACAAAGAAGCAATCAATTTGCTGAATTACGGCCTGGGAAATGTCTATTACACGGTCGGCAAGATCAAGAGTGCACTTGAATATTACAATAAGATCGATGATCCAAAATTGAAGGCCGATTCTTATTTGATGATGTCCCAGAGCTACATGAAGGAAAAACAGTACAAACAGGCCATTGCTTATGGTTTGACTGCACTGGAGCTGCGTCCGAATGATGCTGAAATCAACCAGGTGCTTGGTGATTCCTTCCTGGCTCTCGGTGAATTTGAACAAGCCCGGGGATATTACGACCGCATTCTGAAACACCACCCAGGACGGGCCGATACCCAGTTCAACCGTGGCTTGGTAGCGATGGTTCTCGGTGAGGATTATCACAATTACTTGGAACAGGCACAGCAACTCAACCCTGACTACTATGCCAAGAGCGAGAAACGCATTTCTGATATCGAAAACTTCTTACGTCAGCAAGGCGGTCAAAGCGATGACAAGTAGACAAAATAATCAATCGGCTGCTGCGGGCCAGGAAACCATTACTGGCAAACCGCAACAGTCGATTTTTTCAGCTAGTGATAGTTTTTATAAAGTTATCCGTCTGTCCAGTGGCGACGTGGTGGTCGGCGACTTTGGCGAACTCTCTGAAGGTGCCGAATACGAATTCACCGGCACCTGGGTCAAGCACCGGCGTTTTGGTAACCAGTTCAAGGTGTCATCGTATAAGCGATTGGTCAATGGGGGCGGATCCTACGAGAAAGTCCTCACTTACCTGCGCGACCGCAACGTTTCTGAGCCCTTAGCTAAAAGAATTGCCAAGAAACTTGGTAAGAATGCTTTGCAAATGATCGTCGACAATCCGGCATGCCTCGATCAAATTAAAATGTCGGAAAAGCAGCGCCAGCGGGTTTTTGCCGCCCTCAAATTGGGGAGTGCCGATGACTATGTTGTCCGGCAAATCATCCAGGCCGGTTTTACTTCTAACCAAGCGCGTGATCTCTACACCCGCTTTGGTGCGAAATCTATGAAGGTGATCAAGAAGGAACCATATCGTTTGATTCGTGAAGTCTTCGGTCTGACCTTCAGCAAGGTGGACCAGTTGGCTAAGCAAGAAGGGATTGCCGGAGATAGTCCCCAACGGTTGACGGCGGCGCTTCTTCAGACATCTTACAATCTGACGATGGAGTCTGGTGGGACCTATTGTCCGCTTGACCAACTGATCGAACAGACTAGCCGCATGCTGGGGGATCGCTCTTTACAGGCTCAGCTCAAGACGATGTTGCAGGGTTCAGAAGGTAAGAAACTGCTCTACGTTAATGATAAAGATGAGGTATACCCCAAGCCTTTACATGATGCTGAAAAGCGAATTGCTAATGATTTGGCGAGTCTTCAGAAGGCTGGTGAGGCGCGCGACTTTGCTACGGATAAGGAAGCTGACAAGGCACTGGCAAAGGAAAGCAAGCGTCTCGGTTTTTCACTTGATGACCAGCAGCAAGCGGCTGTTAAACTGGCGTTGCAGCAGCCAATTGCTTTGATCACTGGTGGCCCCGGTACCGGTAAGACGACGATCATCCGTGCCATCATCGACACTTTCATGGCTACTTATGGCTGTGGTGAAAAGGACATCACGCTGGCGGCCCCGACTGGCCGTGCAGCTAAGCGCATGGGTGAGGCTACGGGAATGGATGCCTTTACCATCCACCATATCCTGGGTTTAACTGGCCGTGAGCTGCCGACCCAAATGGAAGTCAAGGAAAGTCTGAAGGCCCGCCTGGTGATCATTGATGAGATGTCAATGGTCGACACCTTGCTCTTCCATGCACTGACGAGTGCGCTCGGCACGAAAACCACGCTCGTGTTGGTTGGGGATGCTGATCAACTGCCATCAGTGGGTCCCGGCCAGGTTTTTCGCGATTTACTGTCGTTTGATCAATTGCCACAAATTCGCCTGGAGCACATTTATCGTCAAGACGTCAATTCGACGATCGTCTCTTTCGCACACGCCATTAATCAGGGAAAATTGCCTGATCACTGGACGGTCCACCAACCGGATCGCTCATTTGTTAAATGTAATCCTTACCAGTTGGCGGCAACCGTCAACTACCTGGTTAAATGGGGACGGCAACAGGGCTTTTCGCTCAATGACATCGAAGTGTTAGCCCCGATGTACCGCGTCAACGGCGGGATTAACGACATCAATACCTTCGTTCAAGCTTCACAAAATCCTGACAGTGAAGGCAGTGCTAAGGTGATTTTTGGCCGGGAAAACGAGCATGTCTTCAAAGTCGGCGATAAAGTCATCCAGACGACCAACGACACCGATAAAGAGGTCTTTAACGGTGACATGGGCATCATCAAAGTGATCGAAAGCAAGGATAATGATCCAGTTTTGCGAGGGCAGAATGCTTCGATGACCGTCGACTTCGATGGTCATGAGGTTCACTACAACGTCTTTGAGTGGAAGAGCGAGCTGGCTCTCGCATACTGTGTCTCCATTCATAAGTCCCAGGGTAGTGAATTTCCAATGGTAATCTTACCGCTGGTGATGAGCGAACGAACGATGCTGCGGCGCAACCTGTTGTATACGGCTGTCACGCGGGCATCTAAGATTTTGATTATGGTTGGGGACGAGCAAGCCTTCGTCACGGCGACGGGCCAACCAGATGAGAATCGGGCGACGACTTTGCCACAGAGGTTGGTAGATGCATGGTCAGATTTATTCGGCACTGCCGGTACAGTTGTAGCACGACGGTCAGTAAAAACGGCTCGCTCCGCGGATTCTGGTGGTCAGGACGAACCTGTGCATTCATCTGCTGCCAATCCTGCCACGCTGCAGCATGATAATGAAAAGCATCAACAGCCAGCACCGCAACCTATCCATCGTGCAATCAAAGCACACACTGCTGGTCACCGCCTGACACCCGAGATGGTTAAGAACCAAGAAATTGATCCGATGATCGGCATGGGTGACCTGACACCGGTCGACTTCAAAAAGAATTGAGTCTTTCCGCGATCTCTTGCCGCAGTAAGGATGAAAGATGATACAATAGTAGCGTAATCTAAATTACCCAGTCATGGTGAGGAGCAAAAAAATGAGTACAATTGAAAATGCCGATAAAGTTCGCTTATTTGCGTTGAATTCCAACCCAGAATTGGCTAGCAAAGTGGCCGATAAGATGGGCCTGCCACTCAATAAATGCAAGGTCAGTCACTTCGCTGACGGCGAAATTTCGGTAGAGATTGAGGATAGTGTCCGGGGATGTGAAGTTTACGTTATCCAGTCCGTTTCCGATCCGGTTAACACTAACTTGATGGAACTGCTGATTATGGTTGATGCTCTGCGGCGTGCTAGTGCAGCGGAAATCAACGTCGTGATGCCTTACTATGGTTACGCTCGTCAGGATCGCAAGGCCCGTTCACGTGAACCAATTACGGCTAAATTGGTGGCTAACTTATTAGAGATGGACAAGATCAACCGGCTGATCACCATTGACCTTCACGCTTCGCAGGTTCAAGGATTCTTCGATATTCCGGTGGACCACCTGATTGCGGCACCGCTGTTAGCTTCATACTTTATCCAACACCAGTTGACGGACAACGTTGTGCTGGTTGCTCCTGATCATGCGGGGGTTTCATTGACTCGTAAATTTGCCGAATTCATCAACGTACCGATTGCCATCGTCGACAACCGTGATGATAGCAAGCACGAAGGTCAGCAGGAAGATGATGATTTTGCTGATACGGTGATCGGCGATGTCAAAGGCAAGAATTGTATCATCGTTGATGATATCGTTGATACTGGAACGCGGCTGTCTGCTTGTGCCAAGGTTCTGAAGAAGTTCGGTGCACTGGACATTTATGCTGCTGCCACGCATGCTGTTTTCTCAGCTAACGCCACTGATATCATCGAACAGTCACCACTGAAGCGCCTGGTCGTTACTGATACAATCAAGATTCCTGAAGAAAAGCAGATCGATAAGCTGCGTGTCATTTCCGTGGCTACTTTGTTGAAGGAAGCAATGGTACGCAACCACAATCACCAGTCGATCGATTCGCTCTTCCATGGAACGATGGATATTGAAAAAGCTTAATAATAGCGATTCATTGTGTGAAATAAGCACTGACAGGAGTAAGTTCTGTCGGTGTTTTTTGTTCTCTTTACGTTGACATTTGTAAACGTAAGTCCTAAACTAATCATCGTAAGGTTTACAAACGTAAACGAAAAAGAACACACATCAACGGAGGCTTCATCATGACACAAATTTTGACTCTAATCATTGGCATCATCTTGATCATCGCTTTGCTCTGGTGGTTCTTTGGCAAGCACGAAACAACAACTGGTCAATCTCAAATTAAGAATGGTAGCCAGGAATCAACTGTCGTTGTGAAGGGTGGCTACTCTCCCCAGACGGTGATTCTCAAGAAGGGCGTCCCGGCTAAGATCAAGTTCGACATGCAAGATTCTACGGCTTGCCTTTCGCACGTCGTCTTTGATTCGCTGGGCGTGAATAAGGACCTGACAAAGCAGCGTTACACGGAAGTGAACATCCCAACCGACAAGGCCGGGGAAATCAACTACGCTTGCGGAATGGACATGTTTCACGGGAAGGTGGTCGTCAAGTGATGAAACACCTTACTAGTACCCAGCGTTTTTGGATCTGTCTGGTCCTAGCGTTGCCACTATTTATCCAGATGGTGGGGATGCTCTTTCACTGGATGATGCCGGGATATTCCTGGATTGCGCTGGTCACCACGACGCTGATCATTTTGATCGGGGCCTTACCATACTGGCAAAGTGCGCGGAGTGCTTTTCTGCAGCACAACGCCAATATGAATACGTTAGTGGCTGTCGGTACCGGGGTGGCATACTTTTATAGCCTGTTTGCCATGGCGACAGGTCGTGACGTTTATTTTGAGAGTGCTGCCTTTATCACGGTTTTCGTCATGCTTGGCGATATGCTGGAAGAACAATCGCACCGGCAAGCCACTAATTCTCTGAAGAAGCTGGTAGGTCTGCAGGTCAAAGCTGCCGATGTCATTCGCGGTGGCAAGACCGTCCGCGTTCCACTTGACCAGGTGCAAGTGGGCGACTTGATGGTCGTCAAACCAGGAGCCAAGGTGCCGGTTGACGGAGTAATCACAAAGGGCGCCAGTTCCGTTGATGAATCGATGGTTACTGGCGAAAGCATGCCGGTGGAAAAGGCTACTGGTGATGAAGTCGTCGGTTCAACGATCAATCTCAACGGTGCTCTAACGGTTAAGGCTACCAAAGTTGGCCAGGATACAATGTTGGCGCAAATCGTCCAGATGGTTAAGCAGGCACAGACCAGTCATGCACCGATCCAGAAGTTGACCGACCGTGTTTCGGGTATTTTTGTGCCCACTATCTTGATTATCGCGATCATTACCTTTGTCGTTTGGGATGCTTTGATTGGGGTTCCAGCTACCAAAGCGATGCTCTTTGCGGTTGCCACACTGGTAGTGGCTTGTCCTTGTGCACTCGGTCTGGCAACGCCGACTGCTCTGATGGTGGGGACTGGTCGCGCTGCCCGTATGGGGGTCCTGATTAAAAACGGCCAGGCTCTGCAAGAAATGAACGATGTGAAGACGATTGTTTTTGATAAAACCGGGACCATTACTGCTGGCCAACCGGTCGTCACTGACGTGATCGGGGATCGCAATCAGGTTTTGACCCTTGCCAATGCCCTGGAAGCAGATTCTGATCACCCCCTGGCCCAGGCGGTACAGCGGGCTGCTAAAAAGGATGGAGTGTCACCAGCATCAGTAAGTGACTTTGAAAACATCTCAGGCCAGGGCCTGCGCGGCACGATAGACGGTAAACCAATCTTTGTGGGTAACGCGCGTTTGGCAGGTTCGGCTCTCGACAGTAAAATGAAGACTGCAGCTACTAAGTTGCAAAACGAAGCCAAGACCGTGATTATGGTTGGTCGGGCCAATCAGGTGATCGGTTTGATTGCTATCCAGGATACACCGCGTACATCATCAAAGATGGTAATGGACGAATTGAAGAACGCGGGTATCGAGCCGGTGATGCTGACGGGTGATAATGAACGAGTTGCCCGGCAAATCGCTAGTGAAGTCGGTATCGACCACGTCATTGCTAATGTGCTGCCCAACGAAAAAGCCGATCACGTTGCAGCATTGCAACAGGACGGGCAAAAAGTTGCTTTTGTCGGGGATGGAATTAATGATGCACCCGCCTTGACGATGGCCAATGTTGGCATCGCCATGGGCAAGGGCACCGAAATTGCGGTCGAATCTGGCGACATCGTGCTGGTCAAAAATGACCTGGTTGGCGTCCTTCAAGCTATCGAAATGAGTAAGAAGACCTTTAGTCGCATTAAACTCAACCTCTTCTGGGCGTTGATTTACAATCTGATTGGGGTGCCAATCGCTGCTGGCCTCTTTGTGGGCTGGGGCTTGCAGCTAAGCCCTGAGCTGGCGGCTCTCGCGATGGCCTTTTCTTCCGTTTCGGTCGTCACTTCGTCGTTGCTACTGAACAAAGTTCACTTACGATCCGCACGTCTCACAGCTAAGACTGCATAGTGAAGTTTTCCATAATAAAAGCAGGAGCCATCGCTGACTCCTGCTTTTTTGCGTTTATGCTAATTTAATCTTACCGTGATGGTGGGACTTTAATTTCAGCTTCCTGAAAAGGGAGGTGAGCTCGTCTTGACGCTGGGTTTGGGGGATGAAGATGCCCATCTTTTCCTTGTCAAAGCCCGTCACCATTTTGCGATCGTTGAAGATAATCGGATTCTTTAGAATGTGGGGACTCGTTTGAATGGCGGCGGTGAGTTCGTTAATCGTGACGGTATCACGATCCATCTTCAGTTTTTTGGTTTCGCGGGAACGTTTGGAAATCAGGTCATCCGTACCGTTGAGGGACAATGCCAATAACTGCTGGATTTCGGCCACACTGAGCGGCTCTTTTTCCAGATTACGCATATGAATTGCGAGGCCGTGCCCACTAAGCCATTTCACGGCCTTACGGTTTGACGGATCGTTAGTGTGGTAATAAAGATTGACCATGTTCCCACTTCCCTTTATCTCATTAAAACTATTTTAACAAGACAGAAGTAGAAAAACGATTTTAGGATGATTATTAATAAATTCTTTAACTAAAGTTCAAAGTTGAACCGAATTTAATTATTTTAAAAGAATCTTAATAACTGTTATGACTCGTTAAAAAAGCCGTTCTGATGCTCTTTTTTTGCTTCGATAGTTATCGTTTTGCAAAATCGACCACCTGTTCGCTGTGCAAGCGTTGTCGATAATGATAATCTTAATTTTAGCGTGACTCATTGTGTCATTTGAGTTGCGACATGAATTAAAGAGGGTGTTTAATGATGAACAAACTTGCCAAACCAGCAAGAAAACAGTCCAAGGTTCACCGATCTTTACTGCTCGGTTCATTCTCGGCACTGGGCTTGCTGGCAGTTTCGACTGTCACAGCCGGAGCTAAGGCTGTTAATGTCGGAACAGGCGATACAGTATGGGGGATTGCCCAACGCGAGGGTTTATCAACCACCAAAATTGAACAGGCTAATCCATCAATTAACCGCGTAAGTAATAGTATTGACTTGATCTTTGCTGGTCAACAGTTGCAATTGCCAACTGCTGCTAATTTGAATCAATCATTGTCACAACAAGGACTGTACACGGTCCAGAAGGGTGACACTTTGAGTCGAATCGCCAAGCGTTTCCACGTCACCGTTGCTCAACTGAAGACCTGGAACCACTTGAATAATGACCTGATTTACGTTGGTCAGCAGTTAGCTGTCAACGCTGATGCAGCAGAATCAGTGACGCCAGCAGTTGACACGCAGGTTGCGCCTACTGAAGAAGTCGCTGTACCAACTGAAAACGCCACGGTGGCAGTTCAACCGGAGACGACAGTGAGTGAACAACCTGCTGCCAGCCAGGCACCAGTCAGTGCCGCTACAGCTAGCGAAGCTGCTGCTTCATCTGAAGCTCCAGTCCAGTCTGTAGCACCTGCCCAGTCACAATCGACTGCAAGCAGTGATGCTCCTGCTGCTTCTTCAGCTGCGACATCAGATGTTGCTGCCAGTTCTGCTGCTCAATCACTGACTAGTGACAGCACAGTTGCCAGCGCCAGCCAAGATGCCCAAAGTCAAGAAGTAGCCCAACAGCCGGCTGCAGCAGATGAAAATGCTGAACCTGCTGCCCAGAGTGCTAGTGCTGCCACATCAACTGCTTCCGCAGCTCCGGCTCAATCCGTTGCTGCTAGCTCCGCCCAAAACACGCAGACGTTGAATGTGCAGGCGAGCCAGACTAATAACGCAGCTAACTGGTCACAATTATTTGGTACTTCCTTCGTTGAAGTACCAGCCCAGTCAGCCACACAGACTGTTCAAACCAGCCAAACTGCTAGTGCTGCCACCCAAACTGCGCAGGTTAGCCAAACTGCCAGTGTTGCTAGTCAGTCTGCGCAAGTTAACCAGACTGCAAGCACCGCAAACACTCAGTCGGCTCAGGCTCCTGTCAGTCAGTCAGCACAGTCAACGGCTGCTCAGCCAAGTCAGGCCCAATCTCAACAGACTAGTCAGGCAACCAGCCAAAGCACTTCTGCTGCTTCCAACAGCTCTGATCTGCAAAGTGGTTCTGTTGTCTCATTGGCTGTGAAGTTAGCTAACAGCAACATTCCTTACGTTTGGGGTGGCAACAGCCTCAGCGGGATGGATTGCTCCGGCTTGGTTGACTACGTCTACGCTCATGCCACTGGCAAGCAATTGCCACACTACACGGTATCGCTGGAAAGCTGCGTTAACCAGCATCCGGTTTCCCAAGCACAAGCTGGGGACCTTCTGTTCTGGGGCCAGCACGGCGCTACCTACCACACGGCGATTTACATCGGCAATAACCAGTACGTGGCTGCACCACAACCTGGTGAGAACGTTCAGATCCAGTCGATCAGCCAGTACTTCATGCCAAGCTTTGCCGGGACGGTAAAGTAGGATGACATTGCAATTATTGGTGTTTTAGTTTTCAAAGAAAAATGGTTGGGATTTGTGTCCCAACCATTTTTTTACTTTTCCGGTACCATCCAAAACGGATAGTGTTCCGTCTTAAAACTGATGTCGACAAAGCGGTTGCCCATCTCTTGGCCGTCCGTCTGGCCAAATTCCAGCGAAGAGGTTGAGTAGTGCAGCTTTTTGCCCCGGTAAACGTGGGCGTAGCGCGAACGCGCAAGTGATCCCCGGGCAAATTTCCAACACTGCATGGCAGTCAGTGGCCAGCCGCGCCGTTCAGCAACCAGTAATTCCAGCTGGTCTTCATCAACTGACATGTCCGGAGCAATTCGAAAACCACCGCCGATGAAGGGATGATTGCTGACAATGACCATGTACGCTTTGGGGTAGAGGTCGTGGTGCCGACCGTTTTCTACCATTAAAGTGAACGGTTGTTGGTTATAGAGGACGCTGATCGCGTTAGCAAGATACGACATCGAGCCGACGTGGGCGTGGTTAAGTCGCTTTTTGGCTTTCGAGGCGTTCGTCCGACTGACAATGGCGGCATCAAAGCCGATGCCGACGTTATTGAGGAAGTAGGCATGTTCACCCTTGATGGCTTCTTCATATTCCCCAATGCAGGTTTTGTAGGCATGCTGAGCAGACAGAACTTGTTGTAAGGCTTTTTGCGGATCTTGCGACAAGCCAAAGCCCCGAGCGAAGTCGTTACCCGTCCCCGCTGGAATATAAGCCAGTGGCAGACGCTCGTCGTAGGGGTCGCGGGGCCCCATTAAGCCATTCAACGCCTCATGGAGGGTGCCATCGCCACCGATAACCAGAACTGCTTCGGCATCGACCTGGCCGCGACGTTGTTCTTGCAATTTACGCGTCATATAGGTCGCGTGACCAGCGTAGCGGGTGAAGTGGGCGGTGTAATCAATGCCTTGCTGCTGCAATTGTGGTTCAATTTGTTTCCACACCTGCAGTCCGCGCCCGGAGCCGGCGATTCTGTTGACAATTACCGTAAAGTGCACGGCCATTTCCTTCCTCTCCATTATTATTAGGGCAACACATGAAAAAACCGGGGACTGCTTGTCCCCGGTAGATCTGATAAAGCAGCCTTAGAACTTAGTCATCTTAAAGTTCGGGTCCTTTTTTTCAAATTCTAAGGATTTTTCATCGAGGAGTTCGATGAATTCGATGCTGTATTCAGTCTTGTTTTCGACAGTTTGCCGTGCCTCAGCTTCTGAATCAGCTTCCATGTAAAGGACGTGTGTGTTTTCCCGACGTGGCGTGGCGGTCTTAGTTGGTTGATAATAAACTTTAAAAGTCATTTTCAAACTCCTCACATCATTATTCTTAATCAATCAACATATTATTCTATCACAACTAGGAACAATTGTCGTGGTATTTACCGTGTGGTATCCTAAAAGAAGAATAAAAGGTTTTCATAAAGCTTGGAGTTGGACACTATGAGTATTGTCATGACAATTATTGCGGTCCTCTTGATTATTGGACTGATTTACTACACCATTCACCGTTTGCTGGTTAACCGCGCTACTATCATGTTGCGGAATCGGGCCCGGGACACGACCGACACGGCGGTCCGATCTTGCCTGCGCCAGTTGCTGGGGGATGACCAGTTAGAAGTAAAGACCTCTGAGCAGGTGGCTGATGTTTGGGGCAAAGGCGTGATGGCCTTTGAGTACACCCTGCCGATGGATCAGTTGGGTGACTGGAAGGATAAGCTGGACGTCACCAAGCTTGATCAGTCGCTCAATGATTATGCCAGTAACAACGGGATTGTAGCAGTGGCTGGCGCGGAGCATGCCTTTGTCGTCAGCGACTGGTGGACCTATGAGCACTTGCTACATATCGACGTGGCCTATGTGATGAACGAAGCAACGCGTGAGTACGTCACTGATTTAAAGAAGGTTGCTAAGTCCCAGCATCAACCGATGGCATAACTTTGATGTATTAATAGGAAGAAAGTCAACTAGCAGTTCTGAAAAGGAGCTGCTAGTTTTTTTGTTAGCGATTACTTATCGATTGATATTTTTAAATTTCAATCGAGCGATCACTACATTTGAAAATTAATTTGAATCAAGATTACCACATTATAAATTATGCCTGAAAGTGTCAATTTTTGCATTAATACGCATTTTTAGGCCTAATCAAGTCATAAAATATTCATATTTGATCTGTCAATTGCTAAATGGGGGGGGTGAATTACTGCTTTAAAGGCATTTGACAGGTTGCGAAATTCGCAGAAACTTCATATAATGCTAATGATCAAAAACCAAACAATCGATTTGAGGCTTTATTATGAATTTAGATAAAGACGAACCAAACAAAGAAATAGTTCCGCATCGTCATCATCACCATCACCACCACCATCATCATCACAGAGGGCGAAAGATTGCTAAGCGCGTCTTCTTCTCCATCTTAGGTGCATTGATCCTGGTTTTGGTGATTTTTGTTGGCCTTGCATGGCATAACCTGCACGTCACAACGTCCGAGATGTACAATTCGACGGGCGCTATTAGAAACCGGAATGCTTCCAAGGTATTGCGGCAGAAAAAGCCGGTTTCCATCTTACTATTGGGTACTGATACCGGGGCACTGGGCCGTTCCTATAAGGGACGGACCGACACGATCATGGTTATGACGATCAATCCACAAACTAACAAGACGACGATCGTTTCGATCCCACGTGATATGAAGGTGAACTTGCCTGATTATCCGCAGTATTCACCAGCTAAGATCAACGCGGCATATGCTTTTGGCGGCACGAAAGAAACCATCAATACCGTTCAGAAGTACTTCAATGTTCCAATTGATTACTACCTATTAGTAAATATGGGCGGCCTGGAAAAAGCCATCAACCATGTTGGTGGTGTCAACGTCACTTCACCGCTGACCTTCTCATACGGTGGCTACTCCTTTAAGAAGGGGCAGACCTATCACATGAATGGTAAGCAGGCGCTGGCATTCTCACGGATGCGTCACGAAGATCCGCAGGGTGACTACGGACGGCAGACGCGACAACGTTTAATCATTGCCAGCTTGTTAAAGAAGTCAATTTCTTACAAGACTGTCTTGAATCACCAGTTCATGTCTTCGATGGGCAGTTCCATGAAGACTGATATGAAGTTTTCTGATATGCGGGCGTTGGCCTTCAACTATCGGAAAGCCACGCGGAATGTTCAATCCGATCACGTTCAAGGTCATGGTGCCGAGATCGGTGGACAGGACTTCGAAGTTGTCAGCAACGGTGAGAAGACTCGCGTTACCCAGCTGCTGCACAATGAATTGAAGATTCCAAATAACACAACTAATTCAAATGATTAATTATTGAGGAGAAAACATGGAAAACACGATTGACTTACGAAGATTGATGTCACTCCTGCGCCAACACGTGTGGGGGATCGTCATCACTACTGTGGCTTGCGCAGTAGTAGCTTTACTGCTGGCTATGTTTGTGATTCCAGCACGCTACCAAGCTACGACACAAATCCTAGTTAACCAGCGGCACGCTAACAACATGCAGATTAATAACACACAGCAGGCCGACGTCCAAATGGTTAATACCTACAAGGATATCATCACCAACCCGGTGATCTTAAACGAAGCATCACGTAATTTACGCAACCCACGGACGATGGTGCGGCCTGCTAAGAAGGCCGTCTACCGTCGTGATTCTTTAGGCCGTCGTCACCTGGTGCGTGCTGCTAAGCCGGCAGTTTACAAAAACAATGGTCAATCTTACAAGGTGAGTGCTGATGAGCTGCAAGACCATTTGAAGGTTTCAACGCAGCAAAATTCACAAGTGTTTTCACTGACTGCCACGACTGGTGATCCGGAAGAATCCGCTGCCATTGCCAATGCAGTAGCTGGTGTCTTCAAGCGTAAGATTAAGACTATGATGACCATCAACAACGTTACTATTGTGTCACGCGCTTCTGCACCAAAGGGTAAATCATTCCCAAGCAATAAGCTCTTCTTCTTGGGTGGTGCAATCCTGGGCCTGATCATCAGCATTGCCTGGATCATCATCCGCGACATGCTCAATACGACAGTTCGGGATGTTGATTTCCTGACCAACGACTTAAACCTATCTAATCTTGGCCAGATTTCTCACTTTGAAATGAGTGCTGAACATTCTTACCAAAATGAACAACCAGAAGAACGGACGCGGGAAAATAACCCTTACCGCCGGATTTAGAAAGGAGTGAGCAGAATGTCATTATTTCATCGTAAACCAAAAGTTTCGACGGATTCTATGCGTAATGGGGTTCGTCTGATCGTTGCTGCCCACCCGAAGAGCCCGATTTCGGAACAGTTCCGAACTGTCCGGACTAACGTGGAATTTATGGCCGTTGATAAGGAAATGAAAACTTTGGCCTTCACTTCTTCTTCTATTTCTGAAGGGAAGTCAACGGTTGCTGCCAACACGGCAGTTGCCTGGGCCCAACAAGGTAAGAAAGTTGTCCTGGTTGATGCCGACATGCGGCGACCAACGGCTCATGCAACTTTCAATTTGAACAATACGATTGGACTATCTACGGTTTTGGCTAGCCGTCAACGTGAATTCGAATTGGGCGATGTTGTTCGGCCGAGCGGCATTGAAAACCTTGAAGTCATCACCTCTGGTCCAATTCCACCAAACCCTTCAGAATTGCTCAACTCTGGTCGCATGAATCAGCTGTTGAAAGTGCTGGAAAATCACTTTGACGTGGTTGTTGTCGACGCACCGCCGATGTTGCAGGTTACCGATGCCCAGATTCTGGCTGGCCGGGTCGATGGGGTGATTTTGGTCGTTCGCCAGGGGGTTGCCCAAAAGAATGCCGTTCGACGTTGTGTCCAGCTGATGAAGATGGCCAAAGCTAATCTGCTGGGCTTTGTGATGAACGATGTCAACAGTGGAGACGGCGCCTACGGCTATGGATACGGCTATGGCTATGGTTATGGATACGGCTATGGCGATGATGATGACTCAAACGGGAAGAAGTGAGCACGATGATGATTGACTTGCACTGCCATCTTTTACCAGGAGTGGACGATGGCTCAAAGAGTATGGACATTTCACTGGATTTGGCACGGCAAGCAGTCGCTAATGGTGTTACCCATTCCTTGCTCACGCCACACCATATGAATGGTCACTACATTAACCACAAGAAGGATGTTCTCAGGGAAACCAAGGAGTTTCAAGAGCAATTGAAAGCTCATGATATTCCTTTGACGGTTTTCCCAGGGCAAGAAGTACGGATCAATGGCCAATTGATTCATGCTTTGGATAACGATGACATTCTTTTTGCCGATGCGCGTGGCCGCTACTTGATGCTGGAATTTCCTGACAACGACGTTCCTCACTACACCATGCAGATGATTTTTAAGTTACAGGAGCGTGGCATCACGCCGGTGATCGTCCATCCAGAACGAAACACGATGATCATGCAGCGGCCGGAGTTGTTGTATCAGCTCTTAAGCAAGGGCTGCCTATCACAGATTACCGCTAGTTCCTACGTTGGGACCTTTGGTAAAAAGGTTGAACGCTTCAGTAAACAGATCATCGAGCATGGTCAAGGCTATGTCTTTGCATCTGATGCTCACCACTTACCGGGTCGCAAGTATGAGATGCGGCAGGCTTTCCAGAAGATGCGTCGAGAATATGGCGATCAGCTGGCAGACCGTTATCAAGCCAATGCACGCTTGATCATCAACGGTGATAACGTGCCAGCAAATCGGATTAGTAAGTTTAAGCGGAAGAAACGTTTTTGGTTTTTCTAAAATGTCAATATTAATGCTGACCTGATTTTTAACAAATTTTAAACAATTAGCAATTTTTTGCAATTATTGTGCCAATAAAATAAGGAGACTTAATATGTCAAATGTTTTAATTACCGGTGGAGCTGGTTTCATCGGTTCAAATCTTGCTCATAAGCTTGTTGCCAATGGTGATAATGTTACAATTGTTGATGATTTGTCGATGGGCAAACGGAAAAATATTGCTGATATTGATGTCACTTTTTACGAACATGATGTTTGTGACCACGGATTCATGCATAATTTGCTATCAAAAGGACGATTCGATTACATTTACTATTTAGCTGCCGTTGCCAGTGTGGCGGATTCAGTTGAACGCCCGATGGCAACTCACCAAATTAATCAAGAATCAGTGGTCGACACTCTCGACTATTTAAGAACTCAGCATTTACCACTCAAGAGATTCCTGTTTACATCTTCCGCTGCTGTTTATGGCAACTTGCCTGATTTTCCTAAAAAGGAAAGCTCACATGTCCAACCACTGACACCATACGCAATCGATAAATATTCATCTGAAAGATACACCATCGATTATGGTCAGTTGTATGATATGCCTACTGTGGCGGTCAGGTTCTTCAACGTTTATGGACCACGGCAGAATCCGGAATCGCCTTATTCTGGTGTTTTATCCATCATTACGGACTGTCTTAATAGCGGAAAGACTTTCTCGTTATATGGTGATGGCTCGCAAACTCGGGATTTTATTTACGTAGATGATGTTGTTAACGCACTTTTAACAATTGTTGATAAAGCACCTGAACCTGATGTCTATAACGTTGCTAATGGCATGGAGACTTCTTTAAGCGAGGTCATCAGAACCTATGAAAAAATCGCTCATTCTCAGTTAAAGATGGAGAAGAAAGATAGTCGAAATGGCGATATTAGTAAATCACGTGCTGATGTCACCAAACTCCAATCTTTAGGTTTTAAACCAAAATGGACATTAGAATCCGGCTTGAAGAATTATTGGAGCACTTATGGTGAATAAATAAAATAGGGGGGCTTAACATTAACATGCAAGAGGTTAATCAGTTAGCTAGTGATAGTAAAAATTATGAGTTTATGTCAATGATTGGCAAGCCAATTCCACAGTCAAAATTGATTGGCAAGCGTATTTGCGATATCATTTTTGGCACTATTTTCGGCATCATTAGTCTTCCAATTATTGCTGTTTTTGCTGTATTAATTAAACTGACATCACCTGGTCCAGTATTTTTCCATCAAGAGCGGGTTGGTTACATGGGGAAACCAATTCGGATTACGAAGCTGCGTTCAATGCGTAATGATGCAGAAAAAAAGACAGGTGCAGTTTGGGCCAAGAAGAATGATCCGCGGGTTACTCCAGTTGGCAAGTTTATGCGTAAAACACGAGTAGACGAATTACCACAATTCTGGAATATCATTAAGGGTGATATGAGCTTAGTTGGACCCCGCCCTGAACGTTTTGTATTAACGGAGCAGTTTTCTGCAAAATGGCATGATTTTCCAAAGCGTTTACGTATTATTCCTGGATTGACTGGTTACGCACAAATTCATGGTGGATATGATCTTAAGCCAAACGAAAAATGTAAGCTGGATAATTATTATATCGAACATTATTCAATGGCTTTTGATTTAAAAATTGCTATTGAAACTTTCCAAATTATTTTCACCGGTAATGGTGCTAGATAAAGGGTTGTTTAAATGAAAGATGGGTTAACGTGAAAGTAACAGTTATTGTTCCAGTATATAATCAGGAAAAATTTTTGCGTAAGTGTTTATACTCCTTGGTGAATCAAAACTTTTTAAAAGATGATTATGAGGTTTTAATTATTAACGATGGATCAACAGATGGTTCAGTGCAAATTTGCAATTATTTTGAAAATCAATACAGTAATTTTACTGTCTTTCATCAAAATAATAAGGGTTTGTTTGAAACTCGAAAGTTTGGACTCAGCAAGGCAAAGGGAGATTATATATGTTGGGTTGATGCTGATGATTATGTGGAACCTGATTTTTTAAAAATACTTTATAGGTTAGTAATTCAGCATAATAGTGACTTAGCTTATTGTGATTATAATTTCTTTCCACACAAGATTAAAACAAAAGAAAAATGGTTTAGAAAATATAATGGTAAAGTAGATGTAACATTTGTTGAACGTAATTCTCAACCGTGGAATAAAATGGTTAGCAAAGATCTTTTAGATAGATTGGATATTGGAAATCTATTTCTAAAATGTTTTGATGAAGCATATATAAAATGTTTGCTTGAAGCAAAAAACCCAGTTTACACTACAGATCATCTTTACAATTATCGTGTTGGCCAGGATTCAATGTCTTCGTCATATAAAAATGTTGAACATTATAAAAAGTTTATTCAATCTTCTAAATATTTGCGGTTTTCAATGGATTCATTATGTAAAAAAAGTAATTACTGGAAAAATTATTTTGATTTCAGAATAAAATATTATGTTTTGATAACAATGATTGTTGCAGCAAACTCAAATGATAAAAAAACATTCATTGAAATGAAGAAAAAACTTCATAATAATGAAAACCCATTATTTAAACCAATTTTAGAAAAGAATTTTGGATATGTTAAATATTTTTTCTTTAGCAGAATTCTTGATAAAAATTTTTATGTGTCTAAATTTATTACACATATAGTATTGTGAAAGGTTAATCATATGCGATATATGCTTGATGTAAATAATCCGCTTACCCATAATAGTGCTTCGAAAGCACGAACTGATTCTAAAATCATTTTACGCAATTTGGGTTTTAAAGAGCTAACTATTAATATCAACTTAAAGAGTAAAAGGAAAGAATTGTTTAGAGGCTTGAATATAATTCAAAAGCAACTTGCCGATTATTTGAATAGTATCAAACCCCATTCCTTGTTAGTTGTCCAGTACCCCTGGGATATTTTAGCTTTTCGTTTTTCCAAAATTATAAAAAAAATTACTGCCGCGAAATCAATTAAAACAATTCTTTTGATACATGATTTAAATAGTTTACGCAATGGGGATATCTTTACAAAGCTTTACTATAATTATTTTGTTCAAGAATACAGTTTTATCAATATGTTTGATTTCGTAATTGCCCACAACACATCAATGAAACACTATCTTATTTCGAAAGGTGTTAGTGAGAATAAAATATACTTACTTAATGTTTTTGATTATCTTATTAATGATAATAATACTTTAAACAGAGAAGATCCTAATTTCAGGAGAGTGCTTATAGCAGGGAATTTATCGAAGCATAAAGCTGGGTATATTTATAAATTAAAGAAGCTAACTATTAATAATTATAGCTTCATTTTATATGGTAATCATGTTTCTAAAGACTTAACAGATAATAGTCAAACGATTTTATATAAAGGTATGGTGCCAGCTGATAGATTGCCGTCTCTGTTAAATAATGGATTTGGGCTAGTTTGGGATGGCAGTAGTACGCAAACTTGTAACGGATCCTTTGGAAAATATCTCCAGTTTAATAATCCGTACAAGTTTTCATTATATTTGTCAAGTGGAATTCCAGTTGTTGTGTGGAGCAATTCAGCTATTGCAGGATTTGTAAAAGAAAACAAGTTAGGGCTTGTAATCTCTAGTTTAGATGAGCTTGACAAGATTTTTAACGATTTAACAGTTGAAGATTATCATATGTATATTAAACACGTTGATGTTATTAAAAATAAAGTCATTAACGGCTGGTATTTAACCAATGCTATAAATAAAATTGTTAAAAACATTAATGATTAAGGATAAATAATGAAGCCCAAAAAAGAAAATAATCAACCACTAGTTAGTATTGTCGTCTCTGTGTATAATGTTAGTGATTATTTAGAAGACTGTATAAAAAGTATTTTAAAACAGGTGTATAAAAACTTTGAATTACTTTTAGTAAATGATGGATCTCAGGATGATTCAGGTAAAATATGCCGTTATTTTTCAACAAAGGACTCCAGAATTAAAATTATTGAAAAAGTCAATAGTGGTTTGGCAGATGTTCGAAATGTTGGTATAAGGTATAGTTCTGGTACATATATAACCTTTGTTGATGGAGATGACTATGTGTCTCCTTTTTATCTTTCTCATTTAGTTGAACTAGCCCAAAAAAACAATTCCGAACTGGTTCAATGTAATTTATGTTTGAAGCCACAAGAACTTATTAAGGAATTTGATTTTAATGAAAAAGTTGATTTAAAAACATCTGAATCGGCTTTTAATGATATACTTCGTTTCGGACAATTTAAGACTTATGCATGTGGTAAATTGTATTCTTCTTCTTTGTTTGAAGGAATATTATATCCTTCAGGTAAATTAATGGAAGACAGTTTAACTACTTATAAACTTGCTTTACGTTCTAATAAAGTTGTTGTAACTGATGCGAAATTATACTACTACAGGCAAAGAACAGGAAGTATATTAAATTCTGACTTTAATAAAGACAAGTTGATTTTATTAGATGTGCCTAATGAAATTAAACGGTATGTTTCTAAACTCACATTACCTAATTTTATTGACAATTTACACTATTATCAACTAAGGATCAACATAAATTTATTAAATCAAATAATCTTATCTAGCAATAAAAATGATTATGATAAATATATTGACGAAATACTACTGAGAATAAAAAATATTAAAGTATCTCATATTGATATTAAATATTATTTGTTACAAAAGTGGATTATTTACAGCTTTAAGAGTTATACGTGCATATTTGTATTTATAGAAAAGTTAATTTAATTAATATTGGAGGGTGTATTAGCATGCCAAGAAAGCTTTTTTTACTTTTCTTAGCGATTATGGGAGCAAACAGAAGAACAAAATTCTTCAAATCGATCCATTATTTTCATAAGCAGGGTAAAAATTGTTATTTTCAGCCATTTAATTTTGGCACGGAACCATATTTAATCTCTTTTGGTGATAATGTAAAGGTTGCTTCTAATGTCCATTTTATTAATCATGACATTATACCCTTTGTTTTTAATGATATTAATCAATCTGAGTTACCGACAAGGGTTGGTAAAATTAATATTGGTGACAATGTATTTATTGGCTCAGAATCTACTATTCTTTATGATGTGAACATAGGCAACAATGTTGTTATTGGAAGTGGAAGTATTGTTACTAAAGATATTCCTGATAATTCTGTAGCAGTTGGTATACCATGTAGAGTAGTAGGTTCTTTCGACGACTGTAAAGACAAATATCTTAAGATAATTTCAAACTATACATGGAGTCAAAACGATAAGAATAAAAAGCAAAAGTAAATTGATTTTTTCTACTAAATTATTTAGACTTTATTTTATTGTAGTCATTTCTGTTATGGAGAAGAAGTATGGCTTTTACTACTGATAAATTGTACAAAAGAATTTTAACTTTCTTGATTGCCAGTGATGCTTGCGTAACAAATATTAATTATAATCATCTGTCAACTCTGACTCATTTGAGTTTCTTTATAGTTTTAGCGATTTTTTTTATTAGTTTGCTTTTTGATCTTTTTAAAACTTTTATTGTTTATGATTATATATATATCTGTTTTCTTTTTCTTTTAATATTTTTTACCAAGTCTTCTTTTGTGTTCAGTGCAGTCAGTTTTGCTTTGGCCTTAATGTATATATCTTTTAACAATGTTATATCCATATACACCATTGTCACTATTGTACAATTAATTGTTGGATTTATAACAGGAATCTCTGGAATAACTCCAATGCATGATAATTTAACAAATATTTTAACTTTTGGATTTATTAATGAGAATCCCTTTGCAATGTTGTTAACATATTTATCTGTATATTTATTAATTTCTTTTAATGGAAAATCATTTAGTCTTCACTGGCAGTGTAATAAAGTCTTCTTTTTACTATTTGTTATTTGTGTTAATGTTTTTTACTTCAAAGATTATACAGCTTTATTCTTTTTAATATTTCTTTTACTCGTATTCTATTTTAAGAAGATCATTACCAAATGGAAAATAGTTCAAATAATGATAGTAGTCTTGCCAATAATTACAGCTTGGTTCTCTTTTTGGGCTGCTTCTCACTATAGTTCTCTCTCATCAAATTGGTTAAATATGCTTGATAAGATTACATCTGGTAGATTAAACATATGGAGCTATTATTCAAGTCATTACACTCTTCAACTTTTTAGTAATTTAAAAATTGATGATCGAATATTTAATGGAACTTTAGATGGATCCTATATTTATATTGGTTTTGTTTATGGAATTTTTATATTGTCTGTAATAGTGTTAGGTTTAGTGTTTGCAAATTTCCGCTTGCTTAAAAATAAACAATTTTTGCTTCTTGCTTTTATGATATCTTTGGAGATTTCGGGATTTAGTGAGGCACTGTTAGTTAATATGCAAACAAATTTTGCAATTTCTTTTGCATTACTTGCTTTTTTTCCTTCTTGGATTCATTATGATGGTAATAATCATTAAAAAAACTAATTCGTAAAAAGTAGACTTATATATATTTATGAGAGGTAGTTTAATTAGAATTTTTTTGTTTTAATCTTTAGTCTGATTCGATTGTACATTTTTATAATGCCTTTTCTTAGTTGTATTATATTGTTAGTGTTTTTAACGATATTGTAATGTATTCGCTTTTTAATATTTTTGAAATGGAGAAAGTAATGATACCAAAAAGAATTTATTATGTATGGATTGGTGATAAGCCTTTAGGAAATGCTGAAAAGAACAACATAAAAAGCTGGAAGAAAAATAATCCTGATTTTGATATCATCAAAGTGGATGAAAAAAATTTTGATATAAATCGTTTTACATTTATCAAATGCGCATATGAAAGTAGAAATTGGGCATTTGCAAGCGACTTAATTAGATTAGTAGTTATATATCAAAATGGTGGGTTTTATTTTGATACAGATGCTAAACTGTTAAAGCCTCTTGATAGATTTTGTAAATATAAAAGTGTATGGGGAATGGAAGCTCCAGGTTTTGTAAATAGTGGTTTAATAATTGGAGCTTCAAAAAAAGATGATGATCTTTCAAATCTAATTGATATTTATAGTCAGATTAACTTTGACCCCAAAAATATATATGAATTTGTGACAACAGGCATTATTTCAAAATATTTTTGGTCCAAAGGATTAAAAAGGGCCAATAAGATGCAAATAATGCCAAATCGTTCTCGTATATTTCCTTCACAATATTTTGCGCCTTTTCATTGGTGGGGAGGAGGCCATATTTCAAAGGAAACTGTTGCAGTTCAGCAATTCACGAGCAATTGGGGTAATGAACCTCGTGATATTGGAAAAATGCGAAAATTTTCTCTGGATTTTTATTTTCACTGTCCTAGATTATGGATGAAATTGAGCAAAATAAAAAATTCTTTGTAATAATGCTAACATTTTTACTATTTACATTTCTTTAAAAAATAATGTAATGATGATGTTCTGCTTAATTTTTATAAATTAATTAGCTGGTGAATGCTATCTAGATTGATATGTTTATCATATTTTATTTTCCAATTTAATAAGAAATAATGTTCCTGCATCTTTCCATTTCAATGTATTTTATTTGGTGTCTTAATATCTTTTACAAAAAGCCCATAATATAAATGGTCTAATTAGGTATTCAGCTTTAAAAAATAATAAGTTTTCGATTTTAAGATTAACTGTTACAAGGTAACTATTAACTAATTAGTAATGAATTTCAATGCAAAATGGTTTGCCAAATTTTGATTGTTGATTTTAAATTGTTTGTCTTAATTATATAAGTGCTTTGATGAATGCGTATTTTGAACAACTTAGGTTGTGTTTATTTAAAGATTTCATTGTAAACAGTTTCGTAATTTCTTGCGAGCTAAGAAGTTATTTGGGCTCGCATTGGTCAGATGTTTCAAGAAAATGTCTTATGGTGTATGCTAGCTTAAACCCTTGGATGGCATTTAATTGATATATCAATTGATTTGAATTAATTTATCATCACTAATATCTTCAGTGAATTAGCCTTTTGGAATGAAGCTCCTTAAAGAGGCTGATTTAGTAATCCAATTGCTGTTACTTTTTATACTGACGACCATTAGTCGAGAAAGGTTCTAGACAAAGGTGGAAACTGACACATCTTTACGTTTGCCAGACACTTACGGTATTAGCTACAAAATAGCTAAAAGATTATATTTACAATTTTTACTTGTATTCCTTCAATTGATCAACAATGGTAAAAAAGTTCCACTGTGTTTTTTCAAGCAATGACCTCAGCTTTCTCCTTTATCTGTTAATTAGGTCAAATCACTTTCGATTTATCCAGTTGAAAGTGATTTGACAGTGACATGTATAATCTGTGCAGGAGAGATTTAGCAATTTTCAGCCTAGCTTCAATTATTTTTTATATTATAAGTTAAACTACATTTGAGCTCACGATCTTAACAGCCTGACCATGAAGCCTTTTGCCTTCGTAACTTAATAAGAGCCATCGGTACGGTACAATGCAATACATTGAAATTCATTGATAATATTTGTCGTGATGAAATAAGGATACTTGACTGTGTAATAAATAGAATGTGTTCATGGACCAAGATTCTGATGATAGTGCGATTGGCAAATGATAAATTGTAGTGCCTATAAGGGTTCTTCTTTTATTTTTTTAGATATCGCTACCCGTACAATATCCCTTAGAGTTGACACTTTAAATAATAAAAATCTAGGGGGTGTTTCATTTTACAAGCTATACAACATTGGAGAAGTTGGAATTACTCAATGATTATCAAGAGACAGATGTCCCTTTAATCGTCTTTGCCGATTATAAAGGCGTCCGTCCAGCTAATCTGTCTAATTGGATTCGACAGTTCCTTCTTTCAGGCCTTTTGAGTTATTACGTCCTAAACACAACCATAGATATTAGCTCCAGACCAAGTTAAAGGCAGTTGAAGCCTATCGTTCTGGAAAATATTCCAGACCCGAAATATTAAATCAATACAACATTCGTAACGCTTCTTAACTATCACAATGGATTATCCAGTACAATATGGGCAAACTAGATGTTGCTTACGCAACAAGAAAGCGAGTCCGAAAGATGGGAAGAAAAGTATCCTTTGACGAGAAGAAAGAGATAGTCCAATGGACACTCGATCACCAACGGAATTACCAGGCAGCTGCCGACAAATATAATGTAAGTTACCAACGGTTTTATTCGTGGGTCCACAAGTACTCTAACAGCCAAGACTGGCAGGCTTTAAGGGATAATCGTGGTCGAAATAAGGGCAAAGAAGCTAGCAGTGAAGTAGAGAGATTACGGCAGCGAGTACGAGAGCTAGAACGGGAAAAGCGCGAACGAGAGGTTGAGATAAATTTTGCAAAAAAATTAATCGAAATACACAATCGGGGGGGTGCAACGACCGGACGATATCAAGCGATTCAGGAAATGAGCAATGAAGGATATTCTATTACTGAGCTAGTAAAAGCTGCTGGAATAAGCCGTTAGGCTTATTACCAGTGGCAAAGCCGTCATCCGACACTTAAAGATCGAGAAGATGAGCAAATATTAACTTTAATTCAAGCAATTGAAACGGAAAATCAGCACTGTGTTGGCTATGATAAGATGACTAGACTAATTAATCGCTCTGATAGGTTCTCATTTAAGATCAATAAGAAGCGGGTTATCCGAATCATGAGAGAACATAGTATCAAGGCCGATTATCGTCAGCCTAAGCGAAAACGAGTTCAGGAACATCAAACCTATCAAGCAGAAAACATTCTTAACCGAAAATTTAAACGAACATCTGCCAGTGAGGTTTGGGTAACTGATACAACAGAGTTAGTTTATGGCGTCCAAAATAATAAGGTGCGGCTTCACGTCGTGTTAGATCTATATGGTCAATATCATTTAAGCTGGTTAATCACACCGACAGAAACAACAGATGGCGCGATTAAAGTCTTTCAAGCTGCTCAACGTCATGAAAGACGATTAGCTCCGCTGATCCATACGGATCGCGGCGCAGCATATACTGCCAAAGCTCTTAATCAATATCTGACCAGCAATGGCGCACAACATAGTTATTCAGCACCAGGAACACCAGCAGATAATGCCGTTATTGAACACTGGTGGGCAGATTTTAAAGCAATTTGAATGGCCCATCAGCCGAAGGCTCATAGCCTAGAAGAGTTAACCGACCAAGTTAAAGCAGGAGTTAAGTACTTTACCTGCCAATTTATCTCAGCAACCAGAAATGACCTCACCGCAACAGAATTTCGCTACGGCAAGGTCAGCTAATTTTTATTATTTAATGTGTAAACTTGACAGGGTACAGTACCACCATTAAAATAAAGCATTTTATATTTTTGTTGTGTACCAAATGCTTAACTTAAATCTTACAATATTACCATATTGTAAATATAAAATAATTATAGTTTTGCTTTTATGAATAGTAACTTTTGTCATAAAGAAATTAAAAAAGTATAATATTTAATTGAATCAATTACAATATTTTATTCATAATTTGCATTTACGTGAGGAAATATAAATGTATACTTTAAGAAAATATATTAATATTTTAATGAAAAAAGTCAGAATACCTATTGCTGCAAGACGATTGATTCTCAAATTAGGAATGCATGGTTCTAAGCCATTAAACGGCGATGACTGTTTGCTATCTCTTAAGAAGGTGAGTCCTTTTCCTGATGGAACTTCAATTCGTAGTACAGATATAATGAAGAGGGAAAAAATTTATGACTTAGCTGTTATTGTTCCTGTATACAATAATGCTAATCTGTTAATAAAATGTATTAAGTCATTATTAGATCAACAAACAAATTATTCGTATCAGATTATTGTTGTTGATGATGGATCCACGGATAATACAGAAACAATTCTAAAATATTTGAAAAAATTTGATTTGCATAAAAAACTTAAAATAATTAAACAAGAAAATAGAGGATTTTCTGGAGCTAGAAATAGAGGAATTAATGAATCATGTGCTAAATATATTTCTTTTGTTGATTCTGATGATTTTGTAAGTACAGGAAACTTTATTAATACTATGTTAATGGCTGCTTATAATACTAATGCAGATATAGTTGAGTGTAGTTACCTGTCATTCTCAGAGGATGCTAGTTATAAAGTTCCACATATTGAAACAAGTGGTTTGTTTGATAATCCCTTTAAAGTTTTGTATGGATATCCTTGGGGTAAGTTATATAAGAGTAGCTTGTTTGGTGATACGGAATTTCCAGAAGGTTTTTGGTATGAAGATACAATGGGAATGTATAGACTGTGGCCAAAAGCAAAAACAATAAAATTGATATCGCCAGTGCTCTATTATTATCGTATTAATCCAAATGGCATTACAGCGGCATCAATGGGGAAAACTAAGTCGCTAGATAGTCTATATGTTACTATACAATTGTTAAGAGATTGTAGGATATCGAAAGTTAAGCTGGATAATCGACTATATAATTTTACTTTAAAGCAGATGGCTACAAATTTTATTAGAATACTGCCTTTAACAAAGGATGTTCTTTTAAATGCTTTTTTTGTGATGGCAAATGTATTGGATGAATATTTTCCGTCATCATTTTTTAAAACAGATGATGTGGATTTAACAATTGTAGAATCATCATTAAGAAGCAGAGATTACAAAAAGTTTGTTGCTTATTGTTTATCATTATAATAAAAAATTGAGCATCAGTTATTTGCTATTAATTATTAAAAAATAATTTTTACTGTAGTAAAGCTACAGCTAGGTTGAATTGCAGTGAAAAATTGAACACTTAAAACAATATCTTTAAAACAATTAATGATCAGGCCACTATATGAAATTTGTATTTCATTCTTAGATATTTGTTCCACTGTTAATAGAAGCTTTCGTAAGAATTCTTTATGTGACTTTGTGAATTACGTTTTCAATAAAGGAAATGTTGATGATATCGCTTTCATTATCAAAATTTGATAACTGTTTGAATATAATATTATTAATGCTTTTTATTGTGGAATTTCTTTTGATCAAGTAAAATACCTGTTTGGTTTAATCAGTACGTTTAATTCTTACAATAAAATAGTTTCTTGTAATTGAATTTTTGGTTAAAAAAGGTAGCAAGCATGAACAACAAATCTATAAAAATTAATGCATTTCTTAATGGATTAAGAAGCGTATTGAATTTAATTTTCCCGCTTATAACATTTCCATATGTATCTAGAATTTTATCTGTAAATGGAATAGGAATTTATAATTTCTCTAGTACTTTTGTTGGGTATTTTGTTTTGATTGCTGGACTAGGCATTAACACATATGCAGTGAGAGAAGGGGCAAAATACAGAGATAATTCTAAGCAAATCGCCACATTTTCGAATCAACTTTTTTCAATTAATATAATTTCAACAATATTGGCTTATGTTTTATTGTTCGTCACTATTTTTGCTTTTCCAAAATTAAATAATTATATTTCCTGTATTCTGGTTTTTAGTATTCAAATATTCTTCACAACCATTGGAACAGAATGGATTTACACAATATACGAGGACTATACTTATATAACTATTAGAAGTATTTTATTCAAAATTTTTTCTATATTATTATTGTTCCTTTTTGTTAAGCGTCAAAGTGATTATTTAATATATGCAGGTATCACAGTGCTTGCCAGCGTAGGATCTAATTTATTAAATTTTATTCATGCACGATCATTTATATCATTGAAACTAACTACTAAAATTGACTGGAAACGACATCTTAAACCAATCCTCATTATTTTTTCATCTGCTATTGCAGTAAATATATATGTGTATTCTGATAATACAATTTTGGGAATTATGAAGGATGAATATGCAGTGGGAATTTATAGTATTGCTGTCAAAATTTATACAATTGCTCAAAGCTTATTAACTGCAATTTTGACTGTTACTATACCACGCCTAGCATTTTTATATGGGAAAAAATTAATTGAGGAATATAATTATTTATTGCATCGAGTAATTGATACACTACTTATTTTAGCATTACCAGCTTCTACAGGGCTTATAATGCTAAGTAAGCCTATTGTTATGTTGATTGCTAGTAGAAAATATATGAATTCTGTTAGTTCTTTAAGTATTATAGCTTTTGCAATTATTTTTTCTATTTTTAGTTGGATTTTTTCTGATTGTGTATTAATTCCAGCAAAACGTGAGAGTTTAGTTTTTCATTGCACTTTAATAACTGCTGTATTTAATGTTGTTGTAAATATAATTTTGATTCCTTTTTTTTCTTATAATGCGACTGCATTATGCACTGTTTTATCTGAACTTTTGTCAATGATTTTAAATGGATATTTCTGTAGAGATATAATTGGCCCTGTAATCTTTAATTCTTCCACTTTAAAAAATATTTTCGATTCAGCAATTGGATGTTGTTTTATTGTATTTGTTTGCTTTGTGACAAATATTTTTATAATAAATTATATTTTTAAAATTGCTATTTCGGTTATAATGTCAATACTTTCTTATACATTAGTGTTAATTTTATTAAAGAATAAGGTTATTTTATCTTTGATCCTTGGGTTTAAATATAAAGCTAAAATGTAAAAATTGACATAATCAAATTGTTGGTTTGTGTATTCTTGGTGCACTGTCAAGTGTATTTAAAATAGTGTGATTTTGATAGTTTAAGAATGAGCGTTGGTCAATTGGGATGATTTACCATTAATCTTCACCGCATGAGAATTATAAATTAGCTGATTGAGAATATCCTCTACCACTACTGAATGGTGTTGGACATTTCACAAGTAAATAATGGAACATTAATAGTTATGATCGTTGAACGTCGTTCATAACGTCCATTTATTGACTGAAAGAGCAGATTGCGTCCTTGGTCTCAATAGTTCATCAATTATTAAGAGATCGTATCTTTCATAGTGACGGATCACCCTTTCTAAACAGGCGGATGTTAGACATATTAATGTTTCTTGACATTAACAAAGTGTGTCCATATGCTTTGCTCATAGGCCTTAACAACAAGCTCAATTGCTAATGGAGTTTTATCAATGGCCAGGATTATCAAAAGTACGATATTCACATGTTTTCAAAAAAGACATCGTGGTGAATTCTTTAGGATCTATATTATATCCTTAAATTTACTCAACATCTGTACAACGGAAATTCTATTTCTTTATCGTTAAGTTTTGGCTGTCTTAGGTTATCTAAGAGTTTATGATATTGATCCATGGATATTCTACAAATACGATCGGCAGGTATTGGTATTAATCAATGGCATCATGCCTTTGTACTGCATCACATTGCTTTTCAATCTTGAGTTATAATTAAACTGTTTGTCATCGACGTCTTGTCGTCAAATTTCAGTTTTTGATAAAAATTTTATTAGTAACCGGAACTACTGATTCCCTATGGCTACTCCCAAGTTTTCTTAGTACTGACGGAACCCAACTTCCTCTACAAGGTAGATCATTATTATGATGCTGATGCAGATGGTGGCTTCTCCTTCAAGACGCCAGAACTTGGTATTGGCTGGCCAATCGACTTTGATAAGGCGATTACCTCTGAAAAGGACGCTAACCAACCTTCACGGAATTTGAGAAGAACAACCCGTTCGTTTATGGTGAGATCTAAGCGAGGATAATCATGACAGAATTCAAAAACATTATCGTTACTGGTGGTTGTGGTTTTATCGGGTCAAACTTTGTCCACTATCTGGTTAAGTACCACCCAGAAGTCGAACACATTACGGTCTTGGATAAGCTAACTTATGCCGGCAATCCGGCTAACATCGCCGGTCTGCCAAAGGATCGTGTCCAATTGGTCGTTGGTGATATTTGTGATCGCGACTTGGTGGATCGGCTGGTAAAGAACGCAGATGCAGTTGTACACTACGCTGCTGAAAGCCATAATGACAATTCGCTGATTGATCCGCGGCCGTTTATCCAGACGAACATCGTTGGTACTTCGGTGTTGATTGAGGCTTGTGTCAAGTATGGGGTGCGTTACCACCATATTTCGACTGATGAAGTTTATGGGGACTTGCCACTCCGTGAAGACCTGCCAGGTCATGGTGAGGGCAAAGGCGAGAAATTTACGCCGGACTCCCCATACCGACCATCCAGTCCGTACTCGTCATCCAAGGCTAGTTCTGATCTGTTGGTCCGCGCCTGGTTCCGTTCATTTGGCCTGAAAGCGACGATTTCCAATTGTTCCAATAACTACGGCCCTTATCAACACATCGAGAAGTTTATTCCGCGCCAGATCACTAATATCCTCAGTGGCATTCGCCCAAAGCTATATGGCTCTGGTAAGAATGTTCGTGACTGGATCCTTACAAATGACCACTCCCGTGCTGTTTGGGATATCCTAACTAAGGGGAAAATCGGTGAAACTTATCTGATCGGTGCCAATGGTGAGAAGAACAACAAGGAAGTTCTGGAAATGATCCTGGAACTGATGGGTCAACCCAAGGATGCTTACGATCACGTTAAGGATCGGCCAGGGCATGACCTCCGCTACGCTATCGATGCGTCTAAGCTCCGTACTCAGCTCGGCTGGAAGCCAGAGTTCACTGATTTCAGCACCGGTCTCCAGCACACTATCGACTGGTACACCCAACACGAAGATTGGTGGAAAGATGAGAAGGCTGCCGTGGAAGCTAAGTATGCGAAGAATGGGCAGTAAATTTGTAAGTAAAAGACTAGATAACTTTGGCGGTTACCTAGCCTTTTTTATGAATAAATTATGATTACTGGAGCTAAAGGCGGTCCGGCGAGTGGATTGGGCTAGCTGTTGGAATTGCTTATGAAGCATTTGAGCCTCTCGAGCTGGATATTATGGATAAGGCATTGGTTGAACGGAGCTTTGAGGAATGTCAACCCAAAGTAGTCTTCCATTGTGTAGCTTACACAGCAGTTGATAAGGATGAAGATGAAGGTAAAGAGATAAATTGGGCGGCAATGAGCAGGAGACGAAGAATGTCGCAAAAGTAGCGCAAAAGTGTGGCGCTACGATGGTCTATATTAGTACCGACTATGTCTTCGACGGTACTAATCCAGGAGAATACCAGATTGATGATCCGACCAATTCGAAGAATGAGTATGGTAAGGCGAAGCTAGCCGGCGAAGAAGTGGTGCGGTCAATTATGGACAAGTACTACATCATCCGCGCTTCCTGAGCTTTTGATCAGGATGACAGCAACTTTGTCTACACGATGCTGCGGTTGGCGAAGACTCATGATCATCTGACGGTGGTCAATGACCAGGTCGGCCGTCCAACCTGGACGCGGGCGCTGGCGGAGTTCATGCTGTACGCCGTGCAACACCACGTTGCCTATGGTACTTACCAGTTGTCGAACGAGGGATCGTGCACCTGGTAGGAGTTTGCTAAGGAAATCTTAAAGGATCAGGATGTCACGGTCAGCTCGGTCACTTTGGCGGAATACCCGCAGAAGGCTTAACGCCCGCGCCACTCGGTGATGAGTTTGCGGAAGGCGGAGGAGACGGGATTTCGGATTGGAAGGAATTATTTAGCCGTTTTTTATACTATTCCGGTCAGTCTAGGTATTTTGTTATCTGCAATGACTGGAAAAAGATCTCCCCACCAATACCAAACAGATTACCGATAGCTACCAGCTTAACTTGATTCCGTGGTTGGATAAGGAGCTAGTGGAGAGTTTGAAGTAATTATGCTGAGCTTTGCTTATATTGTGTAAGCTTAGATTGTACGTAATAATTGTTGAATTAGGATAATGACGTTATTTATTAACTAGACGAATAAATGAATTTTTTTAAATCTAAAAGCCAAAATACAATAGTACTATTGCTTTGATTATACCTATTAGGTATAATAATTGTGAGGTGCTAATATGGAATATTTCGCTGAGACCAGTAAACTAGCAAAGATATTAAATGATCCCAAGCAAATTCTACGACATTTCGGTAAATCGCGGGCTAAACGTATTCAAGCTCGTTTGGATGAGTTTGATGCAGCTATTAATCTATCGCAGATTCCTTCCGATCCTCCACCACGATGTCATCCTTTAAAGGGAAAACTTTCAGGCAAGTTTGCTTGCAGTTGATGTGAGTGGTAATTACCGGATGATATTTGAAGGCTATGATCAACAAGATAATTTGTGCTTTGACAAGTCAAAAATAGTTACTATTCAAATCATTGCTATCGAAGACTATCATTAAAGAGGTGAACTCAGTTATGCTTCATCGTAAAAATAAAATCAGACAATATCACACCAGTTCTGCGGCTGATTTACTTAAAGAAGTCATGGACTATTACCACATTACCCAGGAGGATTTAGCTAGTCGAATTGGCACCAGTCAAAAAAATTTATCAGATATTTTAAACCACAAGAATTATTTGAATGAAGTTTTAGCATTACGGATTGAGGATGTTATGGGCATTTCGAGCAGTCTTCTTTTAAGACTAGATGCCAATTACAAGTTAAACTTAGCTAGAAAAGAGCATGAAGACACTAAGGATGACTCTCATTCATCACTTTTCTTGCAACGATACGATTGGGTGACGACGTCTTAAGATTACCTCATCCACGTGCCCATGTAGATTGGGAACGTGACAGAAGTCATTTATGACTTCGTAGTCACGCCCCCACAAGCAACAATAGGCCTCTAGCGTTCGGATTTGCCGAATGCTAGGGGCTATTGTTGTACTGTGTGTTCATTTTTTATCCATGTAATAGGAGTTATGTCACAGCCCCATCTATTTGTTGAAATAATAGTTTTGCTTCAAGCGATAATATTGATGTATATCCTAATTTCATTAATAGTTATTAGTTTGTCATAACTTCCATATAGCCGTATTACACGCTTTAAATGTTCCTTTTCTTGCGTTCAATCTAAGAATTAATTCGTGGCAGTTTATGAATATTGTTCGTACACCTTCCTTGAATGCTTAGATGCCAAATTCAACGGATGGGTGTTGCTCAATCCAGGAATGTATAGAGGGCGTCTTCAAAATATATGATATTGCCATTTAAAATTTTTGAGCCGAGTTTTAGTATAACTAAACGAATCCATTGATTGTTGATATCAATAAATCTAAGTATAATGAATAAAAACTTAGAGATGAATAATATTAAGGGAATATTGTTTTACTATTTGAATTTTTTAAGATATAGGTGATGTGCGATGCATAAGAAGTTATTACGTTCGGCTGTTTACAATTCAATTTGGTCTAGTAGTGTTAAGGCATCAGCTGAAAAATATGGCGTTGATTATACAGAACTTTTAAATGTTTGCCACCAATCCGATATTCCCATTCCAGGTCCTAAATATCATTTAGCATTGGTAAGTGGTCAAGATGTCACTAAACTCAGAGCTAAATTGCCTACGAGTGCCAACAAATTTATCTTGGTAAAGGATAAGAATGTAATTGCAACAAGGCAACATGATAAACAAATCCTTGATCCAAATGAAATTAAACGCCAGTTTGAATTTTTGAATGATCCAATTAAGGTGCAGAAAATTTCGAATGCATTGGATAAAGCTATACAAAGAAAAAATTGGCCGATAACTCCAGAAGTGAAAGCCTACAAAATAAGTGTTAAGCAATGGAAAAATGCTGAACATTCACGAAACCAATATCATTACAATTATGAGCAAACTCAGTCACCAAAGTTCGTGAATGAACTGTCTAAACGGGGGATGCAGCGAGCCTGCCGTTTATTGAATCGACTAGTAAATGTTTTAAAGTGGGCTGGTGCTAAAGTTGGAACAGATCTTTCTGTGAAAATTGATCAAGATGAGATTACTTATGAAATTAAGGAGGACCAGGATCAAGTTCCTCACCAGATAATTAAGCAGGAACAAAAAGAATTGTCGAAGTATGAAGAGGAACGAGAAAAGTATGATTGGGTGACGCGTCCCCAAATCAGGAAGTATGATCACCCCTATAATGGTCACTTACGGATTCGGTTTGTGGTATCAGGTAAATATAAACGCTTCGTTAAAGATACCAGTAATGCACCACTTGAAGAACAATTACCTGAAATAATCATGGCGTTTTATCGAACCTATATTGAAACCAAAAACGAACGGGAAAAATTGGAGGCTGAAGAACGCGCTCGTAAAGAAGAGGAACACAGAAGGGAACTCTGTCATCATCAAATTGATGAGGAAAAGAAAAGGGTTGTGGCTTTAATAAATGAAGTTAAAGATTACCGTTTAGCTAATGATATGCGTGATTATATTGATGCAATTGAAGATACCGATATTGATCCCGCCAAAATATCTTGGATGCGAAGTATCGCTAACTGGATTGATCCGCTTATTTCTGGTGATGATCAGTACTTGGAAAAACGCGTGCACGGTGATAGTGATGAAAAGAAAGCTGAGTATCTTGGCGAGGATAATTTAAAGCACAGTAGCTTTTATATTATCTAAATTATCTTTAGTAATTTCTCAACTACCGGTATCACAGAATGGTAAAAGTGGAGATAGGAAGGCAGCCCAGATCAAGAGAATTCGGGTTGTTATTGGGAATGTTCTGGACGTTTTGATGGTCGGAAGGGTCTAACTGTCAAGGACGGTTTAAAATTGTATGATTATGGCATTTTAGGACTGGGCGTTGGCCAAACGGTATGATCTGCCTTTAATCTTCACTACATGAGATCGGTAAATAGTCAATCAATAATGATCTCTGTTCAGATGGATTGTGTAATACTGCTCTATAGTTTGATAATGGCAAATGGTATATTGGTCGTTATGATCGTCGAATGACGTTCATAGCGGCCATTTATTAACTGGGAGACCAGTTTTTTTATTATGATGACTGCGCAAAATGTAGGTAATCGACAAAATAAAATTGAGGGAGTAAAAATATTTGGAAGAGTGAAGGGGAGACATTAATGAATAGCGCTAGAAATGTCAAATTGGAGGATTACTTAAAGGAACATCTCAAAAACTCTGAATTTAATGAATAATTTGTTCACGAAAGCACCAAAGTAAACATTGTTATGTGTTTAAGCACATGTTCGGAAAGAATCGGGATTAACTCTACGATCATGACGGGCGTTTTTATCTGAAAGCGCTATCAATCGTCCGTATATTCTTATATACTTATGATATGAGAAATTAAATTGATGACTAAGTTATTCAACGTTTCCAAAGAGTAGGTATTAGGATGTGTTTTTATGCGGGATTAGACAGATTTGGGATTAATTAAGCGTCTTGTTGATAAAAGCATTGAAGCCTTTGTCATGGGACTAGAGGTCTTTAACAAACCAACGATTAACTATCGCACTGAAGGCTTTAGTTTCTTTATTTGTAATGCTTGGGAATTAATGCTTAAGGCTGAGTTGCTGAAAAGAGGACGGTCAATATATTATGCTGACCATCCTGATAGGACTCTTGAATTATCCAAAGTGGTTCATCTGATTTATACAGATAAAAGGCAACCGTTGCGGATAAACTTAGAAAAGATAATAGATTTAAGAAACACAAGCACTCATTTTGTAACCGCAGATTATGAAGCAATTTATGCCCCATTATTTCAGTCCTGTGTTGTTAACTATGTAAATGAACTCCTCAGATTTCATGATAGAGACGTGTCTAATTATTTAAATCGCTCCTCACTGACATTAACAACAAATATCCGTGAATTAACAAATGAAGAAATCAAAGCGAAATATCCGCCAGCAATTGCGAAAAAGTTAATTTTTACCAAAAACGATATCGATGTTACCAGACGTATTGAGAATTCCAATAAATTTTCGATTACGATCAGACACGAATTAGTAATTACGAAGGATTCTAAAAAGGCTAACTTTACTGTTAAATTAGCCAAAGATGCTGAAGAAAATGTCAGAATCGTTAAAAAACTAACTGACCCTGCAGATACGTATCAATATAGTTTTAGCAACTTAGTCAACGATATAGATCATCGGTTGAAGAAAAATAAGATTCCTTTTTCTTATACTACAAAAGGTAGTGATAAGAGAAAGGAATCCTTTAACAGTTATGTTTTGAACCTATTTATTAAACGATTTGATATGAAAAATGACAAGCGTTATGCCTATCAACATGTGATTGGAAAACTGAAAGAGTTTTCTTATTCTCAGCAAGCTGCTGAATTTGTCGTCGATCAGATAAAACAGGATCCATCTGGAGTTGTAGACAAAATAAAAAAGATAACCCCAGGTACGTAGGAATGCTCGGCTTATCGCTTACCCCATTATGGGACCCAGTAGAACTCCTTCACGAGTTATCTTGTCTAGTATTATCTGCTTTTATTGGTGAGTTGTCAATTTCATTGATATTTACTTTATTGCTTACATAGGAATCTAAAGCGGTAAATATTAATTTGAAGCATTTTTTTGGTAGTGTTTTCAAACATCATACAACCGAAGAAGCTGAAAAGATTTTTATTGCTGGAACCAAAGAAACAACACCAAGCCCTGACGATATTTCTGACGATTGGCAAAGGCCATGGCTTTTTTCACGAGTACTGGTGTTTTTTGGAATTGTTGTTGGCCTTCTTTATTTTCTTTCGACGACTTTAGGTGAAGAAAGTGGGGAAAAAGCTATCCCCAGTTTCATAGTTTTTGGGGCAATAGCTGTACCATTCTCTGGTATTATCTTTTTCTTCGAAACCAATTCGTATCGAAATATAAGTATTTATAAAACTTTACAGATATTTCTAATAGGGGGAGCACTTTCACTAATTGTTACCTTGCTTATCGATGAAATTATTCCCCAAGCACCTAGTTATGGTGATTATTTAACATTTCTTAATGCTTTAGAAACCGGTTTTGCTGAAGAAATAGCTAAATTTTTAATTGCCATTTATTTTGCTCAACGCTTTAAGGTAAAGCACATTTTGGAAGCAATACTGGTTGGGGCATCAGTTGGTGGCGGTTTTGCCACTATGGAAACAGCAGGCTATGTTTATGCATCTTTATTTGAAAAGAATGGCTCTGTTGTTCAGACATTACTTGTTAGAGCATTTTTGGCTCCTGGAGGTCACCTTGTATGGGCAGCTATTTCATTAGGTGGACTATATTTGGTTAGTCCAAAGGTCAAACATTCTTTAGAAGATTTTGTAAATCCAAAGTCTCTTATTATGAAGATTGGTGGACGTACGAAAAGTATGCTATGGAAGCAAAGTATGTGAAAATGGACAGTAATGAGAGAAGGGCAGCTGAGGTCTGCTTTTTTTCATGAATACGTTGTTTTTTTGAATATAATCTTCATGAATTGGCGTATCTAATTAGTGAGATCCTTCCTTGATAAATTCTACAATTTGAATAGCTCAATATAATTATTTATACACGTTGACACATTAAACACCGCTGTATATACTGAGATAGACAATTGCCGATAATGTTAGGAGCGTGGTCTTATGGCAAAACAGGAAACTTTAACTTTGTCTAAGTGGGGTAATAGTATTGCAATCAGATTGCCCAAAAACGTATTAGATGACCTTAACCTCGAAAATAAAGACAAAGTTGTTATGAGCGTCAAAAATGGTGAAATTACCTTAAAACCTGAAAAGCCCAAGTCAGCATTAGAAAAAATGTTTGAAGGTTATCATGGTACGCCGAAAGATTATCCCTTTGAAGTAGTTGATAAAGGTGGCGCAGTTGGCAACGAACTGATTTGATTTTTCGGTGCACGTCTGGCTGCCTTAACACTATTAATATTTTGAGGAGTTATTGCTATGGCAACAGCAAGCTTAAAAAAGGGTGACATTATTATGTTAGATAATGCACCTAAACCACCATATAACCATGAACAAAAAGGATATCGTCCATGGCTTGTAGTTAGCGATCCGTTTTTGCGTAAGTTTACTCCCTTTGCTTGGGTTATTCCTTTCACGAGTGAAGAAAAGGACTTTCCAACTGTTGTTAAATGGGATTCTCAGCAGACTGGCACTAAGACGGAGGGAACGTTATTGGTTGAGCAGATGAAAAGTCTTGACTTAGAAAATCGGCATTATCGTTTAGTTGATCACACAGACCATATTCCAGCAGAAGTGTATGAACATATTAAAGCTATTCTGGGCATCTAGATGAAAATGGAATTGCAGATAAAGATATTTCATACTGATATTGTTATGGACGTTTTGTTTCATTGCCGTTTATAATTAATTCAAAGAAATTAATCGATGTGGGGGATCGATTATGAGCAACATATCGAAAGTGGATATTAATAATTTAAGTGAACATGAAGTGAATATCTTAATAAATGCTGAGAAGAATCCATCTAGTATACTTGAATATCAAGAAATAATTAATGACATTGAAGAATCTTTGGTTCCGTTATCTGCACATACTTACCGTTGTGAGGTAAAAGATAGGCAGCGAAATATTATCTATCAATTTCAGGTTCATTCAACACCAATAGCAACTAGATTTTCTATTGGACTAATGTTTTGCGATAATCATATACATCTGATAAGGTTAGACTTTGGTGAGGATTTACGGCATACAAATAATTATGGCACTGATGAAGAGAAAGTAATTTGTGGGTCACATGCACATTTCAACTCTCCCGCTAATAAATATGCGAGCAAAAATGTGATACCAATAGGCAAAATTGATGAGTTTAAAAATATCAAATTCATCAGAGATGTATTAATGCAATTTATTAAATATACCAACATTAAAAAGAAGGCAGGTGAGCAGAATGATTAATGCAACCTTGTTAGAGAATAGTTACTATAAATGGTTAAAGAAGGATCTTATTTTTAAAGATGTTGAGAATGGTTATGTTTCTATAAGTACTCCATTTATAGATCCCAGTTTCGATAATATTAATTTATACGTACATGGCATTGGTCAAAATAAGATCGAAGTATCGGATTTTGGATTTACAATTTCAAATTTAGAAGATGCTGGAATTAATCTTGATAAAAGATCAAGAGTGGTTTACCGCATTTTTAAGCAGGCATTGGATGATTTTGGTATTAAGCGTGAAGACGAAGCGCTGCTAATAAGAACTTCAAAAGACAGGTTCCCAATTGCCAAGAATCGGTTGTTACAGGGAATTATGCGAATTAATGACATTATTTATTTAAGCAAAGGTAATGTAAAAGTAGCTTTTAATGATATTGTTGATAATTTTTTGTTGAAAGAATCAGTTCTTTATACTCATAATATCGAAATTGCAAGTGAAAATGGTATATCTTCCCATTTTGATTTCTTGATTCCTGAAAAAAATGGTGTTGAGAAATTAATCAAAACGTCTGCTAGGCCAAATGATCCCAACTATGCAAAAGCCTTTAATTTTGATGTTAAAGCGACTAAATTGAATAGACCTAATGCCACTTTTATATATTTATTTAATGACTATACTCATAATACCAATATCAATCCTCGAATTGTTAATACTGCGATGAGTGGACTGAATGATGATGAAGTGAAAGTTGTTGGCTATGATGAGATTAGAAGAAACAATACTTTATTGGTAAATTAAAATATGGAGTCAACGATGATACACCGGACAGTAACTTATTAATTGAGTGACTATGCAGACAAAAATGTAAGATGTTTCATTAAAAGGCCACGGCTATGGCATCATTGAAGACATGTGTGGCATCGGTGGGTTCAAGGTGATTATAGAATGGATATATCAATTCACCCTTTGAGAGTATGGTTGGGCGTTCTAATCAATTCGAATGATTTTGATTGCAATATATTGAATAGTAAGTATCAAGAGGTGTGGCGTGAGGAACAGTCTTATTTCCTTTTCTTTATTGCAATCTGCCTAAGTAAAAATATCTCAACGATAATTAGAGAAAGGATTCACTCATGTTAATCGTTTCTGATAATGAAAAAGGAAAACTGATTGCGCCAGCTGATTTTTGGCAGTTGGTTGGTGATCAACCATATCAAGATTTCCGTGGCGTCAGCTTTGTTTCTTCAGTGAAATTTATCGAAGAACATTTACTACCACAGTTTGCCAATATTGAACTTATCTTGGGCTTATCGGACAACGGTAAAAATCCGATTGGGCAAAAATTGTCGTCAGTCCTTTTTAAACGTAAGGATCAGATTAATTATGCCATTAACCATGCTGACAGTGAGTTTACTAAGCGCATCCTCGATGGATCATTGAAACTGTATTTCACCAAAACGGATTTGATCCATTCTAAAATTTACTTGATGCAAAACGATGATCAGTATCGTGCATTTACTGGATCAATGAACTTAACGGAGCAGGCTGTTCATCATAACTTTGAACAGTTGGAAGAGTTCTATGGGGATGTGAAAGATATTGAATATCGTCTTCATCGGCAGATGTTTGATCTTATCAAACAAAACGCTGCTGAAATTATCGATGCAAAACAACTGCGGGGTTACCTCAACACAAAAGATAAATCTGTTCAACAGGTTAATATTCTCAAAGACGGAATCGACCTGCTCCAACAGAAAAAGGGTGAGGATGACCAAAATTACGTTCTGGTTAATTCGGATGAAATTAAACGATTCAATCATGATGCTGCTAAATTAGCGAATCAGGACGATATTGATGCTGACACGATGCGCACTTTGGAAGTTAGCCTTAACCTGTTCACCGATAAGGGCAATCTCAAACGTCAAAAGACGATCGACAAGAAATTGCCTGTTATTCAGAAAATTCAACAGAAGGTTAACTACATTGAAAAAGACGAAAAAGCGCATCGAACTTTCGCTACGGACAGTGATTATTTCCCACGTCCATTGTTGATTTACAGTCAGGAGACGGACCAACTGTATGAGTCGCCTAAATTTGGCTCAAAGGTTCCCGGTCAGTTGATTGACATGAAAGAAATTGATCGTGATCACCTAAAACGCAGCTTACAGACTTTTTGTGACATTATTAATGAGTACCAGGATGTCAAAATCAATGGTGAAGGTTGGCAGGCATTGAATTTCTTGCTGTATCTCTACGAATCGCCATTTATTTGGCAAATCAAAGACCTCTATGCTCATTCCGATACTGCTAAGCACAGTTCAGATGTGCCAGTAGCGGTTAACCTTGTTGGTCGCGGGCAAACTGGAAAAACTACACTTGGTATTGATCTTGCAGGCAAGCTAACTGGAGCCCTCAATACTTTATCAAATGAGGACTTTAAGGCTGCCTCAGGTAGTCGGGAAAACATTCATATTAAGAATGTTTTGAATACTTACTACCATACAAAAGGACCAGTGTCACCATTGATGATTGATGATGTTCGCCCAGATCTGACGACCAAAGATTATTTTGCTTCCGTGTTAAAAGGTGTGACCAACAAGTATTTTGGGCCGATGCCGACGGTTATTTTGACAATGAACCGTGAAGACAATAACGGGCAGTTGACACAACGTAACGAAATTAGTCGGCGGGATCTAATGCTGTCATTTGAATCCAACTTCAAGGGAACAGAAGAAGATCAGTTGAAGCGGATTGATAAATTGGAAAAACAAGCGGATGATTACTTATTTCAGTACTGTCTTGTTCATCTTCACCAGTTCTTTGCTGATATTGATGAGGATACTGGGCGAAAGATTTTGAATGATTACTTTTATCCTATCCGCAAAATCTTGAAGGAAGCCTTAAGTGAGTTTGGACTGTACGATCAAGTGAAGAAATTCTTTGATCTCGGGACGTACAACTACGAAGATTTTCGCGCTTTTAATGATTGGAAAATGCTTGTGTCACAAGCTAAGATCGGGACTGACATTAGTTTTTCACACGATGGACAAGGACAACTGATTGCTCAGATTAACAAATCCTTATTTAGCCGGGTGGTAGCCGATAACACCAACCGCAATTCGGCTTCAAGCGTGATGAACTCTTATTTTCACGGTTTACCGCGTGAATATGAAATTTCTGATACGACACTCTTGACTCAATCAGGCTTTCCAATCAACGTGATTAATTTTGATCGATGGATGAAAGAACCGTTACTAGAAACGAGATTCCGTCAAGAAAGTGAACTAGGTAAACAGGAATCGGACCAAAAACGTGATGAAGTTTTGAAACAGTTGATGCAGAGTCAAATTCAACTAACTAATACTTTGGAAAATGAACACAAGCAAAGGCATCATGGATTGTTTGGCTGGTTGCGTAAGTAGCTAGCAAAGATAAGCATCTGCGAGACTCCTTCAGTCTTGCAGTTTTTATTTGTAAAGGCTTGCAACTCCTTTCTAATCGTGTTTACAATTGTAGACGTAACACGCAAAAATAATTATCAAGGTGAATTCATTTTGGACGTTTCAACTAGTCATCATTGGAAAATCCCGGCGATTTTAAAAACCTGGGGGCCGGGCTTAATTGTCATGTTGGCGGACACTGATGCGGGCTGTTTGATTACGGCGGCCCAGTCCGGTGCCCAGTGGGGTTACACGATGATTTTGCCGCAAATCGTTCTGATCCCGATTTTGTATATGGTGCAGGAAATCACGGTGCGACTGGGTATCGTCACGAAGAAGGGCCACGGTACCCTGATCCGCGAAAACTTTGGCCGGGGATGGGCCTGGCTCGCAGCCGGTACCTTGGCAATTTCGTCGATCGGGGCCCTGCTGACAGAATTTGCGGGCGTGGCCGGTGTCGGCCAACTTTTCGGCGTCTCTAAGTGGGTGACGATTCCGATTGCGACGGTGATCTTGATTGCGATCGCTTTTCTCGGGTCCTACCGACGAACCGAGAAGATCGGCATTCTCTTTGGTTTGGGTGAGTTAGCCTTCATCATTGCGATGTTGATGGTGCATCCTGATCTTCACGCCATGGGGCAGGGGATGCTGACCATCCCCTGGCGCCACTCATCTTACGTTTACCTGGTGGCTGCTAACGTTGGGGCAGTTATCATGCCGTGGATGATTTTTTACCAGCAATCGGCGATCGTCGATAAGCATTTAGCGGTGACTGCTATTAAAAAAGAGCGCCACGATACCTTCTTCGGAACGCTCCTCACGCAAGGGATTATGCTGGTCTTCATCATTACCTTTGCGGCCACGCTTTATCATAGTGGTGCACACCGCCCGCTTGGAACCGTCGTAGAAATGGCTAATGGGCTGGCACCATTTCTCGGCACCTGGCCAACTAGGATTTTGCTTGGTGTCTCCATGCTCGGTGGGGCAATGGTTGCGGCACTGGTCGTCGCTTTGGCCGGTACTTGGGGCATTACCGAAGTTCTGAACTGGCATCACAGCCTGAATGAACCCTTTAACCGTAAAAGTGCTGGTTTCTATATTATTTACGTCTTGGCTCACGTCATCGGTGCGGTTCTGGTACTGGTCAATTTCGATATCGTTGGCCTTGCGGTAACGGTAGAAGTAATCAATGCCTTGATGTTGCCGATCGTCCTTGGCTTCTTACTAGTTCTCGAAGCGACGGCACTGCCACCAAAATACCGGATGCACGGCTGGTATAAGTGGCTGGTTTGGATTTTGTCGGGAATCGTGATGGCTTTTGGGCTCTACATGATTGGCCCCACTTTACAGCTGTGGTAAACTGGGGAGAAACGAAAGCGAGTGAGGCTTATGCAAATTTACTTGCGTCAGTCAGTCGAAAGCGATGCTGAGGACATCATGAATGTAATTAACCAGGCCAAGGCTTTTCTGAAAAGCTATGGTAGTCCGCAGTGGCAGGATGGGCACCCCAACATGGGGATGATCAAGGCAGACATCGCAGCTGGGATCAGTTACGTTTTAATCGTCGACGGTCAAGTCGCAGGGACGGCCGCACTCCAAAACACACCGGACCCGAATTATAAGGATATCTATGACGGACAATGGGTCAAAGCTGATACACCATACGCAACGATTCACCGCATCGCGGTGTCGACCAAGCTACGTGGCCATCACCTAGCTAGTTATCTCTTGTCTAATTTGCTTTCTGCCGGCCTCGCTCAGGGTATCCACAATTTCCGTTACGATACCCACGCGGTTAATTTGCCGATGCAAAAGCTCGGCGAAGCGATGGGCTTTCAAAAACGTGGCATCGTCTACGTGCAGGATAAAATCGACCGCCGGCGGATCGGTTTTGAATTGAACCTATAAAATAAAGGACTTGGCAGGTTTATCGATGAAGCTTGCCAAGTCCTTATTTTAATTTTAGTGGTAAAGATCGAAGCGTCCCTTCTTCATCATCAATTTCATCCCGCCTAATTCCAGCAGTGATTTATCAACGATAATCTTCTTGAGAGCGGAAGCGGGGTAGCCTTTCAATGAAAGACTGCCGGTCGTTCCTAAGCCTCGAGTGTCGCCAACCGAAGCCACGGTGCCTTGTGAATGGTAGACATAATTGCTGGGGCGTTGTTGTTGCTTGAGCCGTGCGGTTAGATCTTCAGCAACGAAGGTGGCCATTGAGAGGGCAATCTGTGCGGTGGTTGGGTAAGGGCGCTTGCCCTGCGGTGGCATGACGGCTGCCACGTCGCCGATCAGATAAAGGTCGTCATGATCTGGATCGGTCAGGTGGCCCGTCACCATCACCCGGCCACGCCGTTGCTTCAGGCCAGCTTTGGCGATGACGGAACTGCCACTGACACCTGTAGTCCAAATGATGGTGTTTGCTTGGATTTGGTGCAGCGGTTGGTCATCCCCTTCGCCGGCTTTGCGATAGAGGACGACGCCGGGCTTGATTTCTTGGATGAGCGCTTGGGTGGTCACGGTTACGTCCAGTTTCTTGACGAGGCTGATCCCATAATGGGCAAGCTTGTCGTTAAACATCGGCAGGAGGCGGGCTGCTGCGTCGAGCACTTCGATGTGGATGTCTTCTGGGTTGACACCAGCTAGTTTGGCGTAACGTGGCCGGGCGTCAGCCAATTCACCAACCAGTTCAATACCAGTAAAACCAGCGCCGCAGACGACAATCTTCAAATCATTTGGATTATGGTCTTTTTGGTAGGCTTTCATCTGTTCTTCGATATGTTGATTGATGGCTTCAGCTTGCTTGACGTTGGTCAGCGGCAGGCTGTTTTCTTCGGCCCCCTTGATCCCAAACGTTTCGGAGATAAAACCGACGGCCAGCACGCAGTAATCATAATGCAGATCATCATGGTTGGCGAGTTGAACGGTTCGTGCATCCGGGTCAACGTTGATGACAGTGTCGACAATCAAAGTGGTTTGACTGGGGTTCAGCAGTGGCTGGATGTCAAAAGTGACCTTTGAAGTCGGGATGTTACCCGCTGCGACTTCGTGAATCATCGTGGCCTGGTAGTGGTAAGGCTCACGATTGACTAAAGTGATATGCGCTTGATCCTTTAACTTCTTCTGTAACTGAGTGACGGTGCGCAGGCCAGCATAGCCGGCACCGAGAACGACGATTTGTTTCATGTTTCTTCCTCCCGTTCCATATGCTTAAGTAATAATTACTTACTTACTTTTAGTATATCATTAAAATAAAAATATCCGACTATTCTGCTCATTATCTATTTATAAACGAAAGCACAAAATAGATAATTGACCAAAAATTGCCCTTTTGTTTAACATTTATAGGTAAAATCTTTTAAAATAAAGATTAGAGCAATTTGAAACGGGGGCGGCATCATGATTCACGAGATTAAAACGGTGTCCAATTATATTGAGGACATCGAAAAGCTAATCAATAATAGTCCGAAGGGGCGGAGTTATTACTACCGCGGTCAGGACAATAATTTCCGCAATACGCTGCCGGCTATCTTTCGCAGTCGGAAGTTATTAGATAATGAGGATAATCTGTTTAATGATTTCTTGATGGCCGACCCTTCGCTATTCGAAAAATGCCGGACTAATTTTGAGCGACTAGCGCTGATGCAGCACTTTCACTTGCCAACGCGTTTGCTAGACATCAGCACCAATCCTTTAGTGGCCTTGTTTTTCGCGACCAAAGGTGGCAACGGCAACGGGGAAGTTTATATTTACAAGGATCAGCCAAATTTCAATAAGCTCCGCGACATGCTCGACCTGAAGGGCTGGAACCACCTGATCCATGAATATACCAACAAAGTCCTTTTTAACTATCACAACTACTTTAAGAAGAACGCCTTTAGTAACGAGATGCAGCTCGAATGTTCCTTGGCCCGTCAGCCGATCCAGGTCAAGAAGGCCTTCTTCCAAGCAATCAATCAGTTTTACGATACTGATAACCGCTACATTGCTGATAAAAAGAGCCTTTGGAGTTATAGTTACTTTTCTTACTTTGAAGATGAGAATCCCAACCACTACTTTGACGACTTTAAGAAGGCAGTGGGTACGGTTCCGTTCCTGCAACTGTTTGACGAAGCCAAGCGGGATATTCCAAGCTTCAAAAACAAACTGAACCCACTGGAGTTGATTGTGCCGAAGATCGTCCGGATCAAGCGGATGAGCCGGCGGATGGAGAACCAGCACGGGATGTTTCTCTTTGTTCCGTTCGTCAGTGATGAATATGATGGTTCCATCAACATCGATTATGCCAACGTGGAACGGCAGGCCCAGATGTCGATTGACATCCTCAGCTTGTACAATTCGGATAATGAGGACGAGAAGGAAAAGTACATCATTCCTTACCGCTACAAGCACAGCATCCTAGAAGAGTTGTCACAGCTCGGCATTGATGAAGGTTTCATCTATCCGGATGATCACTCGCGGAAGGCTAACTTGATTAAGGAACGTTACCTCAACTAAATAAGAAACCGTCTGCTCTAAGTTGAGCAGGCGGCCTTTTCTATCTCCGTTGTGTCGATCTTAATGGTACAGGTCGAAACGTCCCTTGTGAATGACCTGTTTGGCCCCACCGAGTTCAAGCAGGGACTTATTCATGATCATCTTCTTTAAAACCGAGGCCGGATAGCCCATGTAAGAATGACCGCTTGCCATCCCCAGCGCCCGGGTATTGCCGATAGAGGCAACGGTCCCTTGTGAGTGGTAGCTGTAGGCATCGGGTCGCTCACGATTGTTCAGCCGGGCAGCGAGATCTTCGGCCACGTAGTTAGCCATTGAAAGGGCAATTTGGGCGGTCGTCGGGTACGGTCGCTTGCCATTTGGCGGCATGACCGCTGCGACATCACCGATCAGGTAAAGCTGATCATCATTAGGCGCTGTTAAATGCGGACTGACCATCACCCGGCCACGACGTTGCTGCAGTCCAGCTTGACCCACCAGTGAGCTGCCCGAGACACCGGTTGTCCAGATGATGGTTCCAGCCTGGGATTGATGAAGGGGAGTGGTGCTGTCTTCCCCGTCTAATCGATAATCGACGAGGTCGGGTTGGATTTTGTTGATACGGGCGTGTTGCGTGATCCGGATGTTGAGTTGATGCAGCAGACGAATCCCATAATTAGCGAGTGCATCGTTAAACATCGGCAGGAGCCGCTTGGAAGCATCGATCATTTCAATCTCAATTTGGCCGGGTTCGACGCCAGCTATCTTGGCGTAGCGGGGACGTGCATCTGCTAATTCTCCAGCTAACTCGATGCCGGTAAATCCGGCTCCACAGATGATGATGCGGAGATGGTTGGCATCGTGGTTTGGCTGGTAGGCGGCCATCTGGTTTTCGATATGTTCGTTGATCTGCATTGCTTGACGGACATTGGTCATCGGCAAAGAGTTTTCTTCAGCACCTTCGATGCCAAAGGTTTCAGAAACAAAGCCAAGGGCGACGATACAGTAATCGTAATGCAAGTCATCGTGGTCAATTAGGTGAACGAGGCGTGTTTGTGGAGAAAACGAGCTAACTCGGTCAACGATGAAAGTGGTCTTAGCAGGATCCACCAAATCGGCGATGTCAAAACAAATTTTTTCTGGCGGGATGTTCCCCGCTGCCACCTCGTGCAGGGCGGTTGTTTGGTAGTGATAAGGATTTTGGTTGATGAGGGTGATGTGAGCCTGACCATGAAGCAGTTTTTGCAGGCGGATGACGGTGCGTAAGCCGGCGTAACCGGCACCAAGAACGACGATGTGTTTCATGAGGAATCCTCCATTCTATTGAATCAATTCAGCCGTGCCCAAAAAAGCCATTTGGAACTGATCCTGGAGCGATGACGAAGTAGTTTCAAGTAATCCCAAATGGCTTTTGTTTACCTTTATTATATCATTAATTTCTAAATAGTATGAACCGTATCATTCTTATCTTATTATAATGCGACACAGAACTCGAATTGTATCAAAAAACCGCCTGCTCGACTGTGAGCAGGCGGCTTAGCTATCTAACCGATTAAAATTGTATCGTGCGGTGCCTCAAACGGGTGCTGCTTGTTGATGTGGTCATAAAAGAGCGTCCCGCGCAGATGGTCAATTTCGTGCTGGCACACGATGGCTGGATAATTCTTCAGGCGGATCTTGTGATCTTCACCATTAACGTCGGTGTAACGCAGGGTGATGCGATCGTGCCGGGGTACGTATCCCGGCACGTCTTTGTCGACGGAGAGGCAACCTTCGCCTTCGGTCAGGGCGCCATACTGGACGGATTCACTGACGATGACCGGGTTGATGATAACGTCTTTGAAACTAGGTGTCTGGTCTTCAGCGTCCGGGTCTAACGGTGGAACTAAGACGGCAGCCATCTGTTCGGATTTGCCCACTTGCGGGGCTGCTAAACCAACGCCGGCACGCAAGCCATACTTTTTGCATAATTTTTCGTCTTGGCTGACTTCTAGGTATTCCATCATATCGTGGGCCAGTTTCTTGTCTTCATCAGACAAGGGAAAATTAACTTTAGCCGCACGCTTCCGCAGAACGGGGTCGCCGTCGCGGACGATATCTTTCATTAGAATCAATTTCTTTACCTCCAACAGAAATATTCAATCGTTAATAGTTTATCACAATCTATTGAGCCACTGCTCGATTTCGCCTGATTCAATGCGACCATGGTAAAATAAAGGCGAAGGAGCGAAAATCATGCAAGGCAAAAGTTATTCATATCCCATCGACGAATCCTGGAATACTCAGGAATTAGAAACCGTGATTGCCATGTTTCGGCAGGTCGAAGATGCTTATGAGGTGGGGGTTAACCGCCAAAAAGTCCTTCAGGCTTACCGTCAATTCAAAAAAGTGATCCCAGCTAAATCGGAAGAAAAACGGCTGGGGCGCGAATTTGAAAAGACTTCGGGCTACGTACTGTATCGGGTAGTCAAAAAGGCACAAGACAGCAATGCGAAGCGGTTTAAAATGGAGTGATCACGATGGATATTAAAGAAATCGATGGAGAATTACAGCGGATGATTGTTCAGCTGGGGCAAAGCACTCAGCAAAGACGCGAAGAAAGTTTTAATATCAGTGAAAAGACGAGCTTTAAGGATCTGGTGACGACCGTTGATAAGGATAATGAGAAAACAATTGATGCCAAATTGCGACAATTAGACCCGGGCTGTCAAATCATCAGTGAAGAAGGGTTTGGCGACCATGTTCATGATTTAAAGGGCCACGTCTGGATCGTCGACCCGGTCGACGGGACGATGAACTTTGTCCAACAAAAGCGACGTTACGCGATCATGATTGCCCTTTATGTTGATGGTCAGCCGACGCTTGGCTATATCTTGGACGTTGCTAACCATGATCTTTACCATGCTTGGCGGGGACATGGCGCCTTTGTCAACGACCGTCAATTGAAGCAACCGAGTGATTCCAACCTGCATGATTCCCTGGTAGCCATCAACGGGGGGATGATTTTGAGTGGCAAGGCTCATTTGCGACAGGTCGGTGAAGCGGCGCGCGGATTACGTATGTACGGCAGTGCCGGCATTGAATTAACCGACGTCATCACCGGGCGTTTGGGCGCCTATCTTTCCTGGCTGAAGCCATGGGATTTGGCAGCAGGCCGGGTGATTGCGGAAGAGTTGGGTTTAGTAGTGCAAAACGTTGACGGTTCCCGACCTGATGTGCTATCATCTAATCTTGTATTAGTAGCGACGAGACAGGCTGCGCAGGACATCCACCAACTCGTGAATTAGCAGACCGACTGTGACCGCGCGTCACAGTTTTTTTACGGTCTTTCTTATTTGCGATGGTGAATGTTAGATGCTGGTCGTTACGTTAACCCTGCATATGAGAAAGGAAGAAACATTTTGAAATCACGTGATGATATTCGCAATATTGCGATTATTGCCCACGTCGACCACGGTAAGACGACCTTGGTCAACGAAATGCTGAAGCAATCTGACACGCTGCCAGAACATTTTGATATTCAGGATCGTGCCATGGACACGAATGCGATCGAACGGGAACGTGGGATCACTATTCTGTCAAAGAACACGGCTGTTAAGTACGGCAAGTACCAATTTAACATCCTGGATACCCCAGGCCACGCCGATTTCGGTGGTGAAGTTGAACGTGTTATGAAGATGGTTGATGGCTGTCTGTTGGTTGTTGATGCTTTTGAAGGCACCATGCCACAAACTCGCTTTGTTCTGCAAAAGGCTCTGGAGCAACACCTGGTTCCGGTTGTTGTTATCAACAAGGTGGACCGGAAGGGTGCCCGCCCGAAGGAAGTTGTCGACGAAGTACTGGACCTCTTCATCGAACTCGGTGCTGATGAAGACCAACTGGACTTCCCAGTTGTCTACACTTCAGCTATGAACGGGACTTCCAGTCTGGACGCCGATATTTCAACCCAGAAGCACACCATGAAGCCACTGTTTGACACGATCATCAAGACCATCCCGGCTCCAAAGGACAACTCCGACGAACCACTGCAGTTCCAAGTTGCTATGCTGGACTACAACGACTACGTTGGCCGTATCGGTATCGGTCGTGTCTTCCGTGGCAAGATCAAGGTTGGCGACAACGTTACCGTTATGAAACTTGATGGCTCCAAGCAAAACTTCCGGGTTACCAAGCTGTTTGGTTTCTTCGGACTGAAGCGTTTGGAAATTAAGGAAGCCGAAGCCGGTGACTTGATTGCCGTCTCCGGGATGGAAGACATCAACGTCGGTGAAACCGTCTGTGACCCTAACCACCTCGAAGCCTTGCCATTGCTCCGGATCGATCCGCCGACACTGCAAATGACTTTCCGGACCAACGATTCACCATTTGCTGGTAAGGAAGGTAAGTTTGTCACTGCTCGTCAGCTGGAAGATCGTCTGCGTCGTGAACTACACACTGACGTTTCCTTGCGTGTTGACGATACTGACGACCCTGGTGCATGGACCGTTTCCGGTCGTGGTGAATTGCACCTGTCCATCCTGATTGAAACGATGCGTCGTGAAGGCTATGAATTGGCCGTTTCGCGTCCACAAGTTATCTACCGTGAAATCGATGGCAAGATGTGCGAACCATTCGAAGAGGTTCAAATCGACACCCCTGATGATTACACTGGTGCCGTTATCGACAGCATGGCTCAACGTAAGGGTCAGATGAAGAACATGGAACCTTCACGTAACGGTCAGACCCGGATGATCTTTGAAGTGCCTTCACGTGGTTTGATCGGTTACTCCACTGAATTTATGACCCAAACCCGTGGTTACGGGATCATGAACCACACCTTCAAGGAATACGCCCCAGTTATCAAGGGCTGGAATCCTGGTCGGAAGAAGGGTGCTTTGGTTTCAATGAACGCCGGTAAGGCTACGACTTATGCCATGATGGGTATCGAAAGTCGTGGGACGCTGCTGATCGACCCAGGTACCGAAGTGTACGAAGGGATGATCATCGGTGTTAACAACCGTGAAAATGACATCACCGTTAACATCACCAAGGGTAAGAACTTGACCAACGTTCGTGCCGCTGGTTCAGATGAAAAGGCTTGGATCAACACGCCAACCCACTTCTCACTGGAACAATCACTGGAATTCCTGAACGAAGACGAATACTGTGAAATTACCCCAAAGAACATTCGTCTGCGTAAGAAGATCCTGAACACCAACGCCCGTGAAAAGGACGCTAAGCGGCGTAAGGCTGCTAACAACAAGAAGAAGTAAAATTTAAGATAATTTTACAAAGACCATTAGTTCTTGCTTGGCAAGGGCTAGTGGCCTTTCTTTTGTCTAGAGGTGGTCTTGTCCAAAGGTGTATAATAGGTTTCGATTTTGTTGCGCAAACGGAGGCTGAAATCGTTGTTTAAAAAAATTAGGCGAAAAATGCATTACTGGGATTGGATGATCGCCGGTCCGTACATCATCTTATCTTGTTTGGGGATTGTGATGGTTTACTCGGCTAGTGCGGGCATTCAGATGCAGAATGGTCAAAGACCGCTGAGCTACCTGATTCGTCAACTGATCTACGTCCTGATGGGTTTAGTGGTATTCATTCTCTTTAGCTCTGTCAGGCTCGATAAATTGCGGAATCCAGGTTTTTTGCGGTGGTTTTTCCGCATCCTTTTGGTGCTGTTGATCGTGGTCCGGGTTCACGGTGCCGCTATTAACGGGGCTCACGGTTGGCTGCACTTGGGGTTCTTTAACATCCAACCAGCCGAAGTCTGTAAGCTATTTTTGATTTTGTACCTTGCCAACCAGTTTGCCCACGTCAGCGAGCGGGGACTCTCTTACAAGAGCGCGCAAGCTTGGAAGCCGACGATTCTGCTGGGCGTTTTGCTGCTATTGATTATCATTCAGCCTGATATCGGTGGTTTCACCATTAACGCAACAATTGCGATCGTCATCGTCCTTGCTTCGGGAATTCCGTTGAGTATCTCGCTTTCTGTCCTGGGATTAGGTGTTTTTATGCTGGCTTTTGGCGTGCCGACGATGGCGCATGTCTTCGTCGGTCACATCCATAATTACCAGGCAGCGCGTTTCGTTGCCTTTATCGACCCATTCCAACATGCTCGGGGCATCGGAAGCCAGTTGGTTAATTCATATTACGCTATCAGCAACGGGGGCTTTCATGGCGCTGGTCTTGGCAACTCTATCCAGAAGATGGGCTATTTGCCGGAACCTAACACCGACTTTATTATGTCGATTATTGCTGAAGAATTAGGGTTGATCGGTGTGACCATCATCCTGGTTTTATTAGCAACGATTATTTTGCATACCGTGCGTTTAGGGGTCAAGACCCATTCGATGTATGAAGCCCTCGTTTGCTACGGGGTGGGTGCTTTTATTTCAGTTGAAACCTTGTTTAATATCGGTGGTGTCTTAGGCCTTTTGCCGATCACCGGGGTGACCTTCCCGTTCATTTCTTACGGGGGCTCCAGTATGCTGGTTCTGTGTGCCAGCATCGGTTTGGTGGAAAATATCAGTATTCGCCGTAAACGTGAGCAAATCAGAAAAAATTTGGATCAAGTATATGAATAAGGAGGTGGCAGTGTGGCATTTCAACCGACTTCAAGGCGTTCATTGATTGTTCATATTAAGTCAATGCGGGCGGTGCGGTCAGTACGTCACTATGGCAACCTTATCTACGTTTCGCGTAAAATGCATTACCTGGTGCTCTACGTCGACCAAAAGGAAATCGATAGTATCGCGGAAAAGATTACAAAATTGCGCAATGTCGATCGTGTTGAGCAATCTGCTTGGCCAGACCTCGATCCAGAACTAACGCAATTGCGTCAGGAAATGGATGTTCAGCATAACGAAGAGGATGATTTTAAATGAGAATTGTCGCTGGTGAATATGGTGGCCGACGTCTCAGTGCGGTTCCGGGGCGGGCAACCCGGCCAACTACCGATAAAGTTAAAGAAGCATTATTCAATATTATCGGTCCCTATTTTGATGGGGGTACGAGTCTGGATCTCTTTGCGGGCAGCGGTGGCCTCAGCATCGAAGCGGTTAGTCGCGGAATCGATCGTGCCGTGATGGTTGATCGTCAGTATGCAGCGATTCAAACTATTAAGAAAAACATCGCAGTGACTAAGCACATTGATAAGTTCGACGTGATAAAAAATGATGCCAATCGCGCGCTGCACTTACTAGCTAAGCATGACGAAAGTTTTGACATGGTCTTTTTAGACCCGCCTTATGCTAAGCAGCAAATCATTAAAAATATGCAGTCAATGGTCCGATTGGGACTGCTAAATAACAATGCCTTAGTGGTCGCTGAAACCGACCAACACGCTAATTTACCAACGGATCTTACTGCTTTTAGCTTGCAAAGACGGCAGACTTACGGTATTACAGTGTTAACTATTTATCGCTATGATGGAGGTAGCAAAGAATGAAAGTTGCAATTTTTCCAGGAACCTTTGACCCATTGACACGTGGTCACATGGACCTAATCAAACGTGGACGAGCACTCTTTGACCAATTAGCTGTGGCGGTGATGACGAACTCGACCAAGCACCCACTTTTTAGTATCGATGAGCGGGTGGCGCAAATTAAAGAAGCAACTTCAGGGATGAACAACGTTTCCGTGATCACCGCTTCTGGTCTGACCGTCAAGTTGATGAATAAGATCGGTGCAGACTATCTGATGCGGGGACTGCGCAACACAACTGATTTTCAGTATGAACGGGACATCGCAGCGATGAACAAGTTTTTAGACAAAGACGTCGAAACGGTTTTCTTCTTGGCTGATCCCAAGTACCAGCACCTGTCTAGCAGCCTTCTGAAAGAAGTTGCGATGAACGGTGGGGATATTTCTGAATACCTGCCAGGGCAGATCAACGAGGCCCTCAATGAACGTCTAAAGGAACGAAAACTCAAGTTGGTGACGGAACAAAATGAGCAAACAGAAACAAAGCACAAGTAAAAGTGACCGGCGGATTTTAAAACGGATCGGAATCGGGATCGCCATTGTCCTCTTTTTGGGCTGGTTCCTTTTCTGGCCGTTGAACCGCTACATTGAAATGCCGGGAAGCGCGGATAACCTGCGTTCCTACGTTACCGTCAAAGGACACCCAGATCACCGCAAGGGCAGCTTTATGATCACTTCGGTATACTTGGCGCAGGCACGTCCGGTAACCTGGGTCTGGGCTAAGTTCAATCCACACGCGACAATCGAAAGCGCCAACGATGTTACTGGTGGAACTAGTGGGCAGACCTACGAAAAAGTGCAGGACTTCTACATGCAGAGCGCAATCAACGAGGCAATCGCAACTGCTTATAAGGCCGCTCACCAGTATTACCGCAAGCAATACCTCGGCATCTACGTTTTGTCGATCCAGCCAAATTCCAAATTCAAGGGCAAGTTGCACGTTGGCGATACGATTACTAAAGTCAACGGGCATCACTTCAACACGGCTCATGGTTACCAACAGTACATTGGCAAGCGCAAAGTCGGTAGTAAGCTGACGGTTGATTTTCTGCATAACGGCAAAAAGAAAGAGGCGACGAGCAAACTTGTTCGTTTGTCTGGTGTTTCGCGGACGGGGATCGGTATCCTTTTGACGGACAACGTCAAAGTTCACACCAAGATTCCGTGCCGGATTAACCCGGGTCAACTCGGTGGTCCATCAGGCGGGTTGATGTTTAGTCTGCAGGTCTACCAGCAGTTGACCAACCGCAATTTGCGCCACGGGCAAAAGATTGCCGGGACAGGAACGATTAATCCTGATGGTTCCGTTGGCGAAATCGGTGGGATTGATAAAAAGGTCATTGCGGCGCACCGGGCTGGTGCCAAAATCTTCTTTGCCCCATACATCAAGCCGACGAAGACCATTCTTAAATATGAGGAAGGCCATAAGACCAACTATCAGATGGCGCGCGATACCGCTAAGAAAGAAGCACCAGGGATGAAAGTCGTCCCGGTCAAGAACTTCAACGATGCGGTTCACTACTTGCAAACTCATCATTAAAAAATTAAATGTATTCGACACCCCTTAGCGTACTTATATGCTAGGAGGTGTTTTTTGATGGAGTGGTTGCGCAATCTTTGGGATGATTACCGTCGTGAACTGATCACGGCTGCTGTGGTGATCGTGATCGTCGTCGCTTACTTGGTGACTCATGGCTTCAGTGGAGGCCTGCCCAGCAAAGTTCAATCTGATGTCCAACCGGTAGCGGCCAGTTCTCAAATGGTGAGTAGCAGTTCGCATCCAGGAAGTGGGAAGGTGGTTGTTGACGTCAAAGGCGCCGTCAATAAGCCAGGCGTTTATCACTTATCCCATGGCGCACGAGTGCAAGAAGCCGTTACGGCAGCTGGTGGTCTGCGCAATGATGCAGATAGCAACCAAGTTAATTTAGCTAAGCAGCTGCTAGACGCCCAAGCTATTTATATCCCGGCTAAAGGCGAACAGGCACCTACCGGGATGGGAACCGCGACGAGTGGCAGCCCTAGTTCTGGTGATTCATCGGCGACGACGTCAACCGATCGCGAACCGGTTAATCTCAATAGTGCAACCAAGGAGCAACTGACCACAATCACGGGCATTGGTGATAAAAAGGCCGACTTGATTTTGCAATATCGCCAAGAGCACGGGCAATTTAAGTCCATCGATGATTTAAAAAATATCAATGGCTTTGGCGACAAGACAGTCGATAAATTACGCGACCAGTTAGCAGTTTAAATCTCTTTGTTTTCGATCTTTGTCAGGGTGTACTATACTAAAATACAAATCAAAAGGGGTGAAGATTGTGGACAAACGAATGGATTGGGATCAGTATTTTATGTTGCAGGCGGCCTTGTTGGCTTCCCGGAGCACGTGTACGCGACTGTCGGTTGGCGCTGTACTGGTCCGTGACAAACGGGTGATTGCCGGTGGATATAACGGTTCTGTTTCGGGTGATGATCACTGTATCGATAAGGGATGTTACATGCGCGACGGTCATTGTGTGCGGACTATTCATGCAGAGATGAATGCGATGCTCCAGTGTGCCCGTTTTGGGGTATCGACCGATGGTGCTTCCATCTACGTCACCGATTTTCCGTGCTTGCAGTGCACAAAGAGCTTACTGCAGGCGGGAATCAAGCAGATCAATTACCTGCGCAACTATCATAATGATGAGTATGCGATGAAACTGATTAAGCTGAAGAACGTTAAGTTGAAACATATCACTTTTGACCCTGACATTTTAAAGGAAGCACGGTTGGACCAGTACATCCATCCGCAGCATAAGGACTAATTAGCCGTTCCTGGCTGCCAGCGGCTATCGGGGCTGCACTGGCCGTTTCACTGGTTGTTTCTCGCCAGTGGTGGCTGGTCTTACCCCTCAGCTACTGGTTAATAAGGATTGAAACTGCTCACCAGCCACGTTGTTGGTGGAAAATGGTTGCTGTTATCATTTTATGCTGCACTTGGGCGTGCTTTTGGAACCACACGTGGACAAAGCGTACTTTAAGGAATGAACAAGCAGTCCAGCACAGATTGTCTGTCATGCCCGACCAGGTGGATGTCAATGGCAATCTGGTTTCTCTTATTGGCAAGACTTCTGATGGTCAACGTGAGCAGGTTAGTTGGCGTTGCAAGACTGAAAACGAACAGCAGTGGTGGCTGAATTTGCGCTTGCCACTGTTGATTAGCGCTAGTGGTAAGTTACAACCGGTGATGGTGCCAACCAATGTTGCCCAATTTAACCTCCGCAATTATTATCGCGAACGGGGAGTCTGTAATCAGCTGCGAGCAGACCAGTTAACCTATCAACAGGTGGCGCCAGTGGATCCGATCGCTCATTGTCACTGTTGGCGGGCCCAGTTGCATGCTTATTTCCGGGAATTGCCACAACCGTTAGGCCAATATTGTGACCGCCTGTTGATTGGCCTTAGCAGTCCTGGTGAAGACTGGCAGCAAGCGGTCAGGCAGCTTGGTATTTTGCATCTTTTCTGTATTTCGGGGATGCATGTCGTACTGGCGGTTGGTATCCTGCGCCGCTGTCTGATCAAGCTACGTCTCACACGAGAAAGCATTGATTTGTTCTTGATTTTGTCACTGCCTGCTTACTTAGTGATTGCTGGTGGAGCGGTGAGTTTAGTACGGGCGGTGATCATGGCTGAGTGTCGTCTGCTGAGTCGTCATTGCCATCTTTCGGGTACCGATGCCTGGTCCATTTCCTTGATATTGGGTTTATTACACGACCCCTTGCTTTTAATGGGGATGGGTGGCCAGCTGTCTTATCTTTTGTCCTTAATGTTGTTTTACGTGGAAGAGCACGGTTGGCAACAATCTATCCAGTTAAATCTTCTGGGACTGCCAACCATTTTACATGGAGCCTTTGAATTCCATTGTTTGAGTTTAATCACGAGTTATTTGGTGATGCCATTCTTTGGGGCAATTATTTTTCCGGGAACGATCCTTGCTGCCTTAACTTATTGCTGGTTACCGGTGATCGGTGACATTTTTAACACGATGCTACTGATTTTTCACCGATTATTGATCTTGATGGACCACCTACCTGGTCAGATTTGCTACGGACGTCCCCCAGGTCCGGTTACGCTATTGCTGTTGATTTTGGCGCTTTTAGTTGTGGATTCTCCCCGACAACGGTGGCGTTGGGCCACTTTAATCATTAGTTATCTACTCATTTTTGTGGCTATTCACGCTCCACTCAACGGAGAGGTCACTTTTGTCGATATTGGTCAGGGTGATAGTATCATTATTCGCACCCCGCTCAATCGTCAGGTCATCATGATTGACACGGGTGGGCGACTGAATTTTGCTCAAGGAAGGTGGGCGCAAGTGAAAACCAGCCGTTCGAATGCAGAACGGTGCAGCCTGAACTACTTGAAGAGCAAGGGAATCAACCACATCGACACACTTTGCCTGACCCACAGTGATGCGGATCACATTGGGGACACCGCTGCGGTGCTTCAGCACATGAAAGTGGGGCGCGTGGTTGTTCCGGCAGGGATGGAGAGCATGCCAAAATTTACTAAAAAATTAACGACAGCAACGACTGTTCAACCTGCCAAGGCTGATGATATGATTGATAATGTTTTGACGGCTGTTCACCCAGAAAGAGCGGGCCGTGGTGGAAATGAGGATTCGTTGACGATGTGGGGCCATTTTGGTGGCCAGTCATTTCTGTTTACCGGAGACCTCGATCGGGCTGGCGAACGGGCGGTTATCCAACGCTACCCGGACTTACATGTCGACGTTTTAAAACTCGGGCACCATGGTAGCCGGACTGCCACTGATCCTGAAGCAATCAAGCACTGGCGTCCGCATTTAGGGATTATTTCCGCTGGGCGCTTCAACCGCTATGGACATCCTAATCGTGAAACGACATCTACTCTCCAGGCCAATGGTGTGCAGTCGATGTCAACCCAACAATATGGAATGATTACTTATCAGTATCGCGGTCATCATGGTATTTGGAAAACTTGTTTACGAGGAGACGAATTGAAATGGATGTTGCCACCTTACAGCAACAGTTAAAGAAGAGTGCGTCAGCACCGGTGTATTTGGTGCTGGGCACCCAACAGGCTTTACAAAAACAGGCGCGGGCGGCTTTCACCAAGCTAATCCCCGATGAAGAAAAAGTGATGAACGTGGGTAACTACGATATGGAAGTCACCCCGATTTCGACGGCGATCAACGATGCTGTTTCGGCGCCATTCTTTGGTGAACACCGTCTTGTGATGATCAATAAGCCTTACTTTCTAACTGGGCAGCGTCCCAATGTTAAAGTCGATCACAATGTTGACGAGCTAGCTAACTACTTAAAAAAGCCGGAACCGACGACCATCATGGTGCTTTTTGCGCCTTACGAGAAGTTAGATGGGCGCAAAGGTGTCGTCAAATTACTAAAAAAGAATGCGGTGCAGGTTGACGCTGCTCCCTTAAAGGAAGCGGCGGCACGACGTGCGGTAGAGTCTTTATTTCATGATGCGGGAGTGAAAATTGAGCCAACGGCGATGGATGAACTGGTGCGTCGCTGCAATGCTGATTATGGACGAATGAGTGCCAGTGTCCAACAGTTAGCGTTACTGTCGTATCCGGACAATGTTGTCACGGCTAAGATGGTTGCTGGATTGATTGAACAATCGTTGGACAACAACGTTTTTCACTTGGTGAATGCCGTGCTTAAGCGCGATCAGAAAACAGCCCTTAATCTGTACCAACAATTACTGGCCGCCCAAACGGCACCGCTCGCTATTAATGGCGCACTGGTCAATCAGTTTCGCCTGTTGATTCAAATCAAGGTGCTGGCCAAACGGGGACTCAGCCAGGGCAGTATTGCCAGCAAGCTTCGGGTCCACCCGTACCGGGTGAAGTTAGGGATGCAGACGGTTCGTCATTTTAAAATGCAAGATTTGACGAGCGGCTATCTGGGTTTAATCGATTGCGATATCCAACTCAAGTCGTCACAGCGATCGCCTGAATTGCTTTTTCAATTGTTTATGTTGAAGCTTGGTCATGTTGCATAAAGGCATAGAAAAAAGCCACCCGGAATTCCGGATGGCTTTTATATTTAAGCTGGTGGATGTTACTTGTTGTAACGTGCGGCCAGACGTGACTTGTCCCGTGCAGCCTTGTTGGCTTTGATCAGGCCCTTAGCCTTGGCATGGTCGATTGCTGAAATGGCAGCCTTGTACAAATCTTCAAGGTTGTCAGCACCGGCAACTTTGGCCTTGTCAAACTTCTTAACAGCGGTGCGCATTGCACTCAGCTGTGAAGCGTTACGAGCTTCAGCTTTTTCGCTTGTCTTAACACGCTTAATTGCTGACTTGATAATTGGCATGAAATTTCACCTCCATCACCGTCAATTTAATTGACCTCAAAATTCAACATCTGCCATTATACTAGAGACAGTGCCTGATTGCAATATCAATTGACGGCCAAGATAAAAAAGTGGTTTGCATTTAGCGTTAAAAACGTGTAATGTATTAAGAGGTCATTTGGCCATACCTCTTCTCGGTTTTACGATCCTCACCGACGTTTAACCTAGAACTAGGTGCAAAATTATTGAAAGGTGGGAAAATAGCAATGGCTATTTCAAAAGAACGCAAGAACGAAATCATTAAAGAATACGCAACTCACGAAGGCGACACTGGTTCTACCCAGGTTCAGGTTGCTGTACTGACTGCTGACATCAACGAACTGAACAATCACCTGAAGACTCACAAGCATGACTACCATTCACAACGTGGTCTGATGAAGAAGATTGGTCACCGTCGTAACCTGTTGGCTTACCTGCGTCGCACTGATCTGCCTGCATACCGTGAGCTGATCCAACGCCTGGGTCTGCGTCGTTAATATTTCAATTGTTCGAAAGCCTTCTCCGTATTTGGAGGAGGCTTTTTTGCTTGCTCGTAGTGGTCAGCAGCAGTTAAACTGTGTTAAGATAATTTTAACTGTGTTTTCGAAATAATATTTACCGGTTCCACCATGGTGACTGGTTAAAACTGCATAGAAATGAAGGATGGATATGAGCAAGATTAAGATTATTCCATTCGGTGGTGTACATGAAAACGCCAAAAATATGTACGCTGTCGAAGTGAACGACAAGATTTTCATTCTGGATTGTGGTCTCCGCTACCCAGAAAATGACTTGATGGGCATCGACGTAGTGATTCCTGACTGGTCATATTTGAAAGACCATGCCGACAAGATTGCGGGGGTCTTCCTGACACACGGTCACGCCGACGCCATCGGGGCTTTGCCTTACTTCTTAATGGACTTCCAAGTTCCGGTCTTTGGTAGTGACATGACGATTGCTTTGGCCAAGTTGGCAGTGAAGAACAACAAGCAGGTTAAAAAGTTCAACGACTTTAACATCGTCGATGAAGATACCGAAATCGATTTTGATGACGTCACGGTTTCTTTCTTCTCAACGACGCATACGATTCCTGATACGCTCGGCATTGTTTTGCAGACGGACGAAGGCAATATTGTTTACACGGGTGATTTCAAGTTTGACCAAACCGCGACAAAGGGTTACAAGACCGATCTCGCACGTTTGGCTGAAATTGGCACCCAGGGAGTTCTTGCACTGATGAGTGATTCTGCGGGTGCAGGGATCACCGGCGTCAGCACCCGTGAAAAGGATATTGGGGCTTACTTGAAGCAAAACTTTACGTACATCGAAGGTCGAATCATCGTCGCCAGCGTTGCTTCTAATATCGTACGTATTCAACAAATTATGGATGCGGCTGCTGCCACTGATCGCAAGGTTGCTCTCTATGGCAAAGACCTCGAGCAGATTATCGATACTGCAGTCAAGTTGGGCAAACTTCATGAACCAAAGGGCATCAAAGTTAGCTTGAAGCAGGCGGCCGAGCTGGATCCTTCACAAGTTATCATTCTGGTTACCGGTAAGCTGGGCGAACCAATTGAAGCTCTTCAACAGCTCGCTAACGGCAATGACAAACACCTTAAGTTTGATAAGAATGACACGGTCTTTGTCACAACGACACCATCATATGCGATGGAAACCGAGGTTCAAAAAACTAAGGATATGCTCTACCGGACTGGAGCACACGTCAAGTTTATCTTTGACGACCTTAATCCATCAGGCCACGCTAACCAGACAGATGAACAATTGATGCTCAACTTCATGAAGCCAAAATACTTCATCCCGATCCAGGGTGAGTACCGTTTGCTCAACAAGCATGCTGAATTGGCTGAAGAAGTCGGTATTCCTAAGGATCACATCTTTGTTTGCGACAAGGGAGACGTCCTCAGTTATTCCCACGGAAAATTCCACTTGGGCGAGCATATCGATGTTTCTAACACGATGATCGATGGGATTGGAGTTGGCGATATCGGCAACATCGTCTTACGAGACCGGCGTGTTCTCTCTGAAGATGGTATTTTCGTCGTCGTGGCCACCATTGATCGCAAAAAGAAGAAGATTGTGGCCAAACCGCAGATTACTTCGCGGGGCTTTGTCTTTGTCAAGACCAACCACAAACTGATGGAGCAGAGTGCTCAGTTAGTCGAACGGGTTGTCCAAAAGAACCTTGATGAAAAAGAATTCGATTGGACGCATTTAAAGCAGGACGTTCGTGACAAGCTGAACCGTTTCCTCTTTGACCACACCAAGCGCCATCCAGTAATTCTTCCTGTCATTATGGAAATCAACCAGCATGCTAAACGCAAAAACCACAAGAGCAACAAGAAGAACGAAAATGACCAGGGCAAGAAAGCCAATCAAGAACACCATCGTGGTCGTGGTCGCGGCCGCAAACACCAGGAACGTGAAAAAGCCAAGGCCAAGTTGAACAAAAAAGATTAGATCAAATATGATTAGTAAAGGACTCCATGCCCAAGGCGGGCATACGGAGCCCTTTGCTATTCAAAGGGGATGCAAGCATGAACGATAGTCAATTAAAAAAGTTCGATCGGGCTCGTATACTAATCAAAAACGGCAAAGCCCATGCTGCTGCCACTATTTTGGCAAAACTCAATGATGAAGTAGATGAATTCCGTATTAATCGGGCACTAGTAGCAGCTAACCTTGCTGATCATCAATACATGGCTGCTCGCCGTCTTGCAGAAGAACGGGTTAGTGATTATCTGAAAGAAAAGAGCGACGCCCAGCTGTTGATTCGTGTTGAACTGGCTGACCAACAGTTTATGACTGCTCGTCGACAGATTGCCAAGCTGCCACAATGGTCAGTTCAGTTAATGCCTCTGGTGAAAGATGCTGAAGAAAATGCGTTGGCAACGATGAACACAAGTTTGCGTGAACGGTGGCGTGAATTTTATCATCTGGGTGACACATCTTTTAAGGAACAACAAAGACGAATGTCTGTCGCCAATCGTTTGCCGCTGTCTTATTACCTTAAAGGAGCAATGTTTCTCCTACGTGATCCCTTCACCAATCCGTTGATTCGGGCTAGCTTACTGGAGAATTTACAACCACTAAAGATTCAGCAAAATGTCAAGGTTTACTGGATTGACGAGCAGGAACACGATTTGAACTTGGCTGATTTGCAAGCGATCGATTCGATGGGGGTTGTCCAGCAATTACGACAGCAGATTGCGGATAAATATGCCAACCAGGATCCGGTGTCTTTGCAAACAGCCCAGCGCGAATTAAATTTGCAGCTAATTTATCTCTATCCATTCATCGATGTAGCTGTTACTGACCCCAATAGTTGGGTGACCGCACTGACGAGCAGTGGTCAGTTAGTAAAGCCCAATCATTCGGTAGAGAAAGCTTTGGATTGGCAAAGAAAAATTAACAGGCTAGTCACCCGAATTTCTCACTAAAATATTTGTTTTTTTGAGTAAATTCATTTACAAAGTTGGGACTAACTGATATTATAAGTGAGAATTCTTTGGGGCGTTGAATTGATCCTTTAACTCAGCGTTACAAAGTAGTATAATAAATTTAAAGGTGTGCCAGTTGGTAGTTTCTATTGACTGGCATGATTCTTGAAACATTTATTTGGAGGGTTTCTTAATGGCTGAAAAAGAACATTATGAACGTACTAAGCCGCACGTTAACATTGGTACTATTGGCCACGTTGACCACGGTAAGACTACGCTGACTGCAGCTATCACCAAGGTTCTGGCTAAGCAGGGTCTGGCAAAGGAAGAAAAGTTTGCTGACATCGACGCTGCCCCAGAAGAAAAGGAACGTGGTATCACCATCAACACGGCCCACGTTGAATACGAAACTAAGAAGCGTCACTACGCACACATGGACGCTCCTGGCCACGCCGACTACGTTAAGAACATGATCACTGGTGCCGCACAAATGGATGGTGCCATCCTGGTTGTTGCCGCTGATGATGGTCCTATGCCACAAACTCGTGAACACATTCTGCTTGCTCGCCAAGTTGGTGTTCAATACATCGTTGTATTCCTTAACAAGTGTGACCTGGTTGACGATGACGAACTGATCGACCTTGTTGAAATGGAAGTTCGTGACCTTCTGTCTGAATACGGGTTCCCTGGTGACGATGTTCCAGTTATCCGTGGCTCAGCTCTGAAGGCTCTGCAGGGTGACCCTGAACAAGAAAAGGTTATCCTTCACCTGATGGATGTTGTTGATGACTACATTCCAACTCCAAAGCGTCCTACTGACAAGCCATTCATGATGCCTGTTGAAGACGTCTTCACTATCACTGGTCGTGGTACTGTTGCTTCTGGTCGTATCGACCGTGGTACTGTTAAGATCGGTGACGAAGTTGAAATCGTTGGTTTGACTGACGATGTTCTGAAGTCCACCGTAACTGGTCTGGAAATGTTCCACAAGACTCTGGACCTTGGTGAAGCCGGTGACAACGTTGGTATTTTGCTTCGTGGTATCAACCACGACCAAGTTGAACGTGGTCAAGTTCTGGCAGAACCAGGTTCGATCCAGACTCACAAGAAGTTTAAGGGCGAAGTTTATGTTATGACCAAGGAAGAAGGGGGCCGTCACACTCCATTCTTCTCAAACTACCGTCCACAATTCTACTTCCACACTACTGACGTTACTGGGACCATTGAACTGCCAGATGGCGTTGAAATGGTTATGCCTGGTGACAACGTTACCTTTACTGTTGAACTGCAGAAGCCAGTTGCCCTTGAAAAGGGTCTGAAGTTCACTATCCGTGAAGGTGGCCACACTGTTGGTGCCGGTGTTGTTTCAGATGTTCTGGACTAATCCGAACTAACGGTTATATCCATAAAGGGCTTGGTGCTTGCCAAGTCCTTTTTTGCGTCTATTGATGGCGGAAAACGCTTGAAAAACAAGTACTTCTAGGGTAGACTATTAAAGTATGTGGAAGTCTGTGAATCATATTACAGGCGACCGTTTAAAATGATATTTTATTGGAGGAAATTCACATGGCAAAATGGGAACGCGAAGACGACAAGAGTCGCGGTAAGCTGACTTTTGAGATTGACGTCAAGACCGTACAAAAGGGTATTGATGACGCCTTCCAAGAAACTAAGAAGAAGATTACGGTACCTGGCTTCCGGAAGGGTCACGTGCCACGCCAAATCTTTAACCAAATGTACGGTGAAGAATCACTGTACCAGGACGCCTTAAACAAGGTTTTGCCTGATGCTTACGAAGCAGCTGTCAAGGATGCTGACATCGAACCAGTTTCACAACCACAAATTGGAATTGAAAGCATGGAAAAGGGCAAGCCTTGGGTTATGACTGCAACGGTTGACATCAAGCCTGATGTTAAGCTTGGCGACTACAAGGGCCTTTCCATTACCAAGCACGACAACACGGTTAGCGATGCTGACGTTGACAGCGAAATCGAAGACAAGCGTCAACAACAAGCTGAACTTGTTCTGAAGGAAGACAAGCCAGCAGCTAAGGGTGACACGGTTGTTATCGACTATGTTGGTACCATTGATGGTAAGAAGTTTGATGGTGGTAGTGCCGACAACTACTCACTCGAACTGGGCTCCAACTCCTTTATTCCAGGCTTTGAAGACCAACTGGTTGGTCACAAGGCTGATGATAAGGTTGACGTTAAGGTTACCTTCCCTAAGGACTACCACGCTAAAGAATTAGCTGGTAAGGACGCTAACTTTGCTGTTACGATCCACGAAGTCAAGGAAAAGCAATTACCAAAGCTGGATGACGACTTTGCCAAGGACGTCGATGAAGATGTTGACACCCTTGATGAACTGAAGAAGAAGACTCGTGACCAACTGCAAAAGCAGAAGGATGACGACATTCGTTCTGACGTTGAAGAAGAAGCACTGGACAAGGCTGTGGAAAATGCAACCATCGGCGACATTCCTGAACAGATGAAGAAGGATGACACCGACCGTCAGATGCAACAGTACTTAGCTGGTATGCAACAACAGGGGATCAGTCCAAAGCTCTACTTCCAGATGACTGGAACGAGCGAAGATGCTCTCCGTAAGCAATTCTCCAACGATGCTGAACACCGTGTTAAGACTAACTTGGTACTCGAAGCCATCGTTAAGGATGCTAAGCTGACTGCTAGCCAGGATGACATTGATAAGGAAATCAAGGACCTGGCAAAGCAATACCAGATGGATGAAGACCAAGTTAAGAAGGTTCTTTCCACTGATATGCTGAGTCATGATATCGAAATTAAGAAGGCCGTTGACCTGGTTGCTGATTCTGCTAAGCAGGAACTGGAACCAAAGAAGGACGACAAAAAAGATGATGACAAGGACAGCGACAAGTAATTCTTGATTCATCGTTATTCAGAAAGGAGTTGCGCTGATTAATCGGTCAGCCAACTCTTTTTTGTTTGCATTTGAAGTCAAATATTTCAAAATTTTCTGAATATTTGCTAGAATGTAAGCACAATTAATTACGGGGAGGAAATCAATCCATGTTTGAAGATACCAGTGGTGCTGACGGTGGCACGATTCACTGTTCTTTTTGTGGCAAGTCACAAGACGAGGTGGCCAAAATTGTTGCCGGCCCCGGCGTCTACATCTGCAACGAATGTGTTGATCTGTGCAAGCGGATCATTGATGAAGAGCTTGCACAGGATCATCCAGTTGAAGATCTGAAGGTGCCAACACCAGAAGAAATTGTCAAACAACTTGACCAGTACGTTATCGGTCAAGAAGATGCGAAAAAGACCCTGGCTGTGGCCGTATACAACCACTACAAGCGGATTACGGCGATGGACAAGAATGAAACTGATAACACTGAATTGGCTAAAAGCAACATTGCAGTGATCGGGCCAACCGGTTCTGGTAAGACTTACCTTGCTCAGTCACTGGCGAGAATTTTAAACGTTCCTTTTGCTATTGCTGATGCGACGACGTTGACCGAGGCTGGTTACGTCGGTGAAGATGTCGAAAACATTATCCTGAAGTTGTTGCAGGCTTCTGATTTTAATGTTCAGCGTGCGGAGCACGGTATTATTTACATCGACGAAATTGATAAAATTGCTAAGAAGAGCGAAAACGTTTCAATTACGCGGGACGTTTCTGGTGAAGGTGTTCAGCAAGCCTTGCTGAAGATTCTGGAAGGGACGATTGCCAATGTTCCGCCGCAAGGAGGATGGAAACATCCACAACAGGAATTTATCCAGGTGGACACTACTAACATTCTCTTCATCGTCGGTGGGGCCTTTGATGGCATTGAAAACATTGTGAAGGAACGACTGGGTGATAAGACCATTGGTTTCGGCACTGATTCCAAGGAAGCTGTTCAAGTCAATGACAAAAATGTTCTGCAACACGTCATTCCTGAAGATTTGCGGCGCTTTGGTTTGATTCCAGAATTTATTGGTCGTCTGCCAGTACTGACTGCTTTACAGAAGTTGGATGAAGATGACTTGGTCCGGATTTTGACGGAACCAAAGAATGCGCTGGTTAAGCAGTATCAAGAACTGATTAAACTCGATGGCAGTAAGCTGAAGTTCACTGACGGTGCGCTACGCGCAATGGCTCGGATGGCGATTAAACGGCGGACGGGAGCCCGTGGTTTGCGTTCTATTATCGAAGACGTCATGCGTGATGTGATGTTTGATTTGCCGAGTCGGGAAGACGTCGAAACCGTCGTCATCGCCAAGCGTTGCGTTGATGATCACCGCGAGCCTAAATACATCTTAAAAGACGAAAAAGCTTCCTAAGCAGAATGAAGCAGATGAGGTGAACGAGATGGAAGTCCATAATGTTGAATTGACCATCAGTGCCGTGCAGGCTGCTCAGTACCCCAAGGGTCAGCAACCCGAGATTGCCTTTGTCGGTCGCTCTAACGTTGGTAAATCTACTTTAACGAACGTCTTGATCAACCGTCGCAATTACGCTCACACGTCCAGCCAACCTGGTAAAACGCAGACGTTAAATTTTTATCACGTTGAAGATCAGCTTTATTTCGTTGACGTGCCTGGTTATGGCTTTGCCAAGGTTTCCAAAAAGGAACGCGAACGCTTTGGCCAGATGATTGAGGCTTACTTGACCCAACGCCAGCAGCTGCGTGGGGTGATTCAATTAGTCGATGCCCGCCATAAGCCAACTGATGATGATGTTACCATGTATAACTACCTGAAATACTATCAGTTGCCAACTCTGGTTGTCGGTACTAAGAGTGATAAGTTAAAACCCAGTCAGTTAGCTAAATCCAAAAAATTGATTCAGCAAACGCTGGGCTTAACGAAAAAAGCTCCACTGGTAATGTTTGCTGCACCTAGCAAAAAAGGTAAAGATGCAGTTTGGCAGTGGATTGAAAAGCTGTGTTAAATAAAACGAGCAACATTCCAGTTTGACTGGCGTGCTGCTCGTTTTTCATTTATTTCTTTTTATTTTGATTTGACTTCTCGTCTGGTCCCTTAATCTCAACGCCCTTCATCTTGCGCTTTTTAATGTCTTCAGGCGCTTTGGCAAATTTTTGAAAAAGGTCGTCAAGAGACCGGTTTTGCCGGGTAACTAATCCCATCACGAGGCCTCCTTTTTTTATTTGCTTTATGTTAGCATTTCGTTCCCTTCCCTGCAACTATTCATTTTTGATGCATAAATAGGCAAAAATCAGCGAATGACTTGCATATTCAAACATCATTAGGTATAATAACAGCATTAAATCAACGGACGGAGGATTGAATCATGGCAGATTCAGAAACAATGATTGAAATTAAAGACTTGAAGAAGTCTTTTGGTAAAAATACCATTCTTAATCACGTTAACGGGACGGTGAAAAAGGGCGAAGTTGTTTGTGTGATTGGTCCTTCTGGTGCAGGGAAATCCACTTTCTTACGTTGCTTGAACTTATTGGAAAAACCAACGGCCGGCAAAGTGTTCTTTGAAGGGACCGACTTGACGACTCTGAATGATAGTCAGGTTCAGCAAATGCGGGCCAAAATGGGGATGGTATTCCAAAGCTTTAATCTCTTCCCTAATATGAGCGTGCTTCAAAACATTGAACTAGCACCGAAAAAGGTACGTAACGAAAGTGAAGAGCAGGCCAAAAAAGAGGGACTGGCATTGCTCGACCAGGTGGGGATGAAGAGCAAGGCAGATGCTTACCCATTGTCGTTATCTGGTGGTCAGCAGCAGCGGGTGGCCATTGCGCGTTCGCTGGCGATGAAGCCTGAAGTGATGCTTTTCGATGAACCAACCAGTGCGCTTGACCCCGAAATGGTTGGTGAAGTGCTGAAGGTTATGCAGGAATTGGCTAACCAGGGGATGACGATGGTCGTTGTTACCCACGAAATGGGTTTTGCTAAAAACGTGGCTGACCAAATTTGGTTCATGGCTGATGGTGGCATTCAAGAAAGCGGGTCACCGAAAGACTTCTTTGCTCATCCTAAGACCAAGCGTGCTCAGGACTTTATGCAAAAGATTTTGGATGCTTAGAATTTAATTTGACAAAATATCGACGTCTGCAAGTTTGCAGGCGCTTTTTTTGCGTCTGCGTCCGACTTTGTATAAAATAGGAGTGCTACGAAAAGGCTTGAGGAGGTGAGATAATTGGCCAGTGAACACATTGAGCATAAGTTGAAACTATTACCAGATCGACCAGGATGCTATTTAATGAAAAATATCAATGGCCATATTATCTACGTCGGGAAAGCCAAGAACCTTAAAAATCGGGTGCGTTCGTATTTTAAGAGCAGCCACACGGGAAAGGTCGCTCAGATGGTATCTGAAGTTGCCGACTTTGACACCATCATTACGGACTCCAATAAGGAATCATTCCTGCTGGAAATCACCCTGATTCAAAAGCACCAACCATACTTCAATATTAAGTTGAAGAAGGGGACGGGCTATCCCTATATTAAAATTACTAACGAACGTGATCCCCGGACGGTCATTACCGGCCAGGTTTCTAAAGATGGTGCCTATTACTTTGGACCATACCCGAACGTCTACGCTGCGGAAGAAACCCTGAAGTTCATTCAGAAGGTCTATCCGCTGCGGCGCTGCCATGGTCACGAAGGACGCCCATGCCTTTATTATCACCTGGGACAATGTCTCGGTGCCTGCTTTAAAACGGTACCACGTGAAGTATATGACGCCCAAATCAAGCGCATTAAGTCCTTCCTAAACGGCAATACGGCTGAAGTGAAACGCCACTTGACCGCACAGATGAAGAAAGCCAGTGAACAGATGGAGTACGAACGCGCGGCAGAAATTCGTGACCAGTTGCACTACATCGAAGTGACCGTCGAGAAGCAAAAGATCATCAGTAATGACCGCACTCCTCGCGACCTCTTCAACTTTTATATGGACAAGGGGTGGCTGTCGATTCAGGTCTTCTTTGTACGGCAATCCCGTTTGATGAAACGCGAAAAGCGTCTCTTCCCGATCGTCGATACGGCTGAAGAAGAAATGACGAGTTTTATCCTGCAGTTCTACAACCGGCGCAACAACATCAAACCGCGGGAGATTTTGCTGCCTAAGGGTCTGCCTAACAAAGAAATTGCCGACATTTTAGGTGTGCCCGTGCGGACGCCACAGCGGGGTGAAAAACGGGACTTGCTTAAAATGGCAGGTGAAAACGCGAAGCTTTCACTGGACGAAAAATTCCGGCTATTAGAACTTGATAAAAAGAAGACGACGGGGGCAATGAAGGAGATCACCGATGCTCTCGGCTTGCCAGAAGGACGGAAAATTGAGGCTTTTGACCACTCGCACATTCAAGGGGCTGACCTGGTGTCAGCGATGGTTGTCTTTGAAAATGGCGAGCCTAACAAAAAGCTGTACCGCAAATATAAATTAAAGACGGTTGACCACGCTGATGAAGCCGCCAGTACACGTGAAGTCATTCGGCGCCGTTATTCACGCCTACTGAAAGAAGATAAGGCCATGCCGGACATGATCTTCATGGATGGCGGATCAATTCAAATGAACGCGGTCAAAGACGTCTTAGTCAATGAATTGGATTTGCATATCCCGGTCGTCGGAATGGTGAAAAACGATAAACACAAGACGGCTGATTTGCTGTTTGGACCAAATGATGCCCCGGTCAACTTGAACCCGCGCAGTCAAGGTTTTTACCTGGTTCAGCGAATTCAAGATGAAGTTCACCGTTTTGCTATTACTTATCACCGGCAGGTTCACACCAAACACTCGCTCAGCAGTCGCCTGGATGAAATTCATGGGGTAGGGCCGAAGACCCGGGACAAGCTCCTTCGAAAATTCGGGTCAATTACCAAAATCGCCAATGCCAGTGTGGACGACATCCACCAGCTGGGTGTTCCGCTGCCGACAGCACAATTGGTTAAAGTTTCATTACAGGGCAAGGCGGCTGTTAACAAGGGAAGCTCGCACGACTGATTTTGACGATTTTTTGTCAATCGCCTATACTAGTTTTATCAACTGAACGGAGACTAATAATGAATACCTTTGTGGATCAAATTAAAATTGAAGTTTACGCCGGTAAGGGCGGTGACGGGATGGTATCTTTCCGCCACGAAAAGTACGTTCCGATGGGCGGCCCTTACGGCGGTGATGGTGGCCGTGGCGGCAGCATCATTTTACGTGTTGACCCCGGCCTGCGAACATTAATGGATTTTCGCTATCACCGAATTTTTAAGGCCAAGAACGGTCAAAACGGGATGAACAAAAAGATGAGCGGCGCAGCTGCTGACGACATGGTAGTTGCCGTGCCTGCAGGAACCACCGTTATGGATCTCGACAGTGGACAGGTGATGGGTGACCTGACGAAGGAAGGTCAGGAACTAGTCGTTGCTCGTGGTGGCCGTGGGGGTCGTGGTAATGTCCACTTTGCTACTGCTCGTAATTCTGCACCTGAAATTGCTGAAAACGGCGAACCCGGTGAGGGGCGTCATCTCCAATTGGAATTAAAGATGTTGGCCGATGTCGGCTTGGTTGGTTTTCCATCTGTTGGTAAATCCACTTTGCTATCGGTAGTGACCGGTGCCAAACCGAAAATTGCGGCTTATGAATTCACCACTTTGGTTCCGAATTTGGGGATGGTGATGCTCGATGATGGCCGCGATTTTGCCATGGCTGACATGCCTGGCCTGATTAGTGGGGCTTCGAAGGGTGTTGGCTTAGGCCTCAAGTTTTTGCGGCATATCGAACGCACCCGGGTGCTTTTACACTTGATTGCCATGGACAGCCAGGATGAAGAACAAGCAATTCAACGCTTTCACGCCATTAACCACGAGCTGAAGAGCTATGATCCTCAATTACTGAAACGCCCACAGATCATCGTGGCAACGAAGATGGACTTGCCTAACGCAGCTGATAATTTAGCTCATTTCAAGCAAGAGTTGTCTGCTGATCATACCCTGGACCAAAATGTCAAGATCTTCCCGATTTCTGCTGTCACCCACCAAGGGGTCAAACCACTGATGGAAGCCACTGCAGATCTGCTCGACCAGACACCCGCCTTTGATGCGGAAGGACACGATGAAAAGAGTGCGACAACTGAATTTCATCCCGCTCCAGAAGGGTCAAAGACTGCACCAGCCTTTACAATTAGTCGTGATGATGATGGCACCTGGGTTGTCGCTGGCCAACAGCTAGAAAAATTGCTGGTAATGACCAATATGGATCACCAGGAAGGTCAACTGCGCTTTGCCCGGCAGTTAAGGCGAATGGGTGTTGATGAAGCCCTGAGAAAACGAGGAATTAAAGATGGCGATACTGTCCGCATCAAGGACTTCGCCTTTGAATTTGTACAGTAATGGTTTAGAAAGTAGGATTTTGCTATGGAACTGCAGTTTTTAGGAACTGGTGCTGGCTCACCAAGCAAGCAGCGTAATGTGACTAGTACGGCGTTGAAGTTACTGGACGAGCGTAATGCCGTCTGGCTTTTTGATGTTGGCGAAGCTACCCAGCACCAAATTTTAAGGACGTCGATTCGACCGCGCAAAATCGAAAAGATCTTCATTACTCATTTGCATGGGGATCATATTTTCGGCTTGCCTGGTTTGGTTAGTTCACGATCGTTTCAAGGTAATGCGGGGCCACTGACCATCTACGGTCCGCATGGCATTCGTGACTTTGTGATGACATCATTAAAGGTTTCCGGAACCCGTTTATCTTATCCGCTGAAATTTGTCGATATTGACCATGATGGTTTGGTCTTTAAAGATAAGACTTTCAGTGTTTATGCGCGCTCACTGGATCATAAAATCACCTGTTTTGGCTACCGGATTGTCGAGGCTGACCACCCCGGAGAGCTTTTGGTCGACAAACTAAAGAAGCTAGGAGTTCCTTCCGGTCCAGTTTACGGGCAGCTAAAAGCTGGCAAAAAAGTTACTTTAGATGATGGTCGAGTGATCGATGGTCACGACTTCATTGGGCCAGCCCAGTCTGGACGGATTGTCGCTATCATGGGTGATACGCGTCCGGTGGATAATACGGTGGCCTTGGCGAAGAACGTGGATGTGATGGTGCATGAAGCCACTTTTGCCAAGGGTGAAGAGAAAATGGCCCATCGTTACTACCATTCGACCAGCGAACAGGCTGCTAAATTGGCAAAACGGGCTCATGCCAAACGATTGTTGTTAACCCATATCTCGGCCCGTTATACTGGCAAAGTCGCATATCAATTGGCATATCAAGTCCGCGATATTTTTCCTAACACGCGGGTCGTTAATGATTTTGACGACATCGATATTCCTTTCCATGGCTAGACAGGAGGCATCTTCATGTTACGGCGAATCAAATCACTACGAAAACTGAAAAATAAAAAAGTCCTGATTACCGGCGGATCTCGTGGGATTGGTGCAGCGCTAGCGATTGAAGCTGCACACCGGGGAGCAATCGTGGTGCTGGTTGCACGTAACCTCGACCGGCTGGAAAAAGTAGCTAAGCGCTGTCTGGTTCTCTCCGGGAGACCGGCTTTTGCTTTCCAGTGTGATGTTACCGATCCGGACGCAGTAGACCGGATGTTAAATAAGGTTCGGCATGAAGTCGGGGATATCGATGTGTTGATCAATTCTGCAGGTCTGGGCGACATGCGAGAAGTCGTCAATCAGCCACGAAAATCTATGGCGACGATGGTAAATGTCAACCTGCTAGCAACCATGTACCTGAGCCGTTCTGTAGCTAAAGAAATGATGGATCAGGGTTACGGGGCTATCATTAACATCGGTTCATTGGCTGGCAAAATTCCGACACCCAACGCGGCAGCTTACTCCGCGACGAAAGCAGGAGTTATCCAGTTTTCAAACATCTTGCGGATGGAAGTTGCCGATTACGGTATCCAGGTCTTGACCGTTAACCCAGGACCGGTTGATACGCATTTCTTTAAAGCAGCTGATCCGAGTGGCAACTACCTTTCACACCTGCCAAAGAGTATGATGATTAGTGCTAGCCAACTGGCTCAGACTGTCTGGGATAATGTCGGTTATAAGACTCGTGAGATTAACGTTCCTGGTTATACGGCAATTCTGAGCTGGGTTTACCAGCTGATTCCTGGATTGGGTGACTGGACTATTAAGAAAATTTTTGATTTTCAACAAGACAAAAGGAACTTATAACTGTTTTGTTGAAATTTGCAACGGCCATGGTGAAATTCATCAGGGCCGTTTCGTTGTGATGAAAGGAGATTAGCGGCAATGTCTCATTACCAGTGGCAACCAGCAGCGAAGACCGATGAAGAGTTAGTATCATCAATTGCCAAAGCAACTGAACTGCCCGCTGTGTTAGCACGAATCTTAGTTCAACGGGGTTGTCATTCCGTCGAAGATGCTGAAGCGTTTCTCCACCCACAAATGTCTGATATTTTGGCACCTGATTCTCTGCATGATATGGATAAGGCAGTGGAGCGAATTGAGAAGGCATTAGCTAATGATGAGCAGATTACGGTCTATGGTGATTATGATGCCGATGGGATTACCAGTACCTCGTTGATGTATGAGACGCTTTTAACCGTCGGTGCTAAAGTGAATTACTACGTCCCGGACCGTTTTAAAGATGGCTATGGTCCCAACGTTGATGCTTACCGGCGCTTGATCGACGCTGGAACGCAATTGATGATTACGGTGGATAATGGGGTTTCTGGCAAGGAAGCCATTGATTTTGCCAATTCTAAGGGTGTTGACGTCGTTATCACTGACCACCACGAATTACCAGACCAGTTACCTGATGCTTATGCAATTGTTCATCCTCACTATCCAGGAGATGAATATGCTGGTGCGGACCTTTCTGGTGTAGGCGTAGCCTTCAAAGTCGCTTGGCAACTGCTAGAAGAGTTTCCACCTGAACTGTTAGATCTCGTTGCTATCGGCGAAATAGCGGACGTCGTTGACGTTAGCGGTGAGAACCGGGCATTGATTAGCGCGGGCATTCAGCAACTGCGGACTGGTGCGCGGCCAGGAATTCACGAACTGGTGAAACTGGCTGGGATCAACGAAAGCCGATTGAGTGACGAAGACATCGGCTTTCAGCTTGCACCACGATTGAACGCGCTGGGACGGATGGCTAACGCAAACGAGGGAGTTGAGTTACTCACTACACCCGACCCGGATAAAGCGGTTCAACTGGCAAAACATGTGGATGAAACTAACCAGGAACGTCGCGATCTCGTGAAAGTTGTTGCCGATTCCGCTTTAAAACAGGCCCAGTTGCCCAACAATCGGCAACGACAAACTTTATTGCTGCGTGGCAAGGATTGGCACCAGGGGGTTCTGGGTATCGCAGCTGCCCGGGTCGTCGAAGCGACAGGAAAGCCGACGATTGTTGCCAGTATCAACAGCGGGGAAGATGTTGTGAAATCTTCCGGAAGAGCACCAGCTGGTTTTGACCTTTTTCAGGCTTTGAATGCCCACCGTGATTTGATGGTCAGTTTTGGTGGCCACCCAGCCGCTTGTGGTCTTTCTTTTCAACCGGAGCAAGCTAATGCGATTGCTGATGTATTGGAAAAAGCTGCTGTTGATCAAGGACTTGACGAAAATGCTAAACAGCCATTGGTAATTGATGGCGAGCTGGCACCGAAAGAGATTAACCTCTCCTTAAGTGAACAGCTGAACCGCCTGGCGCCATTTGGCCCTGGTAATCCGCAACCCGTTTTTGTCTTAAAGCAAGCTATTGTCCAACAAGCACGGGCAATGGGCAAGGGCAATGAGCACCTTCGTCTGTCCGTCGCTGACTCGGAACAGCGATTGAACGTTGTGGCTTTTAACCAAGCTACGTTGATCCCTGCCATACGTAAAGCAGAACCTGGAAAAGTCAAGTTGGCAGTAACCCTGGGCATCAACGAATGGAAAGGAAAGCGCAGCTGCGAGTTGATGCTCAAGGACATCGACATTCAGCAACCGACGGTCATTGATGCCCGAACGCGACAGCTAACTCCGCAGATGTTTGATGAAGAAGGGGACTACCTTATTTACGGAGACCGCTTGCGCAAAAACGTTGCTGGCCACATTCAAGGAAAACTGCTAACGCCACAGCAAGCCCGCCAAATGGACTTTGCGGGGCGTAAGTTGACGGTAGTTGATTGTCCACCGAGCCTGAATGAACTAGCAGCTGACTTGCACAGCTCTGCTATTCCCAAGGCAGTTCGCTTACTGCTATGGAATAGTCGATCAGTGGCATCTGAGGGGATGCCTGGACGACAGAATTTTGCGCAATTATTCCGGTTACTGCAAAAGCAGGGTAAGCTGGAATGGCCAGCTGCACAAACAAATTTATCACAAGCATTAAGACTTAATGAGCATTTAGTTAAATTTATGGTAAACGTGTTTTTAGATGCTGGATTTGTTACAATAGAGAGTGGTTTTTTGCGTTTAGTTACTCAACCGACGCGGACTGACCTGACCCAGCAACCGCATTTTAAACAGCGCGTTGCTAAGATTGACGCTGAAAAAACACTGTTACAGTGCAATTCGGCATCATTGCTTCAGTGGGTCGAAAAACACCTAACTAATGATTAGACAAGGAGACGCTAACAAGATGAGCCTAGACTATAAGAAGTACGTGAAAAGCATTCCGGATTTTCCCGAAAAGGGAATTATCTTTCGTGACATCCTTCCGTTGATGGCGGATGGGGAAGCTTACCGGGCAGCAACCGATGAAATTGTCCATTATGCGATTAATAAGCAGGTGGATATGGTAGTGAGCCCAGAAGCACGGGGCTTTATCGTTGGATGCCCAATTGCTTATGAATTAGGCGTTGGTTATGCTCCAGCCCGTAAAGAAGGCAAGTTACCACGTAAAGCAGTCAGCTCCACGTACAATTTGGAATATGGTTCTGCTACTTTACAGATGGAGTATGACGCTATCAAGCCGGGCCAACGTGTTTTAGTAGTCGATGACCTGCTAGCTACCGGTGGGACAATCGGCGCCACCATTGACTTAGTCCACCAGTTAGGCGGTAAGGTTGTCGGTTGTGCCTTCTTAATTGAATTGACGGCGTTGCACGGCCGGGATAAGTTGAAGGATTACGACATCAAGACATTGATGCAGTATTAATATTAATTAATCAAAAAGGCAACCGGAAAAAGTCCCGGTTGCCTTTGTTCGTCTATTCGAAAAACGATTAGAATGTCTTGCCTGTATAAGGCCGGCTTGGTAAAGCATTGAAGTCATAGTTTGCAATGTCATTTACCGACTTCGTGTAATAGCGCAGTGCTTGGCCAATCATTAGGTTCAACGGTTCATCCAGTTCTTGGAGAACGACGATCGGTTTGCGGGTGGCATTGGCATAGCCAACTTCAAAAGCCGTCCCTGAGTCCATATTTTGGTTGGTAAAGTCACTGACAGCGCAGATGACGTCAGCTTTGTCAATTTCTTTAGTATCCAGTTCAAAAACCAGGCGGGCCCATTCTGGAGTTCCCTGTTTGCCTTCGTTGTCAGTTGTGTTGGTTTCCATTGGACTGAAAAAGCTATCGACCGTCGTATTTTGTTTTAATGCTGCCTCGACCCGGTGGATGCGGTTAATTTGTTCATCACTAAAAAAGGGACCAGCTAAGTATATTTTTGCCATTGTAATAAATCCTTTCCGTTGTTGGAATACTTGTTTATGGACGTTTGATATGGAATCCCGCTCTTGATTGCGACCTGACGAGCAGGATTTTGTCCATTCCCCGCTTGAATGACGTTGCCCATGTAAACCGTACCAATTGCTGATGCTTTGACGTTGGCGCGTTGAATGGCTGCTTTAACAGCAATTGTGCCGAGTTCGACTGCTGATAGTGATGACAATGAACCGCCAAATTTACCGATTGGTGTGCGAACAGCACTGATAAGATAAACTGAATGCAGGCTTCCCATACGAACCTCCTTATTAAAACCGATATAACTATTGTAACTAAAGCTGGATTGAGCGACAATAAGATCTAATGATAAAAACTGAGGAGAAATGATTTTATGATTTTTTTGGCGCTATTTGGTGGGTTAATGTTAATCCTGAGTGGTTTTTATTTGGCTAATTCATGGATGGAGTATCGCACTTGGAAATGGCCAACATTTATGGTCGTGATCAGTTTAGCGATGATGGTGATTGGTATCTGGCGTTTGCCAGTCTGGCACCACAGCAATAAGTCGTCCACTGCTTCGAGCAGTCAAACAAGTCAGCGGACTAACGCTAGCAGTTTAAGCAGTTTTTCCAATCAACAAAATATGACGACTAATAATGGTCAAGACCAAAGCAATAAAGAAATGTATATCTTGCGGCAGCTGCAAAAGGGTTACAGCAAAATGGGCAACGTGCAGTTTGATAGTTCTACAAAGACTTACAAGATCAAACCGACTAATTCAGACACTAAAAAGGCTTTGAATTACCTTGTCCAAAACCCTGATCAGGGCAGCCAAATTGGTTGGTCAAATTTAACCAAGTCCATTCGGAAGACTTCCTCGCAGATTAAGCCTGGTTTAGGCAGTGGTTACTCAATCAGCCTGATGAAGCCGGGTAGCAATACGACACTATATACTGCTAAAGATGGTAAGACTAGCTATGACTTTACACAAAAGTGATAGCAAATGAAAAGGAGTTGGAGAAGAACTGTTCTCCGACTCCTTTATTGTTTTCTGTAGTCAAGCCTTGTTAGTTCACTTGATATTGACGTTGGTGATTCTTTTGACCAGTCAAAATGAAGTGGCTCTTATCATGACTCGTGTCGAACTGAATGTCTTTTTCCTGCAAGCCTAGTTGATTGTTAAACATCGTTTCGTACTGTTTGATCGATAATTTCTGGCGTTGATTTAGGTCATTTTGGACATCATTGATCTGATTGGCAAAACCAGGTTGGAGCGTTCCGGTGAAGAATTCACCCTCAGCACCTGATCCGTAAGAGAAGAGGCCGATTAATTCACCAGCATGATGTGGGGCGTTTTGGAGGTATGAGATTAACCCTAAATACAGTGAACCGGTATAGAGATTACCAACTTCACGACAGTAGACTTGACTGGCCTTTAATGAAGTGCGTAAACGCTGAGCTACTTTATCATCGCGATCGCCCAGCAAACCGTTCAGCCCTTTTGTTGCCATTTTGGTGAATGGCAGGTGGGTGAGGATTGCATCAAAATCATTTAGCTGCATACCGGTTTGCTGCTGGTAACGACCAAAGCAATTCTTGAAAAAGTCAATGAAAACCTGCGTTGAGTAATGACCATCCACCATGGCATTTTCTGAATATAAAGGACGCCAAAAATCCATGATGTCCTTTGAATAGCTGACTGAGGTTTGGTTTAATTTCAAAATGCGGGGATTAGTTGAAATGATCATCGCTACAGCGCCGGCACCCTGAGTGACTTCACCGGGTGTATTAATTCCGTAGCGTGCAATATCGGTGCCGATCACGAGTACTTTTTCTTGTGGATTTAATGCAACTAAACCCTTTGCCATGATCAGTGCAGCGGTGGCACCATAACAGGCTTGCTTGATCTCCACTATTCGAATGAAATCAGGGAGATCCAACAAGTGCTTCACGTAGCTAGCTGCCGCTTTAGAATTATCAACACCTGATTCTGTTGCAACCAAGACTGTTGTGATTTCCTTTTTAAGTGTTGGCGTTAATAATTTAGCTGCCGCTGATGCACCAAGTGTTACAGCGTCTTGTGTTGGTGGAACAACTGCTTGTTTGCTTTGACCAATCCCGATTAAGTATTTATTAGGGTCAACGTTGCGGGCTTTAGCCAAGTCAACCATGTCGATGTAGTAGTCGGTTGTTGAAAATGCTAATTGATCAATGCCAATGTTCATTGTAGGGCCTCCATGGTACAAAGAAAGTAAAATAAAAGCCCCAAAACGTTACTGTAGCAACGTTTTGAAGCTGAAACAAGAGGAGAGTACAGGTAATATATACTCAACCCTCTATAAACGTTGATATATCAATGATTTGAGCGTCTGCTCAATCGTTTTAAAAGCGTTTTTTGAGAACAATTTGAGAAAGTCAATTCATGAGATTCTCAAAGGTGTTCGCAACCTTATGATTCGGTTGCTTATCCATGTTAACATATACCCGTAAAGTTGTTTCCATTGAAGAGTGCCCTAACCTTTCGGAAACTGTCTTGACGTTGGTATTATGCTCAACAAGTAAGGTGGCGTGAGTATGACGCAAACCGTGGAAGGTAACGTGTTTCATGCCATATTTCTTGGTAATATGGTTAATGTATTTATCAGCTGCTGCTTCGGGCATTGGTTTATTCTTGCGATAAGTCGAAAAAACCAGTTGATTCTTAATCTTGTAGGTATCAAAATTGAAATAGATCATTAGTTTGTGCTGTTGATGTTTCCATCTATGGAGGTAATTCATGGTGGTTTCATCAACAGCTATTTTTCTTACTGACGATTTATTTTTAGGACTGCCAATATAAGATTTAGTAGCTCGTTTTAGCGAACGCTTAATCTGGATAACATTGTGTTTAAAGTCGACACAGTTCCATTCCAAGGCTAGTATTTCGCCACGCCTCATACCTGTGGCCGCTGCTAACCATAACATCATAAAAGCCCGTGGATTGTCTGGTTGATAATCTGCTTTAATATGAGTAAGAAATTCTTTGAATTCTTGCTGATTAAAGTAATTATTGATAGCTGGCCGGGCTTTTTTCTTTGGCTGAATAACGCTATTCATTGGGTTTGTGTGAATATAGCCCAGCTGAACCGCACGCCTTAAAACAAGGTTTGTATATAAGGCACAGTCATTTTTTACTAAAATTTTGTCCCAGTGATTGACCAACCGTTGAAGTAGTGGAACCGAAATATCGGCCACAGGGTAAGATCCTAAGGCGGGCAAAATGTGATTTTTAAATATCTGCTTGGTCTTATGTGCTGTTGTGTCCACAACGCTTTCTGCGTACGCAGGGAGCCACTTTTTATAGACTATCGCAAAAGTAATCGTCATGTTCTCAGCATTGCCGTAGTGGTCAATATCGACCATATACGTTCTCAGCCATTTTTGCGCTGCGGACTTGGTTTTGAATCCACGCTTTGATGATTGTTTGCCATTAGGTTTGCTGTATTTAACATACCAGCGTTGACCCTTAGCAGTTTGATACTTGTAGTAAGAAGCCATAATTTATACCCCTTTCGCTCAGCTCATTGGCACGGAAGGATATGTGAAGGGGTTATGACTAATTATTATTGAACAATGCTTTATGTTTCAAGTTAATTGGAAAACTTTTAGCTAAATCAAGTGTCGCTTTTTGTAATTGTGATTTATTGTCGCTGGTATAAGGCTTTTTGCCGGCGGATATTTGGTTTAAATTATAAATTAATTCTTCTAAATCTAATTGTTGTTTTTGTGTTCCATGTGATCTAATTCTATTAAGCAATTCAAGAAAGTTGGCTAATGTTTCAATATTGAATGGATCAATAGGATTTTTTTTAATAATCTCAAGTTGTTTATTAATTCTTTTACCATGAACACGCTGAGAATTGTTCATTTGTTTTTGAACAGTCCCCCACGTGTCCAAAAGTATTTCATTAATTTGTTGCTTCTCAGTAGCGCTTACTTCCTGACCACTTTCACGTTTGTTTAGAAGTTGCTGGGTTTCTTTTACGGTCAAATGGTTACCATATAACAAGTAATTGACTGAGACATTGGCTAAATCAGCAATGTTTTTTAACTTATCAGCACTAGGCAATGTTTTGCCATTTTCCCAGCGTGATACAGAACCTTTATTAATGTTAAAATGCTCGCCGAATTGTGATTGATTTTCTCCTAAGTGTCTTCTTATATTTTCTATACGTTGCCCCACTTCGATTTTATTCATAACTTTACCTCTTAAAAAAAAGTTGCATATTAGTTGTTGACTTCATTTTATTGCTGCTGTATGATTAAGTCAATCAGAGGTTGCATATTAGTTGCACACCAATGATTTTTATTTGGGGTTAAGTTGCATATTAGTTGCACTTATTGTAAAGAAAGAAAGTGAAATCATGGAACAATTCACAACAAAGATTGAATTGCCGCCTGAATTGTCCAAAGCAATTAAAGCCGCTGTTGTGAATGCGATTAATGAAGCAAAAGACACTAGCACAAATGTACCTACGTATATGTCTAAAAAACAAGCGGCAAAATATTTAGGCGTTGCTCCTAATACACTTGATATGTGGATTAGAGACGGTGAAGACGTGCCATATAAACAAATTGGCCGAACATACCGTTTTAATCGTAATGACCTAGACAAATTCATGGCAACTAAATAAATCCAGGCACGGAAGGATATGTGAGGGAGTTATGAATTTTGAAGGGAGGTGAAAGCGATGTTACGGAAATTAGATCAAAGTATCTTGGCATTTTGGTCAACTAGCCCAGACGAGCGGGTGTTCGCATATCTGGTAACGTTTGGCCCAATCGTAATTCTGTTATTAGATGTTGCAATTATGACAATGTAGAGAGGTAAAAATATGAACAAAGATGATATTGCTATTGAAAATGCTTTATTAAATGATGCGTCAGAAAATCTGAATGCCTTGCGAGGAAACGGAACAGTGTTTGTTGATGGAAAAAGGCTTGGACGTTTGCAACTTGTAAATGAAACAATCGAAGGGCTGCTTAATTATCGTGATTTGTTGAAAAATAATAAAAAAGTCATTACCGGCATAAAGTTTGGCGACTAGCCCGGTAATGACGTATATCAAGAGAATTCGGTAAAGAAAAAAGTCTATTGATGAACCACCAACAATAGACTCCCCTATCTTTATTGAATTCTCTTCCATTATAGCAGAAAATGGAGGAATTTAAAACTATGAAAGAAACACAGAAATTACAAGATTTAATTGACAGCGCCTATGCCGATGACTGTATGTTAATTGGATATGCGCAAGCCTTAAGCGATTTAATCGAAGACGTTACGCACTGTGTTAATAAGCAAGATTTTAGCAGCGTTCCAAAAGATAAGGCTTTCTTGGCTGCTTACGGGCTTTTTAATCGTAAAGAGGCATTGAATGCTTTAATCGCTGGTATTCGGGAACGTGCTAAAAGCATTTCCGAAACACTAGATTAGGCGGTGAAGGTTTATGTTTGATGCACAAAAGATACCACAAGAAATGAAGAATGCCGATCGGTGGATTATCTGGGAAATTAAGTTAAACCCAGAAAAGGACAAGCATGACAAAAAAGTGCCTTACCGTCTCACTAAACCTTATGGTGAAATTAATGCGGAAGATCCTAACAACTGGTTATCATTCCATGATGCTTACCACCTGTGGACGAATTACGGGCACCATGACCGCTTCCCTGGCCTGGGTTTTGTGCTTGGTAATGGTTGGGCTTGCCTAGATATAGACAATTTAACAGCGGCTCAGGTTCAACAAGTTAGGGCCAAGCATACCACACCGGCAATTTTAAAAAGCACTTATTGTGAAGTTAGCCAGTCTGGCAAGGGACTACATTACTTCTTTCATGCTAACGAACAAAGTAAATTGCCTAAACGCCACGACAATAAAGAAATGTACAGCAACAAACGTTTTATTGCTATGACTGGTGATTGTGTCACGGTATCAACAATCAAGCACTTAACCGATCCAGAGTATTTAAAACTACACCATGAAATGATTGGGGAACGTTCACAGGTGGTGAAGACAAGGGTCAATATCAAGGCGCCTAATCAGTTATCGGCAGAAGATAATAAACGGTTTCGTGACGCAGCGAATGCTTTATATCTAACGATTAAGCAAAATTCGTTAAGCGCTTATGATCAAGACAATTTAAGAGCTTTGATTCACGGTTACGCTGACCATGACGATCGTAGCCAGCGCGATGAACGCGTATGTTGCACATTAGCATACTGGCAAGCAAGTCCGCAGTTGATCGACTGGATGATACGTCATTCGGCCTTATATCGGCCAAAATGGAACGAATACCGCGGGAAACAGACTTACGGCGAAATGACAATTAGCGGTGCCATTGCCGCTAAACAGCCAGAGCCAACATACAAATTTAATTTTCAATAGATGGGAGGTAGGTAAATGGATAAAAAAAATAAAGAGCTTCAAAGATTATGGGACATATACAATTCTTTGTGTGATCAACTTAAGTTAAAAAATCATTTTAACAATGAAGATGGCCTTAAAGAAAAATGTAAAGCAGTACGGCGAGCGTTTCTTGATGCTACTAATTTTGATCTTAAAGCGGGCGACGAAAAATATAAATTAACCCCTGCTATGGTTGCATCAACATTCAGAAGTTGCTTTCACTTTTATCTGCTAGATAAATCTGAAAATGTTCGAATTGCATTTTACAACCCTGTGGAAGGCATTTATTCAAGAAATTATCGTATTTTAAAAAGATATCTTGGGTTCTTTGAGCCTTACTTAACCGAAAACCAAGCCAATAATGCAATTTATTGGCTCCGTAACTTTGCGCGTTATAGGGCTCTTAAAGAAGAGGATAACAAATATATTGCTGTGGGTAATGGTCTATTTAATCTAAAAACCAAGAAGCTAGAACCATTTTCATACTCTCACATTATCCTAACCAAGGTCAACACCAATTATGTTGAAGGCGCAAAGTCTCCGAACATTTATGGGTGGACAGTTGACAAAATGTTAGATCGTTTTGCTAGTGGTGACCAAGAAGAAGTTAAACTTTTCTGGCAGATTATCAACGAAGCCCTGAATGGTAACCGTACACGTAATAAAGCATTCTTTTTGGTTGGCAACATTCGTGGCAACAATGGTAAGGGTACTTTTCAGGACATGGTTCAATATCTTGTTGGCAATGATAACGTAGCCCATTTAAAAGTTGATGAATTTGAAAAGCGGTTCGCACTTCAACCTTTAGATGGTAAGACGGTTTGCATTGGTGACGATATTCAAAACGGATATATTGAAAATACTTCTAATTTTAACAGTGTTGTTACCGGTGACGTGGTTACTATTGAGCCTAAAATGCAACCAGTATATGACACCCGCTTACACACTACTATTATTCAATCATGCAACACCATGCCAACGTTTGGCAAAAAAGGTGGCACAATGCGCCGGTTGGTTTTAGTACCGTTTAAAGCTAATTTTACTGGCAGTAATGAAAATCAAGATGTGAAAAACAAGTATTTGAAACGCCAAGACGTCCGGGAGTACATACTTTATAAAGCATTAAATATTCCTGATTTCAACACATTTATTGAACCAGCTAAATCTAAAGCTCTCAAACAGGACTTTGAAGCAACTAACGATTCATATGTAGCATTTAAGACTGATATTTTTGATGCTGGTAAAATCGACCGTATTCCAACAGATGTAGCGTTTAACTGGTATAAAAGCTATTGCACATGTAATGGCTATGAGCCTACGAAAAAGCCAAGAGAATTTAATCGCCGAATGCTGGACACATTAGGCAACGAATATAGAAAGAGCAAAGCACGACTTTCTGAAAATGAAAAGACTAAGATCATGACTTTTAATAGGCAATGCAAAGAAGCCGGAATAGGACACATTAATATTCAAGACCCATTCAGTAAGCCGAACCCGACTTGTTTTATTAAAGAATAATGTACAGAAAGATTAACTGTACATTATTGAAAAGTGTACAGTGAACTGTACAGCTATAAATACTGATATATCAGTGCATGTAGCCTTTTTGTACACTTGTACAGTTTTATATATTAAGAAGCAAAAAATAGTAAAAGTAAGAAAAGAATATAAAAAGCAGTTGAAAAAAGTGTACAACTGTACAACATCATCGAAACGTTGATATGACAGTAATAAAAACGTACAGAAAAACTGTACATGTACACTTAACTAACTGTACAAAACACACCAACCGTGTACGCCTTAATTACGTCCACAGGTGGGGTAAAGAAATGAGGTTATCAAAATGGGAGTATATCAAGTAAAGGCATTTCAATCACAATATCTTGGTCTATTACGCGACCGATTAAACAAGTGGTTGGTAAACGTTAATTGTATCTATGTTCATAAAGTTGAATATTCGACAGCAGTGGTTAGATCAATTATTCATTATTCGGTAATCGTATTTTACTCAGTACCACAAGATGAGGTGACGGATAATGCTTAAGTATGATATTAGCCGAATGAAAGAGCGTGCGCTGTTCGGTACAACTAAGAGCGTACCGAATAGAAACTTAGGCTCAAGCAATGAGTATTTTGTACCACAGTTTGAAGTGTGGTGCGGTGAATACACAAATACACAAACTCAGACTTATAGTAACTTAGGGACTGATATTGATGTTGACTTAGTTATTGTGATTCGACACAATCCACAGGTCAATGACAAGAAGATCCTAGTGCGATACAAAGGCGTGGTTTACAAGATTAGCGCGATCAATAGTGATGACCAGGTAAACGCCTTTGATACGGTAACGCTGGTTCGTGATAAGTCACAACCACAACTGTTACCGGATAAGTTAGCAGAGAAATAAACATTATTACGGCTAGTCAATTGGCTGGCCGTTTTTATATGGAGATGATTATCAATGATGAAACTTTGCAAAGAACCTGGTTGTAATAAACCGATACCGATGGACACTGATTACTGTCAGATCCACGCTGAGATGCACAAGCGGCAAGCTAGGCAACCATACTACAATGAAGCCCAACGACAACAGCAAACACGTGAGAAGCATTTGACGAACAAGCAGATATACCACAAACGAATGTATGCAAGTGATGAAAGCCAAGCACAACAATTCTATAAGACGACAGCATGGAAACATATGTCGCGACTGTTCTTAGAAAACAATCCAGTGTGCATTGAATGCTTGAAACATGGCATTGTGAGGAAGGCTGACGTGGCTGATCACATTGTACCGATACGCAAGGACTGGTCAAAACGGCTAGATATGAACAATTTACAACCATTATGCGCAAAACATCACTGGCAGAAAACACAAAAAGAAATCAAAGAGCGACAACAAGCACGACAACACCAAAAATATTTTTAACCCGGGGGCATGGGTTAGGCCAAAAAGAGCCGGAACATCTGCCCAAGTTCTTTTAAAAAGCTCTCAAAACAAAGTAAAAAGCGCCAATCGTTGATAGATTAGTGCTTATTTTATATATTTATTCGTATTTATCTGTACTTTTATTTTACAAGCAAGAAGTGACAACATCAACATTTTTTTTAAATAAATTAATCCGATCAAGTGCATTATCTGCCCTTTGATATGCTTTATTGTTATAATAAAGATGTATTAATGTCTTATAAGTATGTCAAAAATGAAATGAGGTGATTTAATGGCAAGGCCAATGACGACCAGACGGACAGGCCATATTACTACGCAAGAACGGAAGCAAAGAGAAGCCGCTGAGAAAGCATTGCAATCTTATCCACCCCTACCCGTGGAAGCCCCAGAGTGGCTAGACAATACCGCCAAAAAGGAATGGAACCGAATTGTACCGCTGCTCAAACAGAGTACCCCGGTAAGCAGCCTTGATACTTCTTTGATTGCTACTCACTGTGCGCTGTACTCAACCATCATTAAATGCGCTAAGGGTATGGATAAAGAAGGTGTGGTAGTTGGTGACAAACAATCACCGTACTTTATGGCAAGCGACAAAGCTATTAAAAGTCTCAAGTCGATTGACGCTCAGATTGGCATGACCCCACGATCGCGGGCAGCCCTAGAAATTCATAAGGCAGTGGCAAGCGATACCCCAGACGATGAGTTTGAAGCGATGCTATCTTGAGTAAAGATGTAGCAGTTCAATACGCTAAGGACGTAATAAGTGGTAAGCAAGTAGCCGGGAAGTTGGTTATTAAGGCTTGTCAACGGTTCTTAGATGATCTAGGCAAGCAAGATACGAAGGATTTCCCATATTATTATTCAACCGCATACGCCCACAAGGTGATCAAGTTCATTAGTGCTTTACCTCAAACTAATGGCAAGCCCTTAACGCTTGAACCCTTTGAAGTGTTTATTCTGTCTAACATTTACGGGTGGCGGCAGGTTGATGATAATTCATTGCGCTTCAATCGTATCTTGATCAGTGAAGCACGTAAGAACGGTAAGTCATTTCTGCTAGCGGCTATTGGTGTGGTGTCATTGCTACTAGAAAAGCAACCGGAAAGAAACCGGCAGATACTTTTTACTGCTAACAGCTCCCAACAAGCCCACTTGGCCTTTGATATGCTATGTGACCAGTTAGCCAGCGTTCAACGAAAATCTGCTTATATGCGCGGTCGGGTGAAGATTAATAAGCAACGGGTTACCGACTTAAAGAGTGGTTCGTTTGCGGTTCCACTATCGACAGACAACCACTCAACCGATGGATATAACCCAACACTAGGAATTGTTGATGAATATCATCAATCGCGTGATAAGACCATTCTTAACGCCTTAAAGTCCGGTATGATTCAACAAGATAATGGTATTCTAGCAATCATTTCAACCGCTGGCTTTAACCTTCACAGCCCGTTCAAAGAAGAATGGGACTATTGTTCTGACATTCTCAACGGGAAAATTAAGAATGACCGGTATTTCGCTATCATGTATTGTTTGGACAATAGAAAAGAAGTTCTGGACGAAACTAAGTGGATCAAGGCCAACCCGTTAATGAGCAACCCTAAAATTGCTAAGACCATGCGAGAAAGTATTCATAGTGATTTAGACGTGGCTATGAAGCAGCACAATCTAAATAATGTGTTGGTTAAGAATATGAATATGTTTGTTCAACAGAGTTCTGCTTCATATATTAGTGCCCAAGATTGGCAAAAAGGCTTGATTAACAAAACTCCTAACATTCACGGGAAAGATGTTTACGTTGGTTTGGACTTATCTCGGCGCGGTGACTTAACCGGTGTGAGTTGGCTAGTCCCAACAGGTGACGGTAAGTTCTTCGCCGACACAAAAGCATTTGTTGGCTGGTACGGTGGCATTGAAGCCAAGTCTAAAACTGATGGTTTTGATTATGAAGCAGCGGCAAAACGTGGCGAGTGTAGTATTTCAACCCTCAAAGCAGGCACGATTGACTATGAATCCTTGTTTAATTGGATTGTTGAGTTCGTCCAGAAAAATGAATTGAACCTTAAAGCACTAGTATATGACCCGTACAACATTCGTGTGCTGGAAGGCGCAATTGAGAAAGCCGGTTATAATACCGTGGCCGTGTCGTTGGTTCAGTCCAGGCGAAACCTTAGCATACCGCTCAGGACCTTCAAAGATGAATTGATTAAAGGCAATATCTTACACACTGACAACCAGATGTTAGCCTTCAATGTAGAAAATGCCATTATTCGTTATAACTTCAATGGTCAGCCACTCTTGGACAAAGAAAAAGGCGCTAACAAAATTGATTGTATAGCTGCTTTAATTGATGCGTGGGTGATTGGTGAGGACTATTACAGAAACCAAGAACAAAGTCAAAAAGCTAACGATTACTACCTGAGTGATCAATTTAGTTTCTAATGAAAGTGAGGTGAAACGATGGGACTATTTAAAAATCTGTTTAGCAGTAATACGCCCAGTAGTACGCAAGACCCGGTGCTTGATGCCATTGTATCTATTTCTAGCAGTGATCCAGGGAATAGTTATGTGGGCGGTTCTGTGTTGCGAAATACCGATGTCTATGCGGCCGTCTCTAAAATCGCTGGTGATCTGGCAAGTAACCCGATCAAGAGCGATTCACAGCTTTACACCAAGATGATCAATGACAAGCCCAACGATAACATGAACGGTTATTCGTTTAAGTACGCCCTAGCAACAGAGTTATTGCTAAACGGCAATTCATATGCCCGGATTGACCTATCAACTCACAGTTTGAAGTTTATTCCTAACAATCAAATGGAATTACAACAAGATACGCAAACTGGCGAGTTAACCTACATTTTCCACCCTCTGGAAGGATCTAACCAGGTGATCGACCCGTCAAACATTCTTCATTTTAAGTATTTAACTATTGATGGTCTAAAAGGTGTGCCGCCTTTGTACGCTTTACGAGATCAAATTAATATCCAAAAAGCCGGTAATGACTTGATGAATGCGTTCTTCAACAACGGGGTGCATGGGACCGTGCTACTTACGGCAAAACAAGCTGACTTATCACCGGAAGCCCGGGAAAATATTCGACAAAAGTTTGATGAAGCTACGACCGGTGATAGAGCGCTAAATACGATTGTTACTGATGATTCAATGGACATTAAAAGTCTACCTTTGAACACTGATGTGCTGAAACTGGTTAATTCTAACGATTGGACCACCCGACAAATTGCGGAAGCCTTCTCAATTCCCCCGGAAATGTTAGGTGTTGAGAATGCTCATAGCAATCAGGAACAATCGAATTTACAGTATTTACAAGGCGGGTTAGCACACTATGAAGAAGCGTTTATTAATGAATTAAATTATAAGTTGAATGCTTCGTTTGCCTACGATAATAGTAAGCTGTTAAGTCTTGACCCTCAAGCACAGCAACAACTTGCCGTGGACGGATACACCAACGGTTTATACACCAAGAACGAAGCCCGGGCAATCCTAAACCTTGACCCGGTAACTGGTGGCGATAGTTTCATAGAAAGCGAGGAAAATAATGGAAAAACGATTGACAACTAACGCTGAATTGCGAGCTAGTACTCCTACGGGAACTACCCCGGAGAACAAGCCCGATAATCAACAGCAGCCAAAAGACAATCAGCAATCACAACCACAAGATAAGCAACAGCAGAAACAGCCTAACCAGGTTGAGGGCTACGCTTTGATGTTTAACCAACCTTCAAAAGACTTAGGTGGTTTTGTTGAAGTAATCGACCCTCATGCCCTGGATAACGTGGACTTGTCGAAGGTGGTTATGCTGGATCAACACGATTACAGCAAGCCACTAGCAAGCGTGGAAGCTGGTACGTTGAAACTTGATGTAGACGATAAAGGGCTTCATTTTGTAGCTCAGTTGGATCCTAGTGTTAGCTATGCTAACGATACTTTCAACAATGTTAAGAATGGCAACATTAACTCAATGAGTTTTCGCTTTGATGTTGACGATGGTTCCGATAGCTGGTCACAAGATGATAGCGGTCAAACAACCCGAACCATTAATCAGATTAAATCGTTATTTGAAATTTCAGATGTTACTGTTCCGGCGTACGACAGTTCTAATGTTAGCGTAGGCGAAACCAGTACTCGCAGTTATAACCAATTTATCGAAAGTGAGGAAAAACGCAATATGAAGAAGACAATTATTAATCAATCAGATAATCAAGGTGCAAACGAAACGCGTAGTTTTGAGGACTTTATTCGTTCACGCGGTGAGGTGCGGGACGGCCTGACTACTAGCGGCGCTGAAGCGGTAATTCCTGAAGAGGTCGTAACTCCGGTTCTTGAATTAAAGGATAGTAAGTATAATCTGGCTCAATACGCTACTGTTAAGAGTGTTTCTGCTGGTTCTGGTCATTATCCAATTGCTAAGCGTAACAACACCGCTGTTCTTGCTACCAAGGAAGAATTAGCAGACATTGAAGATGTTGATGCTAACATGTTTGAAGATGTTAAGTTTGAAGTAAAGACCCGTGCGGGCAAAATTTCCCTCTCAAACGAGACGCTCAATGATTCAGCCGTAGACATTGTTTCCGAAGTTAAGGGTCAGCTTCAAAAATTGGTTGATAACACCGACAATCAAAACATTATTAAAGTTTTGACTGGTAATACTTTCCAGAAGAAAACCGCTGCTAACACTGATGATTTAAAGGAACTTTTCAACGTTGAATTAGACCCAGCATTGAATAAGATGTGGTTGGTCAACCAATCTGGTTTCAACTACCTGGACACTTTAAAGGACAATGAAGGCCGTTATCTGTTGCAACCAGACCCAACGGCAGCTAGTGGCTTTTCGTTGTTTGGTGCACCAGTTGTTATGATTAGCAACACGGTACTGCCTAACAATAGTGACGGCAGTTTCCCAATGATTCTTGGTGACTTGGCGGAAGCTGTTGCCGTATTCCGGCGCAATCAAGTAACGGCACAATGGGACCGGTTCGATCAGTTTGCCCAGGGGCTCTCTGTGATCGTGCGAGACGACTATGAACCAATCTCAGCAGATGCGGCGATTAACATTTCATTATCTGGTGCTAAAACCGCAAACAAGTAATAAAAGCCAATAAAACAGATCCTTTTGAAGGACCTGTTTCTAAAAATATAAGAGGTGATAAGATTGCTTTTTGATTTTGTTAAACAAGATGATATAGATCAAAAAGCAACCGCTCAAAATGTGAGGAACTTCTTTTATCGTGATGTTGAAAATATTATGGAGTTCACAGGTTTTGATGTTCAATCTGTGCGGTTTGACAGTCAACCCAGTGGTTCAAACCTTAATGGTGTTGAAAGTCAAATGGTTCATGGTATGGACATACTCAAAGAATTGCGGGCAGTTTTGGACACTATTTATAGTCTAGATACTAAAAGCCGTGACATTATGATTATGAGATTCCTACAACACCGACAAACTAAAATGATTGCGATTCGTCTAGGGTACTCATACAGCCGTTATAAAGACTTACAGCGTAAAGCCCTAGTTAAATTCGCAATCAATTATTACTTAAAGACTAATCGACAATTGGTTATCTATAAATAGAGGGTCTGTCACTACGGTGGTGGACCACTTTTTATATGAAGGGAGATAATACCATGACAGACTTACCCACTGTGGACGTAGATAGTGTAAAAACGGCTTTACGGATTGATACCACAGCAGACGATGAAATGATTCAATCTTACATTAACACGGCAAAAGATTACGTTGCTAAGGCCGTAGACAGTAAAAAGACGATTGAGGATTTTATGAAGCTGAATAGGTTTCGCTTAGCTGTGTTGCTGCTAGTTCAATTCTGGTATAGCAATCGGAACACAGACATGAAGCAAACACCGTACCAAGTTGTAAGTTTAATTCAACAATTAAGGAGCGAGAACTAGCAAAGAACATATGATCAATTTATAATATAAGTAGGCGCTAACAACGCCTATAAGTTCGAACACTACTTAACTTGGCGGCAGGATTACTTTTAAGTATCGTTTGACTTCTTTATTAATGTTTTAGATTCTTGTTTCCTCTAAAACTAATAAAATAGCTGTGTTGTAGAGTTTTGCTCACCGGGTAAAACCGGCAGAGTTGTACGCAACATTAAAGAGCTGTCAACATTAAGGCGGCTCTTTTCTTATATGGATGCTTAGGTTGCGTCTCAGACAAAAGTTTAAACATTCCAGTGAGTAGTTAATCACTAAGCAATGTCTGAAATGGCTTCAAACGATACTATATTTGTTTCGCCCTGATGCCCTAAGTTGAACTTAGTTCGCAGCAAAGAAGATAGGTCTAAACTACCAAAACGGTAGTTCAGGCTCAAGCCGTGGCATGACAGTAATTATTGACAATGAACCATAATGTAGATGAGGTTTATCGTAGGGGGTTTCCATTTCGGTAACCCCTTTTGGGTAAATATGGTCGAGATAGGCAATGCCAAAACGGTAAAGCAACACAAAAGATGCCTTGATTAAGCACGTTGATAACGAAGATAAGACGGTGAACGAATCGTTCACCCCTGAGCCGCAAGGATTCGGGCGATTCATACGCTGCCCTGATTCAGGGCACTGGTTCGATGCCTAAAAATAAAAACCACCCGTTAAGGTGGTCAACGTGCCAATGAGAAGATTTTTGAGAAACTTTTGAGAAGTTTATTTTGCAATCAGTGAGAAGCAAGTAGAAATAAAAGCCCTACAAACGCTGATATATCAACGATTGTAAGGCTTCATGAAATTAGATAATTTCCATAAGAGGAGAGTACAGGGGTCGAACCTGCTCGCCGGTACTAACCGGTTCGTCGGATTTCGAGTCCGATGCATTACCGTTCTGCCAACTCTCCATAAAATCAACATCAATAATTATATCAAGATTGGGAGAGAAGGTAAAGGGTAATAACTACTCAATATCGTCACGTAATAAACCGACCACTTTACCAAGGATGGTAACTTTGTTTAAAATGATTGGATCCATGTGGTCATTTTCTGGTTGTAAGCGGTAATGATCCTTTTCTTTGTAGAAACGTTTGCACGTCGCTTCGTTATCGTCAGTCATGGCGATGACAACTTCCCCGTTTTCTGCTGTATTTTGACGTTGGACAATCACTTTATCGCCGTTAAGAATGCCCATGTTGATCATGGAGTTACCATGTATTTGCAACATGAATAAATCATCATGGTTATTCAAGGTTGGCGGAATTGGGAAATAATCAGTAGCATTTTGATCCGCTAAAATAGGCTCACCGGCCGCAACTTCACCCAGTAAGGGCATCTTATCGTTTTTTGGATGGATGCCGAGTACTTCTAGACCCTGCGGAGTGATCTCTAATGCACGAGGCTTAGCTGGGTCCTTTTGGAGGAAGCCTTTTTCAATTAGGTGGTTAATGTGACCATGCACGGTGCTGGTGGAAGACAAACCAACAGCACTGCAAATTTCGCGAACTGTCGGTGGAAAACCGTGCTCACTAACCTGTTGATTGATAAAGCTTAGCACGGCCATCTGTTTGTTATAAGCTGATTTTGGCATTGGATACACCTCATTAAAGCCTTTCTTGATAGCATTAATATAACATAAAATGGTACAATTTGCAAACATACGTTCGAATAATTCAAAGGCTTGAAATATGACTGGGGCTTTTGTAAACTGGCTTTAAAAACGGGGTGAGATAGATGGCAGCAGAAAATGAGCAGGATCAACTGCTGAAGCGAATTAATGAACTGGCAAAAAAGAACAAAACTGAGGGCTTAACCGATGCAGAAAAAGCTGAACGCAAAAAATTGCGCGATGAATATCTCAAAAATTTCAAGGCAGCTTTCCGCAGTAATCTCGAACACATGCGTATTTACAATGATAAGGGGAAGGAAGTTACCCCTAAAAAGCTGCAAGACGTTCAACGCAAAAAAGGACTGCGCTAGGATTAATTACGAAATTCTTTGCACAAATCCACTTACATGTGTAACATAAGTAAGGTAAATGTTTATCAAGGAGGAACTGAATCGTGTCCGGTTTAGCTATTTTTTTAATCATCATTGCATTGTTAGTCGGCATTGTTATCGGCTACTTTGGTGCACGCTATTACATGCAGCGCTACATTCGCGAGAATCCACCGATTACTGAAGAAATGATGCGGACGATGATGATGCAGATGGGACAGAAGCCATCTGAACGTAAGCTGCACCAAATGATGCAAACGATGCGTACTCAAGCCAAAAGGGCTAAGTAAACAAAAATCCTGCCGGCAATTGGCAGGATTTTTTTTAAAAGTCATCATCTTTTGGCTTGGGTGGCATTACGTATTTGAAGGACGGATCCAAATCCTTGTCCAGGTCATTGAAAGCATTTTGCATTTTTTGCTCATACTCACGTTGAGCGTCTTCCGTCAAACGTTGGCGACGTTCTACTACAAACGGCTTGCCAAAAGCAATTCGTCGTTTCTTACGTGACCACATTTGGCCAAATGATAATGGTCCCTGGTAAACAGCAGGCACAATTGGCACACCAGCCATTTTGGCGATCAAGAGGGCGCCACCTTTTAATTGAGAAGAATAGCGTGAACCACTTGGAAAAATAATTGTTGAGTACGGGCTTTTTTTCAAGATGCGGACTGGCTTACTGATTGCTGACGGCCCCGGATGCTTGCGATTAACCGGAAAAGCATGAAGTCTTTTTAAGAACCAGCCAATCAATTTATTCTTAAATAACTCTTCTTTAGCCATGAAACTGAATTGTTTGGGATAGACCGCTAGTGCAAGCAGTACTGGATCCATCCAGGTCCTGTGTGGGGCTACTAAAATATAATTCCCCTTGGGAAGTTGATCTAAGCCTTTGATTTCGGCTTTCCCGTTGATTAAGTTCAAGAAGGGGTTCACAATATGAACCAGAAAATTATAAAGCATTGAAGTCATCCTTTAATTCAATCGTTAGATTTACGATGATAGTATGACGAATTTTACAGCAAGTTGCAAGGGTGAGGTTATAGATGGTCGAAAAAGTCGAATTACGAGCCGATGAACGCATCGATCAATTAGCTAGCCAGGGGATTCAGATTATTCAAAGCAATGAGGTTTTTGCCTTTTCTTTGGATGCTGTCTTGTTGGCTGATTTTGTGCGTCCCAACCATCGTCATAAGTTGCAAACGGTAGATCTTTGTGCCGGGAACGGAGCAATTGGCTTGTTTTTGCATAATAAACTGGGTGGCAAATTCACGGAAGTAGAAATTCAACCCCGTTTAGCAGACATGGCTAAGCGAAGCGTTGAATTGAACGGTTTAAGTGATCGTTACCGGGTTATCAATGATGATTTGGCTAACGTTTATTCTTCCCTTCCTAAGGATAGTATTGACGTGGTTGTTTGTAACCCGCCATATTTTGCCAATCGTTCAACTAGTGTGAAGAATCCTAACCAGTATCTGGCAATTGCCCGTCATGAGATTAAGACAAACTTGGAGACTGTCTTAGACCGGATGAGTGGTTTACTAAAGATGAATGGCCATGGCTACTTAGTTCACCGACCTGATCGTTTGACGGAAATTTTAGCTAAACTGATTAAGCATCGTTTGGTGCCAAAGAGGATCCGTTTTATTTACCCTAAACCTGGTCAAGAAGCGAATATGGTGTTGATTGACAGCAAAAAAGATGGTAAGCCAGCGGGGTTGAAAGTCCTTGAGCCATTGATCGTTGGCACTAGCGATGGCGACTACACTGACGAAGTGAAGGCAATGCTGAATGGCAAATAAAAATTATTATTTTTATGTCTTATACTGCGCTGATGATTCTCTCTATGGTGGTTTTACCGATAATGTGAAGCGTCGCTTTGCTACACATCAATCATATAAGGGGGCTAAGTATACCAAAGTTAAAGCGCGGCATCCCTTGCAGCTGGCATACTATCAACAATTTTCAAATAAACATGATGCGTTGAGTGCCGAATATCATTTTAAGCACCAAAGTAGGTCAAAGAAGATCGATTTCTTACGACAACGAGGAGTTGACCTTAATATATTTCGTCAACGTCTTCAAAAAAAGAAATAAAACAGGGCTTGCGGCTACGTCAACATTTTTGTATACTATTAGCTGGTGCTTAATGCACAAAACACACCTGACGCGATGAGATAGGCAGTGCCATATGGTACCTATTGCAATTGAACGTCGGGGAGGAAAAAACTATTTGGAGGCATTTTTTATGGCTGTTGTTACTATGAAGCAATTACTTGAAGCCGGTGTCCACTTTGGTCACCAGACCCGTCGTTGGAACCCAAAGATGAAGCCTTACATCTTCACCGAACGTAACGGGATTTACATCATTGACCTGCAAAAGACAGTTAAGATGATCAATTCTGCTTACAATTACATGAAGGATGTTGCTTCAAAGGGTGGCGTTGTTCTCTTCGTTGGTACTAAGAAGCAAGCTCAGGATTCAATTGAAGAAGAAGCTACCCGTGCGGGCGTTTACTACGTTAACCACCGTTGGCTTGGTGGTACGCTGACCAACTGGAAGACGATCCAATCACGGATTGCCCGCCTCAAGGAATTGAAGAAGATGTCAACTGACGGTACTTTTGACCGTCTGCCAAAGAAGGAAGTTTCTGTTTTAACTAAGCAACGTGAAAAGCTTGAACACTTCCTGGGCGGCATCGAAGACATGCCACACATTCCTGACGTTATTTACATCGTTGACCCACACAAGGAAACGATCGCTGTCAACGAAGCTAAGAAGCTTAACATTCCGATCGTTGCCATGGTCGACACCAACACTGACCCAGACGACATTGATGTTATCATCCCATCAAACGATGATGCTATCCGTGCCGTTCGTCTGATTACTTCTAAGATGGCTGACGCTATCATCGAAGGCAAGCAGGGTCAGGACGACCAACAGGCCGCAGCTGCTGAAGAAGAAGCCGCTGCTGACGATGACGCTGACAAGACTGTTTCTTCAGACGACCTTAAAAATCTGAAGAAGAACGTCGAAGGCAAGGACGCAGAATAAATAGTTAACGCTTGGGCTGTTTTGCAGGATGACCATTTTGGCCTGAGTGCAAAACAGCTTTTTTTAAAAATTTTTTACTCAAAGGAGCTACTTAACCATGGCAATCAGTGCAAAACAAGTAATGGAATTACGTAACAAGTCCGGTGTTGGTATCATGGCAGCTAAAAAAGCCTTAGTTGCTAGTGATGGTGACATGGACAAGGCAATGGACTACCTGCGTGAAAAGGGTATGGCCAAGGCTGCCAAGAAGAGCGACAAGGTGGCAGCTGAAGGTTTAACTGATATCGAAGTTAGTGGCAACACGGCCGCTATTCTGGAACTTAATTCAGAAACCGACTTCGTGGCAGCCAGTGATCCGTTCAAGGACTTGCTGAAGAAGCTGGCCCAATTACTGGTTAAGGAACAACCAGCAGATGTTAAGGCTGTCGAAGCACTGAAGTTTGACGATGGTACTACTGTTAAGCAAGCAATGGCTACCACTACTCAACAAACTGGCGAAAAGGTTAGCCTGCGTCGTTTCCAAATCGTTAACAAAGACGATGGTGACGTCTTCGGCCCATACCTTCACCAAGGTGGCCGGATTGCCGCTCTTGTCGTACTGAAGGGTGCTGACGAAGCTACTGCTAAGGATGTGGCAATGCACGTTGCCGCTATCAACCCTGAATTCATGGTTAAGGAGGACGTTTCTCAAGAACGCCTGGACCACGAAAAGGAAGTCTTCAAACAAGAAACTTTGAATGAAGGCAAACCTGCTAAGATCGTTGACAAGATTGTTGAAGGTCGTTTAAACAAATTCTTGTCCGAAATTTGCTTGGCTGATCAGAAGTTTGTTAAGAACCCTGACCAAACCGTGGCAGAATACGTTGCCTCAAAGGGCGGCAAGCTGAAGAGCTTTGTTCGTTACGAAGTTGGGGAAGGGATTGAAAAGAAGCAATCCGACATTGCCCAAGAAGTACAGGACCAACTGAAGTAGTTATTTAAGAGAGGACGTACTTTTTGGGTACGTCCTTTTCCAAAAAAGCATCAATTAACTACTAAACAGGAGGACAAGATGTCAGATATTAAATACAATCGGGTTATTTTAAAGCTCAGTGGTGAGGCTCTTGCTGGTGACCAAAAGTTTGGAATTAATCCACCAGAAATCAAAGTTGTTGCTAAAGAATTGAAGCAAGTTTACGATTTAGGTGTCCAAATTGGTATTGTTGTCGGTGGTGGCAACATGTGGCGTGGTGTTACTGGCCAGCAATTGGGGATGGAACGTGCCCAGGCTGATTACATTGGTATGTTAGGGACTATTATGAATGCTTTGTCCCTGCAAGACGCCCTGGAAGCTATCAAAGTTCCTACCCGTGTTCAAACTTCAATTGAGATGCGTCAGATTGCTGAACCTTATATCCGTCGCCGGGCAATTCGTCACTTGGAGAAAAAACGCATTGTAATTTTTGCTGGTGGCACTGGTAGTCCATACTTCTCCACCGACACAACAGCTGCATTACGTGCTGCTGAAATCAATGCCGATGCTATCCTGATGGCCAAGAATGGTGTTGATGGAGTATATTCAGCTGATCCGCGCAAGGATGCTTCAGCTAAGAAGTACACCCACTTGACTCACATGGATATCCTGGAAAAGCATCTTCACGTGATGGACTCAACTGCTAGTTCACTGTCAATGGATAACCACATTCCTTTGGTTGTGTTTAACTTCAACCATCCTGGCAACATTTTAAAGGCAGTTAAGGGCGAAGAAATCGGTACTACAATCGAAGGTGATTAATAGATGGCCAATGGTAAACAAATTTTAAGCGAAGCTAAGGACAAGATGAGTAAGTCAGGCGATGCATTACGCCGTCGTTTAGCTGATATTCAGGCTGGACGCGCAAACGCTAGTCTTTTAAATCCCGTTAAGGTTGACTACTACGGGACACCAACACCGCTTAACCAAATGGCTTCCATTACCATTCCTGAAGCACGTCAATTGCTTGTGACACCTTATGACAAGGGCACTCTCAAGGATATTGAAAAGGCAATTTACGCTGCTAATTTAGGTTTGACTCCTCAGGAAAATGGTGATGCTATTCGCATCGTTATTCCTCAATTGACGGAAGACCGGCGCAAAGAACTGGTTAAGGACGTCAAGCACGAAGCTGAAGAAGCTAAAGTGGCTGTCCGCAATGTGCGGCGTGAAGCCATGGATAAGCTTAAGTCTGGTCACAAAGACGGCGACTTTAACGATGACGAATTCCATGATTTAGAAGATCAGGTTCAAAAAGAAACTGATGCCGGAATTAAGAATCTGGACGATATTGCGGCAGAGAAGGAAAAGGATTTAATGAACAATTAGCCTTTAAGTGGCCAATTTCATCAACGGACGTGTGCAATTGACATGCGTCCGTTTTTTATTGCCGCGTGTGGAGAATGAGACAATAATTTGTTAGAATATTAAATGTATGTAATTTTTAATTAAACGACTTCTGACTGAAATTTGATCATCATGAAGTCCGTCTGGAGGAAATTACGTTGGAAAAAGATCAAAATAGAGTCAGTTTAGATCCATCCCGGATACCAAACCATATTGCAATTATTATGGACGGTAATGGTCGCTGGGCAAAGAAACGACATTTGCCGCGGGTAGCTGGTCACAAAGAAGGGATGAATACCGTCAAAAAGGTTGCAATTGCGGCCAGTGATCTGGGCGTCAAAGTCTTAACTTTATACGCCTTTTCTACTGAAAATTGGAAACGTCCACAAAAGGAAGTTTCTTATTTAATGCAGTTGCCAATTCGGTTTTTCAAAACTTTTGTACCCGATCTCGTAAAACACAACGTTAAAGTAATGGTAATGGGGGATACTTCGCAGTTGCCAGAAGGGACGCAGAAGGCCGTTAAAGATGCCATTAATGATACGGCTGATTGTGATGGAATGATTCTCAACTTTGCGCTTAATTATGGTGGCCGTGATGAAATTGTACGTGCTGTCAAAGCGATTGCTAGTGAAGTTGAATCTGGCAAATTGTCCTCTCAGGATGTTAGCGGTACGGTAATTAGCCAGCACTTAATGACTGCGCCACTGGGTAGATTAGCAGACCCTGATTTATTAATCCGTACTAGTGGTGAAATGCGCTTATCCAATTTCTTACTTTGGCAGATAGCATATTCTGAATTTGTCTTTACTGATGAATTATGGCCGGATTTTGATGGTCAGTCGCTTGAGAAGGCAATTATTCAATTCCAGCAAAGACATCGACGTTTTGGCGGATTAATTAATAAATAGGGAGTGGATTTAAGAGTGAGAACGCGTGTTATAACAGCGGTGGTGGCCTTGGCCATTTTTATTCCGCTGATTATCATTGGCAGTTGGCCATTGACCGTTGCTGCTTTGGTCCTTGGAGTGGTAGCTGTTGGCGAAATCACAACGATGAAAAAGATGTTTGTGACATCTTTCCCAGCGCTGATCAGTTTCTTGGGAGTCATCTTAATGATTTTGCCTCAGAATTGGTTAGGATTTTTACCACATTCCGTGAGCCGCATGGAAGCATTTTACGTGCTTGTTATCTTGTTGCTGCTGTACACTGTGTTTGACATTAACAAGTTTAGTTTTGATGACGTAGGTGTCTTGACACTTGGTATGCTCTATGTTGGTTTTGGCTTCAATGCCTTTATTGCTGCACGAGCTGTTAATTTTCAGACACTGCTTTATGGTATGTTGGTTGTTTGGATTACTGACAGTGGCGCATACATTTTTGGGCGTCAATTCGGCAAACATAAGTTGGCACCACGTGTGAGTCCTAATAAAACGTGGGAAGGCTCCATTTGTGGAACTTTGTCTGCAGTGATTATCTGTGCTATCTATCTGCACTTTTTCCCTGTTGGTTACAGTTTGCCGGTAATGGTATTATGGACGCTAATTCTGTCCATTTGTGGCCAATTCGGTGACTTGATTGAATCTTCCCTGAAGCGTCACTATGGCGTCAAGGATTCGGGAAAGATTTTGCCTGGCCATGGTGGCATTCTTGATCGATTCGACAGTATGTTGATTGTGATGCCATTGATGCAATTAATTGGAATTATCTAACTCACTGGAAGAGGCGATTTTTTGTTAGTTACGATCATTACCTTTATCATTGTTTTTGGGGTGATTGTACTTGTCCATGAGTATGGACACTACTTTTTCGCTCAGCGAGCTGGGATTCTTGTTCGTGAATTTTCTATCGGAATGGGTCCCAAAGTATGGTGGCATCGCGGCAAAAACGGGACGACCTTTACGATTCGAATTTTGCCGCTGGGGGGTTACGTTCGTCTGGCTGGTGCAGATGATGAAGATGAAGAAACTTTACGCCCTGGCACACCGGTCACACTGCAGCTCAACGATGATGGTCAAGTAGTTACTATCAACGCTAGTTCACAGACAACACTGTTTCAGGGAATTCCCTTGCAAATAACGGGTCATGATCTCGTTGATGGTCTATGGATTAAAGGCTATGTCAATGGCGATGAATCAGAAATCAAACAGTATTCTGTAAATCACGATGCCACTTTAGTTGAAGATGATGGTACGCGTGTTCGCATTGCACCTCGTGATGTCCAGTTCCGTTCGGCTAGTTTGGGCAACAGGATGCTGACCAACTTTGCGGGGCCGTTTAATAACTTTGTCTTATCACTGGTTGTTTTCGTCGTCTTAGGTTTCACGCTCAGCGCAGTTCCGACAGGCAGTAACTGCATTGGTCAGGTTACCGACCATGGGGTTGCTGATCGGGCCGGGCTAGTGAAAGGCGACCAAATTACGGCTGTGAATGGACAAAAGACCGCAGATTGGCAGGCACTTTCAAGCCAGATCAGCACTCACCCTGGCAAAAAAGTAACGTTAACTTATTTGCATAAGGGAGTACGACACCACATTAACGTCACTCCCCAAAGCGTTCGCAGCGGACGTCAGCGGGTTGGTCGTCTGGGAATTGTTGAGCAGACAACATCGTCTCCTGCCGCGCGCTTGTCATTTGGTTGGCGTGAATTCACCCAATCGGGTGCCTTGATTTTTCAAGTGTTAGGGCATATGCTTACACACGGTTTCAACGTAAATGATTTTGGGGGACCCGTGGCAATGTATGCTGGCACTTCGCAAGCCACTAAGTTAGGAATCAATGGTGTCTTGTCTTTTTTGGCGATGCTTTCTATTAACTTAGGCATTGTTAACTTGCTGCCTATCCCGGCTTTAGATGGTGGTAAGCTGTTGCTGAACATTATCGAAGCTATTATCAGACGACCGATTCCAGAACAGACGGAAGCAATTGTCAATTTTATCGGTTTTGCCTTACTGATGGTTTTGATGATTGTTGTTACCTGGAATGATATTCAAAAGTATTTCATACACTAAAGGAGAAGTAATTCGATGAAACAGTCAAGAATGTTGATACCGACTTTGCGGAAAGCACCGAGCGATGCTGAAGCGTTAAGTCATAAAATGATGGTGCGTGCTGGGTACATTTACCAGGTTTCCGCTGGCTTGTGGGCTTACTTACCCTTAGCACAACGGGTTATCGACAAAATCGAAAACTTGATTCGCCAAGAGGTGAATAAAGCTGGTGGTGTGGAAACCACGATGCCCGGTTTGCTGCCTGCAGATCCGTGGAAAAAGACCCGTCGTTTCTATACATACGGCGATAACCTTTTCCGCTTAAAGGACCGACGCAAGCGCGATATGTTGCTGGGACCAACACATGAAGAAACCTATACGCAGATTATTCGCGACACGGTTAAGTCTTATAAGAAACTGCCACTCTTGTTGTACCAAATTCAGGATAAGTTCCGTGATGAAGATCGTCCGCGTTATGGCTTACTGCGGACAAAGGAATTTATCATGTACGATGGCTATTCCTTTACCATTGACCGTGCGGGCTTGGACAAGGAATACGATGCACAAGCTAAAGCTTATCGGGCTATCTTTGATAAGATGGGCCTTAATTACAAAGTAATCTACGCCGATTCCGGGACGATCGGTGGAACGGGAAGTCAGGAATTTTCCGCGCCAGCCCCAATTGGTGAAGATACGATTGTTTATACCGATGGTGGTTACGCAGCTAACCTTGAAAAGGCCACTAGTAAGTTCACTGGTAAGCAACAGGTTGCAGAAGAACAAGAGTTGACTAAGAAAGCTACTCCTGGTGCCCACAGTGTTGATGAAGCAGCTGAAAGCCTTGGCCTTGATGCCAGCCAAATCGTCAAGAGTATGCTTTATATGGCATCTAAAGATGGTGAAGATAAGCCAGAACCAGTGATGGTTTTGATGCGTGGCAACGATGAAGTTAACGAAACCAAGGTTGCTAACGAAGTCGATGCTGATGATCTTCGTCTGGCTAGCGATGACGAAATTGCAAAATTACTGAATGGTGCTCATGCTGGTTCATTAGGACCGGTTGGCGTTGGTGAAAACGTCACTATTTTAGCCGATAATTACGTTAAAGTATTAGTTAACATGGCGATGGGTGCTAACGAAGATGGTTATCACTATGTTAACGCCAACATCGATCGGGATTTCCGTGTTGATAAGTTTGGTGACTTCCGGAATGTTCAGGAAGGGGAAATTGCCCCTGATGGAATGCCAATCAAATTCACTAACGGGATTGAAATTGGTCATATCTTTAAGCTGGGTACCCTGTACTCACAAATTCTTGGTGCCCAAGTTTTGAATGATCAGGGACGTGCTACCGATGTTGTCATGGGTTGTTACGGAATTGGTGTTTCCCGTCTGCTTTCTGCAGTGGTTGAACAAAATGCCGACGAAAATGGTTTGGTCTGGCCAACTTCAATTGCCCCATTCGACATCCACGTTATCCCTGTTAATGTGAAGAAAGATGAGCAAATGTCTTTGGCAACGAGTATTACTGAAGAATTAGAGAAGGCCGGCTATGATGTTCTGATCGATGACCGTAAAGAACGAGCAGGGGTCAAATTTGCCGATTCCGACTTGATCGGAATTCCTCTTCGTGTCACCGTCGGTAAGAAGGCTTCAGATGGTATTGTGGAACTGAAACTTCGCCGAACTGGTGAAACGATCGAAGTGAAAAAAGAGGAAATTGTCAACACCGTTGGTATTTTGCTGAAGCAAGCTGCTAATGATGAGCAAAGTAAGCAATCCAGCAACGAATAATGTAAGATCAGGTGGTTCATCGCGCTTATGTTCGCGAGAGCCGCCTTTTCTAGCTATGAAGGAGTATCCACTGTGACTTTAAATCATCACGAATTATTTGAAAAATTACTTGAACAGATTAAATTAACCGATGCTGATCAACCCATTTTAAAAAGTGGCCAAGTCAGGCGAGTGGTGGTTCACAAGAAATCACGTCGGTGGGAATTTCACTTAACTTTTAAGCAGGTTTTGCCGTATCAGCTCTATTCTGATTTACAGGAAGCCATGAAGACGGCGTTTGACCCCATCGCCAGTGTCACCGTCAAAATTGCCACACCTAGTGACGAGCTAACTGATGAATCTGTTACTGCTTACTGGAATCAAGTAGCTGCTACAGCGATTGGCAATTCACCGCTGGGAATGGAAGCAGCCGCAGAAGCGATGCCGCACGTTGATGGCCACCAGGTCACACTCATCGTTAACACTTCAAAGAGCGGTGAATATTTTGATGATGATTTGCGGAAGAAACTGGTTCAAAGCTACGTTGATTGTGGCTTTCCATCCTTCTCTCTGAAGGTCAAAGTTGACGAAAAAGCTGCTAAGGAAAAGCAACGCAAGATGCACGCTAAACAAGCGGCCCGGGACCAAGAATTAGTGAAACAGGCGATGGAACAGTTGCAGTCGCAACCAAAGAAGCGCAAACACCAAGCTGAAGTTCCAACTGGACCAATCATCATCGGTAAAAAGATTAATCCGAAGCTCGAAGTACGACGGATGGAGGAAATCACCGATGAAGAAAACAACGTCGTTTTGGAAGGTTATGTCTTTAGCAAAGAAGTAACTGATATTCGTAGTGGCCGGCAGATCTTGGTCCTTGAAGTGACTGACTATACCTCGTCTTTTGCCATCAAGAAATTTTCCAAGAATGATCAAGAAAAAGCACTGTTTGCAGCGATCAACGAGGGTGACTGGGTGAAAGTCCGCGGCCCCATTCAAGAAGATACCTATATGCACGACCTGACGATGATGGCTTACGATATTAACCAAGTGAGTCACCAGGCACGGCAAGATACTGCTCCTGACGGTGAAAAACGGGTTGAATTGCACGCCCACACCAAGATGAGTCAAATGGACGCCACTAATTCGATTACTGAATTAGCCGGTCAGGCCCACAAGTGGGGGATGCCAGCAATTGCCATTACGGACCATGCTGACGTTCAAGGATTTCCCGAAGCCTACAAAGCAGCAAAAAAGTTCGGGATTAAGATGCTCTACGGTGTAGAGGTCAACATGGTCGATGACGGTGTGCCAATCGTCTACAATCCCAATCATGATAATTTGATCGATGCCACCTACGTGATCTTCGACGTTGAAACCACCGGTTTGTCTGCCATCTATGATAAGGTGATCGAACTTTCAGCGACGAAGATGAAGCAGGGTGAAGTGCTGGATCGTTTTGATGAATTCATCGATCCAGGATTCCCACTCTCGGAGACGACGATCAACCTGACCAGCATCACTGACGACATGGTCCGTGGCTCCAAATCTGAAGAAGAAGTCTTTAAGATGTTCCGTGACTTCTGTAAGGGTTGCCTTATCTCTGGTCATAACGTTTCCTTCGACATGGGCTTCATGAACACTGGCTATCGCCGTCACCATATGCCTGAAATTTCGGCACCGGTCATCGATACATTGCCGCTGGCCCGTGTTCTGTACCCCAACCGGCGCAATTATAAGCTAGATTCATTGAGTAAGGCCTTCGGAGTCAGCCTGGAACACCACCACCGGGCTAATTATGACGCCGAAGCAACCGGACATTTGCTGCACCATTTCTTAAAGGATGCGGAGAAACGTCTTGGTGTAAGGACAGTCGACCAACTCAACGACCACATGGCTGACAACGGGGCTTGGCGTCATGGACGGCCATTCCACACGATCTTAATGACCAAAACTCAGGCTGGTCTGAAGAACCTCTATAAATTGATTTCCTTATCAAACGTCAAATACTTTCAACGTGTTCCGCGGGTTCCCCGTTCACTGCTGATGAAGTTCCGGAAAGGACTTTTGGTGGGGACCGCATGTGCCCGCGGCGAAGTCTTTACCGCAATGATGCAGAAGGGTTATGCGACGGCCAAGGAAAAAGCCAAATTCTATGACTACATTGAGGTGCAGCCAAAAGCAAACTATGCTCCTTTACTAGAACAAGGCTTGATTTCTTCGCAGGCCCGCTTGGAAGAAATTATCAAGAACATGGTGAAGTTGGGTGATGATCTCGGTAAGCCCGTCGTCGCTACTGGTGACGTCCACTATCTCAACCCCGAAAATGCTGATTACCGTAAAGTTCTGATCTCTTCACAGGGTGGGGCTAACCCGTTGAACCATACCAAACGGCCGGATGTTCACTTTCGAACAACTGATGAAATGTTGAAGGATTTTGCTTTTCTTGGTGAAGACACGGCTAAAAAGATCGTGGTGACAAATACCCAGGCCCTGGCAGATTCGATCGACGAAATTGCACCAGTTGCTGACAAACTGTACGCGCCGCACATGAAGGGTGCCGACGAAGAAATCGAAGAGCGGACGATGAAAACGGCTAAGGATTGGTACGGCGATCCGCTGCCGGACATCGTTGCCAAGCGGGTCAAGCTGGAACTGACCAGTATTATCAAGAATGGCTTCGCAGTTCACTATTTGATTGCCCAACGTCTGGTGGCTAAATCCAACAAGGATGGCTACCTGGTTGGTTCACGGGGTTCTGTCGGCAGTTCAGTGGTCGCAACTCTTTCGGGAATTACCGAAGTCAACCCATTGCCGCCACACTACCGTTGCCCGAAATGCAAGCATTCCGAATTCTTTACGGATGGTTCTTACAGCTCCGGCTATGACTTGCCGGACAAGAAATGTCCTAAATGTGGCACCCTGATGATCAAAGATGGTCACGATATTCCATTCCAGACCTTCCTGGGCTTTAATGGAAATAAGGTTCCCGATATCGATTTAAACTTCTCAGGGGACTACCAGCCGATTGCCCACAACTACATGAAGGTGCTGTTCGGTGAAAAGAACGTTTACCGGGCCGGTACAATTGGGACGGTGGCAGATAAGACGGCGTACGGTTACGTCAAGGCTTACGAACGTGAGACCAATCACGAATTCCGAAAAGCCGAAGAGGATCGTTTATCAAAGGGAGCCACGGGTGTTAAACGAACGACTGGCCAACACCCGGCTGGAATTATCATCGTGCCAGATGATAAGGAAATTTACGATTTCACTCCAGTTCAGTATCCAGCAGACGACCAAAACGCTGATTGGGAAACGACCCACTTCGACTTCCACTCGATTCACGACAACTTGTTGAAGATGGACATTCTGGGTCATGATGACCCGACGATGATTCGGGCCCTGCAAGATTTGTCGGGAATTAACCCTAAGACAATTCCGATGGATGATCCGGGTGTAATGAGTCTCTTCTCCAGTCCAGAAGCACTGGGCGTTACGCCAGAACAGATCAATTCTAAGACCGGGACTTTGGGACTGCCGGAATTCGGGACGCGCTTTGTGCGGGGCATGCTGGAAGAGACGCACCCGAAGAACTATTCGCAGCTGCTGCAGATTTCTGGTTTGTCCCACGGGACTGACGTGTGGAACGGCAATGCTGAAGAACTGATTAAGAACCATATCGCTGATATTTCTGAAGTGATTGGGTGTCGTGATAACATCATGACCGACTTGATTCACTATGGCCTGAAGTCCGAAAGTGCCTTCCAAATTATGGAAGCTGTTCGTCACGGTCGGGGCATTCCTGAACAATATAATGACGAATTGAAGGAAAATAAGGTTCCCCAGTGGTACATCGATTCTTGTGAAAAGATCAAGTACATGTTCCCGCGGGCGCACGCTGCTGCTTATGTCTTGATGGCTTTGCGGATCGCCTACTTTAAAGTCTACTTCCCGCTGGTTTATTACTGTGCCTTCTTCTCTGTTCGTGCTGACGACTTCGACGTTGTTGCCATGAGTCAAGGGAAGAACAGTGTCAAGGCGCGGATTGATGAGATCAACGAAAAGGAAAAGAACCGGGAAGCAACCGCCAAGGATAAGAACTTAAGAACAATTTTGGAATTGGCAAACGAAATGCTTGAACGTGGTTTCCGCTTCAAGATGGTCGATTTGCAGCATTCTGACGCCATGAATTGGCTGATCGATGGTGATTCATTGATTGCCCCGTTTGCTGCTATTCCTGGCTTGGGTGAAAACGTTGCTAAACAAATCGTCGCCGCCCGTGAAGAACAAGAATTCTTATCCAAAGAGGACCTCGCTAACCGGGGACACGTTTCACAAACGTTGATTGATTTCATGACCGATCAACACGTCCTAGACGGTTTACCTGACGAAAACCAGTTATCACTGTTCTAGTTTGCTTAAGACTAGTAACGATGATATACTATTAGTTGTTAATACTCGTTTTTGAGTGAGCAGCAATGCTCGCTCTTTTTATTGCAATCATGTATTTGGAGGTGATCATTTGGCAAACGTTGTCCAAACAGTCACAGACTTAGTTCAACCAATTCTGGATGAACGGGGGTTTGAACTCTATGACGTTGAATTTGTTCGCGAAGGCGGCAATTGGTACCTGCGTGTCTACATTGACAAGGATGGGGGGATTACCCTGGAAGATTGCACGTCAGTTAGCGACGCCCTCAGCGAAAAACTTGATCAACAAGATCCTGACCCGATTCCGCAGGCTTACTTTCTTGAAATTTCTTCACCGGGAGCAGAGCGTCCGTTGAAGAAGCCAAAAGATTGGCAGCGAGCACTTGGGCAATATATCCATGTTTCTCTTTATGCACCAATGAAGGGGATGAAAGGCCAAAAGATCTTTGAAGGGACCTTAAAGGACCTCACGGATGATGAATTAACCCTTGACTACCTGGATAAGACCCGTCATAAGACCGTGGTCATTCCACGAAAGCAAGTTGCCCAGGCACGCTTAGCAATTAAGTTTTAAAAAAGGAGTTTTACTATGAGCACGAAAAAACAGAATAAGGAATTGCTTCAGGCAATGGATGTTCTGGAAAAAGAGAAGGGTATCAAAAAAGATGTGATCATCGATGCCTTAACTCAGGCTTTGGAAACAGCTTACAAGAGCAACTACGACAAAGAAACCAACGTTAAGGTTACGATTGACAAAGACACCGGTGCCTTTCACGTTTACTCAAAGAAAACTGTTGTCGATGAAGTAACCAACCCGATGGAACAGATTAGCTTAAAAGATGCCTATGAGATCAGTCACGGTTACGAACTCGGCGACGAAGTTGATAAGGAAGTTACTCCTGCCAACTTTGGCCGGATTGCTGCCCAAACTGCCAAGAATGTCGTGATGCAAAAACTGCGTGAAGAAGAACGTCAAGTAGTTTTTGATCGCTACGACAAGCTTCGTGATGACATTGTTGACGGGGTAGTTTCACGGGAAGACAACCGTTACGTTTACGTTGAACTGGAAGATGGCACCGAAGCAGCGATGAATAAGCACGACCGGATGCCAAATGAGCATTACCGCGTTCATGATCACCTCCAGGTTTACATCACCCGTGTTGAAAAAGAGAAGACCCGGGGACCACAAGTCTTTGTTTCGCGGACTGCACCAGATCTGCTGCGGCGGCTGTTCGAAAAAGAAGTGCCAGAATTTGCTGACGGTCCAGTGGAACTGAAGAAGATCGTCCGAGAACCTGGTGATCGTGCTAAGGTTTCCGTTTATTCGACGGACCCGAACGTTGATCCGGTCGGCACTTGTGTTGGCCCACGCGGTTCACGGGTGCAAGCCATTGTTAACCAGCTGGGTGGGGAAAACATCGATATTGTCGAATATGACGAAAACCCAGCCAACTACATTGCTAATGCTTTGAATCCTGCTGATGTTCTTGACGTTATTTTTGATAAAGCAACCGCAGACCAAGCAGCAGCTCAGGCTGACAGTGACGACGAGAATGCACCGGTGGTTCACCCAGCATGCACCGTCGTTGTCCCTGATGACCAGTTGTCATTAGCCATTGGGAAAGCCGGTCAAAATGCACGTTTGGCTGCTCGTCTTACTGGCTACAAGATCGACATCAAGCCAGCCAGTGAAATGGAAAATCAGCCTGAAAGTGACGTTGAGGGTGACAATGATGACTCAACGGACGATAATGGAGACGTGGAGTAAAATTAGTTAAAAGCAGCGGGGTGAAATAATGAAAAAGAAAAAAATACCGATGCGTAAAGATGTCGTTACGGGCACAATGAAACCTAAACGTGAGCTAATCCGCGTTGTGCGTAATAAGCAAAACGAAGTTAGCCTTGATCCGACAGGTAAGAAACCGGGTCGTGGGGCTTACGTTGCGGTCGACGTAGAGGTTGCCAAAAAGGCCAAGGCCGACCGGACGTTTGACAAGACCTTTGGTGTTAAACTTGACGATGAGTTTTATGATCAGTTGATTGAATACGCTGATCATGAACAAGCACGTCAAAAGTTGTTCCATCATGACAAATAACCAGGTCCTCTCGTTATTAGGATTGGCTAGGCGCGCTCGTCAAATTGAGACGGGCGAAGGAACGGTTTTAAAAGCAATTCGAAAGGGAAAGTCCCAGCTGGTCTTTTTAGCGAGTGATGCTGGTGCAGCAACGGCTAAAGAATTAACAGATAAGTGTAATTATTACCATGTCGCGCTAGTAAGGCAATTCACTGCGTCAGAATTAAGCGACGCAATTGGAATGACACGAAAGATTATCAGCGTTAATCAGGCAGGTTTTGCCAATAAGATGAAAAAGATAATGAGAATATGAAACCATTAACTTAAAAAGTAAAGGAGCGTGGACGTATGGCCAAGGAACGAATTTATGAATTAGCCAAAGAACTTGGCATGCCAAGTAAGAAACTGGTTGATTTGGCCAAGCGCCAGGGAATGTCAGTCAAGACCCACATGTCTTCTGTGACCCCGGAAGAAGCAGGAAAATTACGGTCAATTGCAAAGGGTGGATCAAAGAAGTCTGCACCTCAGCAGCATCATGATCAACAAAATCATGGTAATCATGCTAGTCATCAGAATCAGCAAGCTGCCGAACACCGCAAGCCTGCCAAAAATGATCATGCAGTGAAGGCTCAGCACGGTGCAAATGAACAACACCATGGCAACCGCCATAATAACCATGTTAACCAGAATCAGCACAACCAAAATAATAACAATCATGAACAACATAATGACCGCAATAATTCCAGAAACGGTCGTTTTGGGGGCAGTTTGAATAATAACGATAAAAAGGGTCGTAAGAACAAGAAGCGTAGCCGAAAACAACGTCGCCAAGAACGCAAGAATCGGCGTTTGAAGCAGGTTGCCCACAAACAGCCAACTGCTCGTAAAGATCGGCCATTGCCGGATGTACTGGAATACACAGATGGCATGAACGCCCAGGATCTTTCAAAGCTTCTGCACCGCTCAACAGCAGAAATTGTCAAGAAACTCTTTATGCTTGGCGTAATGGTCAACCAAAACCAGTCACTCGATAAAGATACGATTGAAATCCTAGCTGCTGATTACGGTATCAAGGCCAAGGAAAAGGTGCAGGTGGATGTTGCTGACTTGGATAAGTTCTTTGAAGAGGAATCCAACAACGAAGAAAACATGGTGCCACGTCCACCGGTAGTTACGGTCATGGGACACGTTGACCACGGTAAGACGACTCTGCTGGATAAGATTCGTCACACACACGTTACTGCGCACGAAGCCGGTGGGATCACGCAAGCTATCGGTGCCTACCAGGTTAAGTATGACGGTAAAATGATCACCTTCCTAGACACTCCAGGTCACGCTGCCTTTACTGAAATGCGTGCTCGTGGTGCTAATATCACGGATATTACGGTCCTGGTTGTTGCCGCCGATGATGGTGTGATGCCACAAACGGTTGAAGCTATCAACCACGCTAAAGCTGCCGGCACACCAATTATCGTCGCTGTCAACAAGATTGATAAACCAGGTGCCAATCCTGACCACGTTACCCAGCAATTAACGAAATATGGCCTGATCCCCGAAGACTGGGGTGGTGACACCATCTATGTCCAGATTTCGGCTAAGTTTGGCAAGAACATTGATGAACTGCTGGACAACATTTTGCTGCAGGCCGAAGTGATGGAATTGAAGGCTAACCCGAAGCAAAATGCCGCTGGTTCTGTTGTTGAAGCTCGGCTGGACCAAGGTCGTGGTGCCGTTGCCACACTGCTGATTCAACAGGGAACAATGCACGTCGGTGATCCGATTGTTGTCGGTAACACCTACGGTCGTGTGCGGACCATGAATAACGAAAACGGTCATGCTATTAAAGAAGCAACTCCATCGACACCAGTGGAAATCACCGGTTTGAACGATGTACCAGAAGCCGGGGACCGCTTCGTTGTCTTTGATGACGAAAAGACAGCCCGGGCAGCTGGTGAAGAGCGTGCTAAGCGTGCTCTTGAAGAAGAACGTCAGCGGACTTCACACGTTACCCTGGATAACCTCTTTGCCACGATGAAGAAGGGTGAAATGAAGACCCTGCCGCTGATCATCAAGGCGGATGTCCAAGGTTCCGTTGAGGCGCTGAGTCAATCCCTTGAAAAGATCAAGGTTGATGGTGTGCGTGTCGACATTATTCACAAAGCTGTCGGTGCCATTTCGGAATCAGACGTGACCTTAGCCGAAGCTTCCAACGCCGTTATCATCGGCTTTAACGTTCGGCCAACGCCGATCGCAAAGTCTGAAGCGGACCGGAGTCATATCGACATTCGTCTGCACCGGGTTATTTACGATGCCATTGAAGAAGTCGAAGACGCCATGAAGGGGATGCTGGAGCCTGTCTACAAGGAAGAAACCCTTGGTCAGGTTGAAGTTCGGCAGCTTTACCATGCTTCTAAGGTCGGCACGATTGCCGGTGGAATGGTCACCCAGGGTAAGATTACCCGGGATGCCAAAGTTCGCTTAGTTCGTGATGGTATCGTTGTCTACGAAGGTGAACTCGGTAGCCTGAAACGTTTCCAAGACGATGTTAAGGAAGTTAAGCAGGGCTATGAATGTGGTTTGACAATTGAAAATTACAACGACATCAAGGAAAACGATGTTATCGAAGCTTACCAAATGAAACAAGTCCCTGCTGATAAAAAGTAGGAGGCACATCAATGCCAAACAAACATTATCGCGTGGACCGTTTGGCCCAAGAAATCAAACGCGAAGTCGATGATATTCTTTTAAAGCGAATTCGTGACCCCCGTGTTCAAGGGGTTACCATTACTGGCGTAGACGTAACCGGAGATTTACAGCAGGCTACGATTTACTACAGTATCTTATCTGATAAGGCTTCTGATGGTGAAAAGACTCAAGCTGGGCTTGATAAAGCAACGGGCATGATCCGTTCTATTTTGGGTGGCCGTTTGAATATTTTTAAGACGCCTGAAATCAGCTTTAAACGCGACCCATCGATTGCGTATGGTAACCGGATCGACCAGTTACTGAATGAACTTCACCAAAAAGATCACGAATTCTAATCTAAATCAGCCGCAGTCTCAACGACTGCGGCTTTTATGATAGGAGGTATTGTCATGAACATTGGTTTTATTGGTACAGGTGTGATGGGCACCGGCATTATCAACAATTTGCTGAAAGCTGGCCACCAGGTAACTGTCTACAACCGTACAAAGGCTCATGCCCAGCCGGTAATTGATAACGGCGCAGTTTGGACTGATTCCTCAGCAGAAGCAGCTAAGAATGCAGATGTTGTAATGACCATGGTTGGCTTCCCCCAGGACGTAAAAGACGTTTATGGAGGTCAGCATGGTGTGATGTCAGCCATCCGCCCACATCAATTACTAATTGATCTTACTACTAGCGATCCGACACTGGCTGCCCAATTAGCTGATCAAGCCCAAAAGAAGGGTGCTGAGATGTTGGATGCCCCGGTATCTGGCGGAGACGTTGGCGCTAAAAATGGTACCTTAACCGTGATGGTAGGTGGGGATCGCGATGTTTTAAACCAACATTTAGACCTTTTCCACGACTTTAGCAAAACCATCCATTACTTTGGACCCGCTGGGAGTGGTCAAAATGCCAAAATGGCCAACCAAATCATGATTGCCGGGACGATGACGGGGATGAGCGAGTGTTTAGCATATGCCAAGAAGGCACATCTAAAGTTGGATGAAGTTCTGGCTACCGTCGGCAATGGTGCCGCAGCCAACTGGTCTCTCTCTAATTACGGTCCCCGTATTTTGAAAGACGACTATACACCTGGCTTTTTCGTTAAGCACTTTGTCAAAGACTTGCGGATTGCCTTGACGCAGGCGGATAAAATGCACTTAGATTTACCAGCAACAAAAGAGGCTAAGAAGCTTTACGAACAACTGATGGATCAAGGACACGGCGATGACGGCACTCAAGCACTGATCAAGTTGTGGTGGAAATAAGATACCTCCCTTTATTCGTGCAAGCGTTTGCAAAAAGATCAAGCTTTTGTTAGCATATAAGAAAACGCTTACGGAGGCTTATCATGACAACCGAAAAAGATTTAATGCTAGCTGGCCAACCTTATATTGCGGCAGACCCACAGTTGTCTAAAGAACGGGCACGGGGTCACCAGTTGGTTTATGAATTCAACCAAATTTCACCACGCGAACAGGATCGTGCGGAAAAGTTGTTGAATGAGAAAATCATTGATGCCCCGTCGATGGACGCTTTCATCGATTTACCGGTGCATATTGACTACGGGCCCAACATTCACGTAGGCAAACGCTTTTACGCTAACTTTAACTGTACTTTTCTGGATTCGGCGCCGATTACAATTGGTGATAACGTGATGCTTGCCCCTAATGTCAGCCTATATACTGCTGGACATCCCCTTGATGCTGCTGTTCGGAATGACCCGATGGATCTAGAAACAGCTGAGCCAATCACAATTGGTAACGATGTTTGGCTGGGTGGCAGCGTGGTGGTTTGCCCAGGTGTGACGATCGGCAATAACGTTGTGGTTGGTGCCGGTGCCGTGGTGACTAAGGACGTTCCCGATAACGTTGTTGTGGTTGGTAATCCTGCTCACGTCTTGCGTAAATTAACGACTGATGACCATCAATTCTGGGACCACCAACGTGTGCTACATGACCAGCGGATTAAGGGTAGTGTAGATTTTAACAAATAAATGATTAGATAAAGGCAATAACCGGAGCAGATATTCGGTTATTGCTTTTTTTGGGAATAAGCGTTACCGCTGTTAAAGAACGTGGAATGTGTTATTCTATGTTGGTGATTATTTTCGGAGGTGATCTTGTGGATGGAATCATTCCACTTTATAAAGAACGTGGTATGACGAGTTTTGACTGTGTCAATCGGGTTAAGCACATTGTGCACGAAAAGCATGTCGGTCATGCTGGTACATTAGATCCCAATGTCGACGGTGTTTTGCCAATTTGTATTGGCAAAGCTACAAAGTGCGTCGACTTTCTTCATGAAAAACCCAAGGAGTATAGTGGTGAGTTGACAATTGGGTTTGCAACAACGACTGAAGACCTCGATGGCGAGGTCGTTGATCGGAAAAAAGTGGCAGACAAGATCACGGATGAAGAAGTGCAGAATGCCATGTCGGCAATGACTGGTCATATCAAGCAGATTCCACCGATGTACTCTTCTGTGAAGGTCAATGGCCGACGCTTATATGAATATGCGCGTGCGGGCGAGAAGGTCGAACGCCCCGAACGTGAAGTGAACATCATCAGTTTTAAAATGATCGCTAATGACTTTGATTCTCAAAAGGATCAACAACGAGTTAGTTTTACGGTTAAGTGTAGCAAGGGTACCTATGTGCGCACTTTAGCTGTTGATCTGGCCAAAAAACTTGGCTATCCGGGAGTAATGAGTTCGCTGACGCGTATCAGTAGTGGGGGCTTTTCACTGGACCAGACCCTTAGTCTTGAAGATTTATCTGATCTTGCTGCAAACCAGTTAATCAGTCAGTATATTTTGCCACTCGACATTGTTTTTGAAGATTGGCAACACGTTAACCTGACGAAGGAACAGTGGCAAGCTGTTCAAAACGGCGCTTGGCTCAAGGTCGGTGAGCTTCCTCACAATTCCAAACAACGGCTAGCTTTAACTTACCAGAGCCAGATTAAAGCACTCTATTACCGCCGTGATACAGATCACTACGCGCCGCTTAAGATGATTTCTACGAAAGCGTGATTGAAATGCGAGTTATTAAGATCCACCACCCGCTCAATCTGCAATTAATTCCGGCGGGACAAACCATATTAGCAATGGGCTTTTTTGATGGCGTCCACCGTGGACACCAAGCCGTCATTAAGCGTGCTAAAAGGGAAGCACAACGGCGGCACTTGCCTTTAGCAGTGTTAACATATAACCACACTCCCCAGATCGTCTACCGCCGCTTTGACCGTGGCGTTCATTATTTGACGGGTAACCGGCGAAAATTTGAATTGTTAGCGCATTTAGGCGTTGACCTTGTTTACGAGATTGACTTTACTTCGGATTTTGGTGCCCAGTCACCCCAAGAGTTTGTCGATGCTTATTTAGTAGCCATGCATCCGGCTGCTGTGGTGGCAGGTTTTGACCATACTTATGGTCCCAAGGACACGGCTACCATGTCATTGTTGCCGAAGTATGCACGCCGTCGCTTCGATGTCATTACTGTTCCGAAGATGCCCATTGGTAACGGAAAAGAAAAGGTTGGCTCCACGCAAATCAAGAAGACCATCTGGAATGGGCAAATTGAGCAGGCCAATGCTTCGTTAGGTTATGTCTACCAAACTGCTGGTATCGTCGTCCACGGATTTGCTAGGGGTCGCCAAATTGGCTTTCCCACTTTGAATATCGATTGGCCACGTTGGTGCGTACTCCCCAAAACAGGTGTTTATGTCACGCGCGTCCTGGTTAATGGCCATTGGTATGGTGGAATGGCAAACATCGGTTATGATGAGACGTTCGGCGATGATGCTGATAAAACTCTTGAGATTTTCCTTTTTAATTTTCACCATGAAGTTTATGGTGAAACTGTGCGGGTTAACTGGTATCAACGATTGCGTGATACAGTGAAATTTAATTCGGTTGCTGAATTGGTTGCTCAGATGAAACAAGATGAGCAAGCTTGCCAGAAGTACTTAGATAGGCATCCGATGACCACTAACAAATAAAAATTACCCCTTAAGATGACTTCAGGCCAACTTAAGGGGTTTTCATCTATACTCTTTTAGTGTCTGCTGCTTCTATGATTGCTGACATTGTGGATTTTATGAACACGGCGTTTGATATGATGAGCCGGTTTGTCAGTATCGAGCTTAAAGTGTTTCATCTTACCAGGGAAATTATGGCCTGACATGCGCACGGGTGCCCAGCTTTGCATGATGGCGGTCATCGACTGCAAATCATCCATTAAATGCTTGTCATTTTCCCTTAGAGCGGCTTGTTTGATGTCGCTGCCTAAACGCACGACTAAGTTTTGGTGATATTGCATTAATTCGCTAGTTAAAGGCGCATTGCGGTACTTATTGAACAATTTTTGGATGATTTCCATTGCGTCGCGGGCGCTGGTAGGTTGGACATAACGGTGTTGTTCATCTGCCATATGTATTCCTCCTAAAAAATCTTTGACGTTTCTTGACTTTTCAAGACTTGGTTGGTATATTAGAAAATGTATTTAGCACTTAACAGTGTCGAGTGCTAAAAAGGGAAGTGGTGATAATTGCTTACACAACGTCAAAAGGATATTCTGCAGCAGATTGTACGTCAGTACACCGCGACTGGTCAACCTGTCGGGTCTAAGGTGTTAGCTACACGCTTGCCCCAAAAGGTTAGTTCAGCAACTGTCCGCAATGAGATGGCAGTTCTGGAAAAAGCAGGTTTGATTACAAAAGAGCATTCTAGCTCTGGACGTCTTCCTTCTAAGAAGGGCTACCGTTATTACGTGGATCACTTGCTTAATCCTGACGCAGTTACGGATAACGATTTGCTGGTAATTCAGCATTCGTTGGGAATCGGTTTTCATAAGATTGATGAACTGATTTCTCATTCTGCCGATATTTTGTCGCAACTAACGAGTTATACGGCTTTTACTTTAAAACCTGAGCAGAAGGAGGTTCGCCTCAGCGGCTTTCGTTTGGTACCTTTAGGCAACCAGAAAGTAATTGCTATTCTGGTGACTGACTCGGGTGACATTGAAAGTCAGTCGTTTACATTGCCACGGTCCATTAATCCGGAAGCTTTGGAGATGGTTGTACGGATGATCAATGATCAGTTGACTGGTCAGCCTTTGACTGACGTTATTAGTCGGCTGAAAACTGATATCCCTGCTAAGATTACACAGTATCTGCAAAGCCCGGACGGCTTTCTTGACGTCTTTGACAATGTTTTACAATCGGCTGTTCGTGAGCGATTCTTCGTCGGCGGTAGGATGAACTTGTTGGGATACTCTGAACGGCAAGACCCGAGTGCGATGAAGGCATTGTATGGTTTGCTGGATCAAAATGATCGTCTGTCACACTTAATCGATGCTGATTCACCGGAACAGGGAATTAGTGTTAAGATTGGCAACGAGATTTCCAAGAGCAAAGTGATGGAAGACTACAGCTTGATCACTGCTACCTACGATGTTAGTCAGTACGGTCGGGGGATTATCGCTGTATTGGGTCCAACTCGGATGCCGTACTCAAGAACTATTGGTATTATTGATGCTTTTCGGCGTGAGTTAGCCAAACGTTTACTCAATTACTATCACCGTTATTATGATGAATAGGAGGAAATTAGATGGCTGAAAAAGATCAAAAACAGTCTGCACCTAAGGCAGATCAAGCTAAGGATGCCAAACAAAAAGATCAGCCAACAAAAAAGGATGCATCAACCAGTGACCAAAAGGTGAAGGATTTACAAAAACAGGTTGATGATCTGAAAAAGCAGCTGGCTGACAAGGATGATCAATACTTGCGCGCTGAAGCAGAAATTCAAAATATGAATCGCCACTTTAATGACGAGCGTGCAAGTTTAATTAAGTATGAAGGACAGGCTCTTATCAAAGAAATCCTGCCTGTGCTGGATAACTTACAGCGGGCACTGAGCACCAAAGCAGAAGGCGATGAAGCCAAGCAGTTGCACGAAGGTATTCAAATGGTTTACACCCACTTTGAACATGCCTTGCGCAATCATGGTGTTACTAAAATTGATGCTGATGGGAAGCCTTTTGATCCGAATGTTCAGCAAGCAGTTCAAACGGTTCCTGCTGACAAAGATCATAAAGCTGATACGGTTGTCCGCGTGCTGCAGGATGGCTTCATGCTGAAAGACCGCGTCCTGCGTCCAGCAATGGTAATCGTTGCTCAATAAATTTGAAATTTAGCAATAAAAGAGGGATAAACAATGGCAAGCAATAAGATTATTGGTATTGACTTGGGGACTACGAACTCCGCTGTTGCCGTAATGGAAGGTAATGAACCAAAGATCATCACTAACCCTGACGGTGGCCGGACGACCCCATCTGTTGTTGCATTCAAGAACGGTGAAACTCAGGTTGGTGACGTTGCAAAGCGTCAAGCAATTACTAACCCTAACACTATTAGTTCAATCAAGAGCCACATGGGTGAAGCAGGCTACACCGTTGAAGTTGAAGGTAAAAAGTACACGCCACAAGAAATTTCAGCGATGATTCTTCAATACATTAAGAAGTACGCCGAAGATTACATTGGCGACACGGTTGACAAGGCTGTCATCACTGTACCTGCCTACTTCAATGACGCTCAACGGCAAGCTACCAAGGATGCTGGTAAGATTGCCGGTTTGGATGTCAAGCGGATCATCAACGAACCAACCGCTTCTTCACTGGCTTATGGCCTTGACAAGGAAGACAAGGATGAAAAGATTCTGGTCTACGACCTTGGTGGTGGTACTTTTGATGTTTCCATCCTGGAATTAGGCGACGGTGTCTTCCAAGTTCTCTCTACTAATGGTGACACCCACCTGGGTGGTGATGACTTCGATAAGAAGATCATGAACTGGCTGATGGATTCATTTAAGGAAGAACACAACATCGACCTCAGCAAGGATAAGATGGCTCTGCAACGTCTGAAGGACGCCGCTGAAAAGGCTAAGAAGGAACTGTCCAGTGCCCAACAAGCTGACATCAGTCTGCCATTTATTGCCCAGGATCCTAACACCCAAGGCCCTGTTCACTTGAACACAACTCTGACACGGGCTAAGTTCAACCAGTTGACTAATGACCTGGTTGAAAAGACGAAGCAACCTGTTATGAACGCTTTGAGCGATGCTGATCTGAGCTTCAACGACATTGACCAAGTTATTTTGAACGGTGGTTCTACCCGGATTCCTGCTGTTCAGGAAATGGTCAAGGACTTAACTGGCAAGGAACCAACCCACTCCATCAACCCTGACGAAGCCGTTGCCCTGGGTGCTGCTATCCAAGGTGGTGTGCTGACTGGTGATGTTAAGGACGTTGTTCTGCTTGATGTTACGCCACTGTCACTTGGTATTGAAACCATGGGTGGTGTCATGACTAAGCTGATTCCACGGAACACGACGATTCCTACTTCCAAGAGCCAAATCTTCTCAACTGCCGCTGATAACCAGTCAGCCGTTGATATCCACGTTCTGCAAGGTGAACGTCCGATGGCTGCTGACAACAAGACGCTGGGCAACTTCCAGCTGACTGACATCCCAGCTGCTCCTCGTGGTGTACCTCAAATCAAGGTTACCTTCGATATCGACAAGAACGGGATCGTCAACGTTTCAGCCGAAGACCAAGGGACGCACAAGAAGCAAAATATCACTATCAAGTCCAGTTCCGGTCTGTCAGATGAAGAAATCGAACGGATGAAGAAGGATGCTGAAGAGCACGCTGAAGCTGACAAGAAGAAGAAGGAACAGGTTGACTTAAACAACGAAGCCGACCAACTGATCTTCCAAACTGACAAGACCCTGAAGCAATTGAAGGGCAAGGTTTCTGACGACGAACTGAAGAAGGCTCAGGATGCCCGAGATGCCCTGAAGAAGGCTAAGGACGACAAGAATTATGACGAAATGAAGTCCAAGAAGGACGACTTGACTAAGATTGTTCAAGATCTGTCCGTCAAGTTGTACCAACAGGCTCAGCAAAATAACCAAGCAAATGGTAACAATGCTAACCCGAATGGCAATAACGGTGGTGCCAACAATGGTGGCCAGAATAACAATGGCAACCAGGGCAACGGCAAGACCGTCAACGGAGACTTCACGGAAGTCAATCCTGACGATGACAAGAAGTAATCGTTAGTTGAAGTCAAAATGAAAAACCAAAGGCCAGGAAACCGGACTTTGGTTTTTCCTGTCTTGTAAAACATGTTATAACTATTAAAGTAGTTAATAACACACGTAAGATGAGGGATGCAGATGGCAGAAAAAAACTATTATGACATTTTAGGTGTTAGCAAGGATGCTTCGGATGCTGACATCAAGCATGCTTTCCGGCGTCTGGCTGCTAAGTATCACCCGGATGTAAACCATGCCCCTGATGCTGCACAAAAGTTCAAGGAAATTAACGAAGCTTACCAGGTACTCGGCAATAAGGAAAAGCGTGCCCAGTATGATCAGTTTGGTGAAGCCGGCGTTAACGGTCAAGGCGGCTTTGGCGGTGGTCAGGGTCAAGCTGGCGGTTTTGGTGGCTTCGGTGACTTTGGCGGTAGCGGATTTGACGACATTTTCAATATGTTTACCGGCGGTGGTCGTCGACAAAACCCCAACGCGCCTCGTCAAGGTCGTGACTTGCAATACACCATGAGTCTAACGTTCATGGACGCGGTATTTGGTAAAGAAACTAAAATTCGTTATAACCGTCAAGAAGAGTGTCAGACTTGTCACGGCTCCGGTGCTCGTCCTGGGACTTCTCCTGAAACGTGTCCGCGTTGTCAAGGTCGTGGGGTCATCATGCAAGTCCGGAATACGCCGTTAGGACGAATGCAAACGCAGACAACCTGTCCTGAATGTGGTGGCACCGGTCAGATAATTAAGGATAAGTGTGCAACTTGTCAGGGTACTGGCCGTGTCAACAAACGACATGAGCTCAAGGTGAAAGTCCCGGCTGGTGTTGATGACGGTTCTCAGATGCGTCTGGCTGGTCAGGGTGAAGCCGGTACTCACGGTGGGCCTTATGGTGACCTTTACATTGTCTTCCACGTTGCACCTAGCAAAGACTTCCAGCGTGATGGCAGTGAAATCTATGTTGACCAAAATATTAGCTTTGCCCAAGCTGCTTTAGGTGATAAGGTCAAAGTTAAGACTGTTCACGGTGATGTTGACTTGAAGATCCCTGCAGGTACTCAATCCGAAACTGATTTTAGGTTGCGTAACAAGGGTGTCCCGCACTTGAACGGTAGCGGTAACGGGGATGAGCATGTTCGCATCCATGTTCAAACGCCGACAAAGATGAATAAGCGTCAACGTGAAGCCATGGCTGCTTTTGCGGCTGCCAGTGGTCAAAAGGTCAGTGGTGTTAAGCCGGGCTTCTTTGAGAAGCTGAAAGATGCTTTTGACGATAATAAATAACAAGAAAAATTCATTGTGAAATTGAACAGCGCTGGATAGAATCTTTTGATTCTATCCAGCGCTGTTTATTTTATTGTGCTTTTGTCTAGTTTTCGTTAATTAAAACAATCCCTAACAAAGCGACGACAAGGCCAATTAACTTGGCAACAGAAACTGGCTTGATGGACGCCCCAAATAATCCCCACTGATCAATAACTACGCTAAAAGTCAACTGACCAAAAAGTGAACTGATGACAACGGTACCTGTGCCGAGGACAGGTACCAACCAGGCTGAACTGAAGCTAAATAATATTCCAAGAAGACCACCAAGTAGTAACCACCAGTGATAATGAACGCCAGTAACTATTCCTCTCAAGTTGCGGTATGAAACATGCTGGCCAACGAGCAGTAGGTTTAACAATATTAAACTGATGGTAAAGGAAATAGTCACTGCATAGAGCGATGAATGCAAAATAATTCCTAAATGGCCATTGATTGATGACTGGACGGCCATGACCATTCCCGTGATCACTGCCAATAATTGCCACCCGAATTGATGACTTGAGATAATTTCCGGATGAGCAGATGATTCTTTGGAGGAAAGATTTGTCAACAATACTCCAGTTACGAGAAGGAGAACCCCACATAAGCGCCAAATATTTAGCCGGTGAACTGGCGAGTAAAACCAGCCAAATTGATCAACTAGCAAGCTCATTATTATTTGCCCGCCAACTGCTAACAGTGAAGTTTGAACACTTCCAAGGACTGGAAATAAGAGGATAAAAGCTGTCATCCCAAAGACGCCACAAAACCCGCCTAGCCAAATCCATAATGGTTGGTGGAAGACATTGAGGTGCAGACTCAGCTGTGTTCGAGTAAAGATCATAGCAAGGACGAGGAGCAGCCATCCAATCGTGAATGAAACCAGTGACGCAAGATATGGAGATTTCACATAACTTCGTAAACGTGAATTAATTGCAGACTGTGCCGCTAATCCGCCTCCAAAAATAATCGGTATTATGGAAAGTAAGTTCGTTGTTATCACCACCAGATAAGTTTTATTTCTACCTTAAAATACAGAAATGATCCTTTCAAGGTTGAAAATTTAAATGCACAAGAAGCACTGTGAATGATTGAATTTTAATTTTCCCTTTTAATAATGATGAACTTGTCTTAGATTATTTTGTATTCCTAAATTATTTTAAAGAAGGAAGCATCCTTCTCGTTAATGAAGTATAATGTGAATTGTAAATTTACGGTGTTTATTACCGTTGCGGAGGGATAAAGAATGAACTTCAAGAAGCAAATTGGTGCTGCTGCTTTGACAGCTGTTTTAGTTGCACCACTGGTACTAGCTCCAGTTAGTGCAGCTGCTGATGACTTCTATTCAAACCAAACGACTGCTGAGCAGGCAGATATTACTAACTGGGTGGCTAATACACCCGATCAGATTAGCAATAACATGTCTTCCCAACACATCGATTTGAACAACTTGAATGGTACACGTTATATTATTCAGTGGGGCGACACATTATCCGGCATTTCTGCCGCTACTGGGATTTCAGTACAAAAGTTGGCTTATGACAACAATATTCAAAACGTTAACCTCATTTATGCTGGTGATGTGCTGATTCTGAACCGGGATGGCAGTGTTCCAAGTGATTATCAGGTGACTGGTAACCCTAATGTAGTAGCTCAGACGAAAGTTGTTATTTCTAATACTGATAATTCTGTCAATATTGATAATTCAGTTTACAAGGTTAATAGTGATAACAGCAGTAATAGTACGACTAATAACTACTACCCAACTAAGGGTGATAAGTCACCACAGCAATCTTCTTCCAACAACTCAGCAAATGGCTCTGCATCCAACAGCTCAAATTCAAATAGCTCATCCAGCAGCTCCACCAGCTCTAAGAAGGGGCTCTTCTCCAGCAGTAAGATGAGTGCTGATCAATTTAAGACAGCCGTGGAAAATGACATCAACCAAAGTGATGGGGTACACATTAATTTTGCTGACAACGTGGCAGATGGCAAGACGATCAAGTCCGGCTCAATTACGTTACCGATGCGAAATGCAACGACAGCTAAGATGGTTGCTAAGACTATTGTCGCTGGTTTAAAGGCCAGCGGCCAATTGGACAAGATTAACGGTGCCGGTGACGTGGCTGTTCAACTGAGTTACAGTGGTAGCAAGGTCAATTACCAGATCCAGGCCGCTACCGATGGTAGTCAGTCTTCATCATCAAGCAACAACTAGGGGGCGTGATCAATGGCAAAGAAAAATGCAGACGATTCACGTTCTTCGGTTGAAAAACCGCGTCGTAAGTGGCCATGGATTGTTTTAATCGTTGTGGTTTTGCTGGTTCTTGGTGGTGGATATTACCACTTTACTCATGATGTGGCCAACCAGGTACCAGGAAACTCGTATAGTTACAGTAATCCAACAACAAAACGCAAATTATACATGACTTTTGCTAAGACCGGTAACGAAGTCGTTGTGACCCAAAGCAAGTCACAGGCCACCAAGGCAGCTGGCAGTGATAGTCAATTCGAAAACGTTTGGCAAAAACAAAACAAATCCAATGGTGGATCGTGGCGCTATAAGGCAGACGGTAGTAAACTGACTTTGGCACAGATGAAGACTAACAACAAAGTGTCACAATGGCAGTACAACAATGTTTTTGCTACCAGTCATAAGTTGACTTCCCATAGCTTTACTTACCAGATTGCCAATGCTGGCCAGGGTAACGTGAAGCAAAAGGTAACTTTTACTAAGATTAATTAGCTGTGTTTTCAGATTAGGGACGCGGGCAAGGCTCAGACTTTGCGTGCGGCCCTTTTCTTTTGCTATACTAGTAGCTGTAACTTAACGGAAGAAGTGAAATGTTGACGATGGATTTTGAAAAAATGAAGGAGCGCCAAAAGCACATTCGGAACTTCTCAATTGTGGCTCATATCGATCATGGCAAATCGACCTTAGCGGACCGCATTTTGGAAATGACGGATACGATCAGCAAGCGGGAGATGAAAAACCAAGTTCTTGATGATATGCCGCTCGAACGGGAACGTGGTATTACGATTAAGCTGAATGCCGTTGCTTTGACCTATCATGCCAAGGACGGTCAGGACTACATTTTTCACCTAATCGACACCCCCGGACACGTTGACTTCTCTTATGAGGTATCGCGTTCACTGGCTGCTTGTGAAGGGGCTGTTTTGGTAGTCGATGCTACCCAAGGTGTTCAAGCCCAGACGTTAGCTAATGTTTACTTGGCAATCGATAATAACCTAACCGTCTTGCCAGTCATCAATAAAATTGACCTGCCTTCAGCTGATCCAGAGGGGACAAAGAAGGAAATTGAAGACGAAATTGGCTTGGATTGTAGCAATGCCTGCGACGTCAGTGCCAAGACTGGTCTAGGAGTCGACAAGGTGCTGGAGCAAATTGTCCACGAGATACCAGCTCCGGATGGTGATTTGAAGGCACCATTAAAAGCCTTAATCTTTGATTCTAAGTATGATGATTACCGCGGTGTTGTCCTTTCCGTCCGGGTTGTTGAAGGCACCGTTAAAAAGGGTGACCGGATTAAGTTGATGAACAGTGGAACCACTTATGAAGTGGCAGAAGTTGGTATCAACTCACCGAAACCATTGCCGCGTGACTACCTGATGGCGGGGGATGTTGGTTACGTCACTGCTGCTATCAAGGACATCAAAGACACCCGGGTCGGTGATACGATTACCGATGCTGATAATCCAACGGATAAGCCACTGGAAGGTTACCGGCAAATGCAGCCAATGGTCTATGCCGGTCTGTACCCGACTGATAACGCGAAGTTCAATGATTTGCGCGATGCACTTGAAAAATTGAAGTTGAATGATGCCGCACTGACTTTTGAACCGGAATCATCACAGGCCCTCGGCTTTGGCTTCCGTTGTGGCTTCCTTGGATTACTTCACATGGACGTGATTCAAGAACGGCTGGAACGTGAATTCAATCTCGACTTAATTACGACGGCGCCGTCAGTTACCTACCACGTCGACCTGCATGATGGTTCGATGGTTGAAGTGGAAAACCCGGCTGAAATGCCTGATGCATCCGAAATTAAGGATATTAAGGAACCATTTGTCAAAGCGTCAATCATGGTCCCTAATGATTACGTCGGCGCCGTGATGGAATTGTGCCAGCATAAACGGGGTAAGTTTGACACGATGGAGTATTTGTCTGATACCCGTGTCAACGTTATCTACCATATTCCACTTGCTGAAATCATCTATGACTTTTTTGATAAGTTGAAGAGCAGTACCCATGGTTATGCATCACTGGATTACGAAATCGATGACTACCAAGTCAGTGACTTGGTTAAAATTGATATTTTGCTGAATAGTGATCGGGTCGATGCCTTGAGCTTTATTACCCACCGTTCGTCAGCGGCCGAGCGTGGGCGCGAAATTGCTACGAAGCTCAAACACATTATTCCACGACAAAACTTTGAAATTCCAATTCAAGCGGCAATTGGTTCTAAGATCATTGCCCGGACTAACATTAAAGCCTACCGGAAAGACGTTACTGCCCGGATTCACACTGGTGATCCGGACCGGCGTGCTAAGCTGCTGGAAAAGCAAAAGCGTGGTAAGAAGAGAATGAAGGCTGTCGGCAAGGTCGACATTCCACAAGAGGCCTTCATGGCAGTTTTGAAGACGGACGAGGAACAGAAATAGCGATGATCGTTGATATATCAAGGCTTCTGTGCTTTGTATATTTATGAGGAAACTGCCATGAATGGCAGTTTGCCCACTATTTGCCCACTTTTTGCAGAATTATAAGTTTTCAAGGGGCTGTGACATAACTCCTATTCCATGGATAAAAAGTGAACACACAGTACAACAATGGCCTTTAGCATTCGCAAATCCGAACGCTAAAGGCCATTGTTGCTTGTGGGGGCGCTCCCTTTATTTTGTCGAAATGATAACATTACTAAACATTTTGCAATATTTGTCTTTTTTTAAATTAAAATTGAATAAAGCGGTTTATTAAAGGAAAAGAAGGGTATACTAAGAATTGTAGCAATAATTCTTATCATTTAGTAAGGGGAGTAAAATGTCTAACGTTAAGAAAAAGATCACGCTTGTCGGTTTGATCTTAATGATTTTCACGGAAACATTTGGCTTTGCCAATACAACCGTGGCTTACGACCAAATGGGCTATGCCAGTATCATCTGGTATATTTTGGCTGCTATTCTGTTTTTCCTGCCGTCTTCGATGATGTTTGCTGAGTACGGATCAGCTCTGAAGAATGCTAAGGGTGGCATCTATTCTTGGTTAAAGGTTTCTATTGGCGAACGACTGGCATTCATTGGTACTTTTATCTGGTTGTCCGCTTGGATTATCTGGATGGTTTCGACTGCTTCCAAGGTATGGATTCCCATGTCTTCCTTGGTGTTTGGTGCTGATAAAACGCAGACGTGGCGTTTTCTGGGTTTGTCTTCGACTGAGGTCGTTGGCATCTTAGGGATTGCCTGGATCATCTTTGTTACGATCTTAGCTAGCAACGGGATTGATAAGATTTCAAAGGTTGCTTCCATTGGGGGCACTTTCGTGATGATTTTGTCGGGTCTGTTCATCGTTTTAAGTTTGGTGGTCTGGGCTGCTAACCACGGCGTTATGGCCCAACCAATTCATGCCAGTGCATTTATCAAGTCACCGAACCCACTCTTCCAAAGCCCCATTGCATTGATTTCCTTCGTCATTTACGCAATCTTTGCGTATGGTGGAATGGAAACCATGAGCGGTGTTGTCGATTCTCTGGATAAGCCAGAACGCACTTTCCCGTTAGGGATTTCAATTGCAATGGTTGTCGTCATGATCCTTTACTCACTGATGATCTTACTGTGGGGTGTCAGCACCAACTGGCACCAGGTATTAGGTGGTAAGACCGTTAACCTAGGTAACATTTCCTATGTTTTGATGGGTAACCTTGGTATCCAGATGGGAAAGGCTTTAGGCACCAGCCATGCTACGGCTGTTCTGATCGGCAATATTTTGACACGTTTCACCGGCCTGAGCATGTTCCTGGCTTACTGTGGCTCATTCTTTGTTGTAATTTATTCACCAATTAAGTCATTTATCCTGGGTTCTAACCCAGATCTCTGGCCGAAGAGTCTGACCAAGATCAATGACCATGGCATGCCAAGCAATGCGATGCGCCTGCAAGCTATTGTTGTTTGCATTATCATCTTCTTAGTTGCTTTTGGTGGTAACGCTGCTCAACGTTTCTATCAAATTTTGACCAACATGGCTAACGTTGCGACGACGACGCCATATCTCTTCTTAGTAGGTGCTTTTCCTGCCTTTAAGAAGCGGGCTGATCTGAAACGACCATTCGAAATTTACAAGAACAAGGTTCTGACCAACATCATCGTTGCCGTTGTCTTCCTCGTAATTGCCTTCGGAATTATCTTTACGTGTCTGTCACCAATTTTGCAGCACGATTACCAAACCGCTTTCTGGACGATCATCGGACCGATCTTCTTTGGTGGCGTGGCTTGGATCTTCTATGAAGTCAATACGCGGCGCAACCGCAAACAAAAGAAATAGTTAATAAGGATTGAAAAGCGACGCTCCCGCGCCGCTTTTTGTTTATAATGGTTTTATTGATGAATCTAATCAAAAGGGTGATAGAAATGGCTGAAAGCAAAACCATTGCTGTTTTTTCCGATGTTCACGGTAATTTTACAGCAATGAAAGCAATGTACGAAGATAGTCGTCAACACCATGCCGATGAATATTGGTTTATCGGTGACTTGTTTATGCCGGGTCCTGGTGCAGAAAACGTTTGGCAACTGTTTCAAGAAATGAAGCCTTCAGTTTGTGTTCGTGGCAACTGGGATGATTTGGCAGTGAATGGAGCTGCCGGTAAAATCAAACCGCTGAAGGCTTCCCGAATTTATTTCGGCCGCTTAGCTCAAGACTTGGCCCAGCGAATTCCCGCGGAAGTTTTTCAAAAGTTGGCTGCTTGGCCGCTGCACCAAAGTATTCAGGCGGGAAAATTCAACTTCTCGATTGCCCATAATCTACCGGACCTCAACATGGGACAAAAGCTTTTTCCAACTCAGCCGTCCACTAACTTTGATGAGGCCTTTGCTGGTGATGAAGATATTGCCATCTATGCCCATGTTCACCACCAACTTCTGCGTTATGCTTCAGATGAACGGGTCGTCTTAAATCCTGGATCAGTTGGCGAACCGTTTAATGGCCAAGCTCGTTTGCAGGCAGATACGCGCGCTCATTATCTCTTGATGACTGTTGATGACCAAGGAATTGAGGATCTTGACTATCGTCACGTTGCCTATGATCGTGAATTAGAACGTCGGGCCGCGCGTGAGGCCAAAATCCCTTATTTAGAGATGTATGAAAAGACACTGGACACTGGTCGTGTTTATACTCACGATCAAGAAATGGTCAGTCACTTCAATCATCTCTATCATTATGATGAAGAATATCGACGGTACTGTGAACGAATGGCCGCTAAACGTGGTTGAGTTTTTTGGGGATGATGATTGATGCTTAACCGGTTAGTCTGTTTTAGTGTTCGTGTCAGGCAATTAGCTTTTTTTCGGGTTTTGATGAGAACCTTAGCCGTATTATTTCCGTTGGCTCTGATAGGTTCGATCGCGGACGTGATCAAGGATGCATTATTGAACTCCAATGGAATTCTTTATAATATTTTGCGGGCTGACAAATGGATTAGTCCGTCAGTAATGCAGGTTTTGCGCAATTGTTGTAATGGTTTGCAGACGGTCACTCTAGGCTCCATTGGTCTGTTGGCAGGATTTGCTGCTGCGAAGTATACGGCACGTTTATATGGTAAAGATAGCCAGATGGCTGGGATGACTGCCGTTATCGTTGAATTGCTGATTGCCTATCGTTTCCAGCGGGCAACTGATGTCAGTATGTTCAATATCGAATGGCGCTTATTCTCGTACCATTTTTTGCTTTTGAGCCTTTTAATTGTTTTTTTTGTTGGTCAGGTTTTCCGTTGGTTAGGTCGTGCTGGTCAGACCGATCATCTTGTTGAACATGCTTTGGCAGTAAAGCAACGATCCTATGACGCAATGTGGCCGTTTGTTGTTTGCTGCTTTGTGGGCCTTATTTTTGGGATCCTCTTTAATCTGGGATCTTACTTCAGCGTCTTTTCAAATCTTAACGTGAGTTTGCAAGGACTGGCTGCCGATGGCAATTCAACCTGGGTCAAAGCAGCAATGGTGATGCTGTCGACGGTTCTAGAATGGCTGGGCCTGAACGGCATTTACACTTTTAACGTCCATCTTGATTCAACGGCGATGGCTACCAATTTAAGTTACGTGCTGAGCCATGGCAGCAGTTGGCACATCCCTCACCGTTTTATCGGTTCACTCATCTACCAAGCATATGCTGAGTTTGGTGGGGCGGGGGTCATCTTAGCTCTTTTAATTGCCCTGGTGATTGTTAGTCATGATCGTGATGTGAACCGTCTGGGTAAATGGACTTTTTTGCCAGTCTTTTTCAACGTTAACCCTGCTGTGATGATTGGGGTGCCGGTGATTTTAAATCCATTTTATCTTTTGCCTATGTTGGTGCTGCCACTAGTTAACATGGGGCTCGCAATTTTAGCTATTCTAATTCACCTAGTGCCAGCATTGGCATATCCCACAATGAACAGTGTTCCAGCTTTGTTATTTGGTTATATGGCTACTAATGGTAACTTAATGACGATTGTGCTGGCACTCTTGTTACTAATCATTGACGTTATCGTGTATATTCCATTTGTTAGATTGGCCAAAGCAGTGGAAGACCGGGTGATTGCCAGCGACCAGAGGGAGGATCAGCGATGAAATTATTTGGCAATATTGATAAGGCTGCAGCCAAGCGGATCGCTTTGTTGATCATCGTCTTGCTCATCGTGATTGTCATCCCACTTTATTTTTGTATGCGTAGCAACACCCATACGATGGTTCAACGTCATAATTCACGGGTATCACCACTGATAATGATTCCTGGCAGTTCTGCTGGGCAAAATCGTTTTGACCGGCTGGTTGCTAAGCTCAATGCCGGTCCTAGTGGTTCTAAAAAACATTCATATATGAAGATGAAGGTGTATAACAGCGGGAAAATTACGTACACCGGGTCAATTGCCAGCGGTGATAACGAACCCATCGTCGTCATTGCTTTTCAGAATAACCATGATGGCTATTCCAACATCAAAAAGCAGGCGCGGATGTTCAACAAAGCGTTCAGAGTGTTGTCAGAACAATATAAATTTAATAATTTCAAAGCTTTTGGCCATTCTAATGGCGGCCTGGTCTGGACCTATTGGCTCGAACACTATTACAGTTCCTACAGCGATCAGATACGGATTAAGCGACTGATGACCTTAGGCACGCCGTATAATTTTGCGGAGACTTCTGCGGGAAACAAAACTCAGATGTTTAATGATTTTTTGAAGTATAAGAAACGCTTGCCAGAGAATTTGGTTGTTTATTCTTTGATGGGGACAGAGACCTACGATTCTGACGGCCTTGTTCCGGAGGGTAGTGTGGAAGCCGGTAAGTACATTTACCAAAAACAGGTGTCTCACTTTACGACGATGACGGTAACGGGAAAAGATGCTGAGCATTCTTCGTTGCCACAAAACAATCAAGTTGTGCAGGTAATTCAAGAAAACCTCCTGGATAGTCAGCAACCCGCAAATCATGTTCGTAACCGGAAACGAACAAATAAAAAGAACATCAATAATAATCAAAGTACTGTCGAAAATAATAATGATGATTAGTGGTGTAACGTAAGAAAAGGGGCTGTGACATAACTCCTATTACATGGATAAAAAGTGAACACACAGTACAACAATGGCCTTTAGCATTCGGCAAATCCGAACGCTAAAGGCCTATTGTTGCTTGTGGGGTCGTGACTACGAAGTTATTAATGACTTCTGTCGCGCTCCCATTTCTTTGAATCTTAGTTTCAGTTAGAGTTTTTCGTCCGTATCAAAGTTGAGCGGGGAATAGTCAGTTAATTGGGTTAATAACTGTGCGGTTAACTGCCGGTATTTTTTCAGCGCCAGACTGGCCAAAGACTTGCTTTGTTCTGTCAGGTAGTGCTGACGCTTTGCCATGTTCTGAATTGTTGGCGCCTCTTGGTCAACTTTTGCGATTGCCCTGATGAATGCTTGGTTAAGCTGATGTTGGACTTCTTCTAATTGTGGTAAGAAGTCATGCATTTGGGCATCCACTAGTACGCCGGCATTTTTAAAAGTCCAGTAAGCGGATGAATCTTGTGAGGGTAGCTTGCCACGTTTGTACGGGCTCAGGACATCGGTGATTCCGTTGAAGAAGGGAACATAAGTACTTTCGGCCGTGACACCCATGGCCAGCCAATGGATGTTGATACCTGACGGACGGTTCATTTGCAGAATATGTGATTCCTGAGTCTTAGCAAGACTGACGGGACGGTACTTGCCCTTGCGCGGATCTTTACCGACGGCAAGGGGATCAAATGGAGTTCCTTGAAAATGGGATCCCAGGTATGATTGAACGTCAAGTAAGCTCAGCTGATGCTCAGGCTTAACAATAAATGGCAAATCTTGTGATTCTGGCATTTCGTCTGCACATTGGTGTGGGTTAAACATTTGATGACCGTACCAAACCCGGGGCGTACTATAAATGGCGTCGGAGCGGTTAGCGGTGCCAAAAATGTGCCGGAAATTAAAGCCATCCGGGTCTGGATTGAGGTTATGAGCGGCTACAAAATCTCGAATGTTCGGCTGAAACATAAAATTATCTGGATCGTCAAAATCAATTTCTTGAATTGCCAGTTGGTTAGCAACGACTGCGTAGGAGTCATCGGGAATGCGCTGGGCTACCCAGTAATGTCCGCCACCACTTTCGAAGTACCAAGCCTCATTATTATCGGCAAAGAGAACGCCGTTGGTTTCGCCGGTACCATATTGTTCGATTAATTGACCTAAACGTTTTACACCTTCCCGTGCCGTCTTGATAAAGGGAAGGACGACGGTAATCATAGCTTCTTCGTTCAAGCCAGATTTGACGAGGGGGTCAAAGCCTAACACGAGATCGTTGGAATAAGCACTTTCAGTGGCACTCATGGCCACGTCGTACTCATTAATTCCGTCCTCTTCAAAGAGGCCTTCTTTGTCCGTCCATTCTGGTGTTGCGGTGTAGCGAGCGCTATTTGCTGGCAATTCTAGCTTTAATCCAGTATCTTTGGATACAAATTCACGGCTGAGGCTGCCGTGCGCGTGGACAACCATCCGCTTGGGCCATGCCGCTTTAGCATCTTCATTACGACCGATCAAAATGGAATGGTCAGTCGATGCGTTTTTACCTACAAGTATGCTGGTGCAGGAGGAAAAATGATCATTCATCGGTGAGATCCTTTCTAAATTAAGACTACACCTTTTATTTTACCGTGTTTTATGGGTAAAATGGTAAAGATTCACAGACTATATTTAGGGTGGTTATAATGTCACAGCTTTCCATTTTTATCGTCATGTTAGCGGCTTTATTAGTGCCGTTGATGATGGCTCATTTTCAAGTGTCCAACATGCCGACAGCGATTGCCGAAATATTAATTGGTATCGTTATCGGACAAAGTGGTTTTAATATTGTGCACATGAACAGTACCTTGAATCTCTTGTCGAGTCTCGGGGTGATTGTCCTGATTTTTCTTTCAGGAATGGAGATCAATTTCGACCTCTTCAAAAGACAACCGGGCCAAAAGAGCACTGGTGATTCACCAGTAAAGATAGCTGCACTCGCTTTTGGTTCGATTTTTGTCATGGCAATTTTATTAGGGTTGGCACTGCGTGTGACTGGCATGTTCAATGGCGTCATGCTCGCTACGATTATCTTTAGTTCTATTGCCCTAGGGGTAGTGATCGCCACCTTAAAGGAAAAGGAAATTTTGAGTCGGCCAATTGGGCAAACCGTTTTGCTGACGGCTGTTCTAGGTGAAGTGATCCCGATGTTGATGCTGACCGTTTACGCTTCTATTCATGGTGGCCATGCCGGACGGCTGTGGCTAATTGTCTTGCTGTTTATCGCTGCGATTATTCTGCTACGCCGCTTCCGTCAACCTTACCAGTGGTTTAATCAAGTGACGAAATCCACGACGCAACTTGATGTACGGCTTGCCTTCTTCTTGATTTTTACTTTAGTGACCGTGGCTACAACTGTCGGGGCCGAAAACATCCTGGGAGCCTTTTTGGCAGGGATGGTTATGAAACTACTGAAGCCAGAACAGTCGACAGAAGATAAATTGACTTCGATCGGCTACGGCTTTTTCATACCCATCTTCTTTATCTCGACGGGAATTAGGCTGAATCTTCGTTCATTGATTACCAATCCGCGCGCTTTAGTGCTGATTCCGATCTTTGTATTGTGCTTCTTGCTTGCAAAGCTGGTATCAACGATTATCTACCTGCGCCGGTTTAGTCGTCATAATTCCCTGGCTGCTGCATTCTTATGTGCAACGACGATTACACTGGTGCTGCCGACTCTAACCGTTGCTCGTAATCTGCACGCGATCACGGCCACCCAACAGGATGCCTTTATCTTAGGTGCCGTCATCGTTTGTATCTGTGGGCCGATCATGTTTAACGTTCTCTTTAAAGCTACCAAGGAGGACCTGATTAAGCAGCGGGTTGTCATCCTCGGCGTTAACGTATGGACAGTACCGATCACGCAGCAATTGACCACTCAACTCTACGACATTCGAATGGTTACGGATAACCAAAAAGATTATAAAACTTACAATAGCGAAGTGCCGGACATCACTTACCTGGACCAAATTAACGAGTCAAGTTTGCTTGACGGAAAGTTTTTTGATACCGACGTCTTAGTCGTTGGCTTCCGGGAAGACGAGCGCAATTTTGCCATTGCCCAGATTGCCAAGAAACACGGCGTCAAGAGGGTAATTATGTCTCAGATGAGTAATGAGCACGACTTTGATAGTCTTCATCAATTGGTTGAACAGGGTATTGAAATCTTTAATCCTTATAATGTCCAATCCAGTATGTTGCGCGCTCTAATTGAATCGCCAGCGATGATGGATATTCTGACGGATACGGAGCATGGTATTTTTGAAATTACGGTCAAAAATCGACGTTACACCGGCATTAACATGGATGAATTGCCGATGATTGATCAGATTACCATCAGCCGGATCAAACGCAATGGCGAGTGGTTGACCCCACACGGGGACACCGTCATTAATGAAGGCGATCAGCTGTTTGTGACAGCTAGTTATGATGATATCGGTTCCATTCAGTCCGCTCTGAGCCGTACCAATTAAAAGCAGATATGATAAAATGATGTTATATTATCAAGACGCAAGATTATGAAAGGGTTGACGATCTTGAACGAGCAGCAGTATGTGATGGCAATTGATGAGGGTACGACAAGTTCGCGGGCTATTATTTTTGATCACGATGGTCACAAAGTTGCCATGGCTCAACAAGAATTTACCCAGTATTTCCCAAAACCTGGTTGGGTGGAACATGACGCCACGGAAATTTGGGATACCGTTCAGCAGGTCATTTCATCGGTATTAATTAAGTCGGGGATTAAGCCTTACCGGATTGCTTCCATTGGCATTACCAATCAACGGGAAACGACCGTTATTTGGGATCGTTACACTGGGAAGCCAATTTACCATGCCATTTGCTGGCAATCGAAACAGACCAGTGATATTGCAGATCAGCTGATTGCCGATGGCTACAAAGATATGATTCACAAAAAGACCGGGCTGGTAGTGGATTCATATTTCTCGGCTACCAAAATTAAGTGGATTTTAGACCACGTTCCTGGTTCACGTGAACGGGCACGCAAGCATGAATTGATGTTTGGGACAATTGATAGCTGGATTTTATGGAATTTGACGAGTCACCGCGTTCACGCAACCGATTTGACTAATGCTAGCCGAACGATGCTTTTTAACATCCATACGCTTCAGTGGGATGACGACATTCTGAAATTATTGGACATTCCTAAAGAGATCCTACCAGAAGTGAAGTCATCATCAGAGATTTACGGTTATACTGCCGATTACCACTTCTTTGGGGTTCAGATTCCTGTTGCCGGAATTGCTGGTGACCAGCAAGCTGCTCTCTTCGGTCAAGGGGCTTTTGAAGAAGGCAATATCAAGAACACTTATGGCACTGGGGCCTTTATCGTAATGAATACGGGCACTAAACCGGTACTTTCTAAAAATGGTTTGTTGACGACAATCGCGTATGGTTTGAATGGTCAAGTCAATTATGCCCTTGAAGGGAGCATTTTCGTTGCTGGTTCAGCGATTCAGTGGTTGCGTGATGGTCTAAAGTTCTTTAAACACGCTAGTGAATCGGAAAAGATGGCTGTTCAAGCCAAAAGTACCGGTGGCGTTTACGTCGTTCCTTCCTTTACGGGTCTCGGTGCACCTTACTGGGACCAAGAGGTGCGCGGTGCAGTCTTTGGCTTAACGCGCGGTTCTGATCAGGGTGCTATTACCAGGGCCACTCTGGAATCGATCGCTTACCAAACCCGAGACGTTATCGACACGATGGTGAAGGATACGGGGCTCGATCTTTCAAAGCTAACGGTGAATGGTGGCGCTTCTCGTAATGATTTCTTGATGCAGTTCCAAGCTGACATCTTACAGACAAAGATCGAACGTGCCAAGATGGAAGAAACAACAGCCCTGGGTGCTGCTTTCTTGGCAGGACTTGCTGTTGATTTCTGGGACAATCAAGATCAACTGAAACATTGCAGTGAAATTGGAGCGGAATTCCGACCTAAGATGACTGTTGAAGATGCTAGTCGTTATTATCAGGGCTGGCAAAAGGCGATTGCTGCGACGCGTTTCTTCAGTCAAAAATAACTATCATTTAAGTTCGTCAAAAATCGCTTTTTTGGCAAATTTGTATTTCTATGCTACAATATTTTAGATATTAGACTGAATAGTATAGTTAAAGAGCTTTGAACAACGATTTTGAGTGAAAGGAGGAAATGATTACCATGCTTAACCGCACAAAGAAATTCATGCGCGATAATGACCTGACATACCAAAAAGATTACATCAGGCCAATGATGACGCCACAACACATTTATGTCTTCCGTTTTGGCAAACACGAACTCAACAACCGGGTAATCATTCGTTACTCCCATACGTGGACGGGACGTCTACGGATCAATGAAATTGATGTCCGGCTTCACCATCAAAAGCATCCGCGCATCTTTAAAACGGAAACTGAGCTAATTGATTATCTGCATCACCACTTAGCTAAAAGGTGGGCCAAAGAAGCTAAAATTGCTAAAAAAGAGGCCAAGGCAGAGGCTAAAGAAAAAGCAGCAAGTGAAGAAAAATAATACTACTAGGTTTGATTTTGTACAGCGTGGGCTCCAAGTCTGGCATTGCCAGACGTTGGGGCCTTATTGTATATGGAGGGATAACGTATGGAATGGACAGCTGTGTCAGTGATAACGACTAACGAAGCGGTGGAAGCCGTATCATATATTTTGACGGATGAGGGTGCTAACGGGGTGCAGATCGACAATGCTGCTGACTACAGCCATATCATTCCGGGAAAATACGGCAAATATGGTGAAATTGTTGATCCTGAAACTCTGCCACACCGTGAACATGGGGCCGCAGTTACCGGCTACTTTCCACCGAAAACCTTTTTACCAGAATTAGTGGATACTATTAAAGCTCGTGTCAAACAACTAGGTACGTTTGGACTGGATTATGCTCCAGGAACGGTCAAGAGCAGCGCAATTAAAGATGAGCAGTGGTCGACGGTTTGGCAAAAGTATTATCATCCGGTACGGGTTACCAGCCAGTTGACGGTTGTTCCCAAGTGGGAAGAATACCAGAAGCAGGACCCTAATGAAAAATTGTTAGTGTTGGATCCAGGGATGGCCTTTGGCACCGGAACGCACCCGACAACAAAACTGATGCTTCAAGCTCTCGAAATTGTTATTAAGGGTGGTGAGCGTTTGATTGACGTCGGGACAGGTTCTGGCGTTTTAAGTATTGCAGCTAAGCAGTTAGGCGCAGGCCAAGTCAGCGCTTATGATATCGATGATACAGCTGTGAAATCGGCAAAGGAAAACATTGATCTCAACCCAGTTGCCAAGGACGTAGAGCTGGGGGTTAACAGCCTTTTAGATGGTATACATGGTCAAGATGCTGACGTGATTGTTGCCAACATTTTAGCTGAAATCATCGTTCCTTTAATCCCTCAGGCCTGGGAGAATTTGAAATCTGGCGGGCAGCTTCTTTTATCAGGAATCATCAATGATAAACTTTCGACCGTGACCGATGCCCTTGATAAGCAAGGTTTCATTTTAGACGAAAGCTTGCGGATGAAGGATTGGTACGGACTGATTGCCCACAAACCGACTGCTGATGAATAGGAGGTTGTTTCATGCAACATTACTTCATGACTGATTGCGAGCCTGGTCACCGTAATTTGGATTTGCCTACGGATATCAGTCATCATCTTTTGACCGTGCTGCGGGCAAAAAGAGGTGATCAGTTTGAACTAGTGTTAGCTGATCATCAAACATATTTAGCAGAATTAGTTTCCAATGGGCAAGCCAGGATTATCAAGCGACTAGCAAGACAAAGTGAATTGCCTGTCCATGTGGTGTTGGCCTGTGGCGTTCCCAAGACCAAGGACAAACCAGAATTAATTGTTCAAAAGGGTACCGAAATGGGTGCTAGCCAGATTATTTTCTTTGATGCTCAACGCTCCATTTCTTATTGGAAGGGCAATAAGCGTGAGAGAAAATTACAACGACTCCAAAAGATTGCTCAGGGAGCGGCTGAGCAGTCACACCGTAACTACGTACCAACGGTTGCCTATGCTAAGAATTGGCAAGAAGCGGTTGCGTTAGCTCAAGCCGATGAATGTCTTGTTGCCTGGGAAGAATCTGCTAAAGAGGGGGAAGAAGCGAAGCTGGCACAAAATTTAAAGAATTTACGTCCCGGCCAGCGCTTACTGGCCATCTTTGGTCCGGAAGGTGGACTAACGTCAGGCGAGGTTGATGCAATGCAAAAAGATGGAATTACTGCTGTTGGTTTAGGGCCACGCATTCTGAGAACAGAAACAGCCCCCTTATATTTAATGGCTGCGGTTTCATACCAGCTTGAACTGACAAAGTAACTAATTTCTGTGTTAAAATATTTTCATTAGTTAATGCAAAGGAGCTGGGCTTATGAAGGCAAAGTGGCAAAAAATTGGGCAACATCTCGATGTACTCTGGTGGGTTGTCGTGATCGTTGGCGGCTTAATTATACCCATGCTGAAGAAGCAACCACTGATTCACTTTGGACATATGAAAAAAGCGTTCTTCGTGGGTTGGCTCCTGTTTACCTTGAATGGCTTTGCCAGCTTGTGGTTAGGTTATCGTCTAGCACAGCGCGCTGGTCACTGGTGGAAATTATTTGTGATGCCGATCTTGTTCTTCATCACTGCTTACCAGTTTGCACCTAAATATACCTGGTACTTTGCTTTGTTCTATCTCGGCGTTAGCTACCTGACTTGGTCAATCAAGCGGTCTTCACTGAATTTGAGTAAAGGAGGTCAGCAATAAATGCCAGAAGAATTTAAAGAACTGACGGCTGATGACGTTCACAACATGTGCAAGAGCTACATGAATGAGGAACACGTCAAGAAAGTCGATAGTGCTTATCACTTTGCCTACGTCGCTCATCATGATCAGCGACGCCAATCAGGTGAACCCTATATCATTCACCCGATTCAAGTTGCTGGAATCCTTGCTAATTTACGAATGGATCCGGATACCGTGTGTGCCGGTTATCTTCATGACATTGTCGAAGACACCGGTGCAACCCTGGATGATATTAAGACTTTGTTTGGCCCTACCGTTGCGCTCATTGTCGATGGTGATACCAAATTAAGTAAGATTCATTACAAATCTAACAAAGAACAAATGGCAGCCACTCACCGGAAATTGCTCTTAGCAATGAGCAAGGATATTCGGGTGATGATTGTCAAATTAGCTGACCGCTTGCACAATATGCGGACCTTGCAACACCTTCGTCCTGACAAACAACGGCGGATTGCTAACGAAACGTTGGAAATTTATGCGCCAATTGCTGATCGTTTAGGGATTAGTACTATCAAGTGGGAGCTTGAGGACCTCTCTTTGCGTTATTTAAACCCACAGCAATATTACCGGATCGTTCACCTGATGAACTCACGGCGTGATCAGCGGGTTGATTACATTAACCACGCCATCGAATTGATTAAAAAAGCGATTAGCGGCTTGAATCTAGGACCTAACACCGAAATTTATGGTCGTCCGAAGCACATTTATTCGATTTATCACAAGATGGTGACCAAACACAAACAGTTTAGCCAAATTTACGATTTGCTCGCTGTGCGCGTGGTCGTCGACTCCATTCGTGATTGCTACGCTGTTTTGGGTGCTATCCATACCACTTGGAAGCCGATGCCTGGTCGGTTTAAGGATTACATTGCCATGCCTAAGCCTAATGGCTACCAGTCCTTACACACGACTGTGATCGGTCCTTCTGGCACGCCACTAGAAATCCAGATTCGGACCCATCACATGCATCAGGTGGCCGAATATGGTGTTGCCGCACACTGGGCATATAAGGAAGGTAACTTCAAGGGTGTCAAGGCCAGTCAGGATTCCCAGAAATTAAACGTCGTTAAAGAAATCCTTGAGATGCGTAGCGAATCCCAGGGAACAGACGATTTCATGAAGGGCATTCAAAGTGACGTCTTTGCTGATAAAGTCTATGCTTTTACCCCCAAAGGCGACGTCATTGAAATGCCAAAGGGGTCTGGTCCACTGGATATGGCTTACCAAATTCATACTGAAGTCGGTAATCACGCTACGGGTGCCAAAGTTAATGGCCGGATTGTACCCCTGAACTATGAAATTAAGAACGGCGATATCGTCGATATCTTGACTTCCCAATCATCAGCTGGCCCTAGCCGGGACTGGCTTGACCTTGTTTCGACGCGACGGGCCCGCAATAAAATTCGCCAGTTTTTCCGTGTTCACGACCGCGATAAAAACATTGAACAGGGTCGGCAAATGATTGAGGATGAACTGCGGGAGAGCGGTTATGATCCCCTAGCATTGATGGTTCCGGATAAAGAAGCAAAGATTGCTTCACAGTTGCACTTTAAGACAGCTGATGATATGTACGCTTCAGTGGGTTTTGGCGATACAACTGTGAAGGGTGCTGCCAACCACTTCACGGCCGATATTCGTCAGCAGCGTCGTGATGATCGGGAACGTGCCGAACAAAAAGCTGTCCTGGAAAATCACCAGACAGTCGATAAATCTAGCCGCAACCAGTCAAAACATATGTCTAAAGGCGGTGGCGGAGTTGTCGTCGAAGGAGTTGACAACCTGTTAACCCGCTTGTCGCATTGTTGCAACCCGGTTCCTGGTGATCCAATCATCGGTTATATCACGAAGGGGCGCGGAATTTCTGTCCACCGGGCAGACTGTCCTAATATCAAGCAAGCAGAAGAAAATGGTCAGCGGATTGTCAACGTCTATTGGGACAACCCAGAAGGGGATAAGACTAACTACAACGCTGACATTGAGGTCCAAGGCTATAACCGTAATGGCCTCTTGAACGATGTTTTGCGGTCCATTAACAACAATACGCGCTACCTCACGTCTGTTAATGGGAAAGTGGACCATAACAAGATGGCCACGATCAATGCTTCTGTCGGGGTGCGCAACCGTAACCACCTGCAGTTGATTATTGATTCCCTGAAAAATATTCCTGATGTCTACGTCGTCAAGCGGGTCATTTCTTAAGGAGGCGCCAACAATGCGAGTTGTATTGCAAAAAGTCAACCGCGCTAGCGTATCGATTGATGGTCAAGTTGTCGGCAAAATCGGCCGTGGGTTTATGCTACTGGTAGGTTTTGCACCAACAGATACCGATGAACAACTAGATTATCTTGTTCATAAGATCGTCAACCTGCGCGTCTTTGAAGATGAGCAGGGCAAGATGAATCGGGGTTTGTCGGACGTGGATGGGGCGATTCTTTCTATATCCCAGTTCACGCTCTATGCCGATACGAAGCATGGTAACCGACCGGGCTTTAGCAAAGCTGCTAAGCCGGACATTGCTGAACCGCTTTATAATCGCTTTAATCAGAAGCTTGCCGATAGTGGTGTTCACGTCGAAACCGGTCATTTTGGGGCGGATATGCAGGTTGACCTTGAAAATGACGGGCCAACCACGATCATCTACGACAAAGACTAAGAAAAAGGGCTTCAACATCCAGGATTGTTCCTGGCTAGTTGAAGCCCTTATTTTGTTAGCTATTTTTTAGAAGCCGCCGAGGATGGAATCTACAGACCCACCATAAGTTTCACCAAAAAGAATCAGGTGCAGGCAGAGGTAGAAGAAACGGTACCACTGCAAGCGATCCTGCAGGCCATCATCAAACGGGAACGTTTGTTGGTAAGCCTGGTAGAATTCATCATTGAAGCCACCAAAGATTGTGGTCATAGCTAAATCGTATTCCCGGTCGCCGTAAACAGCATCGGGGTCGATCAGTAAAGGATGACCCTCGGTATCAAACATGTAGTTGCCGGACCATAAGTCGCCATGACAGAGGCTCGGAACAACTTCATGGTTTTGGTAGTACTTCCGAAAGGCGCTGATCATGTTGTCCATGTGTTGTTGGCGCCACTTGTTCCAACGACCGAGTTTTTCACAAGCTTCGATTTCAGGCTCAAGACGTTGTTCAACATAAAAGCGCGACCAATTATCGTCCCAGTTATTGGTTTTGTTGAGGGCACCCGTTTCGTGATTGTCAACAAAGCCAAATTTATCATTTGTTTGGGAGTGCATCTTAGCAACTAATTGACCGAGCTCGCTTTGACTGCCCTGGTAGCCGGCATCAATCCAGTTGAGGACGAGGTAGGCATCACCATTGATTTGCCCATTATAGAGAGGCTTTGGGGCCCGAATGGCCTTTCCTAGTGCTTTCAGTCCATTGATTTCGTGGCCAAAGTACTTAGCCGTTTTGTTGGGCTGCACCTTCATAAAGTATTTTTTGTCTGGGGTGGTAATTTGATAAGCTTCATTGATGTCACCACCACTGACAGGTTTAACATTGGTAATTTTTTTGATCGGTAATTGACTAATCCATTGATGATTTAAACGACTCATTATTTCATCTCCCAAAGTTATTTTACTGTTCCTTGAAGTATTGGTTAAGACCCTTGACCACATCGTTGGCAACTTTCCACTGATAAGAAAAGCTCTTGATGTGGTTAAAGTCGCGTTTGGTGTTGATATAACCCATTTCGCACAAAATAGCTGGCCGGGTGTTATCCCTAATGACTAAGAAGTTGCCAAAATTGATTCCCTTATTGGTAAGGGGCAAGTTGTTAAATTGCTGGGACATGGTCGATGCCAGTTGCTTTGATTTGCCGCGGTGATAGTAGTAAGCTGTGATGCCCGTGCCTTCATTGCGCTGTGGTGAAGAATCATAGTGAAAACTGATGAAGGCATCTGCGTGCAGACTTTCGGCTAGTTCTGGTCGGGGCTTCAGGCCGACGTAACGGTCGTTGTCACGGGTCATGATAACGTGACATCCCCGCATTCTCAATGCCATTGCCACCTTTTTGGCGAGTTGAAGGGTATAAGTTTTTTCCATGTATTCCGGATTCTTGGAATTCTTATATTCTGCTCCTGAATCGGATCCCCCGTGTCCAGGGTCAATGACGACGGTGGCTTCGGATAGGCGGGTCACATGCTGAAGCGGCTTCTTGCGGTTCACCAGCCAGCTGGCAACCCAACCAAATTTTTTATCCGTAATCCGTACCCGGTACCAGTCGTTGCGCTGACCGACAACGTGGTAGCGCTGTCGTGCTTTAGTTGTATCAATTACCGGATAGTCGATGCCAGGACCACTGTGAATATTGAGGTTTGCTGTTTTGATTACGACTGTCTTTTGACGACTGAGGCCAAAGATCAGCAGCAAAGTTAAACACAGCAGCAGAATGCTGATCAGCACCGAATGATTTGGCATTTTCTTTTTCAAACCATCATCTCCTGGTTTTAAGACTATGCTTTAAATTTTAGAAAGGCTGCTGTTTTTTTGCAAGCTAGTTCTTCTATCAACTCGCAAACAGACTTGACTTAGTGGCATCCAACTGGTAACTTTAATAGCGAACAAGAGATTAATGGCCAGTGAAGAAGAATGTACGGTTAGCCCAAAATAAGCGAGTGGGGACTGGTGAAAGCCTACTAGGTGGCAAACCGCATTGACACTTTGGAGGCTGGGAGCAATCCCCGTCAATATGACGTTATCCAAGAGTGATACCAAGGTGGTACCGTGCACCATGCACCCTTGCAATTGCGAGGGTGCTTTTCTTTTTGGCAGGCATTGAAGGAGGAATATCATGCGTTATCAGCGTCCACGGGGGACAGCCGACATCTTACCGGGAGCATCAGCTAACTGGGAAAGTGTTGAACAGGCTGCTCGTCAGATTTTTCAGCGTTATGGTTATCAAAACATTCGCACCCCATTATTCGAAAATTATGAAGTCTTTTCTCGGTCATCGGGTGATACGTCCGATATTGTAACGAAGGAAATGTATGACTTTAATGATAAGGGTGGCCGTCACGTTGCACTGCGCCCAGAAGGGACGGCTGGTGTTGTGCGGGCCTTTGTTGAAAACAAACTTTATGGTCCAGAATACCAGAAGCCATACAAAGTCTATTACATGGGACCGATGTTCCGGTACGAACGTCCTCAATCCGGACGTCAACGGGAATTTCACCAAATTGGGGTAGAGGCCTTTGGTAGTGAAAATCCGGCAATGGATGTCGAAGTCATTACAATGGCAATGCGTTTCTTCAAACAAATCGGTTTGCACGACCTCCGCGTAGCAATCAACACGCTGGGTGATAAGGAATCACGTGATGCTTACCACAAGGCGCTGGTAGATTACCTGAAACCGCATTTTGATGAATTAAGCCCAGATTCTCAAGAGCGGATGGAAAAGAACCCGCTGCGGGTGCTGGACAGTAAAGATAAACGTGACAAGAAATTTGTCGCTGACGCTCCATCAATTCTCGATTACCTGACGCCAGAAGCCGCTCAACGGTTTGAAACTGTTAAGAAAATGTTGGATCAGTTAGGTATTTCTTACGTCGTCGATCCGACCATGGTCCGGGGACTCGATTACTACAACCACACAATTTTTGAAATTATGGTCAAGGCCAAGTCTCTGGGCAACGGCTATACGACTATCTGCGGTGGCGGTCGTTACAACGGTTTAGTGGAACAACTTGGTGGCCCAGAAACACCCGGGATTGGTTTTGGTATTGGTTTGGAACGGCTTTTGTTGTTAATTCATGATGAAGGTATTTCGTTGAACCAAAAGACCAGTTTCGATGTCTACGTCGTCAACGATGGTGAGGACACCAACCTGCCAGCTCTCCAGTTGGTTGAAGCTGCTCGTGATGCTGGTCTTAGTGCTGACCGTGATTATGAAGGTCGTAAGTTTAAGACCCAGATCAAGAATGCGTACAAGGATAACGCTAAATTGATTGTCATTCTGGGCGCTAAAGATCTGGCAGATAAGTCTGTTCGCTTGCGGGTTGGCCATGAAGAAGACAAAAGAGTCGCACTTGACGACTTGTTGAATGATTTTTCCAAATATTACCAAGAGGTTGAAAGGGGATAATAATTGTGAAGCGGACTAACTATGCTGGCCTGACGAGTGAAAAACAAGTGGGCCAAACGGTTGTCTTAAAGGGTTGGGTTGCTAAGCAGCGTAACCTGGGCGGTTTGGTCTTCATTGACCTGCGTGACCGTGAAGGCATTGTTCAACTGGTCTTCAACGAAAAAGAAAACGAAGAAGCTTTCAAGATCGCTGATCAGTGTCGCAGTGAGTATGTCATTGAAGTATCGGGTAAAGTCCGGATGCGGAAAGATCCTAATCCTGACATTCCAACTGGCCAGATTGAAGTAGTCGTTGACACCATCAATATTCTGGCTAAGTCTCAAACGCCACCATTTGCAATTGCTGATGACGTCGATGCTAGTGAAGATTTACGTCTTAAGTACCGTTACTTAGACCTGCGTCGCCCAGAAATGATGCGCTACTTGAAGATTCGTAGCAAAGTTACTAGCGTTGTCCACAACTATTACGATTCAGAAGGCTTCATGGATATTGAAACTCCTGACCTGACGCGTTCAACACCAGAAGGTGCGCGGGACTACGTGGTTCCTTCACGGGTTTACCCAGGCCACTTCTACGCTTTGCCACAGTCGCCGCAGCTCTTTAAGCAGTTGCTGATGGCAGCCGGCGTTGACAAGTACTATCAACTGGCACGCTGCTTCCGTGATGAAGACTTGCGTGGGGACCGTCAGCCTGAATTTACTCAAATTGACACAGAAATGAGTTTTGCCACGGCTGAAGATATCCAAACAGAAACAGAAGGTCTGATCAAAAAGATCATGAAGGACGTCCTCGGTGTGGAGGTCAAGACACCTTTCCAGCGGATGGAATGGCAGGAATCAATGGACTGTTACGGAACTGATAAGCCTGATACCCGCTTTAAGATGTTGATCACTGATGTTTCTGACATCGTGAAGGACAGTAGTTTTAAGGTCTTTGCTAACACGGTAAAAGACGGAAATTATGTTCGTGCCATCTGTGTTCCTGGCGGTGCTGACAAGTACTCCCGCAAGAAGATCAGTGAAAAGGAAGACTACATCAAGCGTTTCCACGCCAAGGGCTTGGCCTGGGTTAAAGTAACAAGCGATGGTTACTCAGGCCCAGTAGCAAAGTTCCTAAAGGACAAGGCTAGTCAGTTGAACGAGAAGTTAGGTGCCAACGAAGGTGACCTGATTCTCTTCGTTGCTGGTTCGTTCCAGGTTGTTTGCGGTGCACTTGGCTACTTGCGGGAAAACTTTGCTCACGAGATGGGCATGATTGATTATGATAAGTGGAACTACCTCTGGGTAGTTAACTGGCCAATGTTTGAATATGATGAAGGCCGCGGCCGCTGGATTGCCGCCCACCACCCATTCACCATGTTGAACGAAGAGGACTTGCACTACCTTGAACCCGGTGAAGATCCTCATAAGGCTCATGCACAGAGTTATGACATTATCTTGAACGGTCACGAAATTGGCGGTGGTTCGATCCGTATTCACCGGCCAGACGTTCAAGAGAAGGTTTTAAAGGCCCTTGGTTTTACTAAAGAACGGGCAGAACGTAACTTTGGTTTCTTGATTCACGCCTTGCAGATGGGGATGCCGCCTGAAGGTGGGCTGGCCTTTGGACTGGATCGTTACGTCATGCTGCTTGCCAAGGCAGACAATATTCGTGACGTCATTCCGTTCCCTAAGAACTCCAAGGCTGTTGAACCGATGACCGCAGCTCCAGGCACGATCACCCAGGAACAACTGGATGAATCCCACCTGATTATTAAGGATCAAGATAAAAAGGATTAAAGGTTAAACTGTCGGCTAGCCAGAATTAGCCGAAAAAATTTAAATCTTATGTTGACGCTGGAAATAGCAGTGGGTATACTGGTATTTGTAGTGGTAAGGCCAGATTATATATTTGGCCGCGGCAATTATGCATTTTTAGCTCGGAGGGAGGGATATCTGATGTCAAAAACAGTCGTTCGCAAGAATGAATCGTTAGACGATGCTCTTCGACGCTTTAAACGCTCAGTTTCACGTAATGGCACTCTTCGCGAATATCGCAAGCGTGAATTCTACGAAAAGCCTAGCGTAAAACGTAAGTTGAAATCAGAGGCGGCTCGGAAGCGTAAGAATAAGCGGCGTCGCCGTTACTAAGCTTTAAAGCTGCAAAGCTCCTGAACGAATGGTTCCATTCGGCAGGAGCTTTTATTTTTGGGAGGTAAGGATAATGAGTTTACTTGATACTTTACAAAAAGATATGATCAAAGCCATGAAGGCCCATGATAAGGACACGTTGGAAGTTGTTCGCATGTTAAAGGCTTCCGTGAAGAACGAACAGATTGAAAAAGGCCATGACCTATCAAAGGACGAAGAAATTGCTGTTTTGAAGCGTGAAGACAAACAGCGGAAGGATTCACTGGCTGACTTCAAGAAGGCTGGCCGTGACGACCTGATTCAAAAGACCGAGAAGGAACTGAAGGTTGTCGAAAGTTACATGCCTGCTCAGATGTCTGAAGATGAAGTGAAGGCAGTGATTGCCCAAGTAATTAAGGATGTCGACGCCAAGAGTATGAAAGACTTCGGCAAAGTGATGGGAGCTTCGATGAAGAAGCTCAACGGCCGTGCTGATGGTAAGGTGGTCAACCAGACTGTCAAGGCAATGCTGCAATAATCGGATTCTATCTCAAACTAGTCCCTGCCTTTTAATGGCGGGGATTTTGTTTTGTTAGAAGGTCCGTTGTAGCTATGCTATAATAAATTAAGATTTTTTGAAGCTGGAAAGATGATTCCAGACTCGTAGTAAAGGGGACACAAATCTTTGAGCGAAGAACAACCATCATATGAACAAAGTTACCGGATTGATAGCCCAAAAGTGGAAATCGGCTTACTTGGTGCTCAAGACAAGTACGTTGCATTGTTAGAAAGTGGCATGCATGTAACAGTCAATCCATTTGGTGATCACCTTAAAATTATTGGTAATGAAGAGGACGTTAAATTAACGGCGGATGTCCTGAATGAGTTAGTCAAATTAATACAGCAGGACATTTCCATTAGCAGTACTGACATTATTAGTGCTATGAAAATGGCTCACCGGGGCACCCTTGAATATTTTGCCGATCTGTACAATGAATTGATTATTAAGGACCGTCGTGGTCGGGCTATTCGGGTGAAAAACTTTGGCCAGCGTCAGTACGTCCAATCGATGAAGGAAAACGACATTACTTTCGGAATTGGGCCCGCTGGGACTGGTAAAACCTACCTGGCTGTGGCCATGGCCGTCGCTGCTTTAAAGCGTGGAGAAGTAGAACGGATCATTTTGACGCGGCCAGCCGTTGAAGCTGGCGAATCGCTAGGTTTTCTTCCTGGTGATCTTAAAGAGAAGGTTGATCCTTACCTGCGGCCAATCTATGATGCGCTTAATGAAATTATGGGTGCTGATCACGTTGAACGGCTGATGGAACGGGAAACAATTGAAATTGCTCCGCTAGCCTATATGCGTGGACGGACGCTCGACAACGCTTTTGTAATCCTTGATGAAGCCCAAAACACCACGAATGCACAGATGAAGATGTTCTTGACGCGGTTAGGCTTTGGCTCGAAGATGGTGGTCAATGGCGACGTTTCACAAATTGACCTCCCTCACGGGACGCGCAGTGGTTTAATCAGTGCTCAACACATCCTGGCCAATATCAAGTCAATTGAATTCGTACGCTTTACGGCTGACGATGTCGTGCGGCACCCAGTCGTCGCCCGCATCATTACGGCTTACGAAGAAGCAGCCAGCAAGCAGGAGCATTAGAAATGGACTTAACAATTTTTGATCACACTGAAGGTGTTTTAACCGATGATCAGCGTCAGTTAGCAGAAAGGCTCTTAAACTATGCCGCTGCTTATTTGAAGTTGGCCGACAACGTAGAAATGTCTTTGACTTTTGTACGCAACCCAGAGATTAAGCAGTTGAACAAACAATACCGGGGTGTGGACCGGGCAACTGACGTTATCAGCTTTGCGGCTGAGGATTCTAGCGATGAAAGTCAGATCATCATGCCGGAAGAATTAAAGGAGGAGCTGCCTGAAAACCTTGGTGACCTCTTTATCTGTATCGATAAGGTGCCGGAGCAGGCTAAATTTTTGGGGCATTCTGCTGACCGCGAGCTGGGCTTTTTGTGCGTCCACGGCTTTTTACACCTCAATGGTTATGACCACGAAAAAGCTGAGGACGAAAAGAAAATGTTTGCACTGCAGCGAGAAATTCTGGATTCATATGGACTCAAAAGATAAACAACCTCAAACGGGTAAAAATCATAACTTATGGCAGGCGATGGGTCACGCAGTTGACGGAATTTTTCAGGTGATTCAAAGCGAACGCAACATGCGTTTTCATCTTGCTAGCGCAGTGGTTGTTATTATTGCTGGTTTTATTTGCCGGATTTCTTTCGATAATTGGCTGTGGCTAATTGCGGCCATTTTTGCCGTGATGTCTGCTGAAATGATCAATACCATTTCTGAGTGGTTATGTGACTTAGTTGTCGGTTCGCATTTCCACCCACTTGTCAAAAAAATTAAAGATGCGGCGGCCGGAATGGTTCTTTTGGTCGCTCTTTTTGCGTTCATCATTGGCCTGCTTATTTTTGTGCCAGCGATTATAAAGCTGTTGGAGGGATTTTAAATGACAGTTTCTAATAGTTACCATTCGGGTTTTGTGGCCCTCATTGGGCGGCCAAATGTCGGGAAATCAACGTTACTTAACCAAGTGATTGGCCAGAAAGTAGCGATTATGAGTGATGTGGCGCAGACAACACGTAATAAAATCCAGGGTGTCTACACAACTAAGAATGCACAGATTGTTTTCATCGATACGCCAGGAGTTCATAAGCCCAAGACAAAACTGGGAGACTTTATGGAACGGTCAACTTACTCAGCCCTAGATGAAGTAGATGCCGTTTTGTATATTGTCAGTGCGGTTGATAAGCGGGGAATGGGTGATCAATTTATCGTCGATCACGTCTTAAATAAGACCAAGAAGCCTATTTACCTGGTAGTCAACAAGATTGACGCAGTGCACCCCAATGACTTGCCCGCTATCGTCGAATCTTACAGCCAGGGATTGAAGTTTGCTGACGTTGTCCCTATTTCTGCCTTGAACGGCAACAATGTCGATCATCTGCTGGATACTTTGGTATCTGCAATGCCAGAGGGACCACAGTATTACCCAGACGACCAAGTCAGTGACCATCCTGAGCGTTTCGTCATTGCCGAAATAATTCGTGAAAAAGTCTTTAAATTGACTCGGCAGGAAGTGCCACATTCGGTGGCAGTTGACGTCACCAGTGTCAAGACTAAGGATAACGGCCAGGTTCATATCAGTGCTAACATCGTGGTTGAGCGACCAGGACAAAAGGGCATCATCATTGGCAAGGGTGGTCAGAAACTGAAAAAGATCGGTATTCTGGCTCGCCAAGACATCGAAGCTCTGCTTGGCAGCCACGTGTTCTTGCAGCTGTGGGTGAAGGTCGTACCGGATTGGCGTGATAAGTCGTCTTTACTGAAAGAATACGGTTACCGTAATAACGATTATTGATTAGTTAATCCCAGGAGGTGGTCTGCCATGAACATCCAGCGCTTTTCTGGCATTGTGATGTTCCAGCGCGATTATCGCGAACATGACCTTTTGGTGAAAATATTAACGGAACCATCAGGACCGGTGATGTTTTTGGCACGAGGGGCTAAACGACCACGGGCAAAGTTAGCTGCAGCTGTTCAGCCGCTGACGCTGGGCCAATACCAGGGATCGCTTCACCAAAATCGGTTGAGCTATCTGACCTCCGCAGACCATTACCGGCTTTTGAATCACACGACGAGCGACCTGTTGGCTAATGCTTATGCAACTTACCTGTTGGCTTTAGTTGACGTTGCTTTTGACGACGGGCAGTCGATTAGTGGATGGTACGACCAAGTTAAAGCAGCGCTCAAGTTGATTGAAAGTGGTCGCAATCCGCAAATCATTGTAAACGTGATGGAAATTCGTTTGCTGGGCCGCTTCGGGGTTGCTCCCGTTTGGGATCGCTGTGTTATCTGTGGCCGTAGTGATTTACCGATGGCATTTTCAGAAGAATACGGGGGAATGCTCTGTTCTAACCACGTAATCCGTGACCCCCGTTGTCTGCACTTAAAACAGAAGACAGCGGCATACCTAGCGTTGCTATCAAGGATTGATTTGCGACGTGTCGGCGACGTGGATGTTGATGAAAGTACTAAAGCTGGCTTAAGACGGGTGATTGATACCATCTACGATGATGAAGTCGGCTTGCGCTTGAAGAGCAAGCGTTACATTCAGCAAATGCATCTGTGGGATAAGCAATTAAAATTAAATCCGCCTAAGAATTGACATTTTCTTATATTTTTTCTATGATGATGACGTTCACATTTAAATCAAGATAATGTTGATGGGGATTAGATCGAATTGATACCGCAGCGAGCACGGGGTAGTGAAAGCCGTGTGGCAATCATCCGGTGTGGCACCCTGGAGTTATTTGAATCAAGCTGTTTCGCTGTTAGCGAAAAAGCAGGGTGGAACCGCGAATTTATCATTCGTCCCTGCAATGACCAGGTAAGTGTACTTGGTTGTTGCAGGGGCTTTTTTTGAAAGGAAGGATCTTGATGGCAAAGACACTGAGTGTGCAAGATATTATTTTCACACTAGAACAATATTGGGCCAAGCAGGGCTGTATGTTAATGCAGGCCTATGATACGGAAAAGGGTGCCGGAACGATGAGTCCGTACACCTTCTTACGGGCAATCGGACCGGAACCATGGAACGCAGCCTACGTCGAACCTTCGCGTCGGCCAGCAGACGGTCGTTATGGTGAAAACCCTAACCGGTTGTACCAACACCACCAATTCCAGGTGATTATGAAGCCGTCGCCAGAAAACATTCAGGACCTCTATCTGGGGAGTCTTAAGGAACTGGGCATCAACCCACGTGAACATGATATCCGCTTTGTCGAAGATAACTGGGAAAACCCTTCGATGGGCTGTGCTGGTGTCGGCTGGGAAGTCTGGCTTGACGGGATGGAAGTCACCCAATTCACTTACTTCCAGGTCGTCGGTGGATTACCGATGAACCCGGTTGCCAGCGAAGTTACCTATGGCTTGGAACGTCTGTCTGAATATATTCAAAACGTCGACAGTGTCTTTGACCTTGAATGGGCGGACGGTGTCAAATATGGTGACATTTTCAAGGAACCGGAATATGAACACTCCAAGTACTCTTTTGAAGAGAGCAACCAGGACATGCTGCTGAACATGTTTGATTCCTTCGAAAAGGAAGCTCACCGTTTGATTAAACTGGGGCTGATTCACCCGGCATATGACTACGTCTTGAAGTGCAGCCACACCTTTAACCTGTTGGATGCTCGCGGTGCAGTCTCAGTTACGGAACGGGCGGGTTACCTGGCACGGATCCGGAACATGGCACGTAAATTAGCACGGGCCTTTGTGGCTGAACGGAAGAAGTTAGGCTTCCCGTTGATTAAGGACGAAAAATTACGACAATCACTATTGAAAGATGACAAGGAGGAGAAGTAAAGATGGCCAAACATACATTTCTGATTGAAATTGGGTTGGAAGAAATGCCGGCTCACGTGGTAACGCCAAGTATCAACCAGTTTGCAGACCGGGTAAAGAAATACTTGAGCGATTCACGGATTAGCTTTGACAAGATTACCAAATTCTCTACTCCTCGGCGGCTTTCTTTGTTAATCGATGGCCTGGCTGATAAGCAGCCGGACATCAACAAGACTGTGAAGGGCCCAGCTAAAAAGATCGCGCAGGACAAGGATGGCAACTGGACTAAGGCGGCCATTGGTTTCACCCGGGGCCAGGGCTTGACCGTTGATGATATTGAATTCAAAGATGTTAAGGGAACTCAATACGTCTTTGTTGACAAACATATTGCCGGTAAGTCCGTGATGGATGTGTTAAAGCAGTTACCGGATGTCATCACTAAGATGAACTTCCCAACGGAAATGCGCTGGAGCACCTATCCGCTGGAATTCATTCGGCCAATTCGCTGGCTGGTTGCGCTGCTGGATGACCAGGTTGTCCCGTTCCATATTCAGGATGTTAAGACAGGACGGACGACGCGCGGTCACCGTTTCCTGGGGCACGATGTTGAATTGAAGACTGCTAGTGATTACGAACGGGCACTGCATGATGATTACGTTATCGTGGACGCAAAGAAGCGGAAACAGCTGATCGTCGACCAGATTCATAAAATTGCCACGGACAACAACTGGCATGTTGATCGTGATGACAACCTTTTGGAGGAAGTTAACAATCTGGTTGAATGGCCAACGGCATTTGCTGGTGATTTTGATCCGAAATACCTTGAACTGCCAGAAGTGGTCCTGATTACTTCGATGCGGGATAACCAGCGTTTCTTCTGCGTTCGTGGGGATGATAAGAAATTACTGCCGCACTTTATCTCCGTCCGCAACGGTGATACGAAGTACCTCGACAATGTTATCAAGGGAAACGAACGGGTCTTGGTTCCACGGCTTGAAGATGCTAAGTTCTTCTACCAGGAAGACCAAAAGGTTACGATTGACCAGTATGTTGAACGTCTGAAGCGCGTCAGTTTCCATGATAAGATCGGTTCGATGGCCGAAAAATTAGGACGGGTAACAGTCTTAGCCCAGCTAATTGGCCAGCAGGTCGGCTTATCTGATCAGGAACTGGCTGATCTAAAACGGGCTAGCCAGATTTACAAGTTCGATTTGACAACCCAAATGGTTGGTGAATTCGCGGAACTGCAGGGCTACATGGGTGAAATTTATGCCCGGATGCAGGGTGAAGATGACGCTGTTGCTACGGCTATCCGCGAACAATACATGCCGATCTCTGCGGAAGGTGCTTTGCCAAAATCGGTTGTCGGGACCGTATTATCCATCGCTGACAAGCTTGACAGTATTATGAGCTTCTTTGCTGTCGACATGATCCCTAGCGGTTCTAACGATCCATATGCGCTGCGTCGTCAGGCTTATGGTATCGTTCGGATCATCGCAGAGCGCGGCTGGAGCGTTCCGTTGATGGACATGAGCAAGAAGTACAGTGAGGCACTGGAAAATGCCGGTGTTGATAACAAACTTGACTTTGGTAAACACGCAAGTGATGTCCGCAACTTCTTCTTAGACCGGCTGCGTCAACTGTTCCACGGAAAGAAGCTGCGTCACGATATTGTCGATGCCGTCACGGCTACCCGGCAAAATGACATCGATGCTGTCATCAAGGCGGCTCAGGCTCTAGACGAGCGCAAGGATAATGATGACTTTAAGGGCGCAATCGAAGCTTTGACCCGGGTGTGCCGGTTGGCCAAGAAGGGCAAATTGGCCCGTGACGACTGGAAGATTGACCCTGACAAGTTTGAAGCAGATTCAGAAAAATCACTTCTGGATGCCACTAAGAAATTGCAGGATGTTTTCCCTCAGCAAACACTGGAGCAGCACCTTGATGGTCTACTGGCCCTGGAACCAGTGATCACTAAATACTTTGACGACAACATGATTATGGCTAAGGATGAGGCAGTTCGTCATAACCGTTTATCACAGTTGAGCATCATTGCTGACATGACTCATGAGTTTGGGGATCTTGACAAACTGATTGTTAAGTAGTAAATTATAATAGCATTGGCAAATTATTATGGCCTAAGTGGCCCTTGATTTGCCTATGGTGTGTAAATTAAGAAAGGTCGCGTTCGCATAAGAAGGCGACCTTTCTGTGCTAATGATCCAAGCGGGGTGAGTGCGTGGCGCGTGTTTCAAAAGAATTTGTTGATTCTGTTCGTAGCTCCGTTGATATTGCTGATGTAATTGGCCAATATGTCCAGTTGAGGCCCGCCGGAAAATCCTTGATGGCACTGTGCCCTTTTCACGATGAAAGGACACCATCGTTTTCTGTTGATGAAAAAAAGCAGTTTTTCTACTGTTTTAGTTGTCACCGGGGCGGCGATGTTTTTACATTTCTTGAAGATTTAAAAAACGAATCTTTTGCGCAAGCCTTAGCTGAAGTTGCCCAGTTTGGACACGTCTCCATGCCGGAGAATTGGCAAAGCAATCAAGAAGAGCATTCAACTCAGAGTAATTCACTGTACAGTCAACTAGTTGCTCTGCAAAAGCAATCGATGGAACTTTACCATCACGTTTTAATGCACACTGCTGCCGGAGAGCCGGCACGACGTTACTTGAAACGTCGGGGAATGTCGAAAGAGATGATCGACCAGTTCCACATCGGTTTTGCCCCTGAGCAGCACATTCTCAAGCAGTATTTTGCTGAAAAAAAGGTTGATTATCAATTGCTACGGCAGTCTGGTCTCTTTACCACCAGCAATAGTGATGACCAGCAACTGACGGATCGTTTTATCAATCGAGTTATGTTTCCCATCCTCAATAGCAATGGGCAACCGGTAGCTTTTTCCGGGCGTTTATTAAGCACACGTGGTACAAATTTGCCAAAATACCTAAACAGTCCGGACACCACGACTTTTGATAAGCGTAACTTACTGTTTAATTACGACCAGGCTAAGACCGCGGCCCGCAAAGATGGTAAATTGATTCTCTTCGAGGGCTTTATGGACGTCATTTCTGCCTTTGGTGCTGGCGTTAAAAATGGTGTGGCTTCGATGGGAACTAGTTTTACTGGTGAACAGGTTCGCCTGATTTGCTCAACTACTTCTCAACTGGACATTTGTTATGACGGGGATGCACCTGGGCAAAATGCTATCAATCGGGCTCTCAAACTGGTTCAAGAAGAAGCTAACCGCGACATTCAACTGCGGGTAGTGCAGTTACCTGCCGGCATTGATCCTGATGAATACGTGCAAAAGTATGGTGGTGCCCAGTTTCGTCAATACTTAGCCCATAACGAAGAGACACCGACGACTTTTCAATTGCGCTTTCTGAGACGGGGATTGGACCTTAATAATCAGTCCGAGCGTCTATCGTATTTAAACGCGGCCTTGACCGTTGTATCAAAACTCAATGATCCTCTCGAGCGAGATATGTATGTTCAACAACTGGCGCAAGAATTTAAGCTAGATTCAAGTGCGCTAGGGGAGCAGTTACAAACTATCTTGGCCAGGCAAAGTCATCATGCGCCCGCTAACCATTCTTATGGCCAACAGTCTCACAATCACTATGAGCCGCGCACTGTCAACGGATCTCCATCATTGGACCAGCAAGTCAACCAAGTTAGCCGAACAGAAAAGGCTGAGCAAATGTTGTTTCACTCATTGATGCACGATGCTGGCGCTTATGAACATTTACGATCAACGGCACCGCAGTTCAGTTTTCCTGATAAATCGTATGATGACCTCTATCATATTTTTCAAAAAGAGCAGTCTGCTGATCCAGATACCACCGTGCAAGCTGACAAGTTAATGTCGGTACTGGATGATGACAGCTCCAAAGCCCTGCTCGCTTCAATTGAAGCCCGGGCTACTGATCAGGGATTAACGGATGAGGCTATCGATGATCTAATTAAATATTTGACGAAAAAGATCCCATTAGATCAGCAAATTGAGAAGACTAAGGCTGCCTTGCAGGAAGCAAGTGCTGTCCACAATGATGATCTGGAAACCACGCTGACTGCTGAACTCGTGCAGCTGTACACACAGCAGCAACAACTGAAAACGGAGGAAAGTTAATATGGCAAAGAGCAAGAAAAAGACAATTGTTATTTCCAATTTGGATCATTTTGACCAAAAGAAGTATGATGCCGCCGTTGGTAAAGTTATCCGCAAATATAAAAAAGCTAAACAGATCAAGTATGTCGATCTGACGAAGGAACTGGCTCAGCCATTCGAATTAAACGCTGATGGGATGGACAACCTGATTCAAAACGTTGAAGACGCTGGTATCAGTGTGGTTGACGAAAATGGTGAACCAGACCCACGTGCTTTGAAGGCAACTGAAAAGTTAACGAAGAAGGCAATGAAGGACACTAGCGCTCCTTCCAGCGTTAAAATTAACGATCCGGTGCGGATGTATCTGAAGGAAATTGGTCGTGTGCCGTTGCTGACGGCTGACCAGGAAGTTGAATTGGCTTTGCGGATCGAAAAGGGCGATGAGGAAGCCAAGCAGGAATTGGCTGAAGCTAACTTGCGTCTGGTTGTTTCGATTGCCAAGCGCTACGTCGGTCGGGGCATGCAGTTCCTGGACTTGATTCAAGAAGGCAACATGGGCTTGATGAAGGCCGTCGAGAAGTTTGATTACCGGAAAGGTTTTAAGTTCTCGACTTACGCCACCTGGTGGATTCGTCAGGCCATCACCCGTGCGATTGCCGACCAAGCCCGGACCATTCGGATTCCTGTTCACATGGTTGAAACCATCAACAAGTTGATCCGTATTCAACGGCAGTTGCTGCAGGATCTTGGTCGTGAACCGTTGCCAGAAGAAATTGGTGCTGAAATGGACATGCCAACTTCCAAGGTTCGTGATATCTTGAAGATTGCCCAGGAACCTGTTTCACTGGAAACACCAATTGGCGAAGAAGACGATTCACACTTGGGTGATTTCATCGAAGACCAGGATGCTACAAGTCCAGCTGACCATGCTGCCAACGAAATGATGAAGAAGCAGCTGGAAAACGTTTTGGACACCTTAACTGATCGTGAAGAAAATGTTTTGCGGCTGCGCTTCGGTCTGGATGACGGGCGGACGCGTACGCTTGAGGAAGTTGGGAAAGTCTTTGGCGTTACCCGTGAACGGATTCGTCAAATTGAGGCTAAAGCCCTTCGCAAGCTGCGCCACCCATCCCGTTCCAAGCAGCTGAAGGACTTCTTAGAGTAAAATATTAATATAGAAAATAAGCGCCATTAGCTATCAATGCGATAGTTAATGGCGCCTTTTTGTATAATCAGCAGATTCTAGCGAACCTGTAGCTTATTAATCTTAGGCATCGACTTAACAAATTTGAGGTAAGCCGACTGCTCATTGCTTTCTGCAATTTTTACCTTATCAGTCGTCACATTAGCATGGTGCAAATTAGCTTCGTCGACATCAATCTGGTGCGTGAAGGTTGCGTTGCCGATCAGTTCGATCCAGTAACGGTCCTCGTCACGATGGACGATCGTTTTTACTAAGCCGCCTGGATTGTAGACCGTAATGGTTTGATCAAGCTGGGCGTGTTCAGGGTGCGTTAAGACGAAGGCTAGACTGGTTGCCGACATCCCGGTCCCACAGGCGTTGGTAAAGCCCACACCCCGTTCGTAGGTGCGAACGAAGAGTTTATTGTCACCTAAAATTTGGGCGAAGTTGACGTTAACGCCATCTGTGAAATAGGGGTTCTTGCTGTTCAATCTTTTGCCGAGCTCGCCCAAGAGGGGACCAGTTAGGGCATCTTCGTCCATAAAAGCAATTAAGTGGGGGTTCGGAACTGCAATGGCGGAAAACTTCATCGCTGGTGCAAATTCCGGAACATAGTCATCGAGCAGACGTTCGTGGCCCACATTTTGTAAAGGCATTGCTTGGCGGTTGAAACGTACCGGGGAAATTTCCACTGCAAAGGCAGGGACGCCCGCAGCGAAATCGTCGTGTTTGCGGACGTGTAAATCGGCGTCTTGGGTTTCAACGATGAATTGGTCTTTGCCCAGTTTTTCACTGAGGTAGCGACTGACGGTGCGCAAGCCGTTACCACACATTGAAGCGTAAGAACCATCAGCGTTGACGACACGCATCCGGCCTGCCACGCCTTTGTGTGTACCCTGATCGACGACGAGCAAGCCATCGGCACCGTTTAAAATACCGGTTTTGGGATCGCATAGCTGAATTCCCAGCTGACTCAATTCTTCATCGGTCAAAGCATGAGCTAACTGAGTTTGATCCAAGATAAAGAAACAATTTTGTGAACCGTGGACTTTTAATAACTTTGCCATTAGTCATTCTCCTTTTCCTGGGAATTAAAGAACTCATCATAGATTGCGCGAACGGCTTCATCTGCATCTTCGCCTTTTGTACCAATCATGATGGAGATTTGAGAAGCACCCTGGTTGACCATTGTCAGCGAAAGGTGGTGTTTGGCTACCGCGTGAGCAATTCGGGCCATGACACCGACTTGGTGGTTCATTCCTTCACCGACGACCATCGTAATGGCATAGTCATCGATCCAGCGAAGGGTGTCAGGATCGAATTTTTCCTGAATTTCGTTGCAAATACGATCGACTTTGACATCCGTTAATTGATCGCGATCGAAAATGATCGTAATATCATCGATTCCTGAAGGCATATGTTCATAAGAAACGTGGTATTTTTTAAGGATTTCTAGAATTTGCAGACTGAAACCCAGTTCCTTGTTCATCAGGTATTTGTGCAAATAGAGACCTGCAAAGTGTTTGGCACAGGTGACCCCTGTGACCATCGACGCAATCTTAAAGCCGTTTTCTGGAACAATCATCGTACCGGGAGCACTTGGGTTTTTAGTGTTGCGGACGTTGACCGGAATTTGACCTTCAATTGCCGGAATCAGGGCTTCATCATGAAAAACTGAAAAGCCAGCATAGGAAAGTTCACGCATTTCCCGGTAAGTCATTCTCTTAATGGGGACGGGGTTCTTTACAACGTTTGGGTTGGCGGCAAAGATGGCATCCACATCGGTGAAGTTTTCGTAAACACGGGCTTTGAGTCCGCGCGCCAAAATGGCACCAGTGATGTCGGAACCACCGCGTGAGAATGTTGCGATGTGTTTGGTTGGGGTGAAACCAAAAAATCCTGGGAAAACCAACCGTTCATCATCATTGATCTTTAACTTAGCTAAGTTGTCATAAGTGATTGGCAATACCGTTGCGTTGTTAGGTGTACCGCTGACGATGATTCCTGCCTCAGATGGATCGACAAAGCGACTCTTGTAGCCGAGGTGGTTGAGCACGACAGCCATCAAACGGGCATTCAGTCGTTCACCATGAGCTTTAAAGGCAGCCATTAAGTAGTTTTTATCTGGATAATCACCATTAGGTAAATTGACTAATGCATCTTCAATCGGCTGCAGCGCTGATTTTTCTACCCCAAAGTAATCGGCAATTGCTTGATAACGTTGGAGAATCGTTTGACAAATCGAACTGGTATCTTCGTGGCGAAGGGTTTGATTTGCGTATTCAATCAGCAGGTCAGTTACCTTGGTATCGCCATCATGGCGCTTGCCAGGTGCAGAGGTGACGATGACCCAGCGTTCAGGATCTGCAGTGATGATTTTAATTGCTTGTTGAAAGGACTGGCCGTCAGCGAGTGAGCTGCCGCCAAACTTCACAACCTTCATAAATTTGCTCCTCCTTATTCTCATTGCAAGTGAGATCTTGTTAATGAAATTCTAACAGTTTCGCTGACCGTTGCAAGCACTGAGTCCTATTTTATTTTTGAATTGATAAGGGCTCGAAAAGTTAATGAGAAAAACATTAAAAAAGGCTTGACGCTTTTTAGTTCCACTTTTATACTATGGGCATAGAGAAATAGAGGCGCAGCTAACATCAGTACCCGGTTGGTGATTTGTCAGTCGATGTCAATCAGGAAAAGGGGCGGCTGCCGAAGCGTTGTTCCTTGACAGGGAGCAATTGCTGGGTCGTGGTTCAATAAATCACGGACTGTCGCGGCGAAGAAGGCTGCGGGGCGCTATTTTATCATCGTGGATAAATCAACGAATTAATCGTTTGAATTCAATCCCGTGAGCATGGTGCCCACGGGATTTTTTTGCCGAACAATTAACGGAGGTTTGCAGATGAACGAACAAGTTCAACCATCACAGATTAACGCTGCTGGTCATTTGACGATCGGTGGAGTTGATACTTTAGAATTAGCAAAACAATTTGGGACACCCTTGGTAGTCTACGACGTTGTTGCCATTCGTGATCAGATTCACCGTTTTAAGAAAGTCTTTGAAGATAATGGTGTGCAATACGAAGTCAGTTATGCTAGTAAGGCCTTTGCCTCCATCGCCATTTACCAAGTGATGAAAGAGGAAGGAGCCCATACCGATGTTGTCAGCGGTGGTGAACTGACTACTGCCATTAAAGCGGGTTTCCCAATGGATAAAGTTAGTTTCCACGGTAACAACAAATCCCTTGCAGAATTAGAGATGGCTGTTCAGCACCACGTTGGCATGATCATGTTGGATAATTTCCACGAAATCGATTTGCTGGATCAAGTGCTGAAAGATGAAGACGCTACTGCTGATGTGATGCTGCGCATTACGCCAGGAATCAGTGCCCACGCCCATAAATATGACCAAACGGGGCAAGTTGACTCGAAATTTGGTTTTGATGTTGATTCTGGGCAGGCTGACAAGGCTTTGCAGGAAGTGTTGGCCAACCCACGGATGAAAATGCATGGATTGCACGCCCACATTGGTTCACAAATTTTTGAACTCAACGGTTTTGAACTTGCTGCCAAAAAGTTGGTTGACATTGCGGCTCACTGGAAAGAAGCTTTTGGCTACACGGCAGAAATTGTTAATGTCGGTGGTGGATTTGGAATTCGCTACGTGGCCAGTGACAAGCCACTCCGTCCAGAGCAGTTTGTTGACGCGATCGTCAAAACCATTAAAAAGTCTGCTAAGGAAAAGAACTTGCCTTTACCTGCCATTTGGATCGAACCAGGCCGCTCCATCGTTGGTCCTGCCGGTTATAACTTATATACAGTCGGATCTCGCAAGGATGTACCTGGATTAAAGCCGTACGTCACTATTGATGGCGGGATGGGAGATAACATTCGCCCAGCTTTATATCAGGCTAAATACGAAACGGTGTTGGCACGCGACCCTAAAGCTCAGCCAGTGGAAACGGTGCGGATTGCGGGTAAGTATTGTGAGTCTGGCGACATCATGGCTGACGCGCAACCATTACCAGCAACTCATCCCGGCGACGTGCTCGTCACTTTAGATACCGGTGCCTATGGTTATGCAATGGCTTCTAATTATAACCGCAACCCGCGGCCGGCTGTTGTTTTTGCTGAAAACGGCAAGGCCAGTTTAGTGATTAAACGTGAGAGTTACGAAGACTTAGTTCATTTGGATTTGCCTTATAACGCTTAATTTAACTTATTTAATAGAGAGGAAAGATAAAGATGGCACAATTAGACGCAAAACAGATTATTGAATACATCGGCAATGCACCAAAGAAGACGCCGGTTAAGATCTACATTAAAGGTAAGAAGTTAGACGACCTGAAGTATCCAAAGGGCGTGAAGAGCTTTGTTGAAAAGCATAGTGGGATCCTATTTGGCGACTGGGAAGTGCTGAAGCCATTCTTGAAGAAGCAGGCTAAATTTATCAAAGATTATGCCATCGAAAATGATGCTCGCAACTCTGCCGTTCCTTTGCTGGATCTCAAGGGAATTAATGCCCGGATTGAACCAGGTGCGATCATTCGTGATCACGTTGTTATCGGGGACAACGCCGTCGTTATGATGGGTGCTACGATTAACATCGGTGCCGAAATTGGTGAAAGTTCAATGATCGACATGGGTGCCATTTTAGGTGGCCGGGCAATTGTCGGCAAGCATTGCCATATTGGTGCCGGTACCGTTTTGGCTGGGGTGATTGAACCAGCAAGTGCAGAACCTGTGCGGATTGACGACAATGTCTTGATTGGCGCTAATGCCGTCGTTATCGAAGGTGTTCACGTTGGTGAAGGCGCTGTTGTCGGTGCCGGTGCCGTTGTTACCAAGGATGTCGCCCCGCACACGGTTGTCGGTGGTGTCCCTGCACGTGTCCTGAAGCAGGTTGACACTAAGACTGAATCCAAGACAGGCCTGCAGGATGACCTCAGAAAGTTGTGATCTGATGGCTTATTCAACAGATGATTTAATTCATATTCGCCGGCACTTGCACCAAATTCCGGAGTTGGCACTTCATGAAACTGAGACGCATGCTTACTTATTAAAGTGCGTCAAAGACATGGACCAACGATATTTGACGATCCGGGAACCAGAAGAGTTACCAACTTCCATGATGGTTTTAGTCCAGGGCAGTCAACCGCAACGCACGATCGGCTACCGGACAGATATTGATGCTTTGCCCGTCGAAGAACAAACCGGCTTGCCTTATAAGTCGAAGCATCCGGGTGTCATGCATGCCTGTGGTCACGACATTCACATGACCGTAGCCCTCGGGGTTCTCAAGTATTTCAGTGAACACCAACCCAAGGATAATCTGCTCTTCTTCTTCCAACCGGCAGAAGAATCAGAGAATGGTGGGAAACGGGCCTATGAGCTCGGTTTATTTAAAGGCCAGTGGTGTCCAGATGAATTTTACGGTTTACACGATAATCCAGAATTGCCTGCTGGTGCGATTGGTTGCCGAATGGGCACCCTTTTCGCGGGGACGACTGAAGTTAACATCGACTTGCACGGCAAGGGTGGTCACGCTGCTTATCCGCAAGATGCCAACGACATGGTTGTTGCGGCAGCAGCACTGATCATGCAAGTTCAGACCATTATTTCGCGTTCCATTGACCCGATTCAAAGTGGGGTCATTACACTTGGTAAATTTCGGGCTGGCACCATCCGCAATGTCATCGCGGGGGATGCGCGCATCGAAGGCACGATTCGCGGCTTAACTCAAAAGATGATCAAACAAATTGATGGTCGCTTGCAAGACGTGTGCGACGGCATCGCCCGCAGTTACAACTGTCAGGTGAAATTGGGGTTGAATCAGGGTGGCTACTGGCCGGTTGAAAACAATCCCCAATTGACTAAACGGTTCATTGACTTTATGTCTCATGATAAGGACGTTAATTTCATTGAGACAGAACCAGCGATGACCGGCGAAGACTTTGGCTTCTTACTGGCCAAGTTCCCGGGGACGATGTTCTGGCTGGGGGTTGAAGATGATTCACAGCTCCATTCTGCTACGCTGACACCAGACGAACGCGCACTGCCACGAGGTGTCAATGCGATCACGTCTTTCCTGGAATACCGAATGAATGATAATAACTAAGGAGATTTTAGAATGACTGCTTTAAAAGATGCAGACTTACTGACCGCTTTGGCCACAACTTTTAACGAGGATGGCTCTATTAATTACGATGGTTTGGAAAAGCTAACCAATTACCTGATTAAACAGGGCTGCAATGGCTTTGTCATCGGTGGGACCACCGGTGAAACACCTACGCTGAGTCATGACGAAAAGATTGAATTATACAAACACTTTGGTCAAATCGTCAACGGACGGGTACCAGTTATCGCCGGTACAGGAAGCAACAACACTCAGGAAACGATCGCGTTTACCAACGAAGTCGCTGAAATCGACGGCATTGACGCTGCCTTGGTCGTTGTTCCACCTTACAACAAGCCAAATCAACGGGGCATGGTTGCTCACTTCACGACCGTAGCGGATGCCGTTAAACTGCCAGTTGTGATGTACAACATTCCTGGCAGAACCGGTGTTAAAATGGAAGCTGAGACAATTGTTAAGTTGTCACACCACCAAAACATCGTTGCTGTTAAGCAATGTGGACCGTTAGAAGACATGGAATACATCGTGGACCACAAAGATCCTAATTTCTTAGTATTCAGTGGTGAGGATGCCCAAGCACTGACGTTCCGTCTTCTTGGGGGCAACGGGGTGATCTCTGTTGCCAGTCATGCTTACTGCAAGCAGATGCGTCAAATGTATGATGATCTGTACGCGGGTAAGTATCAGGAAGCTGCCAAATTGCAACGTTGGCTGACTCCGCGGATGGCCGCTCTGTTTATGTTCCCATCACCGTCACCAGTCAAGGCATTGCTGAACGCGCAAGGATTTGATATGGGTGGTTGCCGCTTACCAATCGTTCCGCTGAATGATGAGGAAAAGTCACAATTGGCAAAAGCTTTGTCACTGCCAAGTGATGCTTTGCAAGGCAAGTTACCGCTGGATTTAGGAGAGTAGGTGCACGATGAAAAAAGTATTAATTGCCGGCTACAATGGTTCAATGGGCCGCAAGGTCGTTAACCTGGTTCAGGGCTTAGATGGTTTTAGTATCAGTGCGGTCGTTTCACCAACGACGACGCCGGATGACGTTAAAGAATTAGGTTTGGCCGATGATGTCAAAGTTTATAAAGACGCAAGTGAAGTTCAAGATGGTGTTGCAGACATTTGGGTTGACTTCACAGCACCGGGTGCCGTTTATGGCAATACCAAAGCGGCTATTGAACACGGCATCAAACCCATCATTGGGACCACTGGCTTGAGTGATGACCAAGTCAAAGAACTGCAAGACCTGGCCAAGCAAAAGGGCATCGGGGGATTGATTGCCCCTAATTTTGGGATGTCAGCTGTTTTGTTAATGAAATTTGCTAAAGAGGCTGCTGAGTACTTCCCAGACGTCGAAATTATCGAAATGCACCACGCGGATAAAGCTGATGCACCGTCTGGGACGGCACTTGCAACAGCCAAGATGATTGATGAAAATCGTCCAGAACATGAATCTAGTCCTGACAAGGTAACGACGTTGGACAATGTTCGTGGTGGTGATTACCACGGCATCCACATTCACTCCGTTCGTCTTCCAGGATACATTGCTCATGAACAAGTATTGTTTGGTGGTCCTGGTGAAGCATTGACCATTCGCCAAGATTCATTTGACCGGGGTAGTTTTATGAGTGGTGTCAAAGTGGCCTTAGAGCATGCTGATGATTTGAAGACCTTAGTTGTCGGTTTGGAAAAGATCTTATAAAAGTTACAATCAGTGGAGGTAGAAAAACATGCCAGAATTAGCCGAAGATTTAAACCATACTGTTAATGACAAGATTACTAAGATGCAAATTAGTGGGATTCGTGCATTTGACGGAATGTGCAGCAAGATCCCTGGTATTTTGAAGCTTACTTTGGGTGAACCAGACTTTAATACTCCGGAACACGTTAAGCAAGCAGCTATTGACGGAATCAAGAACAACGATTCTCACTACTCTGTCAACCAGGGGAAGATTGAGCTGCGGAAAGCCATCTCTAATTACATCAAGCGCAGTCGTGGTATCGACTATGATCCAGAAACGGAGATTGTTGTCACTATCGGTGGGACCGAAGCATTGACGTCAACCATGATGGCGATGCTCAACCCTGGTGATAAGGTCATCATTCCAACGCCAGTCTTCTCGCTGTACTTCCCAATTGTTGAAATCACGGGAGCAGAACCGGTGCTGGTCAACACCGCACCTGATGGCTTTACGCTGACGCCAGAACGGCTTGAAGCAGAAATCAATAAGGCTGGTTCTGCTGTGAAGGCAGTTATGCTGAACTATCCAACCAACCCAACCGGGCGGACATACAGCAAGGAACAGATTCAAGCACTGGCCAAGGTTATTGAGAAGCACCACCTCTTCGCCGTTGTCGACGAAATTTACAGTTCACTGATTTATGGTGGCCGCAAGCATTACTCAATGGCAACCGAAATTCCTGACCGCACGGTATTAGTCTCTGGCCTTTCCAAGTCACATGCCATGACTGGTTACCGTCTCGGTTATATTTGTGGACCAGCCAAGTTCGTTAACGAAGCTGGTAAGATCCACAGTTACCTGGTTACTACTGCTACCGATGCTTCACAGGATGCTGCTATCGAAGCTCTGAACAATGGTGATGACGACCCAATTCAGATGCGGAAGGAATACGAGAAGCGTCGTGACTACTTGGAAGATGCTTTAAAGAAGCTGGGCTTTGAAATGGCTACTCCTGAAGGTGCATTCTACATGTTTGCTAAGATTCCGGCTCAGTATGGAACGGATGATCTGAAGTTTGCCACCGACTTAGCTAAGAAGGCTAAGGTTGGTCTAATTCCTGGGAATGTCTTTGGCCCAGGTGGTGAAGGCTATGTACGGATTTCATACGCCGCTTCAGAAGAAGACCTGCATGAAGCAATCAAGCGTATTAGCGGCTTTATGAACCAGTTGAATTAGATGAAATGAGGCAGAAAAATGAGTAAGCAATACAACGTTGCCATTTTAGGGGCAACGGGAGCTGTCGGTCGGCGGATGATCGAGCAGCTGGCAATGGAATGTGATAAGATTCCTGTCAAGCATATTAAGCTCTTGGCATCAAAGCGGTCTGAAGGCAAGGTACTGGAGTTTAACGGTCAACCAGTGACGGTGGAAGAAGTTAAACCAGAATCTTTTGATGGGGTTGATATTGTCCTGTCATCAGCTGGTGGTTCAGTGTCAGCTAAATTATTACCGGAAGCCGTCAAGCGGGGTGCCGTTTGCATTGATAACACCAGTCATTTTCGGATGGAACCGGATGTCCCGTTGGTTGTCCCTGAAGTTAATCCAGATGCTCTGAAGAATCATCACGGTATCATTGCCAACCCGAACTGTTCAACCATTCAGATGGTGATGGCGCTAGAACCAATTCGCCGCAAGTTTGGATTGAAGCAAATCATTGTTTCCACGTATCAGGCTGCGGGAGGTGCCGGCCAGAGTGCCATCAACGAACTGCTGAAAGAATCACAGGATTACATCGATGGCAAGCCGATGGAGCCAGACGCTAAGATTTTGCCAACTAAGGGTGACAAACGGCACTACCCATTAGCTTTCAACTTGCTGCCACAAATTGATGTCCTCGAAGATTCTGGTTACTCCCATGAGGAATGGAAGATGATTCATGAAACCAAGAAGATCATGCTTGGTGATATGGATGCTAAGGACATCAAGGTAACAGCTACCTGTGTACGGGTTCCTATTCCGATTTCGCACGGTGAAAGTGTCTACTTCACGGTCGACGACAGTTCCGCAACTGCTGACCAAATTAAGCAAGTTGTTGCAGACTTCCCTGGTAACGTCTTGCAGGATGACATTAAGAATCAGGTTTACCCACAACCGCTATACGCAACGGGGCACCGTTCCACCTTTGTTGGTCGGATTCGCCCAGACTACGAAAACAAGGGTGCATTTAACATGTGGGTCGTGGCTGACGACTTACTGAAGGGCGCTGCCTGGAACACCGTCGAGAACGCTGAAAAGATGGTTGAGATGGGCCTGCTGTAAAAATTAAAATCTTCTACGAGAGACTAGTGAGCTTTGCTTTTGGTCTCTCGTTTTTTATTTACAGTCGCATTTTAAATTGTGTATACTGGCAATGAAAAGGGGGTTATTTTGTGGATGAACATCATCTTTCACAGCGACTGCAGGCGGTAGCATCTTTTGTCAAGCCTGGGTCACGCATCGCTGATATCGGAGCAGACCATGCCTACTTGGCAGCAGCTTTAATTTTAGAGAAGAGGGCGCTCTTTGCCATCGCAGGTGAAGTGGCCAAGGGACCCTTTGAGAATGCTGTCGAAGAGGTTAAGGGACAAGGATTAGAAAAGAAAATTGAGTTGCGCTTAGCTGATGGCTTAGCAGCTATTCATGATGACGACCATATCGATACAGTCATCATTGCCGGGATGGGCGGTGCGTTGATTCGCCGCATACTGGACGAAGGACAGGCTAAGTTAGGTGCTGTTAAACGTTTAATCCTTCAACCAAACGTGGGCGCACCTAACTTACGTCGTTGGTTAGCAGCTCACCGTTTTCAGATCAACCATGAGCAAATGGTCGAAGAAGACGGTCATATTTACGAAATCATCGTTGCAGATCCGGTGGGGATGCCCGTGCACTACGATGATCGTGAATTGATGTTTGGCCCCCTTTTGCTGGAAAAGGGTGGTCCCGTCTTTGACAAGAAATGGCAAGATGAACTAGCACGTGACCAGCATACGTTAACGCAACTGGAACAGGCTAAGCAGGTGCCAGTTGCCAAAAAGCACTCTTTTCAGCAACGTATTGAATTAATTCAGGAGGTCCTAAGATGATTACTATTGATCAGTTAACGAAAAAGTTTGAACATTTTGCCTCTCCTCAGCTGGCGGAGTCATGGGACCATGTGGGCCTTCAAGTAGGTAGTTTAAGTCAACAGGCCTCAAAAGTGTTGGTAACGTTGGACGTTCGTCCGGCAGTGATTGCTGAGGCTGAAAAAGTGGGGGCCCAACTGATTTTCTCCCACCACCCGCTGATGTTTCATCCCGCACGAGACCTCGATTTAGCTAACCCCCAAAATCAAATGTATCGCGAACTACTGAGACACGATATCACCGTTTACTCCGCCCATACAAACCTGGATATGGCCAATGGTGGAATGAATGACTGGTTGGCTCGCGATCTTAAGCTCACCAACGTTGAGCATTTAGATAACAGCGGCCAAGACCCCTTTACCAATGAAGAAGTAAGCCTAGGCCGGGTCGGCGATTTGCCTTCTGCGATGTCGGTAAGTGAATTCAACCAATACTGTCTGCAGCAATTTCATTTGAAGGGCCTGCGTTTTGCTGTCAACAATGATGATGTTAACCGCAAAATTCAGCGGGTTGCGATCATCGGCGGTTCAGCTGCCAAGTATTTCCCGTTAGCTTTAGCCAAAAATGCGGATGCCTTTGTGACTGGAGACGTTTCTTACCATGTTGCCCAGGATATGCAACTGAATCACCTCATCATGGTCGACCCCGGTCACCACATTGAGGTAACGATGGTTGATGGCCTGTCTAAGCTGCTGTTACAATGGAATCAGCAGGAGCAGTGGGGAATTGATGTTGTCAAATCCCAAGTCAATACCGAACCGTTTAACTTTGTCATGAGCCATAACTAATGAGGTGAGCAAAATGGCTGAGAAATATTCAACCTTGTTACCACGGTTTTTAAAGTACGTAAAAGTAGAAACACGTTCTGATCCAGAAAGCGATGCAATTCCATCTAGTCCCAAGGAAACGGCATTTCTCAAGCAGTTGGAGACAGAACTCAAGTCACTTGGTCTCAGCAATGTCCGGATTAATCCCAATAATTCCTATTTACTTGCTACCATCCCCGCTAATGTCAAAGGGGTGCCGACGATTGGCTTTTTATCTCACGTAGACACGGCTGATTTCAATGCCCATGGTGTCAATCCTCAGGTGATAAAAGATTATGATGGCAAGTCAGTTATTCCGCTGGGCAATAGTGGCAAGTACCAGCTTGATCCGCAGGAATTTCCTTCACTCAAAAATTATGCTGGTAAAACCCTGATCACAACCGACGGAACGACCTTATTGGGTGCCGATGATAAATCTGGCGTTGCTGAAATTATTACAATGGCAGAGTACTTACTGGCTCACCCGGAGATAAAGCACGGAACTATTCAGATTGGCCTCAGTCCCGATGAGGAGATTGGTACTGGCGCTGATCATTTTGATGTTGATGACTTTGGGGCCGACTTTGCCTACACCGTTGATGCGGGGCCATTGGGAGAACTGGAATACGAAACCTTTAATGCGGCTGCTGCTAAAATTGACATTACGGGGAAGAACGTTCACACCGCCATCGCCAAGGGCGCGATGGTCAATGCCATTCAGTTGGCCATCGATTTACATGAGCTTTTGCCAGAACACGACCGCGCCGAACGAACAGAAGGCCGCGAAGGATTCTATCATCTGTATCGTTTGGACGGGACCGTCGACCATGCCCAGATGAATTATCTGATTCGTGACCACGATAAGGCTAAATTTGAGGAGCGGAAGCAGCATTTGCGTGAAGTTGTGGATCGTATCAACAAGCGTTGCGGATCCAAACGGGTGACGCTGGACCTCTACGACCAATATCACAATATGCGCGAGGTTTTAAAGGATCACATGGACGTGGTGGAGATTGCTAAGCAGGCGATGGAAAATCTCCATATCAAGCCGGTTATTTACCCGGTTCGTGGTGGTACTGATGGGTCAACGATTAGCTTCATGGGCCTGCCAACACCAAACTTATTTGCTGGTGGAGAAAACATGCATAGCCGTTACGAGTACGTGTCCCTAGAAACGATGGAAGCTGCCATCGACGTGATGCTAGAGATCATCAAGTTAAATGTCAGTCGTTAGAATGAAATGGTCAAAATAAAAAACTGTCGCGCATTGACGCGGCAGTTTTCAGTTTATACTGTATTTAGTTATTCTTTTGACGATGCGGGTTTGCGTGACCAGTGATAAAACTGATAAAGTTGACTGCAATGAGACCAACGATGATTGCAAAGATGCCGTCGAATAAATACTGTGGTTGAACACCTTCCAATTGAGCGGTAATGTAAGTTAATACTTCACCGAGCAGGAAAGCCCAGAAAGCCACGATGACGTTTTGAATAAGCCACTTCATGCTCCTCACTCCTCTACTTAATCAAAACTATTGTAACATATTGCTGGCAACCATTAAAATTAATTCGTAACAGTCTACTAGAAGGGAATGTTAATTGATGAGTTTCGTGCCATTACAAGTAACGGGAACCTACAGCCTATTACAAAGTCCCATTCGGCCAACAGACTTGGTGGAGGCGGCTAAAAAACGCGGTTATGATGCAGTGGCGATGACTGACATCAACGTGATGTACGGAACTGTCAAATTTTTTCACGCTGCAAAAAGAGCAGGCATCAAGCCAATTCTTGGTTTGCAACTCGGCGTTGCGATTAACGATGTTGATAATCACAGTCTTCCCTTGATCTTGCTAGCCCAAGATCAGCTTGGTTACCGCAACTTGATGCTTCTATCAAGCTTGATGCAAACACGCGATAATGACCAACCGGTCGATTTGAGCCAAGTTTTGCCCTTTGCCAAGGGATTGTTCATCATCATTGCTGCTAGTAATAATGTCGGTTTGGCTTGTGGACCAGAAGCCAAAGTTGATCTCCTCAGACAGTTGGCTGAAGCGATTGATCCGGGTAACCTATTGCAAGCAATCAACCCGTATTGTTCTGCAGTATTGCGCACTACCTTGGCAGAGATTGCACAGCGCTACCGCATCCCATTAGTTGGCGTCACAGATGTTCGTTATCTCGATCCTGGCGATGTTTTTGCCACTAAGGTCTTGCAGGCGATTGACAGTGGGGAGACGATCACGGATCCTTTAGGTGCAAGCCAAAAGCGTGGTTTACATTACTTAAGAACGGCTCAAGAAGAAATGAAGGCGTATCAGCGGGCCGGGTTGACCGCTGCTGCTGAAAAAACCAGCGAGGTGGCAAAAGCTTGCCAGGCGACGGTTGAACTTAAATCCCCGGTTTTGCCGCATTTTCATAATGAGCAGGGGTTAACTTCAGCTGATTATCTTCGGCAGCTATGCCAAGCCGGTTTAAAAAAACGTCCGTTAGCGCCAGGGAAGACGAAAAAAGATTACCAGCAACGTCTGGAGTATGAGCTCAAGACTATTCATGAATTAGGTTTTGATGATTATTTCCTTATCGAATGGGATGTTATGCGTTTTGCGCACCAGCAAAAGATTACCACTGGACCAGGTCGGGGGTCGGCTAGTGGGTCCTTAGTTGCCTACGCCCTCGCCATCACGGAAGTTGATCCGCTGGAATACAATTTGCTCTTTGAGCGTTTCCTGAATCCAGAGCGCAAACAGATGCCCGACATTGATTTAGATTTGCCCGATAACCGTCGCCAGGAAGTACTCCAGTACTTGCATCAAAAGTACGGTCACAAACGAATGGCGCAAATCATCACTTTTGGCACAGAAAAGACGAAGCAGGTGATTCGCGACGTTGCCAGGGTTTTTGGCTTACCCCAGTACAGCCAGTCTGACTGGAGTGCGGCGATCCCGCGTGTACACAATATTACGCTGAAGCAGTCCTATGACCAGTCGCAACGTTTCCGCAATCTGGTCGCTGACAGCCGACTAAACCAATTGCTGTACAAAACAGCTTGCCAACTGGAGGGATTGCCACGGAACCGCTCGACTCACGCTGCTGGGATTGTCCTTGCTGAAGAACCATTGCGTAAAACAGTGCCCCTGGAAACGGGCAGCGATGGCATGCTGATGACCCAGTATGACAAAAATGCCGTTGAAGAAGTTGGTTTGCTGAAAATGGACTTTTTAGGTCTTCGCAACCTAACCATCGTCGATAACACCGTTCGCCAGGTGCGACGGAAACACCCGGACTTTGATCTGAACGCGATTAATTTAAATGATCCTGGGGTTTTAAAAATGTTTCAGCAGGGTGAGACCAGTGGTGTCTTCCAGTTTGAATCCAGCGGTATTCGGCAAGTGTTGGTGGCGATGCATCCGGATTCTTTTGACGATATTGTGGCGGTAATTGCCCTCTATCGTCCTGGTCCGATGGAAAACATTTCACACTACATTGCTCGCAAGAAGGGGCAAGAAAAGGTAACCTTGCCTGATTCGCGACTAGCGCCAATCCTTGGGCCAACCTACGGAATTTTGGTTTATCAGGAGCAAGTGATGCAAGTGGCTAGCGTAATGGCTGGCTTTAGCATGGGCGAAGCCGATTTACTACGGCGGGCGATGAGTAAAAAGAAGCAGGCGACAATGGATCAGATGCGGACAAAGTTTATCCAGGGGGCTGAAGCTAACGGTACTGACCATGGCACCGCCAGTCAGGTGTTTGACTACATTGACCAGTTTGCTAACTATGGTTTTAACCATTCTCACGCTGTCGCCTATGCTAAATTATCGTTTGAGATCGCTTATCTGAAGCTGTATGCAGCTCCAGCTTTCTTTACATCATTGATGGCCGATACCAGCAATACGGCTAAACTGCGCTCTTACGTTATTGCCGCTCGTAATCAAGGCGTTAAGGTGGCCGGGCCACGGATTAACCACAGCGAGCTCAATTTCCACTTGGCCGGAAAAGTAATTTATTTTGGCTTAGCCAATATCAAGGGGATGCGGAGGGATTTTGCAACGGCTATCATCCAAGAACGGACTGATCACGGCGCTTTTCGTGATTTGCCTGAATTCTTAAGTCGCATTGCAGCCCAGTGGAGAAAAGCAGATCCCATTAAAGCATTGATCCTAGCTGGATGCTTTGACGGCTTGGGTTACAACCGAAAAGAGATGGTGACGGCACTGCCGGATTTAATCAACGGTGCAGACCTCGGCTTAGGCCACCTGGATTTGGGCGACGCATCTTTGAACACGACGATTCCCCAAACTGCCGAGTTTTCCTTAGCAGAACGTTTGCAGCAGGAACAAGATGCGCTGGGAGTCTATCTTTCTGGCCACCCGACGGATCAGTATCATCAGCTGGCAACTAAAGTGCGTGCCGTGCCAGTTCGGGACTTGCGTGACAACTCCCAAGTGACAATGATTTTGTACGTCATGAAGGTCAAACGCATCATGACTCGCAAAAATCCCCGTCGAATGGCTTTTGTGACCGCTAGTGACGCAACGGGTAGCATTGATTTAACGGTTTTCCCTCAGCAGTATGAGCGGTACGAAGAGCTGCTCAATCATTCACTAGTGATTGTTGTCACGGGTAAAGTTGAAAATCGGAATCGTGGTCGGCAGTTAGTAGTCAAACAAATGCAATCAGCCCAAGCTTTAAACCGGCAGTTGGTGACTCATATTATTGATCGGTGGGCAGTCCAAGTAGTAAATAAGTTGTCAGCTGGTGACGTTAACAGGGTGTTGACCAAGCTCGCTGGTGTCCATCCAGGACATGCCCGGGTGATTGTCTATTACCCAAAAAAGAATCAACAATTTTTACAACCGCGTCAACAGTCACTGGCAACCGACGAAAGCACGCGAGCAGCCTTAATCGATGCTTTTGGCAGCGCTAACGTGCTCTTGCAGCATCTTCAAGAAAAATAGAATCAATTATTAATTGAAAGCGTTTTTAATCGTTACTACTAACTTTACTAATTGAAAATAGTGGAACATCCGAATGAAAAAGTGGTATTATTTATCTGTGTTCGGTAATGAACAATTACCGTTTTACGCATCAACACAAAGGAGAGATGTCACTGATGAAGAAGACAAAGATTGTCAGCACGCTGGGTCCTGCCAGCACTGATGTCGACACAATTGTGAAGTTAATTAATGCGGGTGCTAACATTTTCCGTTTCAATTTCTCACACGGTGATCACCCAGAACACTTAGGCCGGATGCAAAACGTCCACAAGGCCGAAAAGATCACTGGTAAGCGTGTTGGGATTATGCTGGACACGAAGGGTGCTGAAATCCGGACCACTGTTCAAAAAGACGGCAAGATTGAATTCCACACTGGCGATAAGCTGCGGATTTCAATGGATGACTCACTGGAAGGAACCCATGATAAGATTGCTGTTACTTATCCAGGCCTTTACGATGACACTCATGTTGGCGGTCATGTTTTGGTTGACGATGGCCTGCTGGACTTCAAGATCACTGCAAAAGATGATGCCAACAAGGAACTGGTTACTGTCGCTGAAAACGATGGTGTGATGGGTTCTCGGAAGGGTGTTAACGCACCTGGTGTTTCCATCAACCTGCCAGGGATTACCAAGAAGGACTCAGATGACATCCGTTTTGGTTGTGACAATGGGATTAACTACATCTCAGCTTCATTTGTTCGGAAGCCACAAGACGTTCTGGACATTCGGGCACTGCTTAAGGAAAAGCACATGGAAGATGTTCAGATCTTCCCTAAGATCGAATCTCAAGAAGGTATCAACAACTTTGATGACATTATCAAGGTTTCTGATGGCCTGATGGTTGCCCGTGGTGACATGGGTGTTGAAATTCCAGCCGAAAACGTTCCGTTGGTTCAAAAGACTTTGATTCGCAAGTGCAACTTGCTCGGTAAGCCAGTTATCACGGCTACGCAAATGCTGGACTCAATGCAAGAAAACCCACGGCCAACTCGTGCCGAAGTTTCTGACGTTGCTAACTCTATTTTTGACGGTACTGACGCTACCATGCTTTCCGGTGAAAGTGCTAACGGTGACTACCCAGTTGAATCAGTTGCAACGATGAACCGGATCGACATCAAGGCTGAAGGTCGTCTGAAGGAATTCGGGACTGAAACCTTTGACTTCGATACTTCTGACGTTACTGAATCAATTGGTTCTGCTGTTAAGACGGCCGCTGAAGAATTGAACATCCACACTATCGTGGCTGCTACCGCTAGTGGTTACACTGCCCGGATGATTTCAAAGTACCGTCCAGATGCCGACATCGTTGCGATGACCTTTACTGACCGGGTTGCTCTTGGCCTGATGGTTAACTGGGGTGTTCAACCAATCGTCGTTGACAAGCCAGCTAACACTGATGAAATGTTCAAGAAGGCCGGTGAAGAAGCTCTTAAGCGCGGCTTTGCCAAGAAGGGTGATCAGATTATCGTTGTCGCTGGTGTTCCAGTTGGCACTCCTGGTACCACTAACACGATGCGGATTCAACGCGTCTAAGCCTTAAGCATCAACTTAATTTAGAGATCGGGTCGTTACCCGGTCTCTTTTTGTTTTGCAATCAGTGGGCCAGACTTGGTTTTTAGTGTAGAGCCGTGTAAAATGTAATGGTTAAGATTGAGGTCTAGGAGGCATTCGGATGAATCAAGCACTGGGAAAAGTCGTTTCTGCCGTCATGATTGATGAAAATGACCAGGATTATTTTGTTCAACCACACCGCAATGGGCAAACCTATCGTTTACCAAAAGCTGAGAGTCCCCAAGTACTGCACATTGGTGGATCCGTTCGTGGTTTTGTCTATGAAAATGAAAATCACCAACTGCAGATGACTTGCCAGCATATCCCGACCGTTCAAGTTGATCATTACGACTTCGGGACTGTTGTGCGGGTGCGTCGTGACCTCGGTGTTTTTGTCGACATTGGCTTACCCAATAAAGATATCGTGGTGTCACGCGATGATCTGCCTGCCCAAAAAGAGTTATGGCCGCAGGAAAATGACCGGTTGATGATTGACCTCAAAGTGGACAATAAAGACCGTCTATGGGGCGAATTAGCCGATGAGGACCTCTTTGAAACGATTGCTAAAAAACCTGATGCCAAGTTAATGAACCACAACCTCCAAGGCACCGTCATCCGTCTCAAAATTACGGGGACCCACGTTTTGACTGACGATTACCAATTGGGCTTTGTGCATCCTAGTGAGCGTGACCGTGAACCGCGTTTGGGAGAACGGGTCAACGCCCGCGTAATTGGCATATCCAGCCATGGTAGCCTGAATTTGTCACTCAAACCACGGGCTTATGAGGCCATTGGTGATGATGCGCAAATGCTGTTGATGATGTTGCAGCATAATATTAACGGGAAACTGCCCTTTACGGACAAAAGCGACCCAGCAGCGATTCGCCAAGAATTTGGCATCAGCAAGGGCCAATTTAAGCGGGCTGTTGGGCACTTGATGAAGGCCGGGCTTGTTAAAGAAGCGGATGGCATGCTGAAACTGCTGAAACAAGCAGATGACGGAAATGCACAATCCCATTAAGAAGAATTTACTGGGTCCCGTTGATGATTTTGATGAATTTTTACGATCTCAACGCGGACTGGCTGATAATACCCGCATAAGTTATCACAGTGACTTAATAGAAGCAGCCGCTTATTTTCAGCAGCATGCGCTAAACGATTGGCAGTCAGTAGATCGTTTTGCCGTTCTTCAGCTATTAGTTCATTTGCAGAATGAGGGGCGGGCGCGACAAAGCATTAGCCGTTTAGTCAGTACTTTGCGGCAGTTTTACCTATATTTACGGCGTCAGCACATCGTTAATTCTGATCCCTTGGAACTGGTAACTTTACCGAAAGGACAGCGTAAATTGCCGACAGTTTTGACGGAAGACGAAGTGCAAGCTCTACTAGAGGTGCCAGACACGACCAAAAAATTAGGCATTCGTGATCGGACAATGTGGGAAGTAATGTATGCTACCGGCGTGCGGGTTAGTGAATTAATCAACCTGACGCTGAGCGAGCTGCATTTGGAAGTCGGCTTGATTCAACCACGCGGTAAGGGTGATAAAGAGCGTATCATCCCCATCGGCGAAGTGGCCATCGATTGGCTGCAAAAGTATTTGAGACAAGTACGTCCTAAATTGTTGAAGAAACAGCGTTCCCAGTTTGTCTTTTTAAACGCGCATGGCCGGCAATTAAGTCGGCAGGGTGTGTGGAAAAATTTAAAAGCTGATGTGTTAGCAGCTGGGATAGATAAGGACGTGACACCGCACACGCTGCGTCATAGCTTTGCAACCCACCTTTTGGAAAACGGGGCTGATTTGCGTGTGGTGCAAGAACTACTGGGACATGCAGATATAACGACTACCCAGATTTATACCCATGTTTCCCGAAAACGATTGTCTGCCGTTTATAATCGTTATCATCCACGTGCATAGGAAGGTTTGACAATGTTAACTGTATACCGAAAAGATTACGAAAAAATTGTAATGGGGATTTTGTCCTTTGCCCCTCAATTGCATGATGTTGAGCGAGTTCGCGCGGAAATGCAATGGTCCTTGCAAAGTGGTCAACAAATTTTCTTGTGGCAAAGTGAGGATGAAGACCACTACACAGGTGTCGCTATCGTTGAAGAAGGCGACAACTACGTCCTGATTAGGTGGTTGTCCTTCACCCCGAGTGAACGTAGCGGCCGCAATGTTTATGGGATGTTGACCGCGATTGCGCAGCGTTTTCCACGGAAAAGGGTGATGGGAACGTTGAATACGCAACCGCTTATTACTAACTGGGAGAAGGAAACGGATGAGTCAAGAAGTAATCAATAAGTATCCTTATCAACCAACGTTGAAATTAGGGGACTTTGAAGGTCCACTTGATCTCTTGCTTCACTTGATTAGGGAAAATCAAATGTCAATAACTGATATTAAGATTGTTCCCATTACTTCTCAGTACATGTCGTATTTGAAAACAATGAGGGAGCACCGGCTGGAGATTGCTGGTGATTACTTTGTAATGGCTGCAACGTTGATGCGTATTAAGAGCAACCTGCTACTGCCCAAACCGCCCGTTGAAGTTGACGACACCGAAGAAGAAACTGATCCCCGTGAGGAATTAATCCAAAGCCTTTTAGAATACCAGCGATATAAAGAGGCCGCCGGCAAGCTAAAAGATAAAGAGAATTTACGTTCCCGTGAGTATACCAGGGAAGCCATGACCGTTCCGGAGGGGATGGTTAGTGCTCACGTCGCTCCTGGGGTGACACTCGATCAATTGAAGGCGGCATTTGCCGACGTTCTGAAACGCCACGTGATTGAAAAACCAATGGCAGGAACGGTGAAAGCCGAACGGATTACCGTGGAAGATCGCATTCATTCAGTGCATCAGCAGCTAGAAAAAGGGCCGGCTCGGTTCGTCGACTTATTTGCCGATCAGGCTTCCCGGGAAAACCTTGTTACGACTTTTTTGGCTATTCTGGATATGAGCAAGCATGGCCAGGTTTTTATTTCCCAAGCGGGCTTGTTTAAACCGTTGATTGTCGCGCTAGTGAAGAAGGGTGGAGAGCAATGACCAACTTGTCACAAGTAGAAGCCTTATTATTCATCAGTGGTGATCAGGGCATTAGCTTAGGCGATTTGAGCCGGGTCACTGGTTTTATGAAGCCCGCGGTCCTGGCAATGTTAAAAAAATTGCAGACTAAATATCAAGATGATCCAGATTCTGCTATCGTCCTGCTTGATTCAGGACAAAATTATCGACTAGCGACTAAGCCCGAGCTTGCTCCGTTGATGAAGCACTATTTTGAAGTGCCTTTGACTGTCCCGCTGAGCAATGCATTGTTGGAAGTATTGGCCATTGTGGCCTACAAGCAGCCACTGACCCGAATTGAAATTGATGATATCCGGGGAGTTCAAAGTTCAGGGTCTTTGCAGAAATTGACGGTTCGTGGCTTAGTCAAAACGGCTGGTCGTTTGGATGCCCCTGGAAGGCCCTTCAAATACGTGACTACTGATAAATTTTTAGATTACTTTGGCCTTCAGTCGCTGGATGACCTTCCGCCACTGGAAAAGAATGATTTGCCTGATGACCTTGCCAATTACGATAGTGATATCTTTATGCAGGCACTAAAGCGTCGTCAGAGCCAACAGAAAAGAGATTAAAAACATGGCAAAGGAAAGATTGCAAAAAGTGATGGCTGAGGCGGGAATTGCTTCCCGTCGCCAGTCAGAAAAGATCATTGCTGCCGGTCGGGTTGAGGTCAATGGTCAAGTAGTTCGTGAACAGGGTGTAAAGGTTTCTTCCCAAGATGAGATCAAGGTCGACGGGGTTCCAATCGAAAAGGAGCAGCTGGAATACTACCTCTTGGATAAACCAAGGGAAGTGATCTCTTCTGCTCACGATGAAAAGGGAAGACGGACCGTCGTTGATATTCTCAAGGATGGCGGCGTTAGTCAGCGTGTTTATCCCGTTGGTCGTCTTGATTACGATACGACCGGTGCTTTGTTGATGACTAATGATGGAGCTTTGGCAAACAAACTAATGCATCCCCGTTTTGAGGTTGATAAGACATACGTGGCCAAGCTCAAGGGAATCATCACAAACGAAGAGATGAAAAAGTTACGCCAGGGTGTGATGATTGACGGACGTCTTACCCATGAAGCCCACCCGCGTTTGGAAGAAACGGATCATGAAAAAAAGACGTGTATTGTGCGAATCACAATCCACGAGGGTCATTACCACCAAGTGAAGCGAATGTTTGCTGCCGTGGGTCATCCGGTGACCAAGTTGCATCGGGAACGTTATGCTTTTTTGAATTTGCATGGTTTGATGCCGGGGCAATTTCGTAAATTGAGAACCGCGGAGGTAGAAGCTTTACGCAAGCTCTAGTCTTCTTGGGTGCTTCGTGATATACTAAAGTTGCGAACAAAAAATAAGTTAGGTTTATCTTCAAGGCAGGGTGTGATTCCCGACCGGCGGTTATAGCCCGCAACCCGTGTGAACGGTTGATTCGGTGAAATTCCGATGCCGACAGTATAGTCTGGTAAGCAGAAGATTTTGTTTAATTACGAAACCATGATTAAAAGCCGCTGAAGATAAGATTCAGCGGCTTTTTGATTGGTTAAACTTGGAGATAACCTCATAGGAGGTTATATTGATGAAAGATAAAAATGTTCGTGTTCGTCAGGTCGCAATGTTGGGCTGTTTAGGAGCTTTGGGTTTTATCTTAATGCTCTTTGAATTTCCGGTGATTCCGATTGCACCATACTTGAAAGTTGATTTTTCAGACGTGCCGGTTCTGTTGGGTACGATCTTGTATGGCCCGGGAATGGGAATTGGTGTCGCGGCTATTAAAGCCTTGCTGCACGCGGTTGTTTATGGCTTATCTGTAGGGACATTGTTGGGCAGTGGCAGTGATTTCTTAGCTGCAGTTGCCATGGTGATCCCGTTTGCCATGGTGATCAAAAAGGCGGCCCAACCGGACGGCAAAGCAATGGCTAAGGGGATGGTGGCTGCTACGATTTCAATGACTATCGTGATGGCCCTCCTCAACTTATTCGTTCTCACACCAATTTATATGAAAATCTGGGATTGGAAACCAACGCTGCCCATTCCTCAATTAGTTTTGTTTGGGGTTGTTCCATTCAATCTGATCAAGGGGATCATCATTGGGGTGGTATTTGTATTGTTGGCGGTTCACTTGCCAGCTAGAATTACACAAAAATTTAACCTAAAGTAAATGTTAAAGGCATGGCACATTGTGGCCATGTCTTTTATAATGTATGAGTTCGTTTTTTATCTAAGGGGGGTGACCACTATTAATTATTTATTGACCCTTTTTGCTGAAAAACCGCGTCATTACCGGGTCATTGAAGGGATTTTACGTGGTCGCCGTACTGTCGCCATTTTATTTTGGGGACAGCAGTATGGAATTCTGGATTGGTTACGGGCCGCGCCCCACTTGACACGTGAGCACTTTGATCAGCAATTAAAGACATATGCTAAACAGGGCTTATTAGTTGTTGATGCTCAACAGGCGACTGCCAAATTAAGCCAGCAGGGGCGAGCAAAGGTCCGTGATTTCAAACGGCAACACTATTGGCCCCATTATGGTCGATGGTCCTGGACAGGTGATAATCCCCTTTTACCTTTACGTCTGTGGTTAGGAGTTCAGGCGGTTAGTCAGTTGGCCCACCACCATTATCGTTATGTCCCGATCACGAATTCACCATCAGAATTAGGTGTAGTTCATGCCTGGTTGAAGCAACCACTAGAACAGCTATGCCATGGGGTTTACCAAGAAGTCTTCAACTGGGGAAATGAACTGGCAAGAACTGATATGCGTTTAGCCACGCTATTAGTTTATCAGTTGCCGGGCTTTGGTCAGATTGGGTGGACTGACCAGGATGCATTACAGAGACTGGAAGTATTGCCGATGGAATTACCAGTGATGCAGCGGGATTTATGGGCTGGTGTTGGTCGGATGATTTTACAAGATGATGGACCCTTAGCCCATTTGTGCCGGTCGTTAGTTCCCGCTTCACCGCTTAATTTCACCACTAGCCAGACCTTAAAACTGTTTCAGCAAGGGATTACTGTTGAAACAATTGCCAAGAGACGCAGGCTAAAAGTATCGACGATTCGGGAACATTTATTGCAGGCTGCCATTCTGGTACCTGGCTGCGTCAACTTGCAGCAGCTGCTTGGTGAAAAATTAATCCAGCAGCTCAGTCACCAGTACGCGGGCCCAGTAGATCATTGGCGTTTTCAGGCAGTTTCCGGTCAGGACAATGCAGCAGCATTTTTTGAGTTCCGGGCTTACCAAATTTTGAAAAGTGGCGAAGAACGTGTTTAGTGATTCTCAGTTAAAAAGCGCTCTGACGCATTACTTTGGCTATCGCTCATTTCGCCCTGGTCAGTTAGCTACTTTGCGCTTTGTGATGGCGGGGCAAGATACATTAGCGGTTTTACCGACGGGGGCAGGCAAAAGCTTGCTCTATCAATTGCCCGCTTGTTTATTGGACGGGACGATTGTGGTTGTATCACCACTGATTTCTTTAATGCAGGATCAGGAAAATCGTTTGCGTTTGCGGGGTGAAAAGCACGTTGTTGTTCTCAGTTCTTTATTATCAAAGCGGGAAAAGACGGATGTCTTAAGACGTCTAACAACGTTTCACTTTATTTTTGTTTCTCCCGAAATGCTCAATACTGTGCCGGTGCTCAAAGGCTTGCAGAGGGCTAGAATTGCATTGTTTGTTATCGATGAAGCCCATTGCATCTCACAGTGGGGACCTGATTTTCGCCCAGAATATCTGCTTTTGGGGGATGTGTTAAGAACATTAGGCCACCCGACGACGTTAATGTTGACAGCGACTGCTTCTGCCGCTGTTGCTGACGATATTTGCCACAGCCTGCATTTATCAGATGTCCACCGTGTTATTCGTTCGGTGAATCGACCCAATATTTTTTTGGCAGTTGAGCAGTGCCAATCTGTTCAGGACAAACGGCAAAAATTACTAGATTATATTAAAAGCTTGGGACCGAGCGGGGTCGTTTATTTTTCCAGTCGCCGTCTCGCTAGTGAACTTGCACAGTGGCTATCTACACAATTTAAGTTGACCGTAGCCGCTTATCATGCTGGTATTTCAGCGATAGAGCGTTATAGGATCCAACAACAATTTATGAATGGTGATCTGGATGTCATTTGCGCAACTAGTGCTTTTGGAATGGGCATCGACAAGGATAATATTCGTTACGTTCTGCATTATCACATGCCACCATCCCTAACTAGTTATGTCCAGGAAATTGGCCGGGCTGGTCGTGATGGGAAACAAGCCGCTGCTGTTTTGCTCTACGCACCAGGGGATGAACAGCTGGCACTGCAGCTGCAATCAACTGATGTTCCTTCTGCATCTTTGATGAAGGCTTATCTCCACCGCCAAATTAAGGCTAGTGATTTGGGACGTGACGGGGATGTCATTAGTTTTTACCTTGATCACGGAATGAATCCCGAAGACATCGCTTTATTTTTTAAGAAAAGATGGAGTAATTCATCCCAACAAGTTTGGCAAATGTTGGATTATGTCAAGTCAGAGACCTGCAAGCGAGATTTTCTTTTAGAAGCTTTTGGTGAGAATGACTCTAGCAAAACGCTAAAATGGTGCTGCTCCATTCATCAGCCAGACTGGTTAGGTAAGATGTCGTTGCCAGCAAGTACCAGCAAAAAAGAACTAAAATCAGGTGCGTTAGATTGGCAAGAACGGTTAAAAAAACTGTTTTTCTAAGTTGCGAATACAGTGGACATTATTTGTTTAAGTGCGCTACAATTTATTTTAAAGTGTTTTTGAGGAGGAATTGATTGATGAGCGAACGACGCGAAGATCAACACCACGATGGTGATAAGCTCTGGGATAAGACTTTCACTGATGATCCTGACATGGGTCAGGACGGTCACTTATCACGAACTGAACATCGTAAACGTGATTCACATAATTCGATGATCACGACCGTTTTAGTACTGATTATTATTATCCTAGCGGCGGCCCCGGTAATTTTTTGGGTCCACCACCAACAGTCTTTTAATCATCCGGTACGAAGTGAACGAGTTGCGCGTTCTAAAAGCACCAGCAGTAGGGCGAGTAAGTCTAAACAGCCTAAACATAAGACTCAAACCAAATCAAGCAAGGAACGCAAGCACCACAGTAGCCAAGAATCGAATGCAAATGTGAGTTCACAGTCGGTATCGAGTTCGACAATGAGCTCATCCAGTTCAACTAGCAGCAGATCCAATAGCCAGTATGCAACGGTTGAATCGGGACAGGGGATTTACCGGGTAGCTGTTAACAACGGTCTAACTGTCCAAGAGTTAGCAAGGCTCAATAATATTTCACCATCGACCCCGTTGCATCCTGGTCAACGTCTGCGTGTTAAATAAAGGAGTTTGGTATTTTGACAGAAAAAATTCAAGTAGCGATCGATGGGCCGGCTTCCTCAGGTAAGAGTACCGTTGCAAAACTGCTTGCTAAACGATTTAACTATGTTTATTGCGATACGGGTGCGATGTATCGTTCCGTTACGCTAGCGGCTCTTCGCCACAAAATTGATTTACAGGATAACGAAGCTGTTATTGCACTTGCACAAAGCATTACGATTAGCTTTAAGCCCGGTGATCCTGACCAGTTAGTTTTCATCGATGGCCAAGATGTGACTCGCCAAATTCGGGAAGCAGAGGTCAGTGCTAATGTTTCGACGGTAGCAGCGATCCCCGCTGTGAGGGCCGAGATGACTAAACAACAACGTCAGATTGCAAGTCGGGGCGGAATTGTGATGGACGGTCGTGATATCGGAACCACTGTCCTCCCAGATGCCCAAGTTAAAATTTTCCTCGTTGCTACTGCGCACGAACGTGCCCTTCGGCGGTATCGTGAAAATGTTCAAAAGGGCATTCCAACCGCCCCTTTGGAAGAAATCGAAAAAGCCATTAAATTACGTGACCAGAAGGATTCAACCCGTAAAGTTTCTCCATTGAAAAAAGCAGAGGATGCGACAGAAATCGACACGACGAGCCTGTCTATTGCTCAGGTGACGGACAAGATTGCGGCAATTATCAAAAAAGCTCGTGCTTAATTTAATTTATTGTTGGCATTACGGGGCTTTTTCTGGTAAACTAAGAGCCAGAGTTGTGTTGCAAGGAGGATTTTTTAATGGCTGAAAACGAAAACAAAGACGCAATGTTAAAGGCTCTTGATAGCATCAAAACAATTAAGGTTGGGGATGTTGTTAAGGGTAAGGTACTGCAGATCGATGACGATCGCCAAGTAATCGTTGGTATTGAAGACGCAGGTGTTGAAGGTGTTGTTCCTGCCAAGGAACTGTCTACTACTCCTGTTGAAGATGTCAATGCTGCGGTTAAGAAGGGTGACGAACTGGATCTGGTTGTTATTGCTAAGATTGACAGTGACAAGGAAAACGGCAGTTACCTGCTTTCACACCGGCGCTTAGAAGCTCGTAAGGTATGGGACGACATTCAAGCTAAGTTCGATGCCGGCGAGCACATCACCGCAAAAGTTACTCAGGCTGTTAAGGGTGGCTTAGTTGTTGACGCTGGCGTTCGTGGCTTTGTTCCAGCCTCAATGATTACTGATCATTATGTTGAAGACCTGAACCAGTTCAAGGGTCAGGAAATGGAATTCAAGATCATTGAAATTGAACCAAGCGAAAACCGTCTGATTCTTTCCCACAAGGAAATCGTTCAGGCTCAGCACGAAGCTGCTGCTAAGAAGATTTTTGCTGAATTGAAGCCTGGTGACGTTGTTGAAGGTACTGTTGCACGGATGACAAACTTCGGTGCCTTTATCGACCTCGGTGGCGTCGATGGTCTGTGCCACGTTTCAGAAATTGCTTACGAACACGTTGACAAGCCTTCTGATGTTCTGAAGACTGGTCAAAAGATCAAGGTTAAGGTTCTGAATGTTGACCCTGACCGTCAACGGATCTCATTGTCCATCAAGCAAACTCTGCCTGGCCCATGGGACAACATTGAAGAAAAGGCTCCAGTTGGCAGTGTTCTGACTGGTACTGTTCGTCGTCTGACGAGCTTCGGTGCCTTTGTTGAAGTATTCCCAGGTGTTGAAGGTTTGGTTCACATTTCCCAGATTTCACACAAGCACATCGCTACTCCAGCTGATGTTTTGAAGCCTGGCGAAGAAATCAAGGCTAAAGTTTTGAACGTCGACCCAGAACGTCAACGTCTTGGTCTTTCAATCAAGGCTCTGCAAGAAAAGCCAGCTGATGCTGACGACAACAACAATAACCACCGTGGTGGTAATCGTCGTCCACGTCGTCGCAGCAACTTTGCACAAAACGCTCCTGAAGAAGAGAGTGGCTTCACGCTTGGCGACTTAATCGGTGACAAGCTGAAGAAGGCTGGCAAGTAATTTAACATTGCTGTGAATTCAGCAGAATGAGGATGCGGTTATTGTGGCTGCGTCCTCTTTGTTTTTTGAAAGGAGGTATATGATGGCAACTCCCATTGTAGCCGTTGTTGGTCGCCCCAACGTCGGCAAATCAACACTTTTTAATCGCATTGCGGGAGAGCGTATTTCAATTGTGGAAGATACCCCTGGTGTCACTCGCGATCGGATTTATACTCACGCTGAATGGTTGGGAAAGCAATTTCGGATGATTGATACCGGTGGTATTGAAATGTCTGACCAACCGATGTTGACACAAATCCGGCAACAAGCCGAGATCGCTATTGATGAGGCAGACGTTATTGTGATGGTTGTTGACATCAATAGTGGGGTGACTGATGCCGATGAGCAAGTGGCTCGGATCCTCTATCGTTCACACAAACCAGTGATCCTTGCCGTTAATAAGGTTGATAATCCTGAGCGGCGAGCGGAAATTTACGATTTCTATTCACTTGGTTTAGGCGATCCTTATCCAGTTTCCAGTGTTCACGGGGTTGGCATTGGGGACCTTTTGGATGCGGTCTTGGATAAATTCCCTGAAGACGCTGCTAATGAGAAAGATAATTCAATTCACTTCTCACTTATTGGCCGTCCCAACGTTGGCAAATCCTCGTTAGTTAATGCCATTCTGGGGGAAAACCGGGTCATTGTTTCCAACGTAGCTGGTACTACCCGCGATGCAATTAATACCCAGTTTACAGATGACCAGGGCCGTCATTTTACAATGGTCGATACGGCTGGTATTAAGAAAAAGGGCAAGCTGTACGAAAATACTGAACGTTATGCCTTAATGCGCGCGATGCGTTCGATTGACGAATCCGACGTTGTCTTGGTTGTACTGAATGCTGATGAGGGCATCCGCGAACTCGATAAGCACGTTGCGGGCTACGCGCACGAAGCGGGGCGTGGAGTGATTATCGTGGTCAACAAATGGGATCTAATTAAGAACCACAACCAAGCGACAATGACCGATTTTACTAATCTTATCCGTTCACAGTTCCAATACTTATCCTATGCGCCAATTATTTTTGTTTCGGCTAAGACTAAACAGCGTTTAGGTCAATTGCCGGATTTAATTGCCAAAGTGGAACACCATCATCAGCGTCACGTTAAATCCAGTGTCTTGAATGACGTACTGGTCGATGCTCAAGCTGCTAACCCAACACCGCTTGTCAATGGCCAGCGGTTACGGATTTACTACATGACGCAAGTAGCAACGGCTCCACCCACTTTTGTCTGCTTTGTGAACGACCCTGACTTGATGCATTTTTCATATCAACGTTATTTGGAAAACAGAATTCGGGCGGCTTTTGACTTTACGGGAACACCGATTAAGTTGATCAGTCGAAGAAGACAATAATTAAAGTAACAAAATGTTAATTTCGGTACAAAGTTTCATTAAATCAAAAAAACTAAAAAAACGCCTAGAACCGCTTGCGGTGAGCGTTTCATTATGGTAACGTAAAAACCGAAATGATACGACTTTTCGTTATTATTTCGTTAATTTTGGACCACTCAAAATTAACTGAGCACTGCCGTAATTTTGGTTACGGCTTCTGGGAGGTGAATTCTAATGGCAAACAAGGCAGAATTGGTCAACGACGTTGCAGCTGCAACTGGCTTGACGAAGAAGGATGCAACTGCTGCAGTTGATGCAGTATTCAGCTCAATCCAGGCTTCACTTGCCAAGGGTGAAAAGGTACAACTCATCGGCTTCGGTAACTTCGAAGTACGTCACCGTGCCGCCCGCAAGGGTCGTAACCCACAAACTGGTAAGGAAATCCAAATTCCTGCAAGCAAGGTTCCGGCATTTAAGCCAGGCAAGGCTTTGAAGGATGCCGTTAAGTAATAATTAACGACAAAAAAATTGACGGTGGTCACTTGACCGCCGTTTTTGTTTTAGCTTTGAAGATAAGAGGGGGCAATCGCACACATGACTTACTCCGAACGCATGTTAGATCAGCTGGATAAAGGACAACTCAAAGAGGCTAAGAAGAGTTATATTTGGGCGTTGCGCAAGGATGATGATGACACCTTATTTAATCTAGCTGAAGAACTATATGGTTTAGGCTTTGATAAGCGTGCTAAACGAATTTACGAGAAACTGCTAAAATCATATCCCGATGACGATGAATTACGGACTAACTTGGCGGAGATTGCGATTGATGAAGGGCATAACGATCAGGCCTTAAATTATTTAGCAGCGATTAAACCAGGTTCTGATGCTTATGTCCAGTCACTTTTGGTTGCGGCTGACCTTTACCAAACTGAGGGTGAGTTAGAAGTTAGCGAAAGCAAGCTCCAGGAAGCATATCGTAAGGATCCGGATGAGCCTGCAGTGTTGTTTGCCAACGCCGAACTTTTTTACTTGATGGGAAACTTTGAACGTGCCGTCCCATTTTATTTTGCCTTGATCCAAAAGGGGTACACTAACTTTGCAAAGGTTGATTTAGCGGGCCGCTTAGCCATGTCATACGCCCAAAGCGGCCGTTATGAACAAGCTCTGGGTTACTTTAAACAAGTTGACCCGACATCACAAAATTCAGACATTCGTTTCCAAATGGGCATGACCCAGCTGCATTTAAAGGACTACACGTCTGCTGAACACACTTTATCTGATTTGATTGATAATGATCCCGATTATCCTTCTGCTTATCCGCAGTTAGCCATTGCTCAGGAAAAGCAGGGAAATTATGAAGGCGCATTGAAGACGATGCAGGAAGGCCTTGGGATTGACCAGTATAATGAACAATTGTTCATGATGGCAGGTCAGTTAGCTGATCGTTTAGGGAAAACCAAGCTAGGGAGCCAGTATCTGATTAAGGCTCACCAATTAAACCCCGAAAGCTTGACGATCACTTTAGCGTTGAGTGAGCATTTGATTCAGCAAGGTGATCATCGCGAGAATTTGGATCTATTGTTGCCACTGATCAATAATGACGAGGTGGATCCTCAAGTTGAGTGGAATCTGGCCCGTTCTTACCAGGCGCAGGAAGAATTAGAGAAAGCTGGTAAATTTTATCAAGCAGCTGCTCTAGGATTAAAAGACGATTCGCAATTTTTGCACGATTATGCCGATTGGGCTCGTGAGAGCGGGGATTTGCAAACAGAAAAAAGCGCTCTTCGTCGGTATGTCAAGCTGGTGCCAACCGATACAGAGATGGTCCAACGATTAGATGAATTAACAGACGAAAATTATTAACGAAACAACTTCAGGGAGGATGGAACGTGATTCCCAAGTCTTCAACGACTGCTGGCACGTTTCCATGCTCCTTTTTTTTAGAGATTATTCTGAATCAATAATTTTTTAAAGTAGAGCAACGACTGGGGGTCCAAATTAAGGACCTGTTCAATTTCATGATCCGATTTTCCTTCAAGACGTTTGAGCTGATAACAAACGTACGCTTGGTGGAGTTTCGCTGGTGAGATTGTAAAGCCGATATATTCTTGATCGCTTTTGAGATATTTATGTAGAGCAGGGTTGGTTAACTGCGGATGGTTTAAATCAAGGCGCTTCTTTAAAAAGATGTCGGAGGAAGCTTGTTTTTCTTGAATTGGCCGGATGAAGTCTTGATAAGATTGCCGAAAGTTCAGTTCTTCTTGATTTTGGGACTTCATCTTTTGATATACCTTGTAAAACCCGGGTTGAAGGAATTCGTTGACGGTGTAACCGTGTGCCAAAAGCAGGAGAGTCATCCTGGTGTAAAAATGAAGGTGTGAATCGGCTAAGACCGCATCCATTTTTTTCAACCAAACAAAGTTAATATCGGTCTTTTCACTTACTTGCTTGCCATGTAGGGGAAGAGTGGGTAGTTGGTCAGAGAGATGGTGTGAAAAGAGATAGGTAAAATAGCGGTTCAGTTGAGTCAGTGTTTTATTGTAGGATCCAAGGGTAATTTGACGGCTTTGCTGGAGGTAATCAAAAAAAGACCGGACGTCTGTTTCATTAACTGAACGGATTCCATCGGCTAACGATTGAGGTCGGTTGGCTAGCAGGAAAGTGTAAAAAGCCGTAATTGTCGATTCATAACTAGCAATCGTGGTTGGTGATAGCGATTGGGTCTTTAAAAATAACGCGAAATTTTTTTGGTAAGGGAATTGCAACTTTGACATTTTGACCGTTCCTTTCTAATATATAATTATTTACCTTAACTTACCACAAAAAAGAAACTATAACAACAACCCCCACAACTAACATTTGCTTCATATATTTGTTAAAATGAAAAAGTGAAATCCGTAATTAAGGAATGACGAATAATGAAAATAGAGCAGTTACCAAAAATATTTAATCCAGCACGTCCAATTCTTCAACGGTTAGAAAAAGCTGGGTATGAAGCCTATTTTGTCGGCGGATGCGTCCGCGATACTTTATTAGGTGATGACATCCACGACATTGATATTGCTACCAGTGCATATCCAAAAGAAGTGAAATCGCTTTTTGACCATACGGTTGATACCGGCATCGAGCACGGTACTGTAATGGTTTTGGATAATCATCATAGCTATGAAATTACAACTTTCCGTACTGAATCCGGCTATCAAGACTACCGGCGTCCTGACAAGGTGACCTTTGTCCGTTCACTTCTAGAGGATCTTAAACGCCGCGATTTCACCATTAACGCCTTAGCAATGAAAGAAAATGGTGAAATCATTGATGAATTCAATGGATTAGGGGACTTAAAGCGTCAGCTCATTCGGGCAGTTGGTGATCCTGATACTCGTTTCCACGAAGATGCTTTGCGAATGATGAGGGCTGTTCGCTTTGCCAGTCGTCTTAATTTCAAAATCGACGATGCCACTGTAAAAGGGATTAGTGATAATGCATCACTGCTTTCCAAGATTGCTGTTGAGCGGATTCAAGTGGAAATGCAAAAACTTTTATTAGGGCAGAACGCATCCGCTGGTTTATCGGTAATGCTTAAGACCAACCTCTATAAGTACTGCCCAGGATTAGCTGACTATAAAAATGAGTTAGGTCAGTTAGTTTTATCAAACCGCTGGCCTTTGGATAATCCAACTCAGGCTTGGAGCACGTTGGCAGTGGCCCTCTATCTGCAGTCCGACGAACTTGTTAAGTTCTTACGTAGTTGGAAATTATCTAATAAATTGATCGATGATGTTAAGAAAGTGGTACCTGCAGTTACCTCCATTAAACGTCGTTCATTCACTCGAGAGGAAATGTTTGAAGCAGGCCAGGATGGCTTGTATAATGCTAACCGCGTTGCCGCAATTTTCAATTGGAATATGATGCAAAGTGAGCTTGATAGTGCATACCAGCACTTACCGCTAAAATACAAAAAAGAATTAGCTATCAATGGTTCTGACTTGCTAGATGCTCAAGTCGTTAAGCCCGGACCAGAAATGGGCAAGTTGATTCATGATCTACAAGTCAAGGTTTTGTATGGTAAATTGCCAAATAACCACGAAAAGTTAATGGAATACGTTAAACAAGAAAGGGGCCAACAATAATGCAAACCCTGCGTGCTGAAGGGTTAACAAGCACTTATGGCGAAAAGATACTTTTTAAAAATGTTTCATTCCTGATTAAAGAACATGACAGAATTGGTTTAATCGGTGTTAATGGCAGCGGAAAGACGTCTCTTTTAAACGTAATAGCTGGCCTTAACAGTCCAGAAGCTGGATCTTTTGAAAAACCAAAAGATTACTCCATGGGTTATCTTTTACAACAACCAAAGCTGGATCCGAACAAAGACATTCTTGATGCTGTTTTGGCTGGTGACCAATCTTTATTTCAGTTGATTCGTCAGTATGAGCGAGTATTACAGACGGTTAGTCAACACCCTGAAGATCAATCCGCATTAAGTCAATTAAATGACTTACAGTTAAAGATGGACCAACAAAATGCATGGGAAGTTCAAAGCCGTGTTGAAACAGTCTTAACTCAACTAAAAATTAAAGATATGAACCAGCGGATTGGCCAAATGTCTGGTGGTCAGCAAAAGCGGGTTGGTTTAGCCCAAGTACTGATTCAACAACCCGATTTATTACTATTGGACGAACCTACAAACCACTTAGACTTTGACTCAATTATCTGGCTGCAGGATTATCTCGCAAAATATCGCGGGGCTGTTTTGGTTGTCACCCATGATCGATACTTTTTGGATGAAGTAACCAACCATATTTGGGAATTATCTTTTGGTAAGTTGTATCAGTATGATGGCAATTACCAGGAATATGTCCGTCAAAAAGCTGAGCGAGAAGAAAAAGCTGCTACAGCTGAACACAAGCGCCAGCAATTGTATAAAAAAGAGCTGGCTTGGATGCGTACTGGTGCCAAAGCGCGGTCTACCAAACAAAAAGGTCGCATTAATCGCTTTAACGAACTGAGTCAACACGTCGGCAAGTTAAAAACTGAGGGTAGCGTTGATATCGGTTTAGGTTCTCAGCGTTTAGGCAAAGATGTCCTAAGTATGAAAGACGTTAACCTAAAATTAGGTGATCACCAACTACTGAAAAACTTTGATTGGCTTGTCAAACCAGGTGACCGGATTGGTATTACCGGAGAAAATGGGGCAGGAAAAAGTAGTTTGCTGAACGTGATCGCTGGGAAAGTCCCCGTTGATAGTGGGACAGTCAAATTGGGTGAAACCGTCAAACTCGGTTACTACACTCAACAAACTGAACCCATTGACGAAGATATGCGGATGATTAACTACCTCAGTCAAGTGGCGGATAGCGTTACAGATGCTAATGGCCAGCGGGTCAGCGTCACACAATTGTTGGAACGTTTCTTGTTCCCACGTTTCATGCACGGAACGTTGATTCGCAAACTTTCTGGTGGTGAACAACGTCGTTTGTATTTGCTTAAAATACTGATGCAGCAACCTAATGTTTTGTTGTTGGACGAACCGACGAACGATTTAGATATTAGCACGCTGACTGTTCTAGAAGATTACATTGATAACTTTAATGGAACTGTCATTACTGTCTCTCACGACCGCTATTTCTTGGATAAAGTGGCTACTGATCTCTTGATCTTTGATGGTAACGCCAAAATTGAGCGCTACACTGGTCTTTTTACCGACTATCTGCAAGACCATCTGTCATCCAAAAAGTCCAATACACAAAAAACTTCATCAAATCAACCAAAGTCGAAGAAGACAAAGGACACCACTAAAAAGTCTAGTTCAAAGAAAACCAAACTTACTTATAAGGAAAAGTTAGAGTGGAAAGATCTTGAACCTGCTTTGGACAAACTGGATCAGCAAATCAAAGAAGTTCAAAATGAAATGGCTGCTAACGGCAGTAATTACGATAAACTTGCCGACCTTCAGAAGCAGTTAGATCAACTCAACCAAGAGAGTGATACTAAGATGAAACGCTGGGAGTATCTCAGTCAATTTGTTGACAATGACCAACTGTGAGGAGTTAAAAATGAGTATTAATGAAAATGAGGATCAATATCTCAATTTGGCGCGTTATGTAATGGAAAACGGCCATTTTAAGGATGATCGAACTGGAACGGGTACCCGTTCTGTTTTTGGCTATCAGATGCGCTTTAATTTACAAAAGGGTTTCCCAATCCTAACCACTAAACGGGTCCCATTTGGCTTAATTAAAAGTGAATTGCTGTGGTTTTTGCGTGGGGATTCGAATATTCGTTTCCTTCTGCAACACAAAAATCATATTTGGGATGAGTGGGCCTTTAAAAATTGGGTCAATAGTGATGAATACCAAGGTCCAGACATGACAGACTTTGGCCGCCGTTCACTGAAAGATCCGGAATTCAATAAAGAATATCAAACACAAAAAAAGATGTTCTGTCAACGGATTTTGGATGATGAAAATTTTGCTAAGAAATATGGTGAACTTGGCAACATTTACGGCAAGCAGTGGCGTCATTGGCGCACGAGCAATGGTCAATTTATTGACCAGTTAGGTAACGTCATTGAACAAATTAAAACTAATCCTCATTCGCGCCGTCTGATTGTGACTGCTTGGAATCCTGAGGATGTGCCTAGTATGGCTTTACCGCCTTGCCATACGATGTTCCAATTTTACGTGAACGACGGCAAATTAAGTTGCCAGTTGTATCAGCGAAGCGCCGATATTTTCTTAGGTGTACCTTTTAATATCGCTAGTTATGCTTTACTGACCCACATGATTGCTCACCAGTGCCATCTGCAAGTGGGCGATTTTGTACATACGTTGGGCGATGCTCATATTTATATCAACCACTTTGATCAGATTAAGGAACAACTGTCCAGAACACCACACGCTGCACCAAAACTGATTTTGCCTGACGAACCGAAGCCAATTGACCAGTATCAAATGTCCGATATCCAACTGGAAGGATATACTCATGAAGGTTCAATTAAGGCACCAGTAGCAGTTTAAGAGGTTGCTTATGTTAAATTTTATTTGGGCGCAAGACCGCAATGGTACCATTGGTTATCAGGGGTCGATGCCTTGGCATTCACATGAGGATATGGTGCACTTTCGCAAGTTAACCACTGGCCATCCAGTTGTAATGGGACGGAAAACCTTCGAATCCATGGGCAGTCGTCCCTTACCTCACCGTGATAACTATGTTTTAACTCATTCATCTTTGCAATTACCTGGAGTTCATCAACTTTCATCCCTAAGCGAGGTCAAACGACTCCTATCTTCGACAAAAGAAGATATTTTTGTGATTGGTGGCGCAACTGTTTTTCGCCAATTATTGCCATTGGCAGATTGCTTATATCAAACGATTTTGGATGGCAAATATCCATCGGATACAAAAATGCCACCGTTAAATATGAAACGGTGGCACTTGGTTAGCCAAAAGAAAGTTGTTGCTAGTCGCGATGGTGAACCCAATTGTACTTTTAATACGTGGGCATTAACAGCACAATAGGATGGAAAAGTACATTAACGTTGTTCCAATTAGAACGAAGATGTGCCAAATAAGATGCGTATAGGCAGTTGGAAAACTGTATAAGATTGCTCCCAGGGTGAAGGTGATACCACCTGCCAAGAGCAAACTAAAGCCCAAAGGACCTAGAGCATCCCAAAGTGGGAAAAATGCTATCATGCAAAGCCAGCCCATTACGACATAAAGAATTGTCGACAGGTGACTTTTGCCGTGATTTTTGAGGTGAATGGCTTTGTGGACAACTCCTAAGATAGCTAAAGCCCATATCACGCCAAAAAGGGTCCAACCTAACCACCCACGAATAGCAACTAAGCAATATGGGGTGTAGGTAGCCGCGATGACGAGAAAGATCATGGAATGATCAAAAATTCTGAAAACATGACGTGCGCGCGTGTAGATAAGGGCATGATACAGACATGATGATAGGTAAAAGAGAATTAAGACTGCTCCATAAATGCTGAAAGTCACAACTCTCATGGGACTACCGGTATTCACTGCCTTGATGATAAGAAACACAAGACCCACAATTGACATGATTGCTCCCAGTCCATGGGTAACAGCATTACCAATTTCAATTAAAAGTGTTTTTTTAGGATTTACGATGGTCATATAATTAATTAACCTCCTAAAGCAGACTCTTATGGATTCAATGAAATTAAGTAGAACTTCTGTTATACTGACAATAACATGGTTTTTCTACTTAGCTAGTATTAAAAATGCGCTTGCTAGTTTTGATAACTAGATATATTATAGCATAAAAGAATTATCTAGGAAGTGTTATGTCGCAATGGCTAAAATTAAGATTGTAGCTGATTCTTCAGCTGGTTTAACCGAAGACGAAATTAAAAAATATGGTATCACGATCATCCCCCTCAATGTCATGATCGATGGGACTATTTATGTTGAACGGGAAACTATTACTAACGATCAGTTCCCGCAAATGATGGCTAATGCTAAGTCATTGCCAACCACTTCACAACCACCAATTGGCAAATTCGTTGAGACATTTGATAAATTGGGTGAAGATGGTAGTGAGGTCCTTTGTGTTACTATGATGGCCTCAATTTCAGGAACTGTCCATACCGCTGAGCAAGCAGCCAACATGTCTAAGACAAAAGTAACGGTTTATGATTCCCAAAGTACTGATCGTGGTATGGCATTTGAAATTATTGAAGCTGCCAAGGTGATCGAAGCAGGCGGTACTGTCGACGATGCTGTTGCGCGGATGAAAGAAGTGCTGAGCAAATCAAAATTGTACCTGGCAATCGATAACCTTCACAACTTAGTGGCTGGCGGCCGAATTAATCGCTTTGCAGGAGCTCTCTCCAGTTTGCTCAATATTAAAGTGATGCTTCAAGTCTATGGCGGGCAAATCCATATTGCTATGAAAGGCCGTGGCACTAAAGCTATCCATAAAGAATGGGATAAGATCCTGCAAAACATGAGTGAAGGTCCTACAGTTAAGGCCATTGGTATTTCCCATGTGGAAGGTATGAAGGAAGTTAATCGTCTAAAGGATCGGTTAACGAAGTTGTATCCTAAGATTCCAATTGTGGTTCGCGAGACCGTCCCAATTATTGCCACTCATACTGGAATGGGTGCCTGTTGTCTAATGTATTTCACTGAATAAATTATTGAGGCTGCGTGAACCGTTGGGATTGCGCAGCCTTGCTTATTGAAAGGGTGAATCGTGGTTGAAAAAAGCTGTCAAAATAATGGTCGGTATCGTTATAGTGATGCTGATTGCAGCAACTGGATATTGGTTTTATCTGAGCAGGCCTTCAACTGCTCCGCAAAATCATGTTCACACTCATCGTCAAATCAAAAAAGTAAAAAAGCATATTCATCTCTATGCTATTGGTGATTCATTAACGTATGGTCAAGGTGACGAGCAGAAAAAGGGTGGCTACGTCAGCATCGTTGCTCACAAAATCCATCACCATTACCACACGAAAGTTAGCACAGTTAACTATGGGGTTAGTGGTGATCGTTCTGATCAGATCTTATACCGTCTTAATCACCAAAAACAGATGCGTCATGATTTACGCAAAGCCGATGTGATTACGATGACCGTTGGCGGCAATGATCTAATGCAGACATTGGAAAAGATCATTAGCACGAATAGTGAAAAAGAGATTAATTCCGACGTTGCTAAGAGTGGTAACCAATACCAGCAGAAATTGACAAAACTGATGGCTGCCATTAGAAAAGAAAATCCACGTGCACCAATTTTTGTCTTAAGTATTTATAATCCCGTCTACACGTATTTTGCTAATGTCACGTCAATCACCCGATCGATTGCCCAGTGGAATCGTATTACGAGTGAAACCGTGGGCGAAGACAATAATGCTTATTTCGTCAACATCGATCACTTAATGTCTTATGGCCAGTACCACAGCAAAGCATCACGGCAAAAGCTCGTCCATGCTGCGCAGAAGAGCGGTACGGATCAACTTTCACAAAAACAAGTGACATCGATTCTGAACCATAAAAATCAGAACTTAAATAACTATATTTCTACTGAAGACAACTTTCACCCTAACCACCGTGGCTACGAAAAAATGGCGGATCGCCTATTCAAGTCAATGCAACATCACAATGGTTGGGCTTATCAGAAAAGTGAGGCTAACAAATGACAGAAAAAAGATCATCGCAAGGGCATCAGCATAATTGGTGGAAATGGGCTTTCTTTGCTCTTGTAGCAATTTTACTTATTTCTGGTGGGGTGGTTTATCACAAAATCACTGCTCCCGTTCCTTCCAACATGATGGGTACCCCAGCGTACCGTAAAACGGATAACGCAGTGCAAGTTGATCTTAACCGCAAACAAGTTAATGCCTTATCCTCCAATTACCTCAATCATTTTTTGCACAATAGTAAAATTAAGTATCGGTTCATCGTCGGGCCTAAGTATGCCACTCTGATTGGCAAAACTAAGGTCTTGGGAGCTAAAGTACAGTTTGCCTTGAATTGTGTTCCTAAGAGGTTAAGCAATGGTAATGTCTTGCTTAGGGCCAAGGGCTTAGCTGTCGGCCGTTTAAATTTACCGGTTAGTTTTGTGATGGGCTATGTAGAAAATACCTATAAATTACCAAAGTGGGTTACTATTAACCAACACTCTAAGACCGTCCTTCTTGATTTAAATAAATACAGTCGTAGCAAGCAACTGCGCTATTCAGCTAAGGAAATCAACATGACAAAGGGGCAATTTAAGATCCAAATTGCTATCCCACCACATAGTCAAACACGCTAGGAGGAAGTCAATCATGTATCGGCAAAGTTTTTACCATTTTTTGATGACTTTGCGTCAGCCGAATAAACCGGATGAAGTTGAACAATTTGCTAATAATGCTTTTTACGATTCTGCGTTTCCAAAGCAATCCCAAAATTTTGAAGAAATTTCTCATTACTTGGAGGAAAACGCGGATTACCTGCCAACCATGACAATTTTTGATAAAGCTTGGCAAATGTATTTGGACAAAATGAACTAGGAGGAATTATCAATGGCTGATATTCAATGGTTTCCTGGTCATATGGCGAAAGCACTGCGTTTAATCCGGGAAAAGATGTCGCAAGTTGATATTGTTTTTGAGTTGGTTGACGCGCGGATACCATACTCTTCGCAAAACCCGGAAGTTGCTCTAGCCGCAGGACAGAAACCACGTCTGCTAATTCTTACAAAAGCTGATCTCGCCGATCCTAATATTACCCAGCAATGGCTTGACTACTTCAATCACCATAATCAGGCTGCCATCGCACTTGATTCCCGTGGCAATAAGATTAAGGGTCAAGTTACCTCAACCGTCAAAAGAATTCTTCATGATAAATTGGCTGCGGAAAAAGACAAAGGTATGAAGAAGAGACCAATCCGAGCCATGTGCGTTGGTGTCCCTAATGTTGGTAAGTCGACGCTTTTGAACCATTTAGTCGGCAAAAACGTGGCAGCTACTGCCAACCGTCCCGGGGTTACGACTGGACAACAATGGCTTCGTTCGTCTGCCGACTTGGAACTGCTGGATACTCCAGGTGTATTATGGCCAAAATTTGCCAATCAGGATCAAGCAAAACTGCTGGCTATCAGTGGGGCCATTAAAGACAGCCTTTACCCCAAAGATGACGTGGCTTTATATGCTCTCCAGTATTTACGCAAGTTCCGCCAAAAAGAACTGATGAATCGCTACCGTTTGTCAGAGCAGGATTTCGAAGAGAGTGTCAGTGACGCTGACCTGCTACTGACTATCACCGCTAAGATGGGTTTTCGCGATGACTATGATCGCGGCAGTGAACGCCTTATTTTTGAGATTCGGCGCGGCAAACTGGGTAAAATTTCACTGGAAAGCCCACAAGATCTATCAGATAAGCAGGAATAGACCATGACAAAATCAAGAAAAACTGTTAAGCAAATTCGTGACTTGCTAAAACAAGTCAGCTCTACAGAAGATCCGTTATTCCTCAGTTTAAAGGCGGACGACAGGCGAGGTGTGCAACAGGCACTGCAGAGTACTCGTCGCCGGCTAAAACGCCAAGAAGCCGCCCAGGCAGCCTTTAGAAAACGTTTTGCTTACGAAAAAGCTCTATGGTCCCATGGCAACCAGTATGTCGCTGGCATGGACGAAGTAGGGCGGGGCCCCTTAGCTGGTCCGGTCGTCACCTGCGCAGTGATTCTCAACCCCGATTTCGATTTAGTGGCAGTTACGGATTCCAAGCAACTGACGCGACACGAGCGAGAATCTCTGTACCTCAAAATCGTAAACGAAGCGGTGGAAGTTAGCATAGCTGTCAACGATAGACAAACAATTGATCAGCTTAATATCTACGCGGCCACTCAGCAGGCAATGCTGAGATCAGTGGCGCATCTGCACCATCGACCAAGTCACTTGATTGTCGATGCAGTCCCGCTAAAGACACCAATTCCACAAACAACCTTAATCAAGGGCGACCAGAAGAGCATCAGTGTGGCAGCTGCTAGTATCGTGGCCAAGGAATACCGTGATCACTTAATGCGCGATTATGATCGCCTGTATCCTGAATATGGATTTGCACAAAACATGGGTTACGGGACAGCGCAACATTTAAAAGCCCTGCAGCAATACGGTGCTACACCGATTCATCGCCGTTCTTTTGCCCCAGTAAAAAAATATTTAAAGTAATCAAAATGATTCCTCCGTATCTTTATGATGGGAGGAATTTTTTATGCAACCACGAGAGTTCTTATTACGCTTAGCATTATGCAAAGGTATTGGAATACTATCAAAGTATCATCTTTGGCAACAGGCTAGCAGCACTTACTGCTTTGATGATATGGCTAAGATTGCAAATGGAGCGGGGCTGACTTTGAATTCACAAACAGCCTTGATGAATAATTGGTCAAGCAAAAAGTTAGACGAAACTATTCAATTCAACCAATCTCAGCACTTTATCACGATCTTAGATGATCTCTATCCGCCACAGCTTAGGGAAAGCTATTGCCCGCCAATTGTGCTTTTCTATCAAGGTAATGCTGATTTAATGCGTGACGATAAGTGTTTAGCCGTTGTAGGCAGTCGACAAATGACAACCTATGGGCAATCCGTTGTGAGAGGCCTAATTCCGCCGATGGTTAAACATCATTTGACGATCGTCAGTGGCTTAGCACGGGGGATTGACTCCACTGCCCAACAAGTCGCCTTGCATTTTGGCGGACATACGATTGGCGTCATTGGATCTGGATTAGACCAGGCTTATCCCCCAGAAAATGAATCACTGCAGGCATTAGTGGCCGAAAAAGGGCTTGTCATCAGTGAATATCCTTTAGGAACACCGCCGTTGCCTTACCATTTTCCTGAACGCAACCGCATTATTGCAGGACTTTGTCATACTTGCTTGGTGGTAGAAGGTAAAAAGAAAAGTGGCAGTTTAATTACGGCTAACATCGCTTTACAGGAAAATCGTAATGTCTGTGCCGTCCCTGGTCGAATTGACGCGCCCTTATCTGTCGGTTGTAACGAGTTAATTGCGGCCGGAGCAAAGCCGATTCTTTGTGCCAATGATCTGCTAAATGAATTTCGCTTTCCGTCAAATTTAGCTGACTACTAAGGTAAAGAAAATATTATTAGTTTGACATCACCGCGTTAATGCAATATGCTGATTTTGGTTTGATCATTATTTTAGTGATTAATTTGAAAGTAAAATTTTATGCAGTAAGGAGCCTGACAATGGCAACCAAAAAATCAACGAAAACAACCACGCGGCGGCGTACACGTACAAATACGCGGAAGCTTGTAATCGTTGAGTCACCTTCCAAGGCAAAAACAATCGGGAGATTCTTAGGCAGAACCTACAAGGTTGTGGCCAGTTTGGGTCATATCCGTGACTTGCCTAAGAGCCGGATGGGTGTCGAAATCGATAACAATTACAAGCCAGAATATATTTCTATCCGTGGTAAGGGCGATGTAATTAAGGGCCTTCGCCGTGATGCCAAAAACGCTAAGGCAATTTACCTCGCATCTGACCCTGACCGTGAAGGAGAAGCAATTGCGTGGCACGTATCTAATATTTTAAAACTCGATCCTAAAGGAAAAAACCGCGTTACCTTTAACGAAATCACTAAAGATGCGGTAAAAGATGCCTTTAAGGAACCGCGTTCTATCAATATGGATCTGGTCGATGCTCAACAAGCTCGCCGTGTTTTGGATCGTTTGGTGGGTTACTCAATTAGTCCAATTCTGTGGAAAAAAGTTAAGACAGGCTTAAGTGCTGGTCGTGTCCAGTCCGTTGCCTTAAACCTCATTATTAAACGCGAGCAGGCCATCCGTGACTTCAAACCCGTCGAATACTGGTCCATTGATGCTGAATTTGCGAAGGGCAAAGAGCATTTCCAAGCCAGTTTCTTTGGCCAACACGGCAAAAAGATGGACTTGCACAATAATGACGATGTGCAAAAAGTTTTAGCCCAAATCGATAAAAAATCACCTTTTACGATCAGTAAAGTCACTCGACGTGAACGGCGGCGGATGCCGCAGCCACCGTTCACTACTTCTACTTTGCAACAAGAGGCCAACCGCCGTTTGAATTACCGCACTCGCAAAACGATGATGGCTGCCCAACAATTGTATGAAGGAATTAACATTGGTCAGGGTGCCGCTGTTGGTTTGATTACTTATATGCGGACTGACTCGACACGGATTGCTTCAGTAGCTAAGCATGAAGCTTCTAAATTTATTCACGAAAAATACGGGGCAGAATATGCTGCCGCTAAACCGGTTAAGGGTAAGATGCAAGAAGGTGCTCAAGATGCGCACGAAGCCATTCGTCCGACATCTGTTTACCGCACTCCAGCAGAGATGAAACAGTACCTGACTAACGATCAGTACCGCTTGTATTCGTTAATTTGGTCGCGTTTTGTGGCCAGTGAAATGACTGCACAGGTTGTCGACACAATGAGTCTGACAATTAGCCAAAATGACGTGGATTTCCGCGCAACCGGGTCGAAAGTGAAGTTTCCGGGCTTTACCAAAGTTTATCATCGCAGCAACAAGGATACCGATAACTTGTTGCCTGACTTGGCAGATGGTGATCAAGTCAAAATGGTTAAAGATGATCCTGCTCAGCACTTTACCCAACCACCGGCACGTTACACAGAAGCCGCTTTAGTTAAAACTTTGGAAGAAAACGGTGTGGGTCGTCCTTCAACTTATGCCCCAACACTGGACACCATTCAACGTCGTTACTACGTGCGTCTGGTAGCACGGCACTTTGAACCAACTGAATTAGGGGAGATTGTTAATAAGATTATTGAAAAGCAGTTCCCTGAAATCGTTGACGTCAAATTTACTGCCGATGTTGAACACAATTTGGACCAAATCGAAGAAGGCAAACGCCAGTGGGTTCAAGTGGTGGATCAATTCTTTAAGCCGTTTGAAAAAGAAGTCGATGCCGCTGAAAAGCAAGTGGAAAAAATCCAAATGCGGGATAAATTAGCTGGCATTAACTGTGACATTTGTGGTGCACCGATGGTTGTAAAAATGGGGCGTTATGGCAAATTCTACGCCTGCTCCCGTTTTCCAAATTGTCGGAACACCAAGGCAATCGTAAAGGACACGGGAGTCACTTGTCCGAAGTGTGGCAAAGGGACAGTCGTTGAACGCAAGTCAAAGAAGAACCGAACTTTCTACGGTTGCTCACGTTATCCTGATTGTGATTTTGTATCGTGGGATCAACCAATTGCACGAAAATGTCCAAAGTGTGGGCACTTCTTAGTTGTGAAGAAATTAAAAGGCGGTCAACAGATCGTTTGTCCAAATGGTGATTACAAGGAAAATGAGCAAAAGTAATGTTTATCACTCCTTTTCAACGTGCTCTTGCGGCACCCGAAAGGGGTGTTTTTATGTCTGAAATTAAAATTGCTGATATTTTACACGGAAGTAAGCTATCTACCAACGATCAAAACAATCTGATCAAGACTGCTGAAAACTTTCAACACTTTTTTGACGTGACCAGGAGCTTTCCTGGCTGGAATTGCGTCAGCAGTCGTGAACTTGCTATTTATGTTGAAGGGTTAAACCAGAGCAACGTAGACAGTCAGGTGATTAGTCAGAAACTGGATCAGCTTAGCCAGATTGGCCAGATTCTAGTCGATAATGATGTGCTTAAGCAAAATACACTAACCTATTCTTCCCTCTATCAAGACTACTTGACATCTGAACGTCAGTATTCCGACGATACGGTGAAAGCTTACTTAGAAGATCTCAAGGGATTCAAAAAATTTCTGGAAGATAATAATGGCTTTAGCAGTTGGCAAGCGGTTGATTCTTTAGACGTGCAGGTCTTTTTATCACAATTACGTGATGAGCAGGATGCATGGTCAACCGTTTCGCGAAAAGTCTCCAGTCTGCGTTCCTTTTATGATTTTTTAGAACGCAATCAGCTGATTGACCATAATCCTTTTGAGGATGTTTTAATTAAAAGACGATCGCGCACTTTACCCCGGTATTTCTACGAAAAAGAAATGACCGCTCTCTTTCAAGCTGCTGATGGAGAAGGAAAACCTCTCGATTTCCGCAACCGTGCAGTGCTGGAATTACTATACGCAACGGGAATGCGGGTTAGCGAGTGTGCTAACCTTCAGCTTTCTCAAATTGACGAAAACGTGCGTATGATCCTGGTCGAAGGTAAAGGTGGCAAGCAGAGATACGTGCCTTTTGGTCACTATGCCTTAGATGCTCTTCACAGGTATTACAAGCATTGTCGTCAGCCCTTGATGGCTAAGTTTCATCAAGATCACGAGCGAGTTTTTATCAATGCTCACGGTAAGCCAATCACCAGCGCTGGAATATCTTATTTGTTACAACAAGTTATGAAACGCAGCACACTCACTGGTAACATTCATCCCCACATGCTCCGCCATACCTTTGCAACGCATCTACTAGATAACGGTGCAGATATCCGCAGCGTACAGGAGTTACTTGGCCACGCCAGCCTCTCTACAACACAAATCTATACACACGTCACACGTCAAAAGCTGCGTCAAAGTTATGACAAGTTTTTCCCACGTGCCACAGAAAAGAAAGGATATCTTCATGATAAAAATTCAAAATGACAATTTACGGGTGCAGATCGATCCCCATGGCGCACAGATGCACAGTATCAAACTACGAAACTCATCTAGTGAATACCTATGGCAAGGCAACTCTAATTTTTGGGATCGGCAAGCTCCAATCCTGTTTCCGTTCGTCGGACGTTTAAAAGATGATCAATATGAATTCGCTGGCAAAATCTACCACCAAACTCAACATGGTTTTGCTCGTGATAGCGACTTTACTGTTGTTGCACAATCAGCAGATGCTGTGACTTTTCGTCTGCAAGATAATGTTCAAACTTTGCTTGCATATCCGTTTAAGTTTACGTTAGATGTGCAATATAAATTGATTAAGCAAACAATTCAAGTTTCATATAAAGTAACTAATCCGGATCAAAACCAAGATTTACTTTATTCAATTGGTGCCCACCCAGGATTTCACATCCCCCTAGAACATGATCATTTTGAAGATTATCAGTTAGTAATGCGACCAGCAAAAAAATATCAGTTAAGCAAATTAGTAGGCTCCTACAATGATCTCGGGACTGTCAACAACGATCCTCTGGATTTTTCAAAAGCAAGAGCCGTCAATCACCAACTTTTTAAAGACGATGTCCTCACATTAGTGACTCAGGGCGAACCCGTTTTAATCAAATTGTGGAATCCTGAAAATAAACATGGTATTCAATTAGGTGCCAAAGACGCGCAATTCGTGGGCCTATGGTCTTCTTATCCAGCAAAGGGTGACTTCGTATGTATCGAACCATGGTGGGGGATTGCCGACAATGTCAACACTGACGGTCAATTAATTCATAAACAGGGGATTCATTCACTTGATGCCCACCAAAGCGCTAACTATCAATTTGTAATCGAAATTTTCTAAATAAAAAGCGACTTTTGACGTTGGGTCAAAAGCCGTTTCTTTTTCGAATTTCTTAATGTTGGTGGTGCTGTCTCAAGTAGTTACCCAAGCCAAAAGATACCATTGATTCTTTGCCCTGAATGATTCGCATGATATTACTGCGGTGTCGAATAAAGACCAACACGGTCAGAATACCAGCCACGATTGATAATATGACGTCGCCTTCTACTAGGGCAATGATAAAAATGGTGGAAATCCCAACCATACTGGCGATGCTGGCCATACTGGTCAACAGCAGCATGGCTACAAAGACGGCAGCCGCCAAAATAAAAAGCGGGGGATTGTAAGCCAGCAAAATACCAGCACTAGTGGCAACTGCTTTACCACCATGAAAGTTATCAAAGATGGAAAAAGTGTGACCGAGAGAAGCAAAAATACCGATCAAAAGGGGATTAACTGCGGGATACATATGAAGAATGTAAGGCTGACTGGCAGCTAGCGTCCCTTTCAATATATCTACTAACAAAACGATTATTCCGGCACGAGTACCTAATACCCGGAAAGCATTGGTTGTACCAATATTGCCGCTGCCTTCTTTACGAATATCCTTGTTGTACATTAATTTACCAACCCATAATCCTGAAGGAATTGAGCCCAGGAAGTAGGCGATTACTATCATCAAGCCAATTAGGAAAATATGCATTGTAGTTATTTAATTCTCCTTGTTAATTCTTAACCTTTTAATCTTATCATGGTTCAATTATTACTGCCAGCTAATCATCAGCGCAATTCAGGATTTGCGCCTTTTTCTATTGTTCGTTATTATAGTATGGTATCGTTTTTTTCGTGGCGCCGCTAAAAAGATAGACGCCGCTAAATTTGGAGGGGATCATTATGGCAAAGTATGATGATGCTTCAATCAAAATCCTCAAGGGCCTTGAAGCCGTTCGCAAACGTCCCGGCATGTACATTGGCTCTACTGACACCCGTGGGCTTCACCACATGGTCTATGAAATTGTAGACAATGCCGTTGACGAAGCTCTGTCGGGTTATGGCAATGAAATTCAGGTTACGATTGGTGCTGACAATTCTATTACAGTAGTGGACCACGGACGTGGGATGCCAGTGGGAATGCATGCTAGTGGCAAACCGACGCCTGAAGTTATTATGACTGTCCTGCACGCTGGGGGGAAATTTGGCCAGGACGATGGCTACAAGACTTCTGGTGGCTTGCACGGGGTTGGTGCGTCGGTCGTCAATGCATTATCTACTCACTTGACGCTTTCGATTGTCCGCGACCACACTCTCTATCGTGAAGAATTTGAAAATGGTGGACATCCTGTTGGCACATTGAAAAAACTCGGCCATACTTCGACTGCTAGTGGGACCACGGTTTCATTTAAGCCTGATCCTAAAATCTTTACAACGACTACCTTTGATTTTAATACCTTGGCCCAACGTCTTCGTGAATCGGCTTTCCTCTTGAAGGGAATTAAAATCACTTTGACTGATCAACGCCCCGGTCAAGAGCAAACTCAGGTTTATCACTATAAGGATGGAATTAAAGAGTTTGTCGACTACCTGAACGAAGGTAAAGACGTCTTAGGTAAGGTGATGTATTTTGATGGTAAGGAAGATGGCGTCGAAGTAGAAGTCGCTGCCCAGTACAACGATGGTTACTCCGAAAACATCCTCAGTTTCGTCAATAACGTCCGAACACCTGATGGTGGGACCCACGAAGCCGGTTTCCGTAGTGGTTGGACTAAAACCTTTAATGACTACGCGCGCAAAGTCGGCTTGCTTAAAGAACGCGACAAAAACCTTGAAGGGTCTGACGTGCGGGAAGGCCTGACTGCTGTCGTATCCGTGCGCATTCCCGAACGGATTCTGCAATTTGAAGGGCAAACTAAGGATAAGCTAGGCACACCTGAAGCCCGTAAAATCGTCGACTCAATTGTCAGCGACCAACTATCATATGAATTGATGGAAAACGGCGATTATGCCCAGGATTTAATCCATAAGGCCTTGCGTGCCCGCAAGGCTCGTGAAGCAGCCCGGAAAGCGCGGGATATCTCACGCGGCAAGCGTAAGAATAAAAAGGAACGCAACTTATCCGGTAAGCTAACTCCAGCACAGTCGAAAAATGCTAAGAAAAATGAGCTCTTCTTGGTCGAAGGTGACTCAGCCGGCGGGAGTGCTAAACAAGGCCGTGATCGTCGATACCAAGCCATCCTTCCTCTTCGTGGGAAAGTATTGAACACCGAAAAAGCTAAGCTTGATGACGTTCTGAAAAATGAAGAACTCAATACGATCATCTATACCGTCGGTGCTGGTGTCGGGGCAGATTTCAATATCGAAGATGCCAATTACGATAAAGTGATTATCATGACTGATGCCGATGATGATGGCGCGCATATTCAAATTTTGCTCCTGACTTTCTTTTACAAGTACATGCGGCCGATGATTGAAGCAGGGCGTGTTTACATTGCTCTACCACCACTGTACCGTTTGCAACGCGGCAAGGGGGCTAAGACAACAATCCAGTACGCATGGACCAATGAAGAGTTAGCTAAACTGACGAGCAAGGGCCGTGGTGGCTCACTCCAGCGGTTTAAGGGTCTTGGAGAAATGAACGCTGATCAATTGTGGGAAACGACGATGAATCCCGAAACCCGGACCCTCATCCGTGTCCGGATCGAAGATGCTGCAATGGCTGAACGTCGGGTAACTACTCTTATGGGCGATAAAGTGGAACCCCGTCGTGAATGGATTGACAACAATGTCCAGTTTACGCTAAACGATAGTGACAGCGATCAACTGGAAGCTAGCCGTCGCCAGATGCGAAGTGGCACTCATCGCAAGACCAAGCATAGCAAAGGCAGCCAAGTTAGTTCACGTTCACCAAAACACACTCCTCATACTCACAATCAAACAGGACAACTCGATTTAAATATTTAAGGAGGGAACTGAAACGTGAGTGAACCAAAGATTAGGGAAGAAACACTTGAACAGTTAATGGGTGATCGTTTCGGTCGTTACTCCAAAGCCATTATCCAAGAACGGGCTTTACCTGACATCCGGGATGGACTCAAACCTGTTCAGCGGCGGATTCTCTTTGCAATGAACAAAGACGGCAACACCTACGATAAAGGATTCCGCAAATCAGCCAAGTCCGTTGGTAACGTCATGGGTAATTACCACCCCCATGGCGATAGTTCAATCTACGAAGCCTTAGTCCGGATGAGTCAGGACTGGAAACTGAGAGAGCCATTGATTGAAATGCACGGTAATAATGGTTCAATGGATGGTGATCCACCGGCCGCCATGCGTTACACTGAGGCACGCCTCAGCAAGATTGCTGGGCTGATGCTTCGTGATATCGACAAAGACACCGTCGATATGACCTTAAACTTTGACGATACCGAAAAGGAACCAACCGTTCTGCCAGCACGTATTCCGAACCTGTTGGTTAACGGGGCAACGGGTATTTCTGCTGGTTATGCTACCGAAATTCCGCCGCATAACCTAAGTGAGGTCATCGATGCTTTAACTTATTTGATGAAGCATCCCGATGCTAGCTTGGACGACCTAATGCAGATTATTCCGGGTCCTGACTTCCCAACCGGGGGAATTATTCAGGGTGTTGACGGTATTCGCAAAGCTTATTCTAAGGGCCGCGGGCGGATTGTCGTGCGCGCCAAAACTGAAATTGAAAACCTGCGCGGCGGCCGTCAACAAATTAACGTCACTGAAATTCCGTATGAAGTTAATAAGGCCCAATTAGTAAAACGAATTGATGACCTGCGGATCAACAAAAAAGTTGAAGGACTGGCAGAAGTCCGCGATGAAACCGACCGTACTGGTTTGCGAATTGCCATCGAGCTGAAACGGAAAGCTGATGCCCAGGGGATTCTTAACTATCTGTTCAAGAATACTGACCTGCAAATCAACTACAATTTCAACATGGTCGCCATCGAAGATCAGCGACCACAACGGGTAGGGTTGAAAGAATTCTTGCGTGCCTACCTAGTATTCCAGCAAGAAATTATTACCCGACGGACACGTTTTGACCTTAATAAAGCAGCCAAACGCTTGCACATCGTCGAAGGGCTGATTAAGGCTCTGTCCATTTTGGATGAAGTAATCCATACCATTCGCTCCAGTAAAAACCGTGCCAATGCCAAGCAAAACTTGATTGATCAGTACGAATTTACCGATGATCAAGCCGAAGCCATCGTGACCTTGCAATTATACCGGTTAACTAACACGGACGTGACTGATCTCCAAAAAGAGCAGCGCCAGCTACAATCTAAGATCAAGGAATACCATCATATCTTAGATGATCCGAAAGAGCTGAACCGGGTCCTGCAAAACGAACTGACTGCAGTTAAAAAAGAGTTTGGCAATCCCCGCCGAACGAAGATTGAGCAACACGTCGCTAAATTAACGGTCGCCCGTGAAGTGACGGTTGCTGATGAACAAGTGGTCGTACTGGTTTCACATGCTGGCTACATCAAGCGCAGCAGCTTACGTTCGTTTAATGCTTCGCCGATTGACGATAACGGCTTGCGTGAAGATGATTACCCAATTATGATCCAGCAAAGCTCGACGCTTAATCATCTGTTTATGTTCACGAATAAGGGCAATTTAATTTACCGTCCAATCCATGAATTATCGGACGTGCGCTGGAAAGACATGGGTGAACACCTTTCGCAAACTGTCGGCCTGGCTGATAATGAAGTGATTATCAAGGCTTTCACTTTTGACAAGTTAGACATGCCTGGTAGTTTCATCATGGCTACTTCTGATGGTCAAATCAAGCAAACCAAGATGAGTGATTATGCTCCAGGCAGTCGTTATAAGACACATGCTTCTAAGTACATTAAGCTCAAGAGCAAGGATGCAGAAGTCGTCAATGTCAGCTACTATGAACCTGACAGCAGTGCCAAACAGTCCATCTTATTGACGAGCCGGCAAGCTTATGCCCTGCGCTTTGACGTGGCAGAGGTGCCGACAACTGGCGTTCGAACTGGTGGGGTCCGTGGTATTAACCTGAAAGATGACGACCACTTATCCAGCATGAACTTAGTTTCTGAAGACCAACATCTAGCCGTGATTACGCAACGCGGCTCATTTAAGCTGATGAAGGTCGCTGATATCGAATTAGGCAGCCGGGCACGACGGGGCAATTTGATTTTGCGGCATCTCAAACGTAATCCACATGAACTGGCTGCGGCAATTGCGTTTGATCCTAACTATGACGGCAATGTTGAAGTAATCACTAGTCGCCCGCAGATCGTCGAAATCCCGGTTAAAGATCATCACGTCAGCGTTCCACAATCCAATGGTATGTTTGTGATTGACGTTGATAGTCAGGGTGAACCACGTACTATCAGGATGCCATTGGTTGTGAAATCAACCGCTAAAACCCATAGTAATGACAATGCTTAATAACTAGTTCCCAATTGCAGAACTGAAAGTGGTAAAATTGTGATGTAAGTTTCTTGCCAATTGAGCAAGCAAATCGAGGAGGAATTCATTTTATGAGTAAAGAATTAGTTTTTGGTCACCGCAATCCTGATACGGATGCCATTACGGCGGCAATTTCATACTCCTATTACCAAAACCAGTTGGGCTACGAAACCGAAGCTGTTGCTTTAGGCGAACCCAATGATGAAACTAAGTATGCCTTAGACCACTTCAACATGAAGGCTCCACGTGTTGTGAAGACCGTTTCTAACGAAGTCGACAAGGTTATGCTGGTCGACCACAACGAACCACAACAAAGTGCCGAAGACATCGACAAGGTCACTGTTACCCACGTTGTTGACCACCACCGGATCGCTAACTTTAACACGGCTCAGCCACTGTATTACACTGCTCGTCCTTACGGCTGTGTCAGCACCATTTTGACTGAAATGTACCAGGAAAAGAACATCGATATTCCAGCAAACTTAGCTGGTATGATGTTGTCAGCAATTATTTCTGATACCTTACTGTTGAAGTCACCAACTACCACTGACCATGATCGTGAAGCTGTTAAGTACCTTGCTAAGATCGCCGGAGTTGATTACGAAGACTACGGTCTGAAGATGTTAAAGGCTGGTACCAACGTTGATAAGCGCACTGACATGGACATTGTCGAAGGCGATGCTAAGTCATTTAGTCTTGGTGGCAAGAGTATCCGGATTGGCCAAGTTAACTGTGTTGACCTCGATGATGTATTTAAGCGTCAAGCTGACCTTGAAAAGACCATGCACAGTGAAATGGACAAGAACGGCTACGATCTCTTCATTTTGATTGTTACTAATATCCTTAACAGTGACTCCGACCTCTTAGTTGCCGGTGAGCCAACTGAAGCCGTTGAAAAGGCCTTTGGTAAGAAGCTCAATGATCAACACCGGATGAACCTGCCAGGCGTTGTTTCACGGAAGAAGCAGGTTGTTCCACCGTTGACTGACGCATTTGAAGGTTAATTCACAATTAACTATAGAAAAGTTGCAGTGCCATGATAGCGCTACAGCTTTTTTTCTTGCAGTTTTTTATTGCACTCATTGTTTTTTGTTATACAATGAACATAATCTTTTTATGAGAAGGAGGTGAGAAAGTGAAGGTAACTGCAGTGATTGAGGATTTTTCTGGAATTGGCAACATGTCAATGCTGACGGCTTTAGATATCTTGCATGCGGTGAACATCACAACCGCAGCATTACCAGCAACCGTTTTATCCACGCAGAGTGAAGGCTTTGGTCAACCGGCAGTCATGAATTTAAGTACAGTGCACCAGTTTCAAAAGCAAACACTAATGCACTGGGGTAGAGTTGCTAATATGCAAATAACTAATATTCTTTTAGGATATTTAGGCGACCTCTCTACAATTGACTCGGTTAGTCATTGGCTGCACTGCCAACATAATATTTTCACAATCATTGATCCTGTAATGGGGGACCAGGGTTCCTTATATCCAGGATTAAATCAAAATATTCCTTATAAAATGCGTCAATTAATTTTAAATGCTTCCGTTATTACACCAAATCTAACGGAATTGAAGCTATTATCTGGGTTATTCACTGAAAAAAATTATGATATTAAAGATTATATTGATGCGTTGAGGGATCTGGGATACTTCAATGATTGTATAATCACTGGCATTCCCAAAGATCAAATGATTGTTTCGGAATATTGGTCCAAAGATAACAAGTTAGTCGACCGCTACCAAACAAAAAGATTGACTGGCCATTTTTATGGTACTGGCGATGTTTTTTCGGCTTTGTTTGCTGCCTTTGTAAATATCGGTTTGCCGAAGCAAAAAGCATTTATCCAAGCCAATCAATTACTCACCACTGCAATTCAAGAAACATCGGTCCTACCTGAAGAAGATAGAAAATACGGTCTATTAATGCATGACCTTTTACAAAAACTTAGCTATTACAAAATAAGGAAATGATGAATAATGCAGAATAAGCGTTTACAAAAAACGATCTTTGCTGCTTTGCTTCTGGCAATCACTGTTGTCCTCGGGCGGATTTTTCTAATTCCAATTCCAATGACCCGGGGAAACATTAACCTTTGTGATGCACCAATTCTGTTAGCATCCATGTTGTTGGGCCCAATTTCTGGTCTAGTTGTCGGTGGCTTTGGTGGTTTACTGTTGGATTTGATCTCAGGTTATAGTCAGTACATGATCTTTTCATTTATTTCTCATGGTTTGGAAGGATTCTTAGCTGGTTGGATTATCAAGCGCAGTGGCAAAAAGAAGATTGCCTTACTGGTTGGCGTTGTTATCATGGTAATCGGTTACTTCTTTGCCGACTGGATCCTGTCCAAGTCAATTATTACTGGATTCTGGAGTATCGGAACCAATTTGCTGCAAGGAATTGTCGGTGCCGTCGTAGCATGGATCGTCGACAAGCCACTGGAAAAGCGAATTCATTTTTAAAGAGTGAAGTCAAAAGCTTTGGTGGGTGATACCACCAGGGCTTTTTTCTTTTGGAGATACTACTTGTGATAATATATATTATGTAAACTAGATAATCAAAAACGGATTTGCCCAACGGCAATACTAATTGCAACAGCAACTTGATCATCACTAAATATAATATTTTCAAACAAACTGCTGATAATGGACACTTATTTGTCTGCTTTCTTCATTTGAGGTGTAAAACAAGCTCTCTGTATTTTCTTTTAGTCATCAAATTTGATCCCACTAGTGAATGATAATATACTGACACCAGTTAGCTCTGAGAGTCACCTAGACGATCAATTACTCGTCTAATCTTTTAAAAATGCGTCTGAGGGCAAATCTGAGCACCAATGTAGCTAGAATGCCGTCAGACCAGGGTTTGAACGTCTTTTAAATAGTGAATGCGGTAATTTTGGAATTATTATGGGGCTAATTTGGTGATTTAACGACGAATCATTTAGAAATGAAGCCAAAATTGTGGATTGACGCCAATTATCAAAACGTCTTTTGATCTTGGATCCATCATTGGCTTTGCTGACATTCAACAATTTTAGTTTTAGCCCTAGAATTCTTGCATTAAATTGACTGAGGAACTTATAATTTTACATTTGCCGAAGTCGATACTTAGTTAAAGAATTAGGTAAGTGTTGATTGAGCTATGAAAAGTATTTGCGAAGATTATTTAGCTTCATTGATGATGGTGGATCTTCAAAGATGATTATTTAAAATCTGCACAACGATGATTCAATTTGCTTTTTGCTGTCATTAAAACTATAATTTTAATGACAGGTAGCAATTGGATTTTTGCACTCACCTGATTTCAATCTTTATCTGTCAAGCTTCAACTTTACTGGATGTAACTTTCTTTTGTTTTTATGTTGTTCTTCTTTGAAATCAATCTGGCTGAATCAGGATTGCCAGTAATTTTAAAATTATTTCCAATATCATGGCTTTTGCCAATACATTGATCATTTACTGAAATGCTGCCAAGATTTGCATTTGCTAACAATCGTCTGTTTTTTTACTTATATTTTTTGGTGTTTTTATGCACATTTAGTGGTTCAGCAAGCATATAAAATTTGTTTCTTATTGATTCAGTTAGCAATTTCTCGTTATTCGACTGGGATACGCTAGCAATGCCGCATTAACAGATTGCTGCAGTAATCCTTAGCCGAGTTAATGAGCCCAATCTGCAATAATACAAATAAATACCTTTAATTGATAATTATCTCGCGCAGGGGAAGAGAAACTTAACTATTCCCCCTACCCCGCCCCACTATTTCTAGGAGGGAAACACAATGCCGGTTAATAAATACCTCGATTTAATCAAACAGGAACTGGCTGCCATGCCATCTTTTGTTCAAGAGTATTATGTCGGAACAAACCATGCCGTTACAACAATTTACCAGTACTTAACGGAAATTCGTCGCTTTTTCGACTGGCTTCGTGAAGCTGGCTTAACTAAGGCTCAAACCAACCAAGAAATCACGACGGCTGATCTGGCAAAATTGCGACGTAATGACATCATGTTTTATATTGACCAACTAAAGCACACGACGAACAAGCAGCACCGCCTAGATTCGCCAACAACGATCAACCGTTCATTAAATGCTTTGCGGTCATTATTTAAATTCCTGACTGTCACGGCTGATAATAACAATGGTCAGCCGTACTTCGAACGAAACGTGATGGAAAAGATCGGCTCTCTTAATGACACCCAAACCCTAAACTACCGCGCCCATATTCTGGAGTCGCACATGTACACCGGCCAGCGTAAATATGATTTTATCGACTTTCTTAAAAACCAGTATGAAAAACAATGTGACCCCCATGCTCGCCCTGCTTTCAAGAAAAACCACGAACGTGATATCGCAATTATTGCCTTAATCCTCGGAACTGGCGTCCGGGTATCCGAAGCGGCCGGCGTCGACCTGCAAGACTTAAACCTCAAGAGTCAGACCCTTGATGTCACTCGCAAAGGTGGCTGGCGTGATACCGTACCCATCGCACCGTGGACAATTCCGTTGATTAACGACTATGCAGCTATTCGCAAGCAGCGCTACCAAGCCGACAAAAAAGAGCGTGCCTTTTTTCTGACACGCTACCATGGACAAACGCGGCGGATGACCACCAATGCCATTGAAAAGATGGTTAACAAATACTCACGGGCCTTTGGACATCCGCTAACGCCCCACAAGCTGCGGCACACCTTGGCTTCAGAACTATACTCAGTTACCAAAGATCAAGTGCTGGTTGCCCAACAATTAGGGCAAAAAGGAACCAGTGCTACCGACCTTTATACCCACGTTGATCAGGCTAAACAGCGCAATGCTCTGAAAGAAATTAGCAACCATGGTCAACATGACGCTAATGAATAAATTATCAATATTAAGTAATATAGTCAGTGAGCATTACTGGCCAAATGTCAGAGATAGGTTCTCCGCCTGCCGCTACTTGTGGTAGAATGAATAAGATTCAGCCATTAATAATTGGTTAATTAGTCATTATTACCTATAATTGTATATTCATTCAATATAACGGAGGAAAATTATGAACAAAGCGCCAACTCAAAAGATCAGTTTATTCTCTGGTATCATGTTGGCCCTCAATTCATTGATCGGTTCAGGATGGCTTTTCGGGGCGGGAACTGCCGCACGTGTGGCAGGGCCTGCTGCCATCCTGTCATGGATTCTTGGGGCCGTCATCATTATTTGTTTTGCCTTAAATTACGTTGAATTAGGGGCTATGTTTCCCGAAAGTGGTGGGATGTCGCACTACGCCCAATACAGTCACGGAGAACTCTTGGGGTTCATTGCTGCATGGGCTAATTGGATTTCGCTAATCACGTTGGTCCCAATGGAAGCTGTGGCTTCGGTTCAATACATGAGTTCATGGCCCTGGTCCTGGGCCAACTGGACAAGCCAGTTTCTCCATCACGGTCAAGTCACCACAAGTGGGATCGGCGTCGTGATCATTTTCATGATTATCTTCACCCTCATCAATTTCTGGTCAGTTAAATTGATGACTCACTTTACGAACTTGATTTCGTTTTTCAAAATCGGGTTGCCATCTTTAACAATTTTGATGCTGATTATCTCCGGCTTTCATGCCAGCAACTTTCATTCGGTAGCAACCGGTGGCTTCATGCCATACGGCAGCAAATCTATCTTTGAAGCAACCGCGGTTGCCGGAATCATCATGTCCTACGATGCTTTCCAAACCATTATCAATATGGGTGGTGAAATGAAGAACCCACATAAGAACATCGTCCGTGGGGTCCTGATTTCAATGTTTATCACCGCCGCAATATACATTTTGCTGCAGGTTGCCTTCATCGGGGCAGTCAACCCGTCAACTTTGCAACACGTCGGTTGGCACGGCATCAACTACACTTCACCGTTTGCAGACATTGCCATTATCTTAGGCATGAATTGGCTTGCCATTTTGCTTTATATGGATGCCTTCGTTTCACCATTTGGTACGGGAGTGGCTTTCGTTGCTACAGCATCACGGACACTAGCTGCCATGACGCGAACCCACCACATGCCAAAGTGGCTTGGTCGGCTGGCACGTCGTTACATGGTGCCGCGTTTTGCGATGGTAGCTGACCTTATTCTGGCGATTATCATTGTTAACGTCTTTCGTAACTGGTCACTTTTAGCTACGGTCATCACTGGCGCCACTCTAATTGCTTATTTGACCGGTCCTGTAACTGTCATCTCATTGCGAAAAATGGCACCAAACCTTAACCGGCCTTTCGCTCCTCATTATTTGTCATGGATGGCTCCCCTTTCCTTCATTCTTGGTAGTCTAGCCATCTACTGGACGATGTGGCCGACGACGGTCCAGGTTATTTTCGTCATTGCCCTTGGTTTGCCGATCTACTTGTACTACGAAATCCGTTATCAGCATCGCCCCTGGAAGCCACAAGTCAAAGGTGCCGCTTGGCTGATCGTTTACCTGGTCTTCATTTCACTGATGTCCTTCCTAGGCAGTAAAGATTTTGGAGGCCGTGGAATCATCGAATACCCTTGGGACATGGTCATCATTGCGATTATCTCTTATCTTTTCTTCCGCTGGGGAATCGCGAGTCACCTATCATCCATTGATCCAGCCGCTACGAAGTCTAACCAACGCGTCCATGATTAGTAAAAAAGGTTCTGCCCACAAGAGCAGAACCTTTTTGGTTACTAATTCTTTTTAACTTTGGTGCCTGAAAAGACATCAGACATCGGCACGGCATCTAGTGCCTCATCAATTTGTTTAACCTCATCAGCTGACATCTTGATTTCACCAGCTGCCAGGTTATCCTTAATTCGATTGAGGTGACGACTGCCAGGAATTGGAACAATGTATGGCTTCTTGTTGATCATCCAGGCTAATGAAATTTGAGCTGGCGTGGCGTTGTGATCCGCGGCAATTTCTTCAAGCAAGTTGAAGAGTTCTTGATTTTTCTTCAGCGCTTCTGGCTTAAACTGTGGCATCTTATTCCGCAAATCATTTTTGGCAAAGGTACTCTGCTTAATTTGATCCGTCAGCAGACCGTTAGCTAATGGAGAGAATGCTACCAGTCCCACATGTAATTCTTCAAGTACCGAGAATAAACTTTCGTAATTTCGATACATCATTGAGTAACGGTTTTGTACAGCAGTCACTTTGCAGACGGCATTAGCGCGACGCAAGTAATCCTCATTAGCTTCTGAAATGCCCCAGTGAGTGATCTTACCTTCATCGATTAATTCTTTCATCACACTCGCAACCGTTTCGGGAGAAACACTTGGATCAATCCGGTGCTGGTAGTACAAATCAATATGATCAGTATTCAGGCGTTTCAGAGAGCCTTCGACTGAACGGCGGATCGTCTCCGGACTCGAATCAACCTTTAAGTCTGATCCTTCATGAGCCGCAATACCAAATTTGCTTGCAATTACTACATCGTCACGAACATCATGCAGCGCCCGTCCCACTACTTCTTCATTGTAGTTGGTTGAACCATCAGGATTGATTCCCTGGTAAATTTCAGCAGTGTCAAAGAAACGGTATCCCATGTCGTAAGCCGCACGAATGTCTTTAACAGCTTGATCAACATCTACCGGTTTGCCATAACCATGGGAAAAGCCCATGCAGCCGAGGCCAACTGCCGTCACTTTCAAATCCTCACCCAGTATTCTTGTCTCCATTTTCTAAACCTCCATCTTAACTGTCGTAGCAAACTTGTTAATCTTACTTTAATCCTTATAGTCCACTCGAAGGCAAGCACATTTTCATGTAATTGCTCATTTGATTCTCATCAAAACTGAGAATTCTAAGCATTTGCTATCAAAAATAAAGTAGGCTAAGAGTGCGATAATACTTCAATAAGACTTTGCTAGAACCGTAGCCACAACGATTAGGCCAGGATATAATGAAGGTGTAAAGAGATATAGAAATTAAATGACATGGGAGGATTGAGCATTATGATGTCAGCTCTGAGTAATTTCATCGCAGTATTTAGTTTTGTGGCTATCATCGTTGCCTCGTTGGCATATCCAATGTTCCATCAGTACCACACACAACACTAAAACGAATTTAGTTTGATTAACGAAAAAAGTCGCTTGGGTGATTTCCAAGCGACTTTTTTGAAAACGGGCAAGGAAACACGTTCTTTTAAGGACGTGATGAATTGCCCTCTTTTTTGTGTCCTTTGGACACATGGATTAACTTAAATATGATATAATTATTGATATGAAAGATACTAATAGGCTTACATATGGGAGAACATCTGTCTATAATCTGAATTACCACATCATTTGGGGTACCAAGTATCGCAATAAGGTGCTTACCGGCCATGTAGAGGAGGTATTTAAGGCCTTAGTACAAGATATTGCGAAACAATATGGCTTTGACATTGCTCATTTGGAAATCGGTAAAGATGATCATGTTCACCTGCTAGTAAGTGCACCGCCAAAACTATCGGTGACTAATATTGTCCGTTGGTTAAAGGGAATTACTGCTTATCAGTTATTTCGCAAATGTCCCGAATTGCAAACTAGTTACTGGAAAAAGCAGGGACGTCATCTGTGGTCGCCCAGCTACTATGTGGAAAGCATTGGTGCAGTAAACGAACAAGCGGTAGCTAAATACATTGATGATCAGCGCAAAAAGGAGCAATAGAAGTGAGGTGAATGTAGTGACTAAAGTGATTAAGGGGATCAAACTTCGTTTGTACCCAAACCAAGCTCAGACCAATTTGATTTGGCAGATGTTTGGCAATGATCGCAAAGTCTGGAATCTCATGTTAGATATGGCTAAAAAACGTTATCACAATAATCCCAAGAGCCAGTTTGTGAATGAATATGGCATGAACTATCTTTTGAAACGCCTAAAGCAGGAATATCCTTATTTAAAATTAAGTGATTCCACGAGTTTCTTAGTAGTTAATCATAATTTGGCCTTGGCTTTTAAAGCTCTTTTTAAACACCGTGGTGGTTATCCACGCTTTAAATCACGGCATCAGCTACGGCAAGCCTACACTGGTCGTTCAGTTTGTCGGGTAGAAGCCAAGCGACGCATGAAATTACCCAAGCTAGGTAGTATTCGCACTAGCAAAACCGGCCAATTAATCCACAGCAAAATTAAACGCTATACGCTTAGTTACAACCCGACGGGTCGCTATTACTTATCATTGCAAGTAGAAACTGAGACCAAGTCGTTGCCTAAAACAGGTCAATCCGTGGGCATTGACGTCGGTATTGCTGACCTAGCCATTGCTTCTAATGGGATCAAATATCCAACGTTCAATGCTCATTGGTATGAAAAACAGGTTATTAAATGGCAATCTAAATTTAACCGTCGTAAAAATATAGCTGAAACGGCGGTCAACCAATGGAACCATAGCCATAAAACTATCAAAGAAGACTTGAATGATTACCAAAACTGGCAAAAAGCTAGAATGATCAAAGCCCGTTACCAAAAGGCAGTGGCCAATAAACGCCAAGACTATTTGCAAAAGCTGACAACCGATTTAGTTAGGAAATATGATGTAATTGTGATTGAAGATTTGAAAGCCAAAAATCTAATCAAGAACCATTGCTTAGCTAAATCCATTGCCAACGCTAGTTGGCGTCAGTTTCGCATCATGCTGGAATACAAGTGCGCTTGGTATGGCAAAAAGCTAATTACCATCAACGCCAAGGACACTAGTCGCATCTGTTCTAAATGTGGCTTTAACAGTGGGCCTAAACCATTGAAAATTCGTGAATGGACGTGTCCCAAGTGTGGTACCCATCACGATCGAGATATTAATGCGGCAGTTAATATCTTACATCGAGGATTAAAAGCCGTTGGCTAGGGACTAGCCATGGTAAAAGAACGAAGTTCTGTAAGTTGGGTAGCATGAATACATGCGCAATACCCCAAATACTACTTCGTGTTCCCAGAAGCTCGGTCATTCATGACCGAGTAGTTCACATTATCGCGCAAACAAGAAATTGATCAAAATGCGATCAACCTGCGTACTCTCGTGGATCTGACTGTGTGTCAGGCCGTGCAGTTCAACTTGTTTGTATTCCTTAGCAGAATCAAAAACTGGGCGCAATGCCCGTGAATACTTGTTAGGTACCCTTGTATCGGTACCGTGGGCTTTATCGCTGTAGACATTCAAAACCCGCAAGTTTTTGACGGTTTGCTTATTAATATTCCCAGCCATTTGTTGTTTAAATTGGGGGAACAAGCCACCAGCCAGAACGACTAAGTGATTTAATCGGGGCAAATTCTGATCATGAGCATGGCGGTTAACGTATTGCACCGCTAGCAAACTGCCCATGGAATGCCCAACCAGGTTGATGCGATTGTAGCCAGACTGACGCTGGGCTACCCGTACAACATTGACTAGCCACTGGTCATAGTGCTTCATGTCGCGTTGAGGATTATGAGCATTATAGTTCATCTCCACAATCGGGTTTTTAGCATGGTGCTTGATTTTACCAACTAATTTCACATGACCATTTTCACTAACATCGGCCCTGACAACTGAATTGCTTGCCCCATGGCTTGTCAGGTAGTTGGCCATCTGTTCTTCAGCGTGGTAGGAGCTGGCGTAGCCATGAACAAAAATCGTCGTTGTATGGGTATTCGGATACTGGGGACGCAAAGCAAGATAAGCCCCCAACCCTCCTAGAATGACTACCAGCACAGCGGCAATGGCAAAAAAGAAGCTTCTATTATTTCTCATCGGCAAATCCCTTCAACATCTTAAGCATATTTGTGTGCTACTTTAGCACAGGTTGCTGCAACAATCGCACCCAGTAAGTCATCGATGAAGGTATTAACGTGACCCTTATCCTCATCGAACTTCTTGATGATTCCGTATTTTACACGGTCGAGATAACCAAAGTTGGTAACCCCAATAGTGCCGTAGATGTCGGCAATTTGCAATGCCAACGATTCGTCAACGCCAAAGACACCAGCGTCATTTCTGACAATTGAAAGAAGCGGCTCCTTCAACTGATTTTCTTCAGCTAGGCGGTCCAATTCTAGGCCAACCATCACGTTATTAAGGAGTTCACGTTTGTGCAGGACGTTATTCAGTTCTTGATAGCATTCCTCTTCCGTTAGTTGTGGAATAAATTGTTCTTGTAAGTGACAGGCAATTTTACTGAGTTCGTGGAGATCCACACCACGCTTTTTGAGTTCACTGATTACAAATTCATAGGCTTTTGTATCCGGATATTTAAAATTTTTGGTTTCCAATTGATATTCTCCTTTCTTTCTCGTTTGAGCATCTTATGCTGTCATTGTATAATAATTGCATTCTCACTAAAATCTTTCCCAAAAGTGATCAAATTAACAATTAGGACCAACCAAAAAGAAAAAACTTCTGAAGTGCCAGTCCTAGATTATGAAAGGAGCAATTGTTTAAATGCTATACAATGCAGCACTGGTTCTTGAGGGTGGTGCCATGCGGGGCCAATATACCGCTGGCGTTCTTGACACCTTCTTGCGACATGACATCGAATTTAGTTCCGTCATCGGCGTGTCCGCCGGTGCGCTTTGCGGTTCTAATTTTGTGTCAAAGCAATACGGCCGTGCGTCGGGTGTCAACATTAACTATCGTCACGATAGCCACTACATCTCACTAACGCACCTGCTGAAGCGACAGAACATCATCAATTTTGATTTTATTTTCACCGACCACGGTTTCCGCTGGCACCAATTTGATGAACGCGCTTACGAACGTTCCGCGTCGGATTTTACGATTGTCGCAACTTCTCTGGCCAATGGCCGAACCGTGACCTTTGATAAACCCACGGGCGAGAACCTGATCAACGCCTTAAAGGCATCCTGCTCGATTCCCTTCATCTGTGATCCGCAGGAAACAACCAAGGGCAAATGTTTGGATGGCGGCGTAGCAGACTCAATCCCGTATGACCTTGCCTATCAGCAAGGATATGACAAGGTAGTTGTCATTCGGACCCGTAATAAGGAATACCGCAAAAAGCCTTCGGGTAAAGTGATGGAAAAGCTCAGCAATCGTACCTTTCAAGATCATCCAGAATTTGCCAAGGCGCTGATTAACCGGCCACTCATGTATAATCACCAAATTGACGAGATTGACCGCCTCGTTGATGAAGGCCGGATGTTCTGCATTGCTCCGTCGAATCCGGTTAAAATCGGTCGACTGGAACACAGCACTAAAAAAATTCGTGGTTTATACGAAACCGGCCTGAAAGAAGGGGCCGCTGCCGTTCCAGCCTTGACGCACTTCCTGATGGATACAGCTTACTAATCATCAGACCACAGATAATGGGCAACATCGTTAATGATGTTGCTTTTTTGGTGTAACATGGGATGACTAGTATGAGCATAAATATGCTCGTGATATTGAATGTTTGGATGATCCTTAATCAAATTGCGCAGCATCTCTGACTGGATGTGCGGAACTGAGCCGTCCGTCCGCTCCCCATCCTTGCTCCCCATCAGGTTGAAGATTTGATCGTTGTGGTGAGTATGCACTGATTTTATTTCTTTTTCAAGTATTTTGAAATTGTCGTCCTTGGACTTTTTGGCTAATCCCAATCGATAGCGTGTCTTGGTGCCAAAGCTTTCGTCGACTGGCACTCCTAAGAGGACAATTTTGCGAAAATCAATCATCTTTTGAATGCTTGGGGAACCAATGTAGGCGTGCATGAATTCTGTCCCACCATATGAGTGCGCAATCACGTTCATCTTGTTGACTCCGTAACTGTTGTGCAGCTTCTTTAAGACAATCGTTAATTGCCTCGTCTGCGGTTGATATGTCGCACTGTAGTTCCAGACGTAAAGCAACTGAATGAGAGGATTCTTCTGGTGTTGATCGAGCGATCCCTTAATAATGGTGCGGCCATTGGGGAAGACCCAAACCGTCATCGCTTTTTGGGCGATCTTCTTATTCTGGAAAGTTTGGATCATTTTGTCTGTACTCCAGGTGCCACCGCCCCATCCTGGGATTAACAAAGTTGGTGTCGAAGAAGCCTTAAAACCGCGTCGCTCGCTGGTAAAAGAATGCGTACGGCTGCCGTGAAGCATCCATATCTGGACAAGCAAAAGGATAATCACTAATGCTATGAATATGCGGCCAACCCATTTTAAAACAGTTCTCAATCTCATCACCAACTTCCAACTTTTGTTTCTATTATATGCCTCCCTCACAGCTACCAACACCAATTTTGACTCACATACTTGCACATTATTGCCCACGGTAGGAAATAATGTGCAATTTTTTTTGCGGTCTTTAACCGCGGTATGACGGCAATGTTTTGTATTCGCTTTCAAAATATTTGTGCAAGCGGTTGCATTATTGGTCTGATCGTATTATAGAGATAATTGTAAATTGATAGTTTGTTAGTTATTCAATGCAATTATTTATTGGAGGTTCTTCAATATGGAGAATAGTAAAGGTAAAAAGCAGCTACCTACATTAGCGTTCGCTACTTTAATGTTAATGACTTTTGGGAACCTTGGTACTTCGATGGCCTTCGCCTTACAAAGTTCCAACATGAGCCGGATCTTCCAAACTTTGGGTGCCGACCCAACGAAATTAGGTTTCTTCTTCATCCTGCCACCGTTGGCCGGGATGATCGTCCAACCACTTGTTGGTTACTTCTCTGACCGGACCTGGGTACCAAAGATTGGCCGGCGTCTGCCATATTTAATCGTCGGGACTATCGTTGCTCTGATCGTTATGATTCTGTTGCCAAACTCTGGTTCATTTGGTTTTAAGACTTCAACCGCTCTCTGGTTTGGTGCTATCGCCATTCTGTTCATGGACTTGTCTTCTAACATGTCTATGCAACCATTCAAGATGATGATTTCCGACATGGTTAACGACGAGCAAAAGGATGAAGCATGGTCCTGGCAAACTATTTGGGGCAACATCGGTTCTGTTGCTGCCGACCTCTTCCCATTCTTCTTAACCTTCGTCGGTGTATCCAACGTTGCTTCTAAGGGTGAAGTCCCTGCATCTGTTAAGGTTTCATTCTACCTTGGCGCCGCTATCCTGGTTGTTTCTTCTATCTTTACTATTTGGAAAGTTGATGAATACGACCCGAAGACTTACGCTAAGTACCATGGTTTCAGCAATGATGAACAAATTTCCGAAAACTTCATCACCATTATTAAGAAAGCTCCAAAAGTATTCTGGACTTTAGGTTTAGTTCAATTCTTCAGTTGGGTTGCATTCCAGTACCTGTCAACTTACGGCACTGGGACGGTCGCTCAAAACATTTGGCACGCAACTAACCCTGCTAGCTCTGGCTACCAAGCAGGTGGTAACTGGTTCGGTGTTCTGTCTGCTGTTGAAGTCGGTGTCGCCATCATTTGGGGATTAGTTCTTTCCCGCTTGAACGATAAGATGCGTAAGCCAGCTTACTCATTTGGTTTAATTATTGGTGCCATTGGTTTCTGGGGCTTGTCAGTTGCTCCAACCAAGTTACTCTCATTGATTGCCTTTATCGGCATCGGTATTTTCTGGGTAACGATGAACTCAATTCCGTTCACCATCTTAACTAACGCCCTCGATGGTAAGCACGATGGTACTTACATGGGCCTCTTCAACTGCTGGATCTGCTTGCCACAAATTGTTGCCTCAATTGTTTCATTTGGCCTCTTCCCACTTCTGGGCAGCTCTATGCCGCACATGTTAGACTTTGCCGCTGTAATGCTCATTTGTGCTGCTGCCGCTGTTTGGGTCGTCAAAGAAACCTCTGTTGAAAAAGGTGACATTGACTAATAGAGAATAAAGTAATCAAACAAAAAAGCCGCGTTGAAAAAACGCGGTTTTTTTTGCGATCAGCCAAACAATCGAGCAAAGAAGCCCTTGTGCTTTGGCGTAGACTGTTCATCATCTTTCTCCGTCTCTGGTTTCTTTTCTTCGTGCGGATTCGGTTCACCGATCCAACGGAAGAAGTCCGGACACTTAATTTCAACAAACTTACCGGTCTTACCGTTCATGCCGTCAACACAAATTTCGACTGGCAGCGCATTGCGGTATTCTTCCATGCTGTTTTCCCCGCCAAAGCCGTTGAAACTGCTGAGCTTGGCCATATCAAACAACAAACTATCTTTTTCTTTGCGGTAGATGAAGTCCTCCGGTTGAGTGACATACAGCTTAGCCCACTTGCTACGAGCGCTCTCGCGGAAGTCATCACAAACGGCGTCGGCAAAGTAGTCTGGCAACTCCATTCCAGCCATATCATAATACTGCTTAAAGATCAGGCGGGTATTAGCTAAGAAGTCCAGACGCCCGGTTTGGTCATTGAAAATTCGCCAAGGCGTCTCATCATTTTCGAGCTTTTCCGCCATGCGTACGACAAAGTCCTTAAACAGGCGGTTATTAAGGGTCTGGCGCACATTGTAGATGTACTTGTTGGCTTCGCCCTTCTTCTTTTCGTCGATAACTTTGTCAATTTGCAGGTAGTACGTCCGCCGGGCAGTTTCTCGAACCATCGTAAAACCAGAGCTGTAGTTGGTGGTGCCAATCATCGGGGCGATCGGCTGGGGATGATTGACAACCTGGTTCATCGTATCAACTACCAAGTGCCGACTGTACTGGGCTTGCTGGAAGAAGTATGGCTCGATTTCATCGACCAGAACCGGGTAAGTGCTACCCTGTTTCATGTAAGATTCCAGGGCTTGCACGGTCTTAGCCTTCCGTTGGTTGGTACCGCTAGGATAAATGGTACCGAAATCGATCAATGATTGGTCGGTGTCCCAAGTCAACTGGTTGATGATTCTCAGCAGCGTCGATTTACCGGAACCAGCCGTCGCACCTAATACCAGGAAGTTAGGGACGTCATTGCCATCTTCAGCGTTAAGACTGGCCTTTTGGCGAATTTCCCACATAAATGGTGCAGTGAAGCTGTATAAGATAGCCTCAAAGAACCGCTTCCCGTATTCTGGCGTGTAGTCCACCACAAATTGCTGGTAGCCCTTCATAACTGAATCAATACTGTGGAGGGCATCGCGAATTTCACTGGTGCTAGCGACTTTACCGAATGGTAACGGGTAAGAACTGGTGTCATTAGGTACGAACAACCCCGTCGTTTGGCGCGCAATATTGCGTTCGAGCGGCCGGTCGTACAAGAAGGTCTTGTACTTCTTTTCAACAGCCTGATCTTCAGCAGACAATGGTGACTTAAGAGCGTTATGCACGTTTTTCATAATCTGCTGACGATTCTTTAACTTCGGGTGGGTAGCCCGTGGGGAAACACTTTCCTTTTGCAATTGCAAAAGCAGGTCATCCTGTTGAATGCGACGACGCTGTTCATCTTTGGTAGCCGTGCGGTTCATCGTCACGTCACGCATATCGCGCGTGAAATTACTCTGCACGATCTTATCATCGATTTGTCGTTGCAGCTGCTTGGTTAAAAGATCAGTCAAACCATCTTCGGCAATCGCATCGGTGGTTTGGTTGTCCAAAATCACCAAGCTATCTTTACCCTGGTTAGCTTTGTGCATTTCCGTTAGCTGTTTTTGCGCTGCTTTCAACAGTTCTTCACTGAAGAATGGCACAACGACCGGCTTAATATCGACTTTGAAGTGAACCATCATATTATCATAAAGCGGTTGGTTGTCGAAAACCAATACTTCTTCATAGCGGTTCTGATTGTCGGTAAATGCTTGCTTGCTGAGATTAGCCGAAGTGATAATCAGCCGATGCTCATTCTTATCAGGATTGCTCAGCAGATAAAAACGTGAATGAATCACCTGGGTCGGTGCCATCTCTAATTTCAGGACGCCACCCAAAACGGCCAACTGAAGCTGACTTGTGAGTCCTTCAAACACTTTGGCTGGCTGCTTGTTGGCAATTTGGCGCATCGATTCGGCTAACGCTACCTTTGTCGACAATTCGACTTTACTGAAATTGTCTTCAGGCTGCTGATTGCCAATCACTAGTTCTAGCTGAACGAAATCAGCTAGGTAGGTATTGATAAAGTTGGCGTCGACTGTCCCGCAGACACCCACAAGTTGGCTATAGCGGTTAGAATCAAATAACTCACTGATGGACATCTGTTCATCCTGGTTATTGTGCACCACGTGCAACCGCGTCAGCTTTTCGCCAACTTTCTTTTTAGTTGTTTTATCTTTTTTTCCGGATGCGGTCATGATAACCCCCTCTAGTTAATACCGCGGATTACCGTCATTTAGGCCAAGCACAGAAATATAAAAAGCCCCGCCTAAACGGAGCTTTGAAACAGATGATTATAAACGGTGTAAAACCGTTCAAAAATGAGGTCTCTTGGTCCGATTTGTCCCATTAATTATATCACAATTAGCACCAAGGGCCCTCCTTTAGGCTATTTACGTACAAGATGGTAACGTTCACTTCGGTCAACATCTTGTACCGCTTCCGCAGGCTGACCAACGGGAACCATGACGGTTGCGCCATAACCATCGTCAACACCTAACCGCTTGAGCAAATCAGCATTGTCATTGAGCTTAATAGCGCCGCTCATCACGTAGACGCTACCCAAGCCGAGATCGGTTGCTTGCAGCATAATGTTTTCGGCAGCAGCGGAAGCGTCACGTTCGCCGAATGGGCTACCCTTCTTTGTTGCGATGACAAAGACCAGCGGCGCATTGTAGGCAGCGTCATCGGTTTGCTTCTCAATATCAGCCAACAGTTGGTCATCAGTGATGATTGACCCTTCCATCACGTCCATTTCGTGCATCCCGCAGGGACTCGCCTGGAAAGCCGCTGCTAATTGGTCAATTTGCTGCTGGCTTAACTTTTCGGCCTTAAATTTACGTACAGAATGACGATTTTGAATAATGTTTGTCATGGTGATTTCTTCTTTGTTATAAGTTAAGGTAAATAATTATATCAAACTAGAAAATTAATCATTCGCGTCCAACCACTTCATCAGCACCCGTTCGTAATCTTCGCGTCTTTCGACAAAGGACATGTGCCGGCAATATTCAAACAATTCCCATTTTGCATTAGGAATTCGGTCGTACATGGCCTTCGCCGTATAAGGCGTGCAGAGATCATCGGTCCCACTGGTTACTAGAACCGGGCTCTGAATAGATTGTAGTTGATCTAGGTAGTCATAACCAGCTAAATTGCCTTCTGGATTGTACTCATTGGGACCCCAACCGGTGAGATAAGCAACCTTCCCGGCCTTTTTCGGCCGTCTCAGTGGCTCCGGATCATCGGCCGACACCGGTGCACTACAATGAAGCGCCATAAATTTAGCATTGGCACGCTGATAAGCAGGACTAGTGAAGTCATCACGGGCTTCCGCGTCAGCAATTGCTTTTTGGTCAGCCGGTGCCATCAACTTAATCAGCCGGTGCAGTTCATCACGCCACATCCAGGATGCTGGCAAAGTGCTGGCGAGAATGCCTGATTTAATTCCTGCCGGATGCTCATCACAGAGGTACATGATCTCCAGCATGCCACCCCAGGATTGGCCCAAAAGGTGAATCTCTTTTAAAGCTAAATAGTCCCGCAGGGCCTTTAGCTCCTTCATCCAAGTCTTGGCATTATAGAACTCATCAGCCCGGTCGTCAGGCATTGATGATTTCCCACAGCCCAGCTGGTCATACATGATCAATTGGCGATGGTCCTTTTCTGCTAAATCGTCCAAGACTTCAAAATAGTTGTGAGTCGATCCCGGCCCACCGTGGAGCAACAGCAATGGTGCCTTCTCACTCTTTTCGCCGACAATGCGGTAATAGGTTTTGAACTGTCCAAAGGGCATGTAGCCTTCTTGTACTTGTGTCATCGTTTGTCCTCCTCATTATTTTGGCCGGGTTGTCCATATTTGAAATCACAGTCCTCAAGGTGGTCGTTAACAAGTCCCACCGCCTGGAGATATGAATAAACCGTCACCGGTCCTACAAACTTGAAGCCCACTTTTTTTAGCTGGCGGGATAAACGTTGCGACAATGCCGTCTGGGCAGGCATATCCGTCATTGTTCGCGGATGGTTGATGATAACATCTGGAACTGCCCGCTGCAGCAACTGCCCCATAGTCTGCCCATCGCGGTGCATCTTCACGAAAACCTGGGCATTATGGATAGCTGCCTCGATCTTGCGTCGGTTGCGAATAATTCCCTTGTCATTCATCAGCCGGGCCACGTCTTCATCCCCGTACGCCGCGACTTTATCGACATCAAAGTCAGCAAAAGCCTTCCGGAAGTTCTCGCGCTTCTTCAGGACGGTCAACCATGACAAGCCGGATTGGAAGCTCTCCAGCACGAGCATCTCGTACAAATAATGCTCATCCAGGTTGAGCTTTCCCCATTCCTGGTCGTGGTATTGCTGGTAAAGAGGATTATCCATCCCCTTCCAAAAGCATCGTTTTACCATCACAAAATCTCCCTTGTTGATAATGCTTACACTATCTCATGATAGCGGATTACTGATCCCAAAACAATCAGGGTAAATAAAAAAACACGTGCCGGAAAACTAGTGCTTTCCAATCACGTGTTATTGAACTTAACTTATTGCAGGGTATCAGCGATGATCTTTTGCATTGCCACGTTATCCGCAGCCTTGCCAACCGAAATCCGCAAGGCATCAGGAGCTAGTCCTTCGCGAATTTGGTAGCCGTTGAGCAGCAGTTTTTTACCAAGTGCTGCAGCTTGGTCGGTCTTAAAGTAAACGAAGTTCGCCTGCGAGTGGTAGGACTGGAGTCCCACTTGCCGGAAGAACTGCTCCCAACGGTCACGTTCGACGCGGTTTTTAGCACGCACGTCTTCGACAAAGGCTTGATCATCGAGGGCGACGCTGGCCGCTAACTGGGAAAGCGAGTTGAGGTTATAAGGCAAACGAATCGTCTGCACATAATTAGCCAGCTGCTGAGACATTACGATGAAGCCAACCCGCAAGTTAGCCAGGCCGTATATCTTGGAAAAAGTCCGCATAATCGCGATGTTATCAAATTCTTTCAGGAGCGGCAGTGCCGTCGCCGGTTGGGCATCCGTCACAAACTGGATGTAGGCCTCATCGATCAGCACGAGTACGTCCTGTGGCACCTTCTGCATGAAGGAACGAAGATCAGCGACGCTTTCGTAGACACCGGTCGGGTTGTTCGGGTTGCACAGCCAAACCATTTTCGTGCGGGAATTCATCAGATCGACCATTTTAGCAAGATTTTGCTTGCCGCTCGGTTCTTGCACCGGAACTTCGATTACTTTGGCCCCTTCAATCTGGGCATTCAATGCGTACTCGGAAAAGGTCGGTTGGGAAACGATGACTTCATCCCCTGGCTCTAAGAAAACCCGTGAGAGATAGGCAATGATTTCGTCAAGTCCGACGCCAAAGATGATGTTATCGCCATCCACCTTTAATTTGTTTGCCACCCTTGCTCGCAGTTGCGTGGCGTAGCCATCGGGATAGTAGTTTAATTCGTTAAAATCGAAATGCTGCAAGGCCGTGACCACTCTTGGCGACTGGCCATAGGAGTTCTCGTTAGCCGACAGACGGGCCAGGCGCTTTAGATTGTACTTTTTCTCCACTTCTTCAGGCAGTGGCGCCGGCTGGTAGCTTTGCAGTTTTTTAATCGTTTCTTTCATCGGCAATCTCCTTAGAGCTTTTCAATCGGGCGACGTTCCTTCAGCTTGCTCATCTTACCGACCCGCGAGCCCAGTTCTTCTTTAATTTGATCGAAGCTGACCCCTTGTTCCACCAGCAGCACCATCAAGTGGTAGAGCAGATCGGCGGTTTCGTACTGCAGCTCGGACTTATCAGGATTCTTGGCAGCGACGACGACTTCGGTACTCTCTTCACCGACCTTCTTCAAAATCTTATCGAGGCCCTTGGTAAAGAGGTAGTCCGTGTAGGAACCTTTAATCGGATTCTTCTTGCGGTCAGCGATCATATCGTACAATTCTTCAAGTTTTTGTTGTTCAGCCATAATTCATTTTCCTTTCTTATTTAAACGTCTTGACTTCATTGAAAAAACAGGAGCGATGACCGGTGTGACAAGCGGGGCCGGCCGGAACGACGGAAACCAGCAAGGTGTCGCCGTCACAATCCAAGGTCATCTTTTTGACTTCCTGCATGTTGCCACTGGTTGCGCCCTTATGCCACAACTCTTGGCGGGATCGTGACCAGAACCAGGTCTGCCCCGTTTTCAGCGTCAGCTGGTAGCTTTTCTCGTTCATCCAGGCAACCATCAAGACCTCTTTGGTCCGGTCATCGACGACCACCGTGGTTAAGAGACCACCCATTTTCGAAAAATCTGCCTTCATAATCGGACCGGCACCTCCTTTGCATTCAGTGCTCCTTTCACTTGGTTAATCGTCAATTCTTTAAAGTGAAAGATTGATGCCGCTAGAGCGCCCGTCACTTGAGTTTGTTGGTAAAGATCGACAAAATCATCAACCTTGCCCGCACCACCGGAAGCAATCACCGGGATGCGAACTGCCTGATTGATGCGCTGATACAGGCGAATATCAAAGCCGCTCTTGGTCCCGTCCTTGTCCATGCTGGTCACCAGCAGTTCACCGGCACCGCAGGAGACAACTTCTTTGGCCCAGGCAACGGCGTTGAGCTTCGTCTTTTCTTTGCCACCGTGAGTGTAAACGAAGTACTGATCCGATTCCGGATCATAGCTGGCGTCGATGGCAACGACGATCGCCTGACTACCAAACTGCTCCGCCCCGGCGGCGATCAGGTCTGGATTTGCCACAGCCGCTGAATTAATGGCCACCTTATCGGCACCGGCTTTCAGCAAGCGTTCCATGTCGGCAACACTGCTGATGCCACCGCCGACCGTCAGTGGCATGAAACATTGCTTCGATACTGTTTCTACCACGTCAGCCATCGTCTTGCGGCCCTCATTAGTCGCGGCAATATCCAGAAAGACCAGTTCATCGGCGCCCTGCGCTTCGTAGGCGGCCGCAATCTGGGCCGGGTCACCGACGTCGACCAAATTGACAAAATTGACGCCCTTTTTGACGCGGCCGTTATCCACGTCCAAACAGGGAATAATCCGTTTAGCCAGCATCATCATTCACCTCCTTAACTTCCTGCAGGGTCAGCGTACCCTGCGCTAGTGACATCCCCGCGATCATGTCCTTGATCCCGGCTTTTTGCAGGGCCCGAATGTCCGCTAGATTGCGAATGCCGCCGGAAGCGACGATGTTAGCATCCGGGAATTTCTTTTGTAGTGACGCTAACAAATCGATGTTGGGCCCGCTCATCATCCCGTCTTTGGCGACGTCCGTGACGATGAAAGTCTGAGCACCGGCAGCGACCATCTCACCAATCAAATCAGCCATTGGCATCACGGATTGGTCGAGCCAGCCCTCGGTCGCAACCTTACCGTCCCGGCCATCGACCCCGATGACGATTTTATCGGGGCCAAATTGCTGGAGGGCGGCCTTGGTAAAGTCGGGATCCTTCAGAGCCACTGAACCGAGAATCACGCGGCTGATTCCCGAATTCAGGTACTGTTCAATCGTCTCGCTTGTCCGAATGCCACCGCCGATTTCCATCATCCCCTGAAAACGACCGGCAATCTGCTGCACCGTCTTCAGGTTCTGGGGCTGACCGGCCTTAGCACCGTCCAAGTCCACCAGGTGGAGACAGTGGATGCCTCGCCAGTTGATCAGGGCCGCTTGTTCGAGCGGCTTACCGTTCACCAGGCGCGACTGCTTGAAATCACCCTGGAAGAGGCGGACGCTCCGCCCTTTTTGCAAGTCAATTGCTGGAAAAATCATCAACTTCACCTCGTTTCGTTAAAGAAGCTTTGCAATAGTTTGAGCCCCACCCGACCGCTTTTTTCGGGGTGGAATTGCATCCCGTAAACCTTGCCGCGCTGGACGATCGACGGCACTGGAACGCCGTAGTCAACGCTGGCAACGACGTATTGCTGCGGACACTGGGCGTAGTAAGAATGAACGAAGTAGGTATATTCTTGGTCGACGCTCTGAAAAAGCGGCGAAGGCTGTTTCAACTGGTTCTGGTTCCAGCCAACCTGGGGAATGAAGAGGCCGTCATCCGGCAACTGGACGACTTTGCCCGGAATCAGCCCCAGGCCCTGCGTCAGACCGAACTCAGCCGAAGATTCGAAGAGCATCTGCATCCCCAAACAGATTCCCAGCAGGGGAATTCCCGCTTGCACGGCCTGCTTCAGCACCTGGTCGAGGCCGCGCTGCTGGAGCCGGTTCATCGCCGATTTAAAGGCACCGACGCCGGGAAAAATAATGCCGTCAGCTTGCAGGATTTCTTGGGGATCATCCGTTAAGCGAGCATCGGCTCCTAAGTAGTCGCAGGCCTTCAAGACGTTAAAGACGTTGCCTGCTCCGTAATCGATGACAGCAATCATTAAATCACGCCCTTTGTGGAATTGACTCCTTGAATTTCTGGATTGATCGTCACGGCCGCCCGCATTGCCCGTGCCGTGGCCTTAAAGAGGGCTTCGATCTTGTGGTGGGTGTTGCGTCCGTACAAGACATTGGCATGGAGGTTCATCTCGTTGTTAAAGGCAAAGGCCTGGAAGAAGTCTTCGGTGACTTCGGTTTCGTAAATCCCCAGACGCGGGTTTTCCAGTTCCGCGTTGAAGACGAGGTAGGAGCGGCCACTTAAATCAACCGTCACTTGCGCCAGTGTTTCGTCCATCGGCACGAAGGCGTTGCCGTAGCGCTCGATCTGTTCCTTATCGCCGAGGGCTTCCTTGAAGCACTGCCCCAGGACGATCCCGGTATCTTCAACCGTGTGGTGGACATCGACGTCCAGGTCGCCCTTGGCCTTCACCTTCAAGCCGAAGCGACCGTGTTTAGCAAACAGCGTCAGCATGTGGTTGAAGAAACCGACGCCCGTGTCGATCTCGATGCCGGTCTGCTGGTCGATGTTCAATTCAACGGTGATATCCGTTTCACCGGTTTTGCGGGTAATCTTACTGGTTCGCATAGGCTAGTCCTCCTTTGGAAAACGTGATTCAACGGCGCGTGCGTGGGCTTCTAGGCCTTCGGTGCGGGCCAATGTGGTAATGGCCTTCAGGTCTGCTTGCAAGGCAGCACGGTCAAACTGGGTGAACTGGGTGCGCTTAATGAAGTCGTAGACGCCCAGCGGTGAGGAGAACATCGCCGTTCCACCGGTTGGCAAAACGTGGTTTGGACCAGCAACGTAATCACCCAGCGGTTCGGAAGCATAGCGGCCCAGGAAGACGGAACCGGCATTTTGGATGGCGCCGAGGTACTGAATCGCATCTGGCAACTGTACTTCCAAGTGCTCCGGTGCCACTTGATTCATCAAAGCAAACATGTCGGGGATGTTCTTCATGATGGCGATGAAGCCGCGGTTGTTAACGGCGGCTCGGGCAATCTCTTGACGCGGCAAAGTCTCCAACTGCTTTTCAACTTCTGCGTCGACCTTCTTGGCGAAGTCTTCGCTGTTGGTGATCAGCATGGCCCGTGCCCGCTTATCGTGTTCGGCCTGGGAAAGAAGGTCGGCCGCGATTTCCCGCGGGTTGGCGCTGTCATCGGCAAGGATGCCAATTTCGGACGGTCCGGCAACCATATCGATCGAAACCGTGCCAAAGACCTGCTTCTTGGCCGTGGCCACGAAGATGTTACCGGGACCGATGATCTTATCTACCTTCGGGATCGATTCGGTGCCGTAAGCCAGGGCAGCCACCGCTTGGGCGCCACCAACCTGGTAAATGGTGGAAACGCCAGCCAATTTAGCAGCAGCCAGGACAGCGGGCTTGATGCCATCCTTTTGCGGTGGCGTCACCATCACGATTTCTTTAACGCCGGCGATCTTGGCGGGGATGGCACTCATCATGATCGTGGAAGGATAAGCAGCGGTCCCACCGGGAACGTAGAGGCCGACCCGGGCCAGCGGCGTGATCTTCTGGCCGCGGATAATGCCGGGTTGCTGACCATCGATGAAGCCCTGTTGAACTTCCATCTGGTGGAAACTGGTGATGTTCTTCTTGGCCAGTTCTAGGGCAGCCTTCAGTTCCGGACTGATTTTATCTAAGGAAGCATCGATCTCTTCTTGTGGTACCTGAAAATCTGTCAGGTCAACCTGGTCAAATTGCTTTTCGTAGTCGCGAACAGCCTGGTCGCCGTTCTCCCGGACATTCTTTAGGATGTCGCTGACGGCTTGTTCAACTTTGAAATCAACGGTTTGCTGAGTGTAATCAGCGACAATTTTCTTCATTTCTGCTAATGACTTTTGATAGATTTTCATATGATGACCTACTTTCTATTAACTTCTTGGGCGAGCATATCAGTAAAGGCAAAGATTTCCTTGCGCTTTTGTTTAAGGGCGACGGGATTAGCGACCAGCCTGGTGGAAACCTGATCGAGATATTCATGAATAACCAGGTGGTTTTCCCGGAGCGTCGTCCCGGTTTCAGTGATATCGACGATCGCGTCGACCAAGCCAACCAGCGGCGTCAGTTCGACGGAACCCTCGATTTTGATAATCTCGACATCCTCCCCCTTGCGGGCAAAATATTGCTGCGCAATTACGGGGTATTTGGTGCCAATCACCTTGCGTTTCGGTTGGTTCCAATCAAAATCAGCCTTGGCCGCCAAGATAAATTGGCACTTGCCGGTTTGGAGGTCCAGCAATTCGTTGGCTTCCGAACGCTCTTCTTTTAAAACGTCGCTGCCGACAATACCGAGATCAACAACCCCGTTTTTCAAGTAAGTGATCGCATCGGGGCCCTTGATAAAGATGAACTGGTAGCGATCGCCTAAGTTAACGATCAACTTGCGTTTTTTATTGATTAGGGGCTGACAATCAATCCCGCATCGTTCCAGCAACGGAATAAACTTTTGTTCCACCCGGCCTTTGGTTAAGGCAATTTTTAACATCTACTCACTTCCTACGGTTATCAGTTCCATCCCAGCTTGCGCGGCTTCCTTTTGGGCACCAGCCAAATCAGCGGACAGTGCTAAGGAATAATTAGAATGCTGCGCAATCAGCTGTAAAGCTTTGGCATAAGCATCAGACTGGCAAAAGACCAGCTTGTTTTTGGTGCCAGCGGGCTTCTTCCAAAGTTGTGCTAGCAGATCGATGTTGATCCCCAGGCCAACGGCGGGCGCCGATGCTTCTTGAAAACCCGTCAGCAGTTTGTCATAACGACCACCGCTGATGACGTAATCATTGGATTGGCCACTGTAGGCCTTGAAGATCATCCCGGTGTAGTACTTTTGCGGCACCAAACTGCTGAGATCGATGATGACACTCTGGCCGGCCAAGTTATTCTTGACGAATTTAGCTAGTGAAACCAGGTCGTTGATGATCGGCTGAGCGACCGGCGGAATCTGCAGTGAAGTCAGCTCCGCTACCAATTCTTCTACCGAACCAAACAGGCGCGGCCACCTCTTCAAGAAAGAGTAATAGGGGTTATCCTGAAATTGCTTAACCAGCTCCTGGTAAGCCGGCAGGTTTTTGTTAAAAAGCGCATCAGATAATTGATTCTTCACCTTGTCATCAATCTGCAGCGAAGCCAGCACTTGGTCGACCAAGCGGGCGTCCCCTAACTCGACGGTTAAGGAATCCTGTAAATACTTTTGGGAAATCCAGTGGATGACCAGCAAGCATTCAACTTCTGCTTTGACGGAGGGAAAGCCGATCAGTTCGACCCCGGCCTGGGTGTTTTCGTTGGCCTGCCCGGATAGCTGACGACCGATCGACAGCCGTTCACCCAGGTAGTAGAACTTCTGCGGCAAGGGCACGTTGTTATTTGCTAGGAAACGCGCCACCGGCAAAGTCAAGTCGGGCCGCAACACCAGCATCTTCCCGTTAGCATCCACCAGCTTGTACATCTGATCTTTTAATTCATAATTTTGAAATAATTCTTCTTGTTCTAACAAAGGAGTCATGATTCGCGTATACCCCTTATGCCGAAACTCACGTAAAATTTGCTGGCCGAGGATATCCTTTTTAGTCGCTTGGATCCCGACTTCATCGCGCAAACCATTCGGTAGTTTAATTTTTTGCAAGGTGCTCACATCCTCCTTTTGATAATTAGCTAAGAAAAAGCCCCCTTCGCTCAAACTAATGAGCAAAGAGGACGTCAGTAACGCGGTCCCACCTCTCTTCGCCATCTCCTCACGAAGACAGCCTCGAGTTGAAGAAACTTCAACAGCCAATAACGGTGGCAACCGCAGCAGCCTAATCGGTTCAGCTGCCTAGTTCATAGGTGTGGTTCACTAGCAGTGGCCGTCCCTTTCCAGCAACGGGGCTCTCTTCAGACCTGCTCACCAGCTACTCTCCTAATCAACACTTTGGATAAGTTCTTGATGAATTGTTATTAATATTATCACATCGTTTTCTAATGTCAACACATCATTTACTAATTTTTGTCCAGATATTCAAACAAGTGGTAGCCCCGCCCCACTTCACTGACGCCGTGAGCGTCGGAACCAAACTCAAAGGGAATACCGAGCTGACGGGCCTGGGCAATAATCTGCCGTCCCGGATAAAGGTCATTGCAGTAAGGCTTATAGAGGCCCGCAGAATTAAAATCTAATTTTAGCTTTTTTTGCTGGGCAACCTCCAGGATCTGGCCGACGAGGTTCATGTTGATCTGGGAAAAGTCAGTTGGCAGCCCAAAGTAATCCTGGTACTTTTTGATCAGGCTCATGTGCCCGATCTTGGCAATGGCCTTGGCACCCCAGTCAGCCTGCACGCTGGCCAGGACAGCCCGGAAATAGCGCTGGTAAAGCTGCTGAACATCTGTCAGCTCGTCGCCAAAACCAGCCTTCAGCTCTGCCGGGCTGTAATCGATCCCGTAATAGCCACCGGCACTATTTTTCAGGTAATGCACGGAAATAATGTTGTTGGCAGTTTGTGGTGCGACCTTTTGCAAAAAAGCCCTGATATCTTCTTCATAATCTTCCAAATAATCCACTTCAAAGCCGACCGTGATCTTGATTCGATCGTGGTATTTTCTTTGCAATCGACGTCCCAGTGCAAAGTAATCATCTAGCTGGTCCCAGCTTAGCGAAGCGGTTTTAACGTTTTCCGGATCACCAGCATAGTTGGCCAGAAAGCCAACCGGCAGCGGCGCGTGCTCAGTCAGGTGATATTCCGTAAAACCCAGGCGAATTGCCCGTTCAATCATTAGACTTGTCTTCTCCCCCGTCCCGTGGGGGCAAAGTTCGGTATGGGTGTGGCCATCGATTTTGATCATTATTAAAACCCTCTCATTGTAAATTAAGAAAATTGTACACCAATCTCAGAAAATCTGCGAGCACACAAAAAGAGCACCCTCAGGGGGAAAACGAGGGTGCTCTTGATGTCTAAGACATCAGAGAAGATATTAGGGAAAATGGTTTCTAGTTATCTAACTAGTGACTACTTATCTTCTTTTTTCTTGCCACCTAAACCGAGCAATGCCATCAGGCTTGCGAGGCCGAAGCCAAGCAGAGCGGCATCGTTAGAATTACCAGTCTGTGGCAACTTCTGACCGGCATTCTGACCGTTATTAGCAGTTCCGTTGTTAGCAACAGCACCATTTGCAAGGTTACCATTCAAACCGTTGCTGCCATTAGCGCTGGCACCGTTTCCGTTACCATTGCCATTTCCGTTGCCAGAAATTCCTGGAACGTTGCTGCCGTTAGCACCATTGCCAGTACCGTGGTTAATACCATTACCATTGTTGGTATTGCCACCGTTGTTGACATTGCTGCCACCGTTGCCAGTGCCGTTGTTTGGCTTGTTGTTCCGTGAAGTGATGGTAATGTCACTTGGAACTTGAATTGGGTTCTGGCCTGGGATGTGGATTTCAACGATAACATGCTGAGTACCTTGCTTGTTTGGATCAGGTTCATGGCCTGGTACCCAAGTTACGGTCGTTCCTGCAGGGAAGTTGCCTGGGTTATTGATGATATCCCATGGACTAGTTGGGTTAGTGACGTGGTGGTTCGTAACAACGACCACAATGTCACCACTGATCTGGTCTGAACTACCATCATGGTAAGTTACCGTTACCGGTACATTGTAAACGCCGCTGCCAGTGTTTGCTGGAACGTTGTAGGAAATCGTCCCGGTGTGTGGATCAACGGAGATCCAAGCAGGTACGTCGGAGCCGGAAGTGATCTGGTAGGTTACCTGATCGTTTGGCTTCTTGTTGTTCTGCCACTGAACGTTGGCCGTGCCTTGCTCACCAGGGTGAGCTGAAATCGTTGGGTAGGATGGCTGGTACTGATGTGCTTCAGTGTAGGTAACAGTGGTTGGAACAGTGATTGGCTTCTGACCAGGTACCGTGATCGTAACGCTAGCTGGCTGGTCACCTGTCTTGTTTGGATCTGGTTCATGACCTGGAGTCCATACAACCGTGGTGCCCTTCGGCAGGTTGCCTGGGTTGTTGATGACGTCAGATGGACCGGATGGGTTAGTGACGTGCTGCTTGCCTGAGACAACGACAACCGTTTCACTTGCGTGATCCTTAGTGCCGTCAGGGTAAGTGATCGTAACTGGGATCGTTACCGTGCCAGTGCCCTGGTCAGCAGGAACGGTGTAGGTAATTGTACCAGTGTGTGGATCAACGTTAACCCAACTTGGAGCACTTGGATCCTTGGTGTAGGTGACGTTGCCGCTTGGTTGATCACCATCGTAGTGAACAGGAGTGGTAATGGAGTCACCTGGTTTAGCAACCGTGGATGGGTAGCTCGGGTTGTACTTGTCGGCATCGTTCTGACTTGGTGTCGTTGGGTAGGTTACCGTGGTTGGAATTGTTACAGGTTTCTGACCTGGAACAGTGACCGTGACACTAGTTGGTTGATCGCCAGTCTTGTGCGGATCTGGTTCATGACCTGGAGTCCATACAACCGTGGTTCCCTTCGGCAGGTTGCCTGGGTTGTTGATGACGTCAGATGGACCAGATGGGTTAGTGACATGCTGCTTACCAGAAACAACCACAACAGAAGCAGTAGTGTGATCCTTGGTGCCGTCTGGGTAAGTGATCGTAACTGGGATCGTTACCGTGCCAGTGCCTTGGTCGGCTGGAACGGTGTAAGTGATCGTGCCAGTGTGTGGATCAACGTTGACCCAACTTGGAGCACTTGGATCCTTCGTGTAGGTGACGTTGCCACTTGGCTGATCACCATCGTAGTGAACAGGAGTGGTAATGGAGTCACCTGGTTTAGCAACCGTGGATGGGTAGCTCGGGTTGTACTTGTCGGCATCGTTCTGACTTGGTGTCGTTGGGTAGGTTACCGTAGTTGGAATTGTTACCGGCTTCTGACCAGGAACAGTGACCGTGACACTAGTTGGTTGGTTACCTGTCTTGTGTGGATCAGGAGTTTGACCTGGAGTCCATACAACCGTCGTTCCACCTGGTAAGTTACCAGGGTTGTTAATGACGTCCTTAGGACCTGCTGGATTGTCAACGTGACTCTTACCAGAAACAACTACAACCGTGCCAGTAGCTTGGTCAGTAGTGCCATCGTGGTAAGTTACCGTTACCGGTACATTGACAACTTGAGTCGTTGCATTAGCAGGAACAGTGTAAGTGATCTTGCCAGTCTTCGGATCTACGCTAACCCAACTAGGAACCTTAGCACCTGGCGTTACAGCATAAGTTGCGTCACCATCAGTTGGTTGTTCATTATTCTGCCACTGTACATCAGTAGTTGCGGTGCGACCTGGCGTCGTCACAACTTCTGGATAACTAGGATCATACTGACTAGCATCAGTTTGAACATAGTTAATGGTTGCAGTTGTGCTTGCAGTGTCAGCAGTAACATTGTTAACAGCGCTGATCAGTGCAGGAGTTGCAGTGTAACCAGCAAAGTGTGGAGCATTGAATTGTGCCCAAGTGCCGGTAGCATCTTGACTCCCATCAACATGCCATGCGTTCCAAATAGTTTGCCGAGTAGATGGATCGTAGTAACCAGCATTGCCATTAGCATCATCCCGACTGAAACGAACTGTTTGAACAACAGTACGAGTTTGATGGTTTGGTTCGTTAATGACAATAGTCCGTGTTACTTCACGATACATGTCATTGTTAGTTGGAACGTAATGGATTGGTGTCCTAGTGCTTGGCGTCGTTGATGGCGTTGTGCTTGGCGTAGTCGATGGCGTTGTGCTTGGCGTGGTCGATGGCGTCGTGCTTGGCGTCGTTGATGGCGTTGTGCTTGGCGTCGTTGATGGCGTTGTGCTTGGCGTCGTTGATGGCGTTGTGCTTGGCGTGGTCGATGGCGTCGTGCTTGGCGTCGTTGATGGCGTTGTGCTTGGCGTAGTCGATGGCGTTGTGCTTGGCGTGTCGATGGCGTCGTGCTTGGCGTCGTTGATGGCGTCGCTGGCGTAGTCGATGGCGTTGTGCTTGGCGTCGTTGATGGCGTTGTGCTTGGCGTGGTCGATGGCGTCGTGCTTGGCGTCGTTGATGGCGTTGTGCTTGGCGTGGTCGATGGCGTCGTGCTTGGCGTCGTTGATGGCGTTGTGCTTGGCGTCGTTGATGGCGTTGTGCTTGGCGTGGTCGATGGCGTCGTGCTTGGCGTCGTCGATGGCGTTGTGCTTGGCGTCGTTGATGGCTTGTAACTGACATTGACAGTCACATTTTGATCATTAGCTTTTACAGTAGCTTTCTTTACATTTTGACTAGCAACATCATCAACATATGAAGTGTAACCAGCAAGTTGTGGAACATTAAATTCTGGCCAATCACCTTCAGTTGGTGTCCAGGTACCGTAGGAGATTACCTCGTTCGTTACTGAATCAATCGTCTTAGAACGACTGAAGTTAGCATCCTGCTTAGTAGTCTTGGTCTTGCCATCGGGGTTAGTGACATTAATCGTTCGAGTGATTGTGCGGAACATATCATCTGTGGCATCTGAGTCACCTGGGTTGACCGTCTTAGTCCCGTGTTCAACCGTAACGACAATGTCAGCCGGATCAGTAGTACTGATTGTTTCACCTGTTGGATAAGTGTAGCTAGATGAAATCTTCCAGTTAGCTGGACGATGGGCATCGATAGCCGACTTCTCATCAGCAGCAGAAACAGTAGCAGGCTTGGCTGAAGTAAAGGTGCCTTTAAGTGCGCCATTTACAGTAGCAATGGTATTACCCTTAGCATCCTTATAAACGATGTTTTGGCTGTAGTTTTGTTCAGTTGGCGTAACAACTACCGGAATCGTAAACCCATCAGATGTGACGTTGAATGAAGCTGGGTAGGTATCAATCGTGTAACCATGTGGTACATTCTTGTAAGCCAAGTCATGAAGCAACCCAGCAGTCAACGTGTCGCCAACCTTGGACTTAATATTAGTACCGTCAGCAATGTGCGTACCATCTTTAGTTTGGTAAACGATCTTACCATTTGCATTAAAGGTAGCATCAGACTTAACTACCAATGGAACATCAATTTCAGCAGGAGTTGCCGTGATGTTCGTCAATCCAGCTGGATAATTATAACCAGTTTGAATCTGGTAATTAGCAGGAACATTCCCATCAATTGCTGACTTCAACTGGTCTGCAGTCAGGTTGGATCCCTTAGCAATGTTGTCAATTGTCGTGTAAGCAACTTCTTTACCATTGTAAGTGTAAACAATCTTCTGGCTGAATTCAGTCTTATCACTGTCTGGCTTACCCTGGTCATTGTCCTTGACAACGTTAATCGTTGCTGGAACATCAAGATAAGTACCATCGTTAAAGAGAATCCGAACAGTGCCGGCAACGCCATCCTTAACTTCGGCAGTTGATGGCTGCTCATTTGGTGCCCAAACCATGCTGAATGTCTTAGCTGCATCAGTACCTGGCATGTAAGCAAGTGCTTGTGGTGCATCAGCGTTGACATCAGTACCGTTCCAGCCATCAGCACCAAGGTCAGTAACATCGATTAATTGACGGTATTGATCTTGAGTCAGGTTAGAAATGTCACTGTTTTGCTTGAAGGTCAAAGGTTTGTTAGTCTTTGCACCATAGAAGTTGAAGTAAACGTTAGACCAATCAGGACCTTGACCAGTATGAAGCTTAGCAGCTACTTCTGGGTCGATAGTGTATGAATAACGCCACTTTGAATTGCCACGAGTATTAAAGGTTGCACCGTTGAAGGTGAAGTTGTCATCCGAACCAGTATATTCAGCATCATTGTATGAACCATCAGCATTCTTATAAAGCATGCTTGAAGTGTCTTTACCAAAATTGCTGTTCGGGGTGTAACCCGTAATCCACTTATAGTGAATCTTGTTGGCAGCGAAATGATCGTTTGAATCTTTAATGTTAACAAACTCAGTGCCACGCCGCTCGTAAGTTACATGGTTCTTGTAATCAGAATAGTCATTACCCTTCTGATCCCAGCCAGTGTAAACATCAATTTGGTTAAATTGACTGTCATTGACATGTGGTTCATAGCCAGTGCTGGTCTTATGAACATTTGTTACATCACCAGACAAACTGGTCATACTTTGGTCGCCATAGTAAATAACCGGCTGATTTGGTTCAACTTTGGTTCCTGTAATGCTTACCGGAACATTGACAATATTATGTGAACCATCCGCATAATTTACCTGAACAGGAACAACAAATGAACCAAGACTAGCATTCTTATTAACATTAGCAGTTACCTCACCAGTAGTGTCCACAGTAATAGTGGTGCCAGCAGGATCAGTGAAGCTCGTACTCTTAGCATAACCGGTAATAGTATGTCCTGGCATCCCAGGCTTGGTAGTTGGACCAACATGTTTGCTTGCAATGGAGCCATCATTTGGACGAACAACGTTAAGGTCACCATAAGTTACTGGGTATTGGTCAGCATCAGAATCTTCAACGGTTACATTCAGAGGTGCGTAATCATACGAACCATCAGCATAAACTACCTTGATCATGCTTGATTGTGTCCCTGAAACGGTAGTTACCGGTGTTGGTGCCCAGTAATCTGTCGTAGCGCCAGTGTATGAATTACCCTTGTCATCTTTAATTGAAGTAATCTGATCACTTGCCGGGTACTTGCTCATATCGGCATTGTATGGAACAGTCAGATCCTTAGCAGTAGGGGTCATGCTGTCAGCAATAGTTCCAACGGTAACAATAACCGGAACATCCTTGACAACCTTGTTGTCATCACTATAAGTTCTTGTTACCTTAACATGAACTAACTGAGTACCAGGCTTAGTCGTGTCAGGTTTGGTAATCCATTCAACTGTATCAGCTGTCCGGTTATTATCAGTCTTGGTGTCGATTGTTGATGGATTGATCAAATCAATGGCATTCCCTGCGTCAGCACCATAGTCATAATGTTTAGTTTGACCTTGCGGATCAAAGACATCTGTCTCTGAAGAATTTGGCGTAACGTGAATGATTACAGGAACCGTTGTCTTATCACCATTTGGTGCAGTAATGACGACAGTACCAGTGGTGTCACCAGGCTTAGAAGTGTCAGGCGTCTTTTGCCAAGTAATATTGCCATCAGGTAAGTTGCTTGGCTTAGTGCCACTTGGCCAGTTAATAGCAGTCTTCGGGTCAGGGGTTGTCCCAGCAGGAACCGAAATATCCTTACCAGTAGGCGCCTTAACCGTTACTTGTACAGGAACGTCATCTACGGAGCCATCATTGTACTTAACTTCGACAACGGCCGGTTGAGTCCCCGGTTGCCAAACATCTGGAGCAGTACCCCACGTGATGCTTGAAACATTCTTCAAATCGCTTTGGTTAGCAATTGCATTGCCAGCTGCTGGTTCTACACCGTAGTCAGTACTGATGTTTTGGCCTTGTGGGTCATTAGCATCAGCGTCAGTCTTAGTAGTTGGAGTAGTCGTTGTTGAATCTGTCACAACAACATTAACTGGTACTTCATCCTTAGAACCATCTCGATAGGTAACTTCCACAACACCAGGTTTGGTCCCAGTTGTTGAGGTATCCGGAGTCTTGCCGTCCTTCCAAGTGTATTTTGTACCATTGGGCAGGTTCGACTTGTTCTTAATTCCATCAGCTGGATTAGGTGTTTGACCCTTGTTGACAGTAATATCCTGACCTTGTGGATCATAATTGTCAGCTTGCGCATTGACATGAACTAATACAGGAACATCATCGAATGAACCATCACTGTAGGTAACCTTAACAATTCCAGCATTAGTTGAGCCTGGAACATCCGTTGAAGGAGCAGATTCCCAAGTGTATGATGGCTTAGAATTCTTTGTTGGTTGATCAGTTGGCCATTCAATTGCATGTTCGGCATCATTTGTAGCATCCGTGACACCAGTGGTCGAACTATCAGTTAAAGTATGTCCTTGATCAACTGAAATTTCTGTGCCATTCGGCGTGTTTTGACTTGCTTCAAGAGAATCGGAGCCAAATAAAACGCCTGATCCATTCCACCAGCTAAATTGGTTAATAAAGCTATCAAGTGCCTTAGATGGATCTGATGAACCATTTTCTGGAACCACTGCTCCATTATTAAAGGTCATAGATCCCTTGTCATTAGAGTTAGTGGCTAATGTAACTGTATTCTGTTGACCGTTAATAGGATTATTTGCCGAATCCTTCATATATTCTGAACCAAAACTGTTCCAAGCATTATTAGTAGTCGGCGAGCCAGCCCAGAATGAATAAGCAAAGTCACCACCCCTTGATGTATTGTTAAGGTAATGAACATTCCAAGTGGTAGATTTACTCGAACCAGCTGGCGTAATAGTTAGAGGAGTGTAACCATTCGAAGTCGATGATTCAATTCGAATGTAACCTACATGTTGATCTTTAATATCATTACCCGTATCTAAGTGAATCAAGTAGCCTGGTTTGTTAGCAGCGTTTCCTGTCCGTTGTAAGTTAACTAATTTGGCATCCTTAAAGTCTACATAGTCTTGGCCTGAAGTGCCCCAAATAGTTAATAAACCTGGCCAACCATATTTATAGTTTCCGCCAGCGGCTACATCACTTGGAAATTTATTAGAATATGCTGAATCTTCGAGATCAAGTGAACCACCATTTACTTCAAAGTGGAAAACACAGTTATCAGCATTACCACTAATAGGGCCCATCGAAATTAATGGAGAATTTGATAAATCGACTCCTGTACGGATTACAGAAATTTTGGCATTGTTACCGACACGAACTGTACTGTCCTTTACAAGCTGATTAGAATCGACACTAATAGGTGCAACTACACGAACGTCAGAATTTGGAAGATTACCTATTTGGCTGTGAACAGTTAAATCAGAACTATCTGCCATATCAATATCACTGGCTCTGAGGATAGCAACTGAGTAACCTGACCCTAAATTAATATCTACAGTTGCATTGTTTTCTAAGCGCAGTACACCAGCAACTGGGTTGTCATCCAAACTGGTAGTAGCGTCCTTAGAAAAGACAATCCCGGAAACGTCAGCAGATGTGCCAGAAATTTGAAGATCTGCCTTTTTATCTTGTTTTGGATTTAATACATTATCACTATGATTAACAGTGAAGTTACCACCAACCAAGAAGGCAACTGCATGCAAAGATGAATTATTATCGTTTGCTTTGGTAACAGTAATTGAAGTCTTGCCGTTAATTACAACATTGCCAGTCGTCTTGAATAATGCACTACCGCCAATGTAAACGCCAGTTGCAACACTTCCATTACCACTAAGGGTGCCATTAACAGTGTTATTGCCATTAAAGGTTAAATTAGCAGCATTGATCAATGCTTTGCCACTAGCTGGGGCTCCATCAATCGTACTGTCAGTTAAGGTGACGTTAACTTGACCACCGTCATTATTAACAAGTGTTGTTGTGTCTTGATCAATCTTTACATGGTTAAAATTCAAAGAGTCATTTGCGGAATTCTTACTTACCTGAATGCACAAAAGACCGTAGGAATTATTTTGTGATTGGATATCAGTAATGTTTTGGAAAGTAATGTTCCAATTGTGAGTACTGTCTTCAGTATTATTGTTCAAGTAGATGTAACGTGAACCCATGTTCAGACTGTACTTATTTTGACCATTAATGGTGACTGTCCGACCAGTTTGAGCAGTTGAAATAGTGTCATAATCACCAGTGCCCATGGATCCATCGATATTGTTGGTCAAATTGATGGTAGAAACATTAGCATCCTTGAGAGCACTCAATAATTCTTGATAAGTCGATACATCTTTTTCTTGACCCTGAACTTCGCTTGCCCGCAAAGCAGATTCAGGCATGGTGTTGTTACCTAAACTTGCAACATTGAGCGTAGTTGAATCATTGTCTAATGCAGCAGAACTAGCAGCTGAACTAGTAGTAGCACTGCTGCTTGCTGCACTACTATTATCTGAAGTGCTCTTGGCAGCTGATGCTGGTTGTTGGGATGCGCTAGACGTAGCAGCAGAAGAAGCTGGTGTTACTTTTGAAACTTCCGTGCTGTTAGTTGCCGTCTGGTTACCCTGTACATCAGTATTAGCTGAGGCACTGATCCCCATAAACGTAAAACCGATTAAAACAGAAGCGAACCCAATCGTCAGTTTCTTAAATGCGAACCGTTGTTTTTTCGGTTCTTGTTGACGAAAGAGTTCGCTCCAATTATTTTTGGATAACATATAAATCCCCCTATATTTTTAAAACCAAATTAATTAACACCTTCTTAATTGTCATTCGAAACTTTTCATAATTACACCACAAATTTGAAACATTTTTGTAAAACATTGATAGGCCGGCCTACATTGCGAAAATTTATTTAGATTGGCATGATAAATAATTCATATAATGGTCTAAAGGCGAATGAAAATCGCTTACATTTTTTGTTGTGCCTATAATGCAAAATTTAGCATATTAATCCATTTTTATTTTTCATTAATTTGTTATCATGTCTATCTGAGCAAATTAAAAATGCTTTTCGTGCAAGGCTTAGCAGAAAAATTTAGAACTAAAAAACGCCCGTCTCTCTAACAAGACGAGCATTATTTTTGCTTATCATTCAATAACCATTTTGTAAATATTGGCTTTGGTAAAAGGCTTTATTTTTCTTGACTCATCCGGCCGTCCACAATTTGATAAATATGATCAGCGTAATTCCGCAGACGTTCATCATGGGTGACCACGACTACTGCTTCATGCCGTCGGTGTGCCAAATCCGCAAAGAGCTGTCCTACGACGCGCACCCGTGAAGAATCGAGGGCGGCCGTCGGTTCATCCGCTAACACGATGGCCGGTTGCTGGTACAGTGCCCGGGCGATTGCCACCCGTTGATTTTGCCCACCAGAAAGCTGGTTGGGATACTGATCAATCAGATCGGCAATGCCCAGTTCCTGAAGCAACTGATCTAGCTCCTTGGGGTTCAGCGTTTGGTCGGAGACCTGGCGCACCAGCTTAAACTGGTCGCGCACCGTCAAATACGGCAGCATCTCGTAGTTTTGCAGGATAAAGCCAATCTTATTCAAGCGCAGCTGGTCCCGTTGCCGGCTAAAATAATGGGCGATATCTTCCCCATCCACCAGCACCTGCCCACTCGTGGGACTCTGCAGGCCACCGGCGATCGTGAGGAAGGTGCTCTTTCCCGAGCCGGATGGGCCGAGAACAAGACTCATTTCACCTGAGCGAGCCTGGAAATTGATGTCGGTCAGCGCCTTGACCGTGTTAACGCCCTTGCCAAAAACTTTATTGACGTTTTTTAATTCTACTCTGACAGTCATTCTTTCACCTTCCCTACTTCAATGCGTCCAGCGGATCGATCCGCATGATCATTGCGGTCGGCAGACAGGAACTCAGCAAGCCGATTCCCAGAATTGCGAGAACCATCCAACTCAGCTGGTGCGGATCCATCAGGACAGGTACACCTGCTGGCAAAGCTTTGATGGTGATCCCAGTCAAAACGACGGCAATAACCACTCCGCTGATGATCAGGATCAGGGACTGGGCAATCGTCGCCCCAACCAGCTTTTCAGACGGAATCCCCTGCGCCCGCAGCAAGGCATACTGCTTGGTCTTTTGCATCGTCAGAATGTATAAAAATACAGCGATGACGACCAAAGAAATGACAAGCAGGAAGCCGATCATCATCTCAAAAGTGGTGTTCTGCGCGGTATAGCCCGGCAACTTGTTGATGAACTGTTTGATGCCGTACCGGCGCATCCCCGCATAGTGGTGGTGGCTGGCTTTATCAGAGATCAGGGCACTGCCGACGAAAGGTCCACCGTGGAGTTTTTGCCACTGACTGAGGGTCGTGTAGGCGATGGGCGCGATGTTCAGCTTGGCATCGCGAGCAAAGCCGACGACTTTCAGCTGTTTGTTCCCGTTAAAGCTGACCTTGGTCCCGAGATGGTAACCCTGCTGGCGCAGTGATTCGTCGAGAACCAGCTGGCAGTCGTTACGCAGCCAGTGGCCACTGACCAATTGGATCTTCTTTTGCGCGATGAAGTCGTGATTTTTCAGGCCGACCAGTTGGACGTCCTGCTTATGGGCAGCCCCCTGGGTTCGCTTCAGTTGTCCCGGCACATCCCCGATCAATGCCATATGTTTAGGTACCTGGTTTGCCATCAAGGTCGACTGGCTGAGGCGGTCATTGGCGTTCTTATTTAGCCAGACCGTTCGCGTGTCCCAGGATTTGAGGGCAGCAGTGTTTTCGTTGCTCAGGCCGTTCATCAGCCCCAGTAAAATGAAGAGCAGGTAGGTAATCATCACGATCATGGTGATGATCAGGCCGTAGCGCAGCTTTTCTTTTTTGATTTCTCTTAATGCCAAAAACATGATTACGATTCTCCTTGAATGATCCTTAGCAGGTTGCCCAAGCGCTGAACGATGGCGTCTTGCTGTGATGGATTGACGAGGGCTTCATTGATCGACTGGTGGACGAGCGTTTGGATGGCCCAGATACGGTCGTCCTTTTGGCTGGCGACGACGGTGTGGTCAATCTCGTGCCCGTGAGCGTGCAGCAAGCCGACATTGATGCGGATGTGGAAGACCAACCACTGCCGCAATTGCTGCTCATCCACTGCCTGCAAGAGGTGCTGGACGGCGGCGAGGTAATCTTTTGTCGTTGGTTTTTGCTTGCCTGTCAGGTCTAAAGGCTGGTGCAGCTGGCGCATCGCCTGGCCGTATGCATAGAGGTAGGCGTCGTCGAGGTCCGCAAAGTAGACGTAGAACGATCCCCGCGCGATATGGGCATCTCGGACAATCCGCGCCACCTGTGCACTGGCTAGCGAGTGACTAGCAAATTCATTCATCAGCGCTTTCGTGATACGGTCGCGCTTCTCGGCTTTCAGTTGTTCGAATTTTTGACTTGGCATCTGTCGATGGCCTCCTTCGTGTGATGACACGGTGTCATTTTTAACAGTTATGATTATAGTGGCGGAATGACATGGTGTCAATATCCAGTAAAATAAAAATCATCGGGCCGGAAGGGGCGGGCTGACTGGGGTTTAGTAATTACTAAAGTAATGATTTATGCTATAATTATAAAAAAGTCCAAGAAGGTGATCTTAATGAATAAAGTAAAAGCTCGTATTCAAGGTAATGCACTAGTTGTTACTATTCCTAAAGCTTTAAATGTTAAGCCTGGAACTGAATTTAAATTCAAAAAAGGAAAAAATGGCTTACTTACTTTGATCCCCATAAGCAAAGAACCGCAAACGCTAGAGGAATTGTTTAAGGATTGGCATGGCGATTACCAAATGCCCGATGATTTAAAGGACTGGGATAACACTAAACCGACAGGAGAAGAATTATGGTAAATAATGATATACTTACACGTGGAAGTATAATCTACATCAATTTTGACCCATCAGTGGATGCTGAAATTGAAAAACGTAGACCTGCCGTCGTTGTTAGCAATAATATTTTATCTAACACATCACCGTTTGCATGGGTTGCTCCAATCTCTCACGGAAACTTTAACGGTAAAGATTATCCTTTACATGTAAAGTTAGATAGTCGAACCATCATCAACGGAACAGTGTATGTTGAACAACTAAAGTCCTTTGATTTTAAAAAACGAAAATGGCAATTTGTTGAAAAAATGCCAAGTGATCTATTTCGAGATGTGCTAACCAAAGTACAATTGGTTGTAAAATAAACTGACAATGCCAATAACATAGTAATTTACAAATTAAATATGAATCCTATACAAGAAAAGAGCGGTTTTTGAAGTGCCATAAAATTATCAGACACTTCAAAAACCGCTCTTTTTCTATTATCTTTGCGTCACCGCGCCTGTCGCATAGTTAATGCTGATGTTGCGTTGGACATTAGGCACGAAGACGTTATATTGCAAATTGCCGTCCGCCGACTTGGCTTCGATATGCGCCCCGGCCGGCACGATGTCGTTGCCATTATAGACATCAGTAACCCGGTAGCGAACTTGCTCACCCCGGTCGAGGGCCTTCCTGACTAAGCCTTCATAATAATTTTGGCCAGTGGAATAAGGACTAGCGGCTTCGTTGGCCCAGGCCGTCTGCGTCGCGATGTTATTCGGGTTGGACTCGGAAGCATCGAAGCCTCGCAAGCCGCCGACCAAGGCATAGCCTAGCAGGTGCCCCCGGTCATAGGCGTGGGAATAGCCCCCGCTGAGGTTAGTGGCCTGCAAGAAACCAGCCGGCTTCCACGAGCTAGCACCATTACCCGTCACGGAACGATTCTGGTACTGGCGAGTAGTCTTGTTAAGCCACGCATCCCCCTGCCACGGTCGTCCCTGGGAATCCAGATGATCAACCGCCCACGGGGCAGCATTGGTATTGGCATTGAGCTTGGTTTGGTCATTATTCACCGTAAAGGCGCCGAAGCCGTTCCACTTGGCAGAACCGCCCAATTGCTTTTTTACACTGGGCGTCAGCACAGCCTGGGCCTGCTGCTTGGTCGGTGGCTGCCGAACCGACTGCTGCGACGTACGATTCCAATAGGTGCCCCGCGTCCAGGCCAAAGCGCTGTTCAGCTTCGACTGACCGCCGAGGTTTAAAAATGCAAATAAAACCAGCACCAGCGGAATCAGCCAATGCCGACTCCACCAGTGGCGGCGATGAAACTTTCTCATGATCTTTTCCTCCACGCGTTTATTATACCCCATTCGAACGTCTGTTCATATGGATGTTTTGACGTAAAGCGGAGAGATTCATACATATTTAATGCATAAATTTACAATAATTTGCATATTTGCCTAGACTTTTTCGCCATTTGCGTTTATACTACGAATAAATTAGATCAATCTCATTTTTTATGAACGGATTTCTCATCAAAGAAAGGTGAAAGTATGGATAAGTCAATTTTAAGTCAACCTTACCAAAAGCCAGCCAAAAACATCCTGGCTGATGTCTGCGCGATGGCCGCTTCGATGGACAACGTCATCGATCTGTCCGTCGGCGACCCGAATTTCAAGACTCCGCAGCCGATCATCGACTACGCCTATAAGAAGACGAGCGAGGGCATGACCCACTACACATCGGCAGAAGGACTGCCAGAATTGAAAGCAGCCCTCTGTGATTACTACAAGCAGTATGACCTGCACTTCGATCCTGATCAAGTCCTCGTAACGGTCGGCGCCCAGCACGGCTTGTTCATCGCCCTGGAAGCGATCCTGGATCCCGGCGATGAAGTGATCATCCCCCAGCCGAGCTATTCACCCTACATCAACCAAGTTAAGATCGCCGGTGGCAAGCCGGTGACGGTTGACAACAAGGCTGCCGACAACTTCGCCATCGACGCAGATGCGATTGCACAAAAGATTACGCCGAAGACCAAGGCAATTATCGTCAACACCCCGAACAACCCGACTGGGCACCTGATGAGTGAATCCGAAATGAAGGCGCTGGCGGATCTGGCCATTAAGAACGACCTCCTGATCTTTAGCGATGAAATCTACGCCGACTACATCATGCCGGGCAAGCATTTCACACCGCTGGCTAAGTATGCACCGGATAATGTCGTCACCAATGGCGGAATGTCCAAGTGCTTTGCCATGACCGGTTGGCGGATCGGCTACATCATCGGTCCCGACTGGCTGATCAACGCGGCCAACGAAGTCAACGACGCTGTTACCTACGTCGCACCGACGATGTCCCAGGAGGCTGCCATCTACGGTCTGCAGCACCACGATGAATTGTCGCAGCCAATCGTCGCTGCTTTCCAGAAACGGTTGACTTACCTGCAAGACAGCTTATCCAAGATTGACTGGATCAAGACCGTCCCCGTCGATGGCAGCATCTACATCTTCGTCGATATTCGCCAAAGCGGGCTCAACTCGGTCGACTTTGCCGATCAACTGCTGAAAAAAGCCGGCATCCTCGTCGTGCCCGGCTTAGCCTTTGGTCCAGCAGGTGAAGGCTTTATCAGAATTGCCGCCACCCAGCCGATGGATCAGCTCCAAGAAGCCGTCAAGAAGATCAGCACGCTGAAGTGGTAAGGAGGGGTTTTCATTGAAAATTTTAATGTACGCCACACTGGCACCAGAAAGAAAATACATTGAACAGTGGTCCAAGAAAAATAACGTGGAAGTCAAATGCGTGGACGAACGCCTCAACGCAAAGACCGTCGAATGGGCCAAAGGCTTTGACGGGATCGATTTTCAGCAAACCCATTCCCTAGAACCGATCGTTTACAAGAAGCTCCACGAATACGGCATCAAGCAGCTGACTGCCCGGATGGTCGGCTATGACATGATCGATTTCGACCTCGCCAAGAAGTACGATCTGATCGTCACCAACGTCCCGGCCTATTCACCGCGGGCAATCGCCGAAATGGGCTTGACCCAGGCCCTGCAGCTGGTGCGGAAGATGGGTTATTACTACCAGCGGATGGACAAGCTCGACTTCCGTTGGGCCGGGCTGGAAAGCACCGAAATCTACAACCTGACCGTCGGCATTATCGGCGCCGGTCATATCGGTGGTGCTACCGCCCAGCTCTATTCCCTGCTGGGCGCCCAAGTGCTGGCCACCGACCCGGTCAAGCATCCCGAATTAGAAGCTTACCTGACCTACACCGATCTCGACACGATCCTGAAGGAATCCGACATCGTCACCATCCACACCCCGCTCGATGACAGTACCGCCAACATCTTCAACGCAGAAACGTTCAAGAAGATGAAGTCCACGGCCTACCTAATCAACATGGCGCGTGGTGGCTTGGTCAAGACTGACGACCTAATCGCCGCCCTGCAAAAGCACGAAATCGCGGGTGCCGCCCTCGATACCTTAGCCGACGAAGGTCAATTCTTTGAAAAGCAAGCCAAGCCGGAAGACATCCCCGAAGACTACAAGACCTTACGGGCCATGCCGAACGTCCTGATTTCACCGCACAGCGCCTTCTATACTGACACGGCGATGAAGAACATGGTCGAGATGGGACTCGATGATGTTGTGGCGATCGTCAATGGCAAGCGTCCGCATTACCCGGTCATTCAGTAAGAATGATGGCATAGCAAAAGCCAGCTGCCCGAAAAAGTAGCTGGCTTTTTGTGTACCCTACTTTTCAGCAGGAGCATTGTGAACGTAGCGGAACCAGTAGCGAATCGACAGCAGAATCAGTACCACTGCCCCTACGCTGACGGAAATCCGCGTATCAGGATTGATGAACATAAATACTAAGATGACCAACAATGAAATGATGGCAAAGTAGTTAAACCACGGGTAAAGCGGCATCTTGAACGGGTGGTCGCTGAGCTCGGTGCTGTTGTCCCGCCGGAAGCGCAATTCTGACAGCAGGATCACGAACCATGGCACCATCCCGGGCAGCACACTTGAGGAGTAAACCACGACGAAGATGTTGTTGAATGATGGGCTGACCAACTTCAAGACTTCGTTCAGGACGAAACCGATCAGAATCCCGGCAGAGATTGACAGGATCGCAAAGTTCGGCACAATTCGCTTTGACAGGTGACCGAAGAAACGCGGAGCTTGGTGGTCGTAGGACAGCTTGTACAGCATCCGGCTGGCACTGTAAATTCCGGAGTTGCATCCCGACAGAGCCGCCGTCAAGACAACAAAGTTGATGATGCTGGCAGCACCGGTGATCCCCACTTTCGTAAAGGTTTCAACGAATGGCGAACCCACGGAATTTAGCTGGTTCCACGGGTAAATGGCGACGATCACGAAGATAGCACCGATGTAGAAGATCAAAATCCGCCAGATGATGGAACGAACAGCTTTGACGATCGCGTCTTGTGGGTGAGCCGCCTCACCAGCGGTGATTCCCAGCAACTCAATTCCCTGGTAAGAACCAACGATGATCGAAAGCGAGAACATGAAGCCTTTGAAGCCACCGGTGAAGAAGCCACCGTGACGCCACAGGTTGCTGATACCGACCGGCTGCCAGTGGTTGCCGAGGCCCAGGCAAATCACGAGCAAGCCCAAGATGATCATAAAGACGATCGTAACAACCTTAATCATCGCAAACCAGAATTCCAAACGTCCGTAAGCCTTGGCAGATGCCAGGTTAGCCAGCGTCAAGGTGACGATCGCGACCACCCCGGCAATCCAGTTCGGCATATGTGGCCACCAGAAATTCAGATACTGGGTAGCCGCAATGACTTCCGAAATGCCGACGACGATAAACTGAAACACGTTACTCCACTTGGTCAGGTAACCAGCCAACGGGCCAATGTAGTGACTCGCGTAGTCGGCAAAAGAACCCGTCCCGGGACGCAAATAGATCATTTCCCCCAGCGCGCGCATAACGGAGTAAAGAACGATCCCCACAAAGGCATAGGCCAACAAAACCGAAGGCCCCGTCCACTTAATCGTCGATTGCGAACCCATGAAAAGACCAACACCGATGGTCCCCCCTAGAGCAATCATTTCCATCTGCGCCGAGGTCAGCGTCCGGTTTAGCTCAACCCCATTTGAATGTTTCTCGCTCATGAATTTCATCCTCCCGTGAGCTGGTCAAGAAACCAACTTCGATTAACTTACGCAAAGATTAGAATACCATTAAAATATAGTGAATCGCAAGTCTAATCGGGAGGGTAATAAGCGAAATTTGTCTCATTGCGGTTATTTTGGCCGTTTTGTCAGACCCAGCAGGGAGGCCCCAGCCATCATCATGCCCAGCAGTGATACCCAAAGGGATCGATGATTATCCCCCGTCTGTGGCAAATTATCATTATGACAATCAGCTGAAGGCATCGTCATCTGATTGAGTTCATTAATCTTTTCTAAGTCACTGGCAGCTGGATCAGTCTTGAATGAAGTCGGCTGACTTGCTGGCATGCTGGTTAGCTCCGGTGCTGACTGAACGGGAACGTTCTCCTGAGCGGAAGGCACTGTCGTAACGGGGATTGGGGCTGGCTGATTATCTTGGGCGATCATATTCTCCGCAGCCGCGCTGCTAGAGTGGTCGCCTGCTGGCTTAATGACGGGCTGATCGCTACTAGCTGGTGTCTCAGTCTGAATTGCGTCGTCTTTTGTGGTAACTGCGCTGTCCGTTTGGCTTTCGTCTTCCTTCGTTGCTGGTGTCGCATCGGTCTGGGTCCCTGAATCAACCGAAACATTATCATCCGTCTGCGTCCCGCCATCGACAGCAGTGCTAGCATCAGTCTGGCTACCTTGATCACTAGTGTTCACTGAAGGAGTCTGAATAGTTGCATCTGTGGCTACGTCCTCATCAGTCTGACTCGCCGAGTCCGCCGTCCCGCTTCCTTGATCATCGGTCTGGCTACCGGTGTCAGTCTGGCCGGAGGAAGCGTCAGTCTGGACTTCGTCATCCTTTTTGATCACTTCATCGGTCTGGTTCCCACTGTCACTAGTGGCGGGGCTATCGGTCTGACTCGCACCATCACTGGTGGCCGGTCCGTCGGTCTGTACGCCATCATCAGTGGTCTCTGTTGTGGTCGTTTGGCTGGCACTGTCTTGATGGCCAGTGGTTTCAGTCTGGGCAGAACTGTCTTTGTGTTCCGCTCGCTCCGTTTGAGTTGAACTGTCCTGATGCTCAGCTGTCTCCGTCTGGGTTGTGCCGTCAGCCACGTCACTGTCCGTTTGCGATCCTGTATCTTCCGTTACCGTGCTATCAGTCCCGGTGTCTTCATCTTTCTTGTTCGTTACGTCAGTCGCGGTGCCCTCATCAATTTTGGCACTATGATCCGTTTGCGTGCCTTCATCGCTGGTATCAGTGCGATCGGTCTGCGTGCTACCGTCAGTCTGAGGAGTGGTCTGCGTGCTGGCATCGTCTTGGTGCCTCTGCTCCGTTTGGGTACCATTCTCAGTTTTTTCGGGATCGTCAGTCTGAGTCCCGGTATTGCTAGCTTTTTCTTCGGTTTGCACTGCCTGGTCCTTCTTAACGCTGTCCTCCGTTTGAGTCGTACCATCGGCCGTAGCCGCCTTGTCTGTCTGGGTGCCTGCATCACTCATGCTAGGTTCATCCGTCTGGCTCCCTTTATCTTGTGGTTGATCCGTTTGGGTAGAGCCATCTTGGACATCGTGCTGCTCCGTTTGGGTGGAATCAGCATGACTAGCAGCTTGGTTGGTCTGCGTTTGATCATCCTTGGAAGTTGGTTGATCAGTTTGGATGCCAGTATCAGCAGTTCCATCGTCAGTTTGGCTTCCGTCATCCTTGCCCGGCTTTGCTGAGTCAGTCTGGCTAGCCTCATCCCCATGACTCGGCGTGACCGGAGTTTGGGTCGTCGCATCGTCTTTGGTGCCAGTCGATGTATCCGAACCCGTTTGACTACCAGACTTATCAGTGGCTGTGGTATCACCCCCAGCAACCCCGTCACGGATGAAGTAAAGGTCGAATGGACCAAATTCACGAAAATCTCCCGAGACCCGAAAATCATCCGCAGTCTTCATAGCGCCCTTGGCCTGGATGTGCTGAATGGACTTCGGACTCAGCCGGTAGCCCTTAAATACCGGCAAAATCAGTTTCTCGCCATCAACCGCCTCTGGGCTGAGGATGTGTACATAGGTTAAATTCGTCTCACCCTTGAAATAGTTATTGACAATTTCAGTACCGTAATTGACGAAGATGTCACGCACGATCGTCGCTTGATCTTCGAAGTGGCAGTTTAAACTAAATTTAGCCGTCTTGCTGATCCGCATGTGGGTAATTCGCGGATAAACATAACAGTCCACTTTGTCCCCACTGGCCGGAGAATGAATGGCAATGATTGCTTCGCCCTTCTTCGGTGACAGGGTATAACGCCGCAGTTTTGCGCACCCTTCCTTCGTAATGGCAATTCCTTTGCCGGGGATTCCTGGTGCATCTTCTTCATAAACAACTTGATTATTTTCATCGATAAATCGGACGTGGTAAGGCCGACTTTGTGAACTAGCCAGGTTGATTCCGACGTTATTGCTTGCAGCATGAACTACCTGCGGTGCTGCCCAGCCCAGTGAGCATAAGCAGAGCGTCAGTGAAGCGGTCGAAACCATGCGGCGTCGCCAATTCAATTTGGATTTTGCATAAACATACTTATTCATAAAAAAACTCCTTATTCGTTCTTCATAAATAAGTACGTGATCTTCACCAAAAATTACCGCAAAAAAAATCCCCGTCATTTGACGGAGATCAATAATTTTACATCGTGGAATAGATGACACGCTCAATATCATCGACAATTTGTTCAGGCGTCAGGTGATACCACTTGTACAGCACATCCAATGGCACGTTGTCGGCAAATTCCCGTGGTGCCCCAAAGGAAAGAACCTTCATATCGGAAGCCCCGTAGTAACGCGATAGTGTTTCACCAAAGCCACCATCAACGCTGCCGTCTTCCAAGGTCACAACCAGGTCATGATCCTCATGCAGGTAGTGTAGATCTTGTTGGTCGATCCCGGTAACTGAAACGGGGTCGATCAGGGAAGCATCGATATTCAGCTTCTTCTTCAGTTCTTTCTGGACCTCTTCACCTAGCTTCCAGAAATCACCAACAGCCATGATAGCAACCTGGCTACCCTTGTGGGCAACGTCGTAGTCGATATGGTTGTAGTTATCGTGCTTAGCCTTGCCATGCAAAACCGGCTTTTCTGGTTGACGGATGATCACCGGCACATCGCGCTGCTTGATACCCCAGCGCAGCATGGATATCATTTCTTCCATCGTGGTCGGTGCAAAGTATTCGAGGTTTGGCAAGTTGCTGATGAATGAAATATCAAATGAACCCTGGTGCGTAGCAGAACCACCGCTAATGGTGCCGCCACGGACAATCATCACGATCGGGGCATCGTTCAGGGCCACATCATGGATCAGCTGGTCGAAAGCCCGTTGCAAGAACGTGCTGTTCATAAAGACGACCGGCCGACTGCCACCTTGGGCTACCGCTGCCGCACTAGAAACACATTCTTGTTCGGCAATCCCGGAGTCCCAGTAATTATCTGGATACTTTTTAGCTAGCCGTTCCAAATCAAATAGACCTGGCGTTGCGGCGTTCATAGCCATTACCGGCACACCGGCTTCGATCTGCCGTTCCAGTTCGTCGATCACGGCTCCACTATAAGTTTCTTTTGGCGCAGCCTGTAAGGCCTTGCCAGTCTTAGGGTCGAATGGTGGACGCCAGTGGAATTCCCGCTTGTGTTCTTCGGCTAATTTGTAACCCTTGCCTTTAGTGGTGTGAATATGGAGAACAATTGGGTGGTCGATGTCCTTCACATCTTTGAAGACGTCGATCATCGTCTTTAAATCGTTGCCGTCCTCAACGTAACGGTAATCCAGCCCCATAAACTTAAAGATGTTATTAGCTGATTTTCCGTGAGTATCGCGCAATTCCTTCAAGCCAGAGTAAAAACCACCCTGGTTTTTATCAATAGAAATCTCGTTATCATTGACTACGATAATCAGGTTGGAATGTAACTTTGAGGCGTTATTAAGCCCTTCAAAGGCCAAGCCGCCTGAAAGTGATCCATCCCCGATGACCGCAACGACGTTTTCGTGCTTGCCCTGCTGGTCTCTGGCAATCGCCAAACCATCAGCCAACGCAATGGACGTCGAAGTAAGACCGATTTCAAAGAAATCGTGGTCGCTTTCTTCTGGCGATGAGTAACCGCTGACGTCTTTATAGTGCTCGGGATCGAGGAAGGCTTCCTTGCGACCCGTCAGCATTTTATGCGCATAACTCTGGTGTGAAACATCCCAAACTATCTTGTCGTGCGGTGAATCAAAAACGTAGTGGTAAGCCAACGTCAGTTCAACAACTCCTAAGTTTGGACCAACGTGACCACCAATTTTTTCATCACGTTCCAAAATGAGCTGCCGAATCTCACTAGCCAGCTGTTTCAACTGGTCCAATGACATCGGCTTCAAATCCTCGGGTTCATTCACCTTATTTAATAGGTAATCTGGATGCAAATTCATCAAGTCCACCCCTTCAGAATGATCATCTGTTTATTTGTTCGTTCTTTCCGTACTTTCCTATTTTACATCAAAAGAGCACGCCTGAGAAGTCGCTAACTTTCCGATAGTATTCACAAGCGCATTGCAATCACTTTCGTTAGGCTTATACTCATTGCAAAGGAGCGTTTTATCATATGGAATCTTCAGTCAGTAATGCAGCAATCGACAAATTATCACCGACACTACCACTAACGGCCGAGCAGGAGCGCTTAGTCCAACAAATTCTGCAATTTTGCAAGGACCACCTCAAAGATAACAACCCGGCAGTATTTACGATTTATGGCGACGCCGGCACAGGGAAAAGCGTGGTTCTCTCCCACCTTTTCGCGAGTTTGCAGTTAGCGGCACGCACCCAGCCCGACAGCCCTTTTTATAAGAGCAATAACTACTTTACCGTCAACCACCCGGAAATTTTAAAAGTCTACCGGGAACTGGCGGGTAAACAGCAGCACCAGTACAAAAAGGACTACCAACGGCCGACTTCCTTGATCAACCGCCTAGATAAGGAAGGAAAAGATGTCGACGTCGTGATCGTCGACGAAGCGCACCTCCTCTTATCTAAGCCAGATCATTACAACAACTTTTATCACCAAAACCAGCTGGTCGAGCTCCTGCATCACGCGAAAGTGGTCGTGCTCGTTTTCGATCAATTTCAAGTTCTGCGAATGAAGAGCCTGTGGACACCCAAGCGTTTGCAAAAGATCACTAACCGTTACCCCCACGCCGAATACCACCTGCACCATCAATTCCGGATGACAGCCAGCGACGAACTGCTCGATTGGTTTAATCAGCTGACTGAATCACGGATCATCAAACAGCTGCCAATAAGTGCCCGCGATCACTATGATTTTCGAATTTATGATGACGCTGAAGCCATGCACCAGGCGATTGTGCGTCGCAACCAGGAAGTCGGTTTAAGCCGTATCCTGTCAACTTCGGGCTATCCTTCCACGTTGGATGGTGGTAAGCACTACATCGATGAAGGCCACTTCCACCTTCCCTGGGACCAATACAATTTCACCAGTACACCCTGGGCCGAAATTCCCAAAACCATTAACGAAGTAGGATCCATTTACACCTGCCAGGGCTTTGACCTCAACTATGCTGGAATCATCATGGGTCCAATTATCTTTCAAATCCCTGGTACCAAGCAGATCGATATCGACTTTGGCAAATACACCGATACTGAATCCCTCAAACGCCGTGATGATCTCACCGACCCTAAAGAGATTAAAGAACTCAAATATAAGATGATTCTGAACGCCCTAAACGTCATCTTAAAACGTGGCGTGCGCGGCACTTATATCTACGCTCATGATCCCCTGCTCAGAAAAACACTCTATCAAATGTTTATTAAGCGTGGTTGGGGCGACGTGCTGGCAAAATAAATATGCTATTATTATATTGGTATATTGTGCAAACGAGGGATTTCAATGCAAAAACAAAAACAACTGAGCAAATGGCCAATTATCATCGCTGCGGTCATCATTTCTTTGTTGGTGATCTATTTCATCTACCGTGACTTTCGGCCAGAATTAGTCATGCTCTTCAACCTCAACCACCATAACCGGGCCGTCCTCGCGCACATGATGCGGAGCCACGGCCTACGTGATATGGCCTTACTAACCATTTTGGTTGCTATCTTTAACGCCATCCCTGGGATGTCTAATTCCATTTTTTGTGTCTTCGCGGGACTTTGTTTTGGGCCGTGGATTGGCCTAGCCATCAACTGGATCGGTGACGTTTTGGGGAACTGCTGCGTTTATGGTCTATTGAAACAAGTGAAATTGTCGCAAAAGTTCAAACATAATAAGACCCTGGAAGCCCTGCTTAACCATCCCCACCAACGATTAAGGCTGACTCTGGGCTTCATGATTCCGGTCATTCCAAGCGTGATCGTCAATTACGCTTGTTCGCGTCATCGCTATTCTGCCGAAGAGTACTTGCCGATGGTGGGTGTGGGAATGCTGCCAACAGCCTTTATCTATGCCTTTGGTGGTGATGCCCTCTTCAAAGGCAACATCAAGCGAATCATCATCGCCGTCGTTTTGATTATCATTATTATTGCCGGTGCCAAAGTCATCAACAAACGCCGGGCAATTAAAAAACAAGCTTAGTCTTTCAAAGGAGTTCTGAAAAATGAAAATGCGCCGCTTAGATCACATCGTTTTGTACGTTAAGGACATGGAAGCTTCACGGCGGTTTTACCACGAAGTTTTCGATATGCCGATTTTAGATGACCAGAGTACCGAAGATTACGTAACTTTACGTTGCGGACACCAACTGATCCGCTTGCGTAAAGCGGGATCAGACAAGGGACTGGTCGTTGAAAAGCCGGAAGCCGGAACCGCTGACTTTTGCATGGTTGCCCGCGACAAGATGGACGACATTATCCGCCACTTCAAGAGCTATGAGGTACCGGTGGTCAAAGGCCCCGTCACCAAACACGGCTCTGAGGGCGAGATGCAATCGATCTACGTTAACGACCCCGACCAAAACTTAGTCGAAGTTGCTGTTTACCAAAATAAATAAGAAGGAGTGAGTGACGATGGCACAAAATGCCCAAGAAGCAATCTACATCAAATTGGCCCACAAGGACGATTTGCCGACAATCATGCAGTTTATTGAGGAAGGCCGCAAGCAATTAAGCAATAAGGGTATCCCCCAATGGAATAACGGTTATCCCAGCAACTTGACGATGCAGCAAGATATCGAAGCCGATAACTGCTACATGTTGATGGTTGGCGATCAGCCCGCTGGTTGCGCCACCTTGATGCTGCAGGGCGACACCTACTACACCCACATCGTTACGGGTAAATGGAAACAACCGGGCCACCCCTTTGCCACGATTCACCGAGTCGCCGTTTCGGATAAATTCCGGGGGATGCGGCTTTCCAGCTACCTCTTCTCGGCAATCATCAGCATTGCCTACGAAAAAGGAGCCCGCAACTTCCGGGTTTCGACGCACGCCACCAACAAGGCAATGCAAGCTTTGCTGGCCAAGTTCGGTTTCACTGAACAGGGAACGGTCTACACTGGTCCAAACCCCGACGACCTGCGCAACGCCTTTGAATTAAACTTAAAGTAGCTAATCGTGAGGCTGAGGATACCGTTTGGATTTCTCAGCCTTTTTTACTGAGGGGATCACAACATGGCTAATACCGAAATGAGCAGATCAGCACGACTGAACGAAATCATCAAGGTCGTGCGCAAATACAAAATGATTAGTAACTTCTACCATCAGACCAACCCGCAGGACTTCCGGCACGGTCTCGAAGAGCTCGGGCCCACTTTTATCAAGGCCGGACAGATGATGTCGACACGCCCCGATTTAGTCAGTCCCGCCTATATTAAGGAACTGCAACGGCTCCAGGATCACGTTCCCGCCGATAGTTTTGCCGTTATTAAAAAATCCGTTGAGCATTCTTTAGGTCAGCCCATGAACCAGGTCTTTAAGTCCTTTGACGAGAAGCCCTTTGCCAGTGCCTCAATTGGGCAGACTTACCATGCTCAATTAATGGACGGGACAGCCGTGGTCGTTAAGGTCCAGCACCCCCACGTCCAAGAACTGGTTAAAACGGACCTGGCGCTCTTTGACCAGGCTATCAAAATTGTGAATGTGGTGCCATTTGGCAAAATGGTGATCGATCCCCAGCGGGTGTACCAAGAACTGAGCAATTCCCTGCTCAACGAAATCGACACCAACCGGGAAATCAAAAACGGTGTCGAGTTTTATCGGCTCAACAATGATGATGACATCATCAAGGTGCCTCGGGTTTACGAAAAAGAATCCGCCCAGGGCTTGCTGGTCAATCAGGCGATGAATGGTACCAGTATTAAGCATTTGATCCACCAGCCACTGAGTGACGATCAGGATAAGAAGAAACAACAACTAGCGGAGCGGCACTACATCGCGCGCATTCTGGTCCGCAATTTCATCAAACAGGTTTTCGTGGACCACTATTTTCACGCCGATCCCCATCCGGGCAACCTCCTATTCTACCGCTTAACACCGGGTGATCCCGATTACGACCGCCAAGCCAGCGATCACCAGTGGTCGGGACAAGTCAAAAGCCTCCAGCTATCGGCTCAACAGAGTCACCGCTTACCACCTTATCGTCTGGTTTACCTGGACTTCGGGATGATGGGCAGATTAACCTCGAACCTCGCTGATGGCATTGCTGACATCGTCCTGGCCCTCAATTCTAAGGACAGTCACTTCATCGGGCAAGCCATTTTGGCCGTCTGCAACCGAACCGGCCAGGTGGACAAAAACCAGTTTTATGAGGACCTCGACTCCTTTATGCGTCCCTACTTCAGTGCCGGCCTAGGTGAAATTGATTTCAGCAACTTCACCTTCCAGATCATCAACCTTTGCGAAAAGAATCATCTGCAGATGAAATCCGAGGTCACCCTGCTGATCAAGGCCTTCGGGTTGCTAGAAGCGACCGTCGCTGCCCTCGATCCCAGCATTTCTATGATGAACGTGGCCCGGCCTTTTGCCCGCCAGATAATCCGCCGGCGATTCAATTGGCGTAATACCATCGATGAAGAGCTGGTCACCCTCTACCGCGGGCTCAAGGCCAGCAGCACTCTGCCGATCAAGGTCAACGAGCTGATTGATAGCATCAGTACCGGCCAAGCGCGCATCAAGTTTCAATACCAGCATGAATCAAAAGTTCTGCGGGCCGTTGAACGGATCGTCAACCGCCTGATGATCGTCATCATCCTGGCAGCCGTCATCCTCGGTTCCTCGATCCTGGTGGAAGGCAGTGCCAACCACCCGAACATCAACCGTCTCGGAGTGGTCGGCTACTCCGTCGCCATCATCGTGATCATCATCCTAGTCATCAACGAAATCATCAGTCGCTGGCGACGCAGTCATCGCCACTAAATAGTGAGAAAAAGCCCGGGCATTCGGCATCACCGAAGGCTCGGGACTTATTTTTTGGCAAATCTCACTCTTTAGAACTTATTTGGAATTAATCACATCATCCTGATCAAGCTTCTTTGCACGCCGTCGTTTCAAGAATAACGGCACACTCTCCACTACCGTATCCGAGAATTCCAAACCATAGAACTGAACCGGCGAAACGGTGTGGTTCTGTAGCCAAATCCGCGTCTGGATGAGGAAGCGACGCCAACCGCCGATATCCGTGTCAGGAGCTAGCAGTTCACGGATAAAGACGAACTTGAAGTCGCCCACTTTCCGTCCTGGGGTGGTCGTGTAGTACTGCGGTTGCTCATCGATGACCCCCTGCTTCATTAAATCAGTGACCACTTGCCGCAGGTACATATTGACACTGTTGTTCATCTTAAAGCCGAGGTAAAGCTGAAGATCGACGATGTTGCGCGTCCCCATCATGTCGACGGTGTAGTAACTGGTGTATGGTTCGTCCGTCGTATTGACCGTCACAAACCAGTAAACCTTAGCCCGCTTGGTATTTTTATCCAAAATCGAATACAGTGATTCCCGCTTGATCATGTGGTTTTGGTCATTGATCCGCGCCATCATGACTAAGTTGGAAACGTAAAGCGGCACTGATTCGTCGTGGGCCAGCTTGGTTAGCATTGGCTTAAAATCATTTAGGCAAACGTGCTCGCTTTCGTCTGTTAAGTCGTCACGCAGGCGATTGCCGTAGAACCAGCCAACCATTGCCAAAAGTATGATCCCGGTCAAGAGCAAGGTAACGAAGCCGCCGTGGACGAACTTTGTCAAACTCGAAATGAGGAAGATCATTTCAATCAGGAAGTAGATGGTGATATAGATATTAGCCAACAGTTTATTAGCTTTGACGCTGATGTACTGGTGAAGCAAGAGACTCGTCATCAGCATGGTAAGCGTAATGGCCAAGCCATAAGCTGCTTCCATGTGAGCTGATGTTCGAAAGCCAAACAAGATCGACGAGGTCACCAGACACAGCAACCAGTTGATCGGGGCGATGTAGATTTGTCCACGGCTGAGCGTCGGGTGTTGAACTTTCAAACGCGGTAGCAGCTTCAGGCCCACTGCTTCTTCAACCAAGGTGAAGGAACCGGTGATCAAGGCTTGAGACGCAATGATGGCCGCCAGGGTAGCAATGACAATCCCAAATAAGTAGACCTGCTGCGGCAGCATCTGGTAGAAGGGATTGTAACCCGTGCCCTGTGCACCTAAACGACCGAGGTGGCTGATCAAGTAAGCCCCCTGCCCAAAGTAATTGAGGGTCAGGGCAGTCAACACGATGGGCCAAGTAAGGTAAATCGCGTCGCGCCCAACGTGACCCATGTCGGAGTACAAAGCCTCAGCCCCCGTCGTCGCTAGGAAGACACTGCCGAGAATAAAGATGCCGACCTTATTTTCCGGAGAAAAGAGGATTTGCAGGCCATAAAGCGGATTGAGGGCTTTAAAAACGGGCCAGAAATTGCGGATATTAAAGACCCCAAAGAACGCTAAAAAGCCAAACCAGAAGACCATGATCGGTCCAAAAGCGTGGCCGATAAAACTGGTCCCGAAGCGTTGAATACAAAACAGCAGCAGTAAGATCAAAAAGGTAATCAGAATCACTTGGTCTTGACTATTCACAAGGACTCCATGACTAGCAAATCGGACGCCCTTGAGCCCTTCAATCGCTGTCGTCACCGTCACGGCCGGGGTTAGCGTTCCGTCGGCTAATAATGCCGCCCCACCGATCAAGGCCGGGATGATCAGCCATTTGGCATAACGTCTGACTAAGGCGTACAGAGCAAAAATGCCACCTTCACCTTTGTTATCGGCCCGCAGAGCGATTAAGACGTATTTAATCGTCGTCATCAGCATTAAGGTCCAAAAAACAAGGGAGAGACAACCGATGACATAAGTTTTGGTCAAATGTTGTGTTCCCCCGACATCATTAATCAGAGCATTCATCACATAAAGAGGTGACGTTCCAATATCCCCATAAACTACGCCAAGGGCAATCAACGCGTTGGCGAGTAAGTGTTGATGTTGATTCTGCATTTGCTCACTCCCAAATTTGAAGTACGTTCATTTTAGTGCTTTCTTTGTCCCCCGTCCAGTAATAGGCGAAGATTATGTGCAATTACTGCTTGCTTATTGGTAAGTTTGCTATAATATGGTTAGCAATAATATTATTTCTGAAAGGAAACCGGTGTCTATGAATTATGATCCTACCAGTCCAGTAATTTTAGTAATTATTATTGGTATTTTGCTTTTTGCGGCTTTGTTTACGCTCCTCGAATACTCCGTTGTTAAGGTGCGCCCGACCGAACTTGCGGAACTCAAACAAAACCGTAAAACCAAACGGGCAATGTACATGGTTCACCACCTATCCGAGTATCTATCGACGGCCCAAGTTGGGGTTACCGTCACTTCCCTGATCTTAGGTTGGTTAGGTGAAACTTATGCCACAGATATGTTGATGAAGATCAACCTTTTGCCAAAGAGCATCGCTGGTGATGTTTCTGGAATCCTCGGCATCTTGATCTTCACTTTCCTGCACGCGGTCTTCACCGACCTGGTACCAAAGAACATGGCCATTGACCAACCAGTGCGCATTCTGATGACCATCGTCACCCCAGTGCACTTCTTCCATATTCTGTTCTACCCGCTAGTTTGGTTATTCAACATCACCGCTGCGGGCGTCACGAAGCTGTTAGGCTTTAACCCACACCCGAACGAAGATATTTACTCCCAAAATGAAATCATCACTTTGTCGCAGCAATCAGAAAAAGCCGGTGAGTTGGATAAAGATGACGTCCTCTTCATGAAGCGTTCCTTTGAAATGAACGACAAGGTCGCTTCAGACGTCATGATTGACCGGACCCAGTTAACGGTCATCGACAGCAAGGCAACGGTAGCCGACGCGGCTAAGTTGTACTTCAGCAAGAAATTCAGCCGTTACCCCGTCGTCCGTAACGGTGACAAGGACCACATCCTTGGTTACGTCTTTAGCTACGACATCATGAGCCAAAACCGTAATAACCCGAAAGAAAAAGTGACAGAGATCATGCGGCAAATCCCGATGGCCTACGAAAACGACTCACTCAACACGATCATGCAAACGATGGTCGACAACCTGGTCCCAATTGTCGTTATCCAAGACGAATACGGTGGGACTTCCGGGATCATCACCGACAAGGATATTTACGAAGAACTCTTCGGCAACATCCGTGAGGAAATCGACCACGATGGTGATGAAATGATCCAGAAGTTAAAGAAAGACGCCAAGGGCAACCAAAGCTACAAGGTTTCTGGTAAAGTTAACCTCGACGATTTCCAACGCTACTTCCAGGAAAGTATCGACCAATTTGAAAACGCCGAAGCAACGACTTTAACGGGATTCTTCTTGGAGGAAAAGTACGAGCTGAAGGTTGGCCGGCCAATCCGGGTTGATGGATTTTCATTCACCCCGCTGGATTACAATAACGCCTACGTTAACAATTTCAGAGTAGTGCAAATTAAGAGCTCGGCTGATCCAAAGAAGGAAGAATCAGATGAAGCCGAATCTGATGAAGATGCAGATTCCAGTTCAGATCAAAACTAATTAAAGCCGAACGCGAAAAGCTCCCCCTAGCCTAATAACAGGCCAGAGGGAGCTTTCTTCTTTTATTTCACAGAAATTTCATCGGCTACCAGTTGAAGAAAACGTTCAGAAGCTGGTGACATCGCCACGTTTTTACGCCAGGCAAGAACGTGGCCCGTCGTCTTGGTTGGGGTGACCGGAACAAAGGCCAGATCAGGATCATTGAAGTTTTGGAACACCCCTAAGATGCTTAATCCGTAATAGCCACCTCTTTTAATCATCTGCATCCCATTCATCGGCAAATTGATGGTCATCCGCACGTCCAGCTTATCCTGATCCAAACTAAGGACATCACTGACGTCGTTACGCACGATATGGCGGCGGGTAACGATTAACGGCAACTTGTAAATATCAGCCCGGTTCATCTGTTGACGGACAGCCAGCGGGTCATCAGAACGCATGATGATTCCCCAGGTTTCCTTAACGGGCAAAACAACGTAATTATATTTAGCCGCTTCAACCGGTTCAATCAAGGCCGCCATGTCAAGAAGCCCGCGGTCCAGGTGTTCTCGTAGCGTATCACCATCTCCATCAAACATGGAAAAGCGAACAGCTGGGTGCTCTTTTTGGAACTGTTGGATCAGTTTAGCAAGAAAAGGCGAAACGCTGCTTTCAACACAGCCCAGATGAACGGTTCCCGTTAAATCAGTATTCTGTTGTTGAAGGTCGTTGGCTGTTTGCTGCAATAACGTCAACATCATCTTGGCGCGCTCCTGAAACAATGCACCACCCTTGGTCAGCTCCATGTGCCGGGGCTGGCGAATAAAGAGCTTGGTCCCTAATTCCTTCTCCAGCTCCATTATTTGCCGCGATAACGTCGGCTGAGTGACATGCAATGCGTTGGCAGCCTTAGTAATATTGCCTGTTTTAGCAACCATCAAAAAATACTTTAAAACACGGGTCTCCATCAAATATGCCTCCTAGTAATTATCCGTTATCAATATTTTAATGCATCAGCCGGATAATTAAAATGCCGATTAGGTAACTTACCGCTTGCGTAGCGGAACCCACCAGCAAAGTTCTAACACCACTCAAAAATGTCTCCGACTTAACCTGCTTATGAATCAGCAGCCTGGTTTGCTTGTAAACGAACGGAATGATCAAGATAGTCAGCAAAACTGTCCACGGGGCAATCCCGATGAATGGCGAAACCACAATTAAAACCATTGCAATCACGTTTTTAACAGAATAAGCAATCAAACCGTTTTTAATCCCGATATAGTGGATAATCGTGTGACGATGGTTGTTTTCATCTTCCTGCATATCGCACAGGTTGTTAGCCAGCATCAGGTTGGAAATCCACAATTGGTCAGGCAGAGCAATGACGATCAAACGCCAGATGGTTGACCAGTTCCACTGAAAGACCTGGTAAGAATTGATGTAAACACTGATCAAGATGATCATAAAGCCCATCGTGAAGCCAGAGAAAAATTCACCAAGTGGCAGTCCAGATAAGGGGTGCGGACCAGAAGAATAAAAAATCCCCACCAGAAAACAAAAGATTCCCATCCACAGGACTGGCAACCCGGCTTTCACTACCAGGTAAATCCCCATAATCGCAGCAACGATCGAAAAAGCCAGCAGCAAGCCGAGGACTAAATTAGGGTTAAGGTTTTCACGGCCGATGATATTGGTCTTACGCTTGTAATTGACTGTATCAATGGCGTGACGATAATCATTATAATTATCCATCATGTCAACGGCCATGTTAAACAAAAACATAGCGATAAAGAAGATAATGGCTAATGGCCAGTTGAGATGGTGAAGATAGTAAGCACTAAAACACATCCCGATGATAAAGGGAAAAACGCTGGCCGTCTTGGCCTTCATTTCTACCAATTCTAAAAACACGGGTAACGACATAAAATTGACATCTCCTCAAACAAAAACTAGTTGTCTACCCTTCTTTAGGGTAAAATAAGAAGTGACGATTTACAAAAGGGAATTGACAACACATGATTAATTTTAACGCACCTTCCGACTATCCGCTGATCGGAAAACAACTAGTGCAAGTCAACCGAGTTATTAACCAAAGAATCAACACGCGCTATCCCGAATTGCAGGATGCCCTGCGCACGATGGCCAGCCATGGTGGCAAATACATCCGGCCCACAATTGTATTATTGATGGCCCGGATTATCGATCCCAGCCTAAAGAATGAGCGTTTGATCAAGGTGGCTGCTTCAATTGAAATTCTGCACATGGCTTCGCTGATTCACGACGACGTCATCGATGATTCGCCCAAACGTCGTGGCGCCGTCAGCATTCAAAGCCGTTTTGGCAAAGATATCGCTGTATACAGCGGCGACCTTCTTTTCACCGTCTTCTTCGATTTGCTGACGGAAACAGCGGCAGATCGCGCCAGTTTCCAACGCAACGCCCATGCGATGCGCCACGTTCTCAACGGTGAATTAGGACAGATGGCCGAGCGCTTCGATATTCACCAGGGCCTCACTAATTACCTGCGCAACGTTAACGGCAAGACGGCTACCCTGTTCTGGCTAGCTGCCGGTGAAGGCGCGAGGCTGGCAGGCGCCACCAACCGCCAAATTTTTTGTGCCCGTAGTTTTGGCCGCAATATCGGCATCAGTTTTCAGATGCTTGATGATCTTCTGGATTATTCCAGTGGTGACAGCCTCAACAAGCCGGTGATGGAAGACTTATCAACCGGTGTCTACTCTTTACCGCTGTTGTTGGCCCTCCAGCATGCTGATGCTGCCAAAAAGTTAAAACCGCTCTTGGCCAAAAAACGTCAGTTAACAGCTGATGATATGGTGACGATTCAACAAATTGTTAAGGCTTCTGGTGCACTTCAGGAAGCCGAACAGTTAGCCACCAAATTCACTAACAAGGCTCTGCAGCGCCTGCACGAATTGCCGGCAGGTCCTACACGTAAATTGATTCATGAGCTAACGATCTCGATGCTGCACCGCAACAAATAGCATAAGAAAAGACTCAACTTAGCTGTGATTTCTGTCGCAGCTAAGTTGAGTCTTTCTTTTAGCTTTCGTATTAGTGATATAAATCGAATTGACCCAGTTTCATCATCTTGCCAGCGCCACCAACCTGGTAAAGCGACTTATCAGCAATCAGCTTCTTCATAATGGAAGCAGACCGGCCAGTGACATCGACACCCATTGCCCGGCCAAAGGCGTGGGTATTACCGATCGAAACGACGGTTCCCAACCAGTGGTACTTGTAATCTTCCTTAACCGGGTTGCCGTTCAGCCGTCCAGCTAAATCGCGGGCCGCAAAGCTAGCCATCGACAGAGCAATCTGAGCGGACGGATTATAGTACTTGTCTTCTCCCTTAGTAGGATTATGGACAGAGGCAACATCACCCAAACTGTACATGTCGTCATGGCCAGGGACGGTTAAGTGGCTAGTGACGGTTATGCGACCGTGGTGGTTCTTGAAACCAGAGTCATCGATGACTTCGCTGCCACCGACACCAGTCGTCCACAAAATCGTGTTGCCTTTCAGCGCGTGCCGTTGACCACTTTGATCGTTGGTATGCACGTAATTGACGACACCAGGGAAGATTTGCTTGATAGTAGCACCCGGAATGATCTTAACGCCCAGATGGGTCAAAGTGTGAATACCATATTGGGCAACCTTGGGATTAAATTGCTTGAGCAGACGCGTTAAAGTATCGATCAAGGTAATCTTAATGTCATCAGCCTTGCAGCCAGCCATTTTAGCGATTTGGGGACGGATATCATCAATTTCACCGGCCAACTCAATACCGGTATAGCCCATCCCACAGATCAGAATTTGCAGATCAAGGGGGTCATGGAACTTCTTGTAATGATCTGTCACCGTTTTAAAGTGCTTTAAGATGTTCACCGCATCATTAACGTTGGTCAGAGGGAGTGTGTTTTGCCGAGCGCCTGGAATATCGTAAGTTTCACTCCTGAATCCTAAAGCTAGGACACAATAATCATAAGTGAGCGGATCGTGATGCTGCAGCTTAATCTGCTTGTTTTCAGGATCAACTTTCATAACCCGGTCCTGAACAAAAGTCGTAATCTTCGGATCGATCATATCTTTGATCGGGTAAGAGATCTCTTCTGGTTTAACTTTTAACTTTGCCTACCGCAACCTGGTGAATCTCAGTAGTTTGGTAGTGGTAATCATTTTGGTCAACCAGTGTAATCTGGACAGCCGCAGGATCAACCCGCTTTTGAAATTTTTCGATAAAATGCAAGCCAGCATAACCTGCACCCAAAACGACAACTCTTTTCATCGTAAGCACCCCTCAGTCAACACTTGATTATCGCCAGGCATTTGTGCAAGATAATCAGCGATAAATCTGATTATTTCCATATAATAAAAACATCAATTATAAGCATAACTTTGTACGAAACAACTGTCAACAAAACATTTTTTCACTAAGAAAACGAAAACTCCGGTGCCCAATAAGCGAGCACCGGAATTTATCAACTATTGGTTACAATAAATTATTTAGCAGCTTCCTTGACGGCAACCCCTTCGTGAATGTTAGGCACAACGATTGCACCGATTAGTAAGGAGATACCGGCAATCAGCATCATCATCGTCTGGTTGTGACCCACTGCTGGGAAGATCAAGAAACTTGCCAGTGAAGCGATGATTTGTGGGATACAAATCCCAATGTTAAAGAGACCCAGGTAAGCCCCTTCGTTTTCACCATTCAATGATGAAGTCAGCAGAGTAAATGGAATCGTGTTGATACTGAAGTTAGCAATACCAAACATGATCATTGCAATGACGGAGACAGCCTTGGAAGTAATGAATGCCATGCTGCCCAAGCCAATGCCACCAAGGGCCAGGCCAAAGATGTACCATTTCTTCCGGGAATTTGGCTTTGCCTTAGCGTAAATCAGGCCCCAAACGATACCAGCAATACTGTAAACGGCGGTCAAAACACCGTACCAGTTACCGGCAGCTTGGTATCCGGCAGAGCTGACGTTGGTAGTGTGCCAAATGTTCTTCGCAACCGTCCCGGTCGTGTAAGTCCAAACGTACATGATAGCGAACCAGGAGAACAATTGAACCAGGTTAATTTCCCAGAATGAACGCGGAGCAGTCTTGACCAAGTGCCAGAGGCTAACCTTCTTCTTAGCTGCAGCAACGTCGATGTTGTGGTACTGAGCATAGTGATCCGGGTCGTATTCCTTGACGTTAAAGACGGTCCAAAGGCCAGTAACAAGCAATACAGCAGCAGCTACCAAGTAGGCCCAAATGACAGTGTGCGGAACAACACCCTTCTTAGCAGTGTTAGACATCCCAAATGCCGTAAAGATGAACGGGAGCAAAGTGGCAATAATTGCACCGGCATTGGAGAACACTTGCTGCCATGACCAAGCGGCGTTCTTCTGCTTGTTGTTAACCATGTCACCGACTAGCATCCGGAGTGGCTGCATGCAGACGTTTGAGAACAGGTCCATGAAGCAAATGGCAATAGCGGCATAAATCATCGCTGCCAATGAACCATAACCGAAACCAAATGAACCTGAGAACGGCAGCATGATCAGAACCAGTGCTGCGATTGGGGTCCCAAAGAGCAGGTATGGCAGCCGCCGACCAAAGCGGTTCCAAGTCCGGTCAGAGAACTGACCCAAAATCGGTTGAATAATCATCCCCATCAGCGGTGGGAAGATGAAGAAGAAACCTAAGTTGTTCGGGTTAGCACCAATCGTTTGGCAAATCCGACTCATCTGCGAACTTTGCAGCGAGAAGGCCATGTTGATGCCAAAGAAAGCAAACGTAATGGAGAAAATTTCGTACTTCGTTAAATTAGGCATCCCGGCGTCGACATCAACCCGGTTGTCCTCATTCCTTTTTTTCGTCATAGTGATTCCTCCTAATCATTTTCAACAGCTAATCTCTCGTGAAAAGATTAATATTGGTAAACCTTGGCTTCGTATGGACGAATCGAGTCACCAGCATCATCAGCGTAGTTACTGATCAAGAGCTTAGCATCTGCTGGAACGTCAAAGTGGCGTTGCAGCGTCTTCTTGCTATAGTTGCAGATGACAAGCAAGGTGGTGTCGCCATTTGAACGCAGGTAAGCAAAGACGTCAGGATCGTCTTCGTTACCCTTAGCCAACTGATAGTCACCATTGGTAATCACTGGCAAGTCGTGGCGCAGTTTGATCAACTTCTGGTAGTAATAGAAGATCGAATCAGGATCAGCCAGAGCCTTCTTTACATTGATCTGCTTGTAAGATGGATTCATCTTTTCCCAAGGAGTACCGTCAGTAAAGCCGGCGTTTTCGCTGTCATCCCATTGCATCGGCGTCCGGGCGTTATCACGGCTGTTGCGGGCAATGTACTTCATCATTGTCTTGCCATCCAGCAGGTGCTGGTCATCAACTAGTTGGTGATAAGCATTGATCGATTCGAGGTCCACGTAATCACTCAACTTTGGGAACTTGGCATTCGTCATCCCGATTTCTTCCCCTTCGAAGATGTATGGGGTTCCCTGCTGGAAGTGCAGCATCGTTGCCAGCATCTTGGCTGACTTAACACGATATTCTTCCGTACTATCATCGCCAAAACGAGACACTACCCGTGGCTGGTCATGGTTGTTCCAGTACAGTGAATTCCAAGCCTTCCCCATCAGCTTTTCTTGCCACTTGGAGAAGTTAGCCCGGAGGTCAGACAGTGAAGCTTTCTTATCATTCCACTTGCCTAAGGCTGGGTTATCGTTGCCATCCAGTCCCATGTGTTCAAACTGGAAGACCATGTTCAATTCTTTATTGTCCAGTGAAGCATACTTTTCGGCGTCTTCAGGCGTTGCGCCTGGGGTTTCACCGACGGTAATCATCTTGTGCTTGCTCATCACGTTCTTGTTCATTTCTTGCAAGAATTCGTGAATGCGTGGCCCGTTAGCAACGATTGGCTGGACGTTAGCGTACTTTTCATCGGCACTCTTCTTACCATCAGGCAGGCCTTGTGGCTTTGAGATCAGGTTGATGACGTCCATCCGGAAACCATCGACACCCTTAGCAGCCCACCAGTTCATCATGTCGTAGACACTGTGACGAACCTTTGGATTCTCCCAGTTCAGGTCTACTTGTTGGGGAGCAAAGAGGTGAAGGAAATACTGGTCGGTGTCCTTGTCATACTGCCAAGCAGATCCTGAGAAGTATGAACCCCAGTTATTAGGTTCGTGACCATCTTTGCCATCACGCCAAATGTAGTAATCACGGTAAGGATTATCCTTGCTCTTCTTTGATTCCTGGAACCAATGATGCTGGTCTGAAGTGTGGTTGACAACTAGGTCCATCACTAGCTTCATACCACGATCATGAATTCCATCAATCAGTTCTTGGAAGTCGTCCATGTTGCCAAGAGTTGGGTTAATGGCCTGGTAATCACTGATATCATAACCATTATCAACCTGAGGCGACTTGTAAATCGGGTTCAGCCAAATAATATCTACGCCAAGCTTTTTGAGATAGTCAAGATGTTCGATAATCCCACGAAGGTCACCAACACCATCGCCATTACTGTCTTGAAAACTCTTTGGATAGATTTGATAAACAACGGAATTCTTCCACCAATGTTTGTTCTCCAATTGAGTCCACTCCTTTGCAATAAACCAAACAGCTAGGCAAACGTTTGCAATACTTACAATTTTCATAGTACCATCATTAGACCAAAAAACAAGGTAAAAAAGAAAACGATTACATTAATTAGGCAAAAGAAAACCCGTGAACGCTTACAGTCCCACGGGTTTGTCCTAACGAAAAATATTTTAAATTTTTTACCAATTGTAATTCAGACTACAGACGCCCTTCATCAGCCGCTTTCAATTCACGGAAATGCTGATTCGTCGCGGCCAACTCCTGTGGCGTCCCCTGCATCGTCAATTGACCATCTTCCAGGAAAATAACCTGGTCCATCTGGTCAATTCCCTGCAAGTGGTGGGTAATCCAAATCAGTGTCTTCCCCTTCAACTGAGTCAAAATCGTATCGATCAAGTCCTGTTCCGTCAATGGATCCAAGCCGACAGTCGGTTCATCAAAGAGGACGACTGGAGAGTCTTTCAGTAAGATCCGGGCCAAGGACAGCCGGTGCCGTTCCCCACCAGAGAAACGCAGTCCTGCTTCATCGACCATCGTATCCAGGCCCTTTGGCAATGCTTCGACCATGCCCTTCAAATTGACCCGGTCTAAGACGTCCCAAATTTGGTCATCAGTCGCGTCTTCATTGCCCAAACGGATGTTATTAGCAATCGTCGTATTAAACAGGTATGGAGACTGGTTCATCACCCCAAGGTAATCAGCCATCTGGTCACCAAATTTGGCAGTTGGCACACCATTGAGAGTTACCGTACCCGAGCTTGGATGACGATCACCACGCAGCAAAGCAGCCAGGGTGGTCTTGCCCGAACCACTCCGGCCCAGAATGGCAATTTTTTCACCCTGATGAATTGTCAGATTGATACCCTTCAGGATTTCCCGGTTAGTTTTGGGATACGTATAGTGAAGATCTTTGACATCAAACTGATAAGGTGCAGTCAATTTCAGCTGGTGATCAACCGCTTTTTGCGGATGATTCAAATTGTTCAACCGTAGCAGTGAATCGGTGTAGATGTTCGTTTCCTGGGCAGCAGCCGGCAGAGCAGCGAATGCTTCATCCAATGGGAAGATTGCCAAAACAAAGGCTGCAATCCAGTTGGTATTTGGTCCATGAACGCCGCCAAAGGTCTCGGCACCCCAGATAATGAGGCTAACGGCAATTGCCAGCAAAACCAGTTGCTGAACAAAATCCCTGAATAATTCAAAGCGGTGCATGGCAGCCTTTGTCGCAATCAGCTGGTTCTCATGTTCCTGGTGGCCCTTAACATAGGCGTCACCACGGCCTGCAAAGGTCCAGTCCATTACTCCCATAACGTTGTCAGTCAAATCAGCGTAAAGGGCATTCTTCTGCTTCTTTTCGGCTGCTTGACGGGCCCCATTGACCAGAATCGACCAAAATGGCACGGCAAAGATCATTAAGGCCAGCAAAACGAACAGCCACAGACCCATCAAAGGTGAAATGATGCCAATGCCGACGACGATGATGACGTACAGTCCCCATGAAACCATCATCGGAAAAATTGTCCGCAGATAGAGGTTTTGGATATGACTGACGTCTTCGGCCAAGATCCCTAAAATGTCACCCAACTGGTACTTGCCGGTTAAGAAGACAGCGTCAGGTTCCAGTGAATCATAGAGCTGTTTACGGAAATTCGATGTCATCTTCAACACCCAGTTATGGCTGGTCAGCCGTTCCGCGTATTGGAAAGCCGGACGGCCGATACCAAAAGCCCGCGTGAGGACAATCGGAACGTAAACCAGCAAAATGTTGTACGGGTGAGTCGCCGATTTAGAAATCAAATAACCCGCCGTAAACATCAAGGCACCAGCGCAAAAGAAGGTACAGATCCCTAGAAAGATGGCAATCAAAAGCGTCCAACGGTAGCGTTTGAGGTACGGCCGAACCCAACGATCATGTTTTAAAGCGCGAAACAAGGGAATTTTATTGAGCATTATTGGACCCTCCTCTCATTTGATCAACCAGGTCTTTAAAGTAGCCATTCTCAGCGAGGAGATCCTGCTGAGTCCCCTGCTCAACTAGTTGACCATGGTTCATTACTAAGATGTAATCCATTTCGTTCATCCAGTGAAGCCGGTGCGTCGCAAAGATAACGAGTCGGTCTTTCATCAACGGCAACATCCGTTGTTTTAATTCCAACTCGGTTTCAATGTCCAAGTGGGCGGTTGGTTCGTCGAAAATCAAAATGCGTCGCTTCCGATCAAGAAAAGCCCGCGCCAGGGCAATTCGCTGCGCCTGGCCACCACTGAGGACTCGTTTCCCGCTGCCGATCATCGTATCGATTCCCTGCGGCAAATCTGCCACCAGGTCGTCTAAACCGACGACGTGAATTGCTTCCTTGATCTGCTCATCGCTGACGTTCGGGGTGTAAAAGGCCACGTTATCGCGCAAGCTTGCAGTGAAAACATATGGTGATTGAGGGATATAAATAATTTGTGAACGCCACTGCGCTAAATTCATCTCTTTGACTGGATGACCCTGAATAACGAATTGACCATCCTTAGGCTTCAAAAAGCCGGCAATCATGTTAATTAGTGTCGTCTTGCCGGAGCCGCTCATCCCGACGATCCCAATTTTACTTAAGCCATGCAGCTTAGCGTTGATCGGCTTAATTTCAGCACCATGTTTATAACGGAATGAAATGTTTTGCAGCTCCAAGTCGTCGTTTGCTGACCACGGATGCAATTCAACCTTTGGTTCCACGGGGTTGGGACGGGCTAAAATTTTGTTAATGGCTTCAAAAGAATTTTTACCATTGAGCGTTGCATGAAAGTCGCTAGCAAAATTGCGGATAGGTTTGAAGTATTCGGGTGCCAGAATCAAAATTGCCAGCGACGGAAACAGGACTAGTTTAGCCTGAATCAAGCCGTAACCAAGGTAAACCGCCAGGATAGCAATCGACAGGGTCGTGAAGAAATCGAGAGCAAAAGTCGATAACATGGCGATTTTCAGGACGGCCATCGTGCTGTGACGAAAGTGTTCACTGGAACGGAAAATACTCTTGGAATAACGCTTGCTCAAACCGACGTACTTCAAAACGTCGATGCCACGCAAGGAATCAAGAAAGTTATTCGAAAGCTTAGTAAATACCCCAAACTGCGTCTTTGCCTTATCCAAGGCTGCATTCCCCAGCAAAATCATAAACAAGATAATTAGTGGGTAGACAGCTAGCATGATCAGCGCACAGACCCAGTTTAAATAAAAACTGAGCAGCAGAATCAGTACCGGAACGATCATCATCACCAGCACTTTGCTGAACATCAATTCGATGTAACGTTCAACGTTAGAAATCCCGTCTAAGGTCAGCGTCACCAAGTGACCAGTCCCCTGTTCTTGAGTAACAGCGGGCCCTAGCGCAAAGACTTTCTTTAGCAACTGCCCACGAAGGTCTTGGGATTCAGAACGAGCGTATTTACTAAGCATCTGACCACTAAGCCAGTTAATGCCTTGCCGTCCGAGAAAGCAGAGTGCAAAGAGAAGCATTGCCCTCAACTGTTCCTGCCAGTGCTGACCATGCCACAGTCCGACAAGAACGGCTGTTAAGAATAGCGCCTGACCAATAATCAAAACGGCTTGCAGAACATAGAGCCCTACAAGCCGCTTGAGAATTGACTTGGCGCCCGGAAGTTTAAAGAGCGCTTTATCAATCATTTAATTCATACCCCCGTTATTTACTTGCTGCGGAGACACGTGGCATCGCAACACGCTTCCGGAAAATCCAGTAAGCCCAAATCGTGTATGCCAGAATAAACGGCAGCAAGATGCAAGTTGCGATCGTCATAACTGTCAAGGTGTATGGCGATGAGGAAGCACCAGTAATCATTAAGTCATATTTCGGTGAAATTGAAGAAATCAATACACGTGGGAACAGACCAGCGAAGATCAGTACAACCAGAGCAACCATCGTGAGACCACTCATGATAAATGCCAGGCCTTGCTTGTTAGTATGAACTGATACGTGAGCAATCACTGAGAAGGCAACGATCAATAATAAGCAGAGAACGGTTGCTACTGGGTGAACACGTAAGAAGTCAGTTTGGAACAAAAGCAATAGTGCGAAGATCACTTCACCTGCGTAAAGAACGTAGTAAAGCTTGTTAGCATATTGTTGAGCACGCTTTTGAATTGCACCAGTGGTCTTCAGTGCAATGTAGTTCAGACCGTGCAGGTAGCAGAGCAAAGTCAGTGCAATACCACCGACGAGTGAGAACCAATTGATGTAGTCAAAGAAGTGCGCATTCATGTTCGTTTGGGCATCGAATGGCATCCCCTTGATCATTGAAATGAAGACGATCCCGAAGAAGAATGGGACGATGAAGGAACCACTAGCCAAAGTGTTCTCCCAAATGTGCTTCTTTTCCAGCGGACTGTGAGCCCGGAATTCGAAGGAAACACCACGGATGATTAACCCGATCAAAATGATGAAGAAGATCAGGTAGTAACCAGAGAACAGTGCGGCATACCAGTTTGGATATGAAGCAAACATCGCACCACCAGCAGTGATTAACCAAACTTCGTTGGCGTCCCAAACAGGGCCAAAGGATTCGATTAACTGTTCACGTTCAGCTTCGTCATGTGCCAGCGTTGGGACAGCCATCCCAATACCGTAGTCAAAGCCATCGAGGAAGAAGAATCCTGAGAACAGGACGCCTAACAAGATGAACCATAAAATTTGTAGAAATGACATCTAGAAGGCCTCCTTTGCAAATGGATCTACCTTTGCGGAGTAGCCATAGTCAATGTCATCAGTTGGGTTGTTACGCAGGAAGCGAACAATCAACCCGATCAGAACAATTGCCAGTGTCAAGAACAGGCAGAAGTAGACGATGTTAGAAATCAACAGTGAAGCGACCGAAACGTTCGGTGATACACTTTGCATAATCGTGTACATGCCATAAACAGTCCATGGAGCACGGCCTAATTCGGTGATCAGCCAGCCACAGGTGTTGGCAATGAATGGCGTAAAGGTCATCAAAGCCATTACCCACAGCGTCCACTTGTGCTTATACATGTACTGCGATGATTTCCGGGTCATAAAGAGACCAATCAAAGCAACTAAGAACATCAATGTCCCGAATCCAGCCATGAACCGGAAGCTCCAGAACAAAGTGTTAACAGGTACATAGTAATCGACTTTATTGCCGTCGATCTTTGCACCATACTTGTGAACCAATTCTTGGTTCACTTCGTCCATCCCTTTAACGGCACCCGTCGTCTTGTGGTAAGACAGGATAGACAGCATGTCCGGGATGTCGATGTGGGCCTTAATTTGGTGATCCTTGGTGTCGGCAAAACCGATCATTGTCCAAGGAGCCTTATCACCAGTTGTCTTGTAGATGTCTTCAGTAGCAGCAAACTTCATCGGTTGTTCGTTAACCAAGTAAACCATTTGCTTGTCACCGAGGTAAATACCACAAGCACTGAAGATCAGCATAACCCACAGGCCAATCCGCATCGTCTTCTTGTAAATGTTGCGGTTTTGGTCGCTAAGTGAACGCTTCTTCAGCAACTGGAATGCGGATAAGCCAGCGAAAATGACACCACCCATTAAGAGGGCGTTCAAAACAACGTGGCCATATTCGTAGTGCAGTTGCGGATTACCAAGCAGTGCCCAGAAGTTAGCCATCTCGGCACGGCCGTGACGAATCACATAACCAGTTGGGTGTTGCATAAAGGAGTTAGCAGTCAGAATCCACAATGCAGAAGTCATCGAGCCAAACACAACCATCCAACTAAAGAAGAGGTGCAGCCCCTTCCCAACCTTGGTCCAGGTAAAGTGCCACAGACCAATAAACGTCGATTCAATAAAGAATGACAACAAAGCTTCGAACGCCAGTGGCGCACCGAAGATGTCACCCATGAACCGAGAATAATCAGACCAGTTCATCCCAAATTGGAATTCTTGGATGATACCAGTCACGACACCAACGGCAAAAGACAGTAAGAAGACATTACCCCAAAAAATAGTCATCTTCTTATAATCTTCGTCTTTGGTGCGGACGTAGATCGATTCCATAATTGCTACGACAAATGCCGTCCCGATAGAAAACGGAACGAAGAAAAAGTGGAATACAGTCGTCATCGCAAACTGGAAACGAGCCAATGAAACAATTGACATCATTATCCCTCCAGTTTCACCAAAGCTTGCAATCACTAATCAGTTATTTAATGATCACAGTAAGAATTATTGCTTACAACGACAGTGTACACCTTTCCTAAATCGTTTTCAATACCAGGGTGTTGGTCTTATCCTTAATCTTTCAGGGATAATCATATGAATTCATTTAATTTATAAAGTGCAAAATGCTTATCATGTGCTAGCATGATAAGCATTTTAGATAAGTAATATATTTCTATTGAAATTACGTAAATTTTTAACGTCATAAAGCGATAAAAAGTCCCCAACGCTAAGCAATTAAACGTGGGGACTTCATTTAATAACTATATCGATGGACGGTACGAGATTTGAACTCGTGACCTCTTGCATGCGAAGCAAGCGCTCTCCCAACTGAGCTAATCGCCCAAAAAGGTTACGTCTTTTATTATAATTTGTCAGTTCAGTTGGTCAAGAACCACTTATTTAACAAGTTTGTTGTCCTTCAGCCACTTTTCAATTGGCTGCTCGGGATGAAGGGTATTAGCACTCTGAATCGATAACTCGCTCTTGGCAGTTAAGCCGAGGATATCCTTTAAATCACGCTGACTGTTATTGTGGTTAGAAAAATCATAACTATCAAAAATATATAATTCCTTTTTACTAAGATCGTAATCATTCAAAAAGGAAACAACAGCCATTGGTACGGAAAACTCCCAAATCGGGAAGCCAACAAAAATTTGGTCATAATCGTCCATATCGTCAATCTTGTCATTGCTTAAGTTTGGGAGTAGTTGGTTGGTATATTCGATATGGGATACGGCTAAAGCCTGATTGTAATCAGATGAATAAGGTTTTTTAGTCTTAATTTCAACCGTCTTAACGTCCCCCAGTTGACGGCTCAATTCATCTGCCATTTTCTTAGTGTGACCACTATAAGAAAAATACAATATTAATTGTTGTTTAGCCATGATAATCATCTACTCTCATCAATCTTTTTGCTTTGACCTTTACAGTCAATCTAACTATATCTTTTTTTAATATCAAGTGCAAGTCATAACAAGCAAAAGGACGTAGGAAAAAACGTATTTTTCCTGCGTCCCTCGTAAAGATTAATTTTTAGTCACTAATTCGTAAACGTATGACTCCTCGTTTTCCCGGTAAACTCCGTGAAGAGTGCCAACCCGCTTAAAACCATGTTTCGTAATCAGGTGTTGCATGGCTTTGTTATCTTCATGTGTATCAATGCGCAATGAATCAACATCCGGTTCATCTTGGAAGTAAGTAATGAAAGATTCGAAAAGCTGTGATGCATAGCCATGTCCAGCGTGGTTAGAATGAATAGCCACCCGGTGAATGGTCCGGTATTTGTCAGTGTCAATAAGCCACTTTCCGTCTAATTGATCGTATGAGTGATCCGGCGGCGTAACAACGGAAAAGGCCCCAATCGTTTCTTCATCATCGGACCGAACAAGGTATGCGAAGCCATTTTCAATATCTTCTTTAATATGTTGGCGGTTAGGGTAATCACCCTGCCACTGATCAATCCCCTGTTCAGCAAGTTGGTTGCGACCATCTTCCAAAATCGTCATCAAACGATCCAGGTCTTCTGCTTTTGCTTGACTAATCTTCATCAATATCACCTCTCAATTTTTTGCACAAGGATTAATTTACCATATTCAGATGCCCGGATGCAAACGAGATGCCTGAAGGCCTTTCAACTGACCCGTGAATTGAGAAGTGTCATAATAGGAGTAAATAATTAACGGAGGCAAGTTCATGATCCTGACATTAACTCAGCTGTACCACAAAATGATGAACAACATGGGACCAACTCATTGGTGGCCAGCTGACAGCAAGACACAAATTATTATCGAAGCACTGATGATCCAAAACACCAACAGCCGCAATGCCATTCGGGCCTCCGCCCTCTTTGCCAAAGCTAGCAATTATAATCCTGCTAAAATTGCTAAAATGCCAATCACAGAATTGGAGAAACTGGTCAAACCGGCTGGCTTTTACCATAACAAAAGCCGGGCAGTCCAAACCTTATTCCAGTGGCTCAGCACGGATGATTTCGACTATCTGAAAACTGCCCGCCGTCTCGGTAACAACTTGCGCCCATCGTTAATGAAATTGCGGGGAATTGGCGACGAAACAGCTGATGTGCTGCTCACCTATGTGTTTGATCGGCCAACTTTTATTAGCGACCACTACGCCAGGCTGTTATTTACGGAACTTGGCGTCAAAAATATCAGCAATTACCAGAGTTTGGCTAAGCAAATAGCCCTCCCCTCTTCTTTCTCACTGAACGACGCTCAAGAGTTTCACGGGTTGATCGATGAATTCGGCAAAGTAGCTTTTCATCCCCGTGATGCCTTTCAACAGTCTTTTTTGAGTGGTGACCAAATCAAATTATAGATAATAAGCAGCCCTGAAGATCTGCCTTCAAGGCTGCTTGATTTTTATACTAGTTGACTAGCCAAGTGATGATAATGCTTGTATAATGCCGTGAATTTGCCATGGTTCATGTTAATTTTCCACGGCTTATCGCGCCCGCAATAATGCAAAATGACGGTATTGTTAATCACCCATTCGAGATTCCATTGTCCAAAAGAAATTGTTTGGTATGTGGCAAGCTTTCGCGCGTCAAAGTTATATAGCTGGTCTGGTACAGATTTGATCTTGTCGCCATACAAAGCGTTCAGGACATCCTGGTCTGGTAGAAGCAAGACGTGATCGCGAATGTAGTTGAAAATATCGTTTGCTTTGACATTGTCACGAATCGCTGCCAGATTCATCAACAAAACACCAGAGTTATAGTAGCCCTTGGATTCAAAGTTTTGAAGACGAATCCGGTTGATTACCTCAGTCGTGTTAGTCAAATTGGTGTGAATGGCCGAGGCATAGAGATAACCAGCGAGATCTGTCTGGTAGAGCGGCTTCAAGTCATTAATACAGAGTACATCAGCATCGAGATAAAGGATTCTATTAATCTTTTGCGGTAAATAATAATGAGCGAGCAAGCGGTAGTAAATAGTTTGGGGATAACGATCAGTGATCGGCGCGTTCGCAAAATCTTCGGGATTAACGATGATTGGTACAAAATTCATGCCTAATTTTTGGCAAAAACTACCTAACTCGTCCTGGCGAGATAGTTGATGATCGCTGATAACGTAAATATCAAAGGCGCTATCTGGCGTATTAGTTTTGATCGAAAAAAACACGGTTTCTAAATGAGAAACGTAACCATCATCAATCGAAAATAAGAGGTTCACCGTCCGTCATCCCTTCACCAGCAACCTATCCTTTATCCTGCGTGTCATCACTTTTTTCAGAATTGTGAGAACTTAAATCAATTTCAACACTGCCATTATCATCATCAGCCGGCAGTTGATGGTCAGGACCATCACCACTTATTTTCAGCAGCCAGCGAACAAACGAAATCGCAGGCGCAGTTAGTAAGGCGTACAGGAGTCCGCTTAATATGGCAACTGGGAAAAACTGGCCCCAAAAGCTCCAAACCCCTGTTAGCTGATGGGTATAAGCCCAGGCAATAATCAGATAGATCACCGTCATTGAAGCCACCTGGGACAGTCCCATCGTAATACTGATCAGGCGACTTTGGGGAGCAGTCTTCTCGGGATGCCGCCGAATAACCCAAGCTACGGCCAACCAATCCAGAATCAGAATTAAGAGATCTGGCCAGGAAAGCCAGTGCAAGATTAACAAAATAACCGTCGCAGCAATGGCCGCCAATAAAGCGGTCGTCAATTCAAATGACCCCAGTATTGTCACCGCAATAACTGGCACTAACTGAATGTCGATATTGCCAGACGGCAGCATCGACTTAAAACGAAAGTTGGCCACTAAAATCATTAAAATGACCAGGACCGTCAGTACTATGTAGTAGAACCAACTTTTGTTTTTCATAGTGGCTTCCGCTTCAGATCTTGATTCCAGGAAATAGCTAAAGCGCCCTGCCCGATGTGAGTGCCGACAACCGGGCCAAAGTAAGATAATTCAAATGGAATATCTGGATGATCAGCAGCTAATTTATCCAGCCACTTCTGGCCTGCTTTGGGACAGTTAGCGTGGTAAACAATAGCACTAACTGGGTAATCGACTTTAGCGATTTCTTGATCGAAGATTTGTTCACAACGCAATTTAGCCTTTTTCATCGAACGAACCTTTTCAAAAGCTTCGATGGCGTGCCGTGGCGTATGCATCGTCAGCAATGGCTTGATCTTTAAAATAGACCCAACAAAACCGCTGGCGTTGGACAAACGACCACCACGAACGAGGTTTTGCAAATCGTCAACGACAAAGACGTCGTTGAAGGTCTCCCGGTACTTGGAAAGATTTGCCAAAATGGTGTCTAAGTCTTTGCCGGCCTCGACTTCACGAGCGGCTTCAAGTACCAGGCGCCCCATCATCTTAACCGTCAGATACGAATCGACAGGGACAATTTTAATGGTGTCCTTCATCTCTTCAGCAATTTGGGCCACCGTGTTGACTAAACCAGAGATTGCCTTTGACAAATGAATACTAATAACCGCATCATAGCCATCATCAGCCAACTGTTGGTATAAATTCATCAACTCACCAATTGGTGGTTGGGATGTGCTGGGAAAAGATTGGGAATGGGCTAATTTGTCGTAAAATTCTTCAGTACTGATGTCAACCCCTTCACGATAGCTTTGGCCATCGATCATCAGTGGGATGGGCACAACATGAATATTATTGTCTTTGACTTCCTCTTCACTGAGGTAGCAAGTGCTGTCAGTCACAACAGCAATTTTCATAATTCAACACTCCAATAACTGTCTTGTTAAAAACGCAATTTGGCGCTATTGACGCACAATTATGTATTAAGAATAACACACGAACCGAACAAAACCAATTCTCATTAGATCGTTCTCTTTGCCTCCCAGTCATGTTAAACGGTATAATAGTTAGGCATATTTGTAATAGGAGGAAATTTCAATGGCATTCGATGGTTTATTTACTCATGCAATGGTCCATGAACTAAAAAAGCAGCTGCGAGGCGGTCGCATCAACAGAATCAGCCAGCCATATCCTGCCGAACTGTTGATGGTGATCCGCTCACACCGTCACAACCAAACACTACTCCTATCTGCTAATCCTTCGTATCCACGCGTTCAGATCACCACTATCCCTTACCAAAACCCAGCGGTCCCAACTAATTTCACGATGACGATGCGTAAGTATTTGGAAAGCGCCGTCGTTGATGACATAAAACAAGTGGGAAACGACCGGATTGTCGAGTTTTACCTCAGCACAAGAGACGAACTGGGCGATGTCCAAGAGCTGGTTCTGGTCGTTGAAATTATGGCTCGTCATAGCAACGTCACCCTCGTGCACCGCAAAACCGGGAAAATTATCGACGCTATTAAGCACGTTGGCAGCGACGTTAACCGGGTACGGACGCTGTTGCCGGGTGCCCAGTTCATCATGCCGCCGAAGCAAAAAAAGACTAACCCTTACCAGGCCAACCAACATTACACTACCCTTGCCCGTCAAGATGGCCAGGATGTTAAACAGCTAGCTCATGATTTACAGCATCAATATGAGGGTTTTGGTCGTGAGTCAGCCCAAGACCTTGCTGATCGGCTTGTAAATGCTGATAACCTGCCAATTGCTTATGGCACCTTCCTTCACGGCTTCGAAGAGCCCCAACCAGTCATCATGACTGACGAATGTGGTAAAAAGCATTTCTTTGCGTTTTCACCGGTTAATACCGACCATTATCAAGAACCACAGACGTACCCGACCCTTTCAGCGATGCTCGACGCCTTTTACGCCAACAAAGCGGAGAGTGACCGGACACGTGAATTAGCTGGTCAGGTACTCCAAGTCGTGAATAATGAGCTCAAAAAGGACCGGCGCAAGGTCAAAAAATTCAACCACGCCTTAGACGAAGCTTCACGCGCCGATTATTACCGTATCCGTGGAGAAATCTTGACAACGTATCTGGGAAAGCTTCAACCAGGGATGAAGGAAATCAGTCTTCCTAATTTCTATGACGAGAACCGCCCGCTGAAAATCAAATTGGAGCCGGAGTTATCGCCGTCCCGTAATGCCCAACATTATTTCACACGCTACGACAAACTGAAGAAGTCCGTTGCTCACGTCAATGAGCAAATGGCCAAGACGAAGGACGAGATCAACTACTTCAACGGCATCAAAAGTCAGCTCGACATCGCAGCTCCTGCCGACGTCCAAGAAATCAAACTTGAACTGGAAGAAGAAGGATACCTGCGGCGTAAAAAACGTGGGAAGCGGCGTAAGCCACGGGTTTCAAAGCCACAACAGTTCCTGGCTTCGGATGGAACCTTAATTATGGTAGGAAAAAACAACCTCCAAAATGATCGCCTGAGTTTTAAGATTGCTAATAAGAACGACACTTGGCTGCACGTCAAAGATATGCCCGGTTCCCACGTCGTTATCAGGGATGCTAACCCCAGTGACCAAACCATTCTTGAAGCAGCCCAACTGGCAGCCTACTTCTCCAAGGCGCGCCAATCCGACAACGTACCAGTCGACTACCTAGCGGTTAAACACCTTCATAAACCACATGGTGCTAAACCTGGATTTGTCACCTTCCGGGGACAAACGACGATCAACGTGACACCGCATTTACTGAAAACTAAGTAACAAAATAAGCCGTTGAGCAAGATTTTGCTCAACGGCTTATTAGTTTTTAATGGCTGATAGCCAGCTTAGTTCTTGGAATCTGCTTCAAAAGCGTCATTCAAGATCTTGCGCAGGGTGTCAGCTGACTTGTGGAACTTTTCAGTTTCAGAGTCCTCCAAAGGAATTTCAACAACCTTCTTAACACCAGAAGCATTCAGAACAGCTGGCGTACCCATGTAGAGGTCCTTAACACCATATTCACCATTCAGTGGTGCTGAGATTGGCAGGACGGCATTTTCGTCATGCAACAGTGCACGAACAATCCGCATTGCGCAGGTAGCAACACCATAGAAAGTAGCACCCTTGTTGTTGATGATGTCGTAAGCCTTGTGAATCGTCTTGTCTTCGATGTCATCAAGGTCAGCTTGGCTGATACCTTCTTCTTTAGCAATTTGCAGCAGTGGCTTACCGGCAATGGATGCTTCGTGGTATGCAGCAAATTCGGAATCACCGTGTTCGGCCATGATGTAGGCATCGACATCGCGTGGGTCAACGTCCAGACGCTTGCCCAGAGCGACACGCAGACGAGCAGTATCCAGGGAAGTACCAGAACCAAAGACACGGTTCTTTGGCAGACCAGAGAACTTCTGAGCAGCTGCAGTCAGAATGTCAACCGGGTTGGCAACCACAACGATAATACCGTCAAAACCAGAAGCCATCAGTGGTGTAATGATGGACTTCATGATCTTAAAGTTCTTACCAACAAGTTGCAGACGAGTTTCACCTGGCTTTTGTGGAGCACCGGCAGTGATGACAGCGACGTCAGCGTCCTTGCAGTCTGAGTAATCGCCAGAGTAAATCTTCTTTGGAGCAGTAAATGCAGTGGCATCCTCAAGGTCAAGGGCGTCACCGGTAGTTTGCTTCTTGACGATATCAATAATTGGCAGTTCCTCAGCCAAGCCCTGTTGGGTCATTGCAAAAGCAAATGATGAACCCACAGCGCCGTCACCGATCAGAGCAACTTTTTGGTGAAGTTTAGACATAACAGAATCATCCTTTCTGATTCATTTAGAATATTAGAAACATTTTTATTATAACATGAACTTCACAGATGTAGACCACTGAAATTTAGTTAAGCGCTATCTTGATTGCGAGTAAGCGTTAGTCAATTTTTTATTTTAGCCCAAATTGGGGTCACGGTCGATTTCCATCTTGGCGCCGATGATCGTACGAACACTTTCTTCCCCATTATCGATATGTAAAGCATGGAAAGGAAAACTAGTACGGTAAACAGCGTGCATGGCATCCTGATGACTAGCCAGTTGCTGGGCAAATTTTTGACCATCAAACTGATTTAAAAGCAAACGCAAGTTGATATCAGGTAAATTGATACCCAAGACCTTGCTCAAAGAGACCATTTCGGTCAACGGCAATAATTGCACTGCCTGCAACTGGATCAAATCGTCATCCGACTTGCTGAAAATTAGCTGGTAGATGCCAGGCTTCTTCAACTTCCCTATTTCCTGTTGACCCAGACGGTGCATAATCGTTTGGTTCCGCGCCGATAAGTTGGCCGGATAAAATTCACCGGTTCCCTGGTACGAAAGGGTAGCTGGTGACTGAAAATCACCAATGATTCCTAAGCTGTAGGCATGCTGACCATCAAAAACCAGATTGTCATTGTATAGCGGCTCAACGTTGCTAAACTGCTTAATTTGAGTTTCAGCTGGCAATGATAGAACTTTGGTCTTTTCAGATAACTTCAATTTTAACTGTTCAGGCTTCTCAGTTGCCGGCAAAATGAGGTAATCTGGCTGCTCGACAGCCAGCACTGAATTGATCATTTCTTCCGTCACCGGCTCGATGTAACGCTTATCAGCAAGAAATGTACTGAGACTCAGTGAGCTCGGATTATTGTTTAAAACGACGGTATGGAAACCCTCTTGTTTGAAGTAATTCAAGACAGAGGCAGTGAAATATTCACCAGCAGTGCTTTGACCGACGTTGATTGGCCCCAGTCCGACTAACATGACTACCGGAGCTGGACTAGCCTGCGTTTCGTTTTCCTGTTCAAAAGTGCTATAAAAACTACTAGTATGGCACTCAAATTCGCCAGCAGAAGGTTCAACTTCCTTGTAGGTGCGGTTCATTTGGTGAGCATGGCGCATCGCAGTAATTTTAGATGGTGCCTCGCTCCAAAAGCGAGCAATCATTTGGTCACTAATACCTAGATACTTAGCTTCTTCAAGAACTGGGGTCGACCCCGGATCTTTAGCCAATTCTCCGTCAATGTGCAAGAGCTTCTTCAACTCGGTAAAGTAGTACTGGTCAATATGGGTGATCTCACTCAACTCACTGACGGAGTATCCCCGGCGCAAGGCCTCGATGAGCAAGAAAATCCTCCCGATACGGGGATGAATCAAGGCTGTTTCTAGATCTTCATCACTTAGCTGCTTTTGTTTAAGTAGACGTAAATCATCACGCCCGAGCTTTTCAAAAGCGACGTCTACCTTGCTGATTGCTTCGGGCAAGCTCCGTCCGATGCCGATCACTGCACTGATCGATTTTTTCTCCGTGGTCAGACGGCAGTTGTTACCCTTGAACAGTTCATAGGGCCAGATAGGCGCGCGCAAAGCCACGTGGTCCATCACCGGCTCCGTCAAAGCGGCGTGCTTAAAGTAGCCGTGATCAAGGTGAATGTCTCGCAGGCTTTGCCCCGAATACAAGTCACCGATGATGCGGCTGATCGGGTATCCCGTCGCCTTTGTCGCAAAAGTCGTCATCCGATCGAGATAAGGGCTATTTTTGATGATATAGAACTGCTCCCGATCTTGATCCAGGGCAAACTGGATATGGTTCAGACCAACGATCCGCAATTTTCGGGTGATGGCAAAGGCCGTATCGCGCATGTCCTGCAATTCGCGGTCGGTTAGCGTCTGCGCTGGCATGACGGCAACAGAATCACCCGCGTGGGTACCGATGGGATCTGCATCTTCGATCACCCCGAGACTCATCATGGTCCCGGAAGCATCCCGCAAAACGAGAAAACCGATTTCCTTCAGTCCGGCAAGACTCTGTTGCACCATAATTTGTCCGGAACGCGAGTGTTGAATGCCACGCATAACAGCCTTGTTAAGTGATTGCCGTTCATGAACAATCTGACGGAAGCCCGTTCCCGCAGGCATGATGGAACGAATAATCACGGGCAGGCCAACTTTATCTGCCATCTCAGCCGCATCCTGGTAGTTATCAGTTGTCGCAATGGCCTTCGTCGGGGCATCAACACTATGCAAGGTTCGGTTAAGTAACAGTGGATTGTTAATTTGACGAATGGTCGATAACGGAACGCCAACAACCTGCAGAGACGTTCGCTGAAAAATTCCAGATTCGGCAACCTCTTGAACGATCTCGAAGGCATGACGACCACCCAAGGTCGGCACGAGATAAGTCGGCTGATAGCGACGGATAGCTTGAACTAAGTTCTTTTCGTTCACTGCTTTGATACATGCTATATCGATAGCTGAACGGCTATCCAAAGAATAACTAAAAGCATTATTTGACAGCAGAATTGTTTGGAATCCTTGATTTTTTAAGGTCGTCGCCACTTCAAAAATCAAAGTGTCAATTTCTTCGGCATGTTGTAAATTATCGGCCCCAGTACCAATGATCAAAACTTTTTCGTGTTTTTGCTCCGTTGCCATATTAACGATCCTCTCTTAGTCGCATCGTATCCATGAATTCATCAAAAAGGCCATCTGTTTCGTCAGGACCAGGCGCCCCATCAGGGAAAAATTGAACAGAAAAGGCTGGGTAATCCCGATGACGCAGCCCCTGCACACTGTTATTAATTAAATCGATGTAGGTCACGTAAAGGGATGTCTTATCCACGTCATCGTGGCGAATAACAAATCCTTCTGCCTGCGTGGCGTATACGATTCTCCCCGTGATAACTTCGGTAATCGGGTGGTTCATTCCATGGTGTTCTGGGCTGATTTGGTGCAACTGACAGCCATTCGCCAGCGCAAATAATTCGTGACCTAAGCCGATGGCAAATAAGGGTACCCTTTGTTGAATTTTCCGAATCATGGTCAGCACTGAAGGAACAATGTTGTTGGGATTGCCAGGGCCACTAGACAGAACCACCCCATCTGGGTCCAGCCGGAGTATCTCCTCAGCCGTGGCATTGTAAGGCAGGACAGTAACGTTGCACTTCCGACGCGACAATTCACGCAAAATGCCATTTTTCAGGCCAAAATCGACAACTACTACACTCATCCCCACATCCGGATCAGGATAGGGCTTCGGTGTGGAAACCTGGGCCACTTGTTGATTGGTGAGAACGGTGGCTTGCAATTGATCAAAGGCATGATCATCAGGAACAGGTACAATGCTGCCCTTGAGAGGTTTTTTCGCATCCCTGAGGCGGTGCACCAAGGCGCGGGTGTCGACGTTTGCCACACCTGGGATATTCATCGAGTTCAAGTAACGGTCGAGCGTTAACCGACGAACCTTAGTGGTGGAAATGTTTGCCAAGCTACGGACAATCACACCTTTGACTGAAGGCACAATCGATTCGTAAACATTGCGTTGAATCCCCGAATTACCGATATCCGGATTAGTAAAGACGACAATTTGGTTGTGGTAGACCTGGTTGGTGATGATTTCTTGATAACCAGTCATGCTGGTCGTAAAGACCATCTCACCAAAAGTTACCGCGGGAGCGCCAAAACCTTCTCCAGCGTAAATTGAACCATCTTCAAGTATTAAGTACCGAGCTGACAATTTCTCTCCTCCTCCCTACTCAACTGAATCGGTGGCGTTTAAATGATCAAGCATCTTTTGGAACCAATCTGGCAGTGGTGCGGTAAAGAGCATTTCTTTTCCCGTCCTTGGATGTTTGAATCCCAGAAGTCTTGCATGAAGATACTGACCATTGCCCGGCAATGTTTTACGGGGGCCATATAATGGATCGCCGGCTAGCGGATGGCCGATAGAAGCCATGTGCACACGGATTTGGTGAGTTCGGCCTGTTTCCAAATGACAGGAAACCAGCGTGTAATGACGATAACGCTTTAGCACTTGGAAATGCGTCACCGCGTGCCTGCCATCCGTCACGATAGCCTGTTTTTTACGGTCGCGTTTTGAACGCCCAAGTGGTGCATCGATTGTCCCGTGGTCTGTTTTAATGACACCATGAACTAAGGCAACATACTCGCGCTTCGTTGTTTTTGCTTTGAGCTGGCTGGCCAAGGAGCGGTGAGCCTGGTCATTTTTAGCGACCATTAGCAGTCCAGATGTGTCTTTATCAATTCGATGAACGATGCCGGGGCGAAATTCTCCATTGATGGTCGACAACGGACAATGATAAAGCAGGGCGTTGACTAAGGTATGGTCGGGATGCCCAGGTGCCGGGTGAACAACCATTCCTTGAGGCTTATTAACAACCAGCAGATCATCATCTTCATAGACAATATCGAGTGGAATATTTTCTGGATCTAGCGAAATCTTATGGGGCTTGGCAGGAGTAACACTGATTTGATCTCCAGGCTGCACCTTATATTTATCAGCAACTTCTTTGCCATTTACTTTGACAAGGCCTTTTGCAATCCATTTTTGCAACTGGGAACGGGAATGATCCTGTAAAAGCTGGGCTAAAACCTTATCAAGCCGCCCTTTTTCACCGTCGTGAATCGTAATTGTTTTTGTTGTCAACGCTCAATCATCTTCCTTAATAATGAACCAAGCCAAAGCGATTACCCCGATTGTCAGACAACAATCAGCAACGTTAAAGACGGGAAAATCGATAAACAATGTTTCAAACATATCCACTACGTAGCCAAGTCGGATGCGGTCGATAAAGTTGCCAATAGCCCCTGCTAAAATCAAAGAAAGGCAAACCATGACCGGCCGCTGTTCACGAAAATGGTACATCAAAGCAACAATAATAATTAAGGCGACAATGGTGATAACCACAAAGAACCATTGTTGACCCTCTAAAATGCTCCAGGCAGCTCCCCGGTTATGCAAATCGGTAAGTCCCATCACGCCTGGCAAAAGGACAAGCGTGTGGTTCATAGCAATGTGTGTGCTCACGGCCCACTTAACCACTTGGTCAAGCAACAGAAACAATATCGTTAATAGCGGATAAAGCCACATTTCACATCTCCACCTTAGCAATCTTCATCATTCGTTTAATGTCAGCAATCGCTTGTTTGCGGAAAGTAAACGTCAAAATTTCGCCGTTGACCGTCATCGTCAAGGTATGTGTCGTGAAGACGGGTTGGCGAACATCCTTCAACGGAATCGTCAGAAAATCCTTTTGCAGGATCCGGCTATAAACCATTTTCGAAGGGGTGATGACAACTGTGCGGCGTGACACGTTCAAAAATGCTAAAATCAGAAATAAAGCAATGAAACAGGCACTAATCCACTGAAAATGTGTAATTTCTAACCAGATAATTATACCAACGATTAATACCATCAGTGTCCAACACCAATCGATGATCATGGTTGTCATATTTGGTTGATAAAAGTATCTCTTCTCTTCTTCCATTGAATACTCCTTGTAATTTCAGGTGATTATGATGATTAAAATGTTTACTGATGCCGCTACTAAAGGCAATCCAGGGCCAACAGGACTCGGCATCCTGATAATTCGCGATGGTCAGCAAGAACAGCTGACCTCTCAACTACCATGTGCCAGCAACCACCAAGGTGAATTTGCCGCTGCCCAATTTGGCTTTGACTACCTCGTCAAGCATCATTTTAACAACGAGCCTATCTTATTCTATACCGACAGTCGGCTCCTTAGCGACTCCATCGGCAAAGCATACAGTAAGCACTACCAGGAACAGTTATCCCAGCTACTGAATAGTATCGACCAGCTCGGCACCGTCGTCACCCAATGGGTTCCAGAAAGCCAAAATCATGGTGCACATCACTTGGCCAATCAGGCTCTCCACCAGTTAGAAAGGCATTAGTTCTTCTGTGGGCGCTTGCGATGGCCCCAGAACTGAAAGAGGTCGGTTCGCAAAGCCCCGTTGTACAACTTGCGGCGCTTAGTGGCTTTTTGCCCATAATAATGTTCAAATTCTAGGTCAGCGGTCAAAATGTACTTGCTCCACGTCGTCATTGGCCGATACAGTTCACCCATCTGACGGTAAAGCTCGCGAACACTATCACGATCCCCTAGCCGTTCACCATAAGGCGGGTTTGCCACAATCACACCGTTAATTTCATCAGTACGCCAGTCCTTAACGGCAAGCTGTTTGAAATGCACATCATGGGTTAAACCGGCCGCTTGGCAGTTAGCTTTAGCAATTGCAATCATATTTTGATCGATATCATAACCGTGAATGTCCAGTGAAACATCGTAGTCAGCCGCATCATCAGCGGCGTCACGTAATTCATCACTTAAACCGGCAGGCACCAGGTTATCCCATGATTCACAAATGAAATCACGATTGATACCAGGTGCAATGTTGTGACCAATCAGGGCAGCCTCAATCGGAATCGTACCGGAACCGCAAACTGGGTCGACAAAGGGATTGTCTGGAAACCAGTGTGCCAGTAGAACAAGGGCTGCAGCCATGTTTTCTTTGAGCGGGGCCCCACCCTTTTCACGACGGTAGCCGCGTTTAAAGAGTGAGCTTCCTGACGTATCCAGCGTCAACAGCACATGATCCTTAACAATGGCTACTTCAAGTGGATACGTAGCACCTGATTCTGGCAGTCGCGTCCGACGATGGTATTTATCAGACAGTGAGCGCACAATGGCCTTTTTGACGATGGCCTGCACGCTCGGCACGTTATGCAGCTGTGAACGGTGGCTGCGTCCTTCAACAGGAAAAGCAGCGTCAATCGGCAAATAATCTGCCCACGGCAAACGATAGGTTTGATCAAAAAGCTCATCGAACGTCGTTGCGTTGAATTCGCCGATAACGATCTTGATGCGGTCAGCAGTGCGCAACCACAGGTTAGTCTTGATGATGTCTTTCATTGTCCCCTGAAACCGCACACGTCCGTTTTCAACTTGAGTCTGGTAGCCCAAGTTTCGCAGCTCTTTACCCACCAAGGCTTCAATCCCAGAAGCCGCGGTCGCAATTAGGTCATATTTTTGCATTTTTATCTCCTCGAAAAGGATAATTTTCCATAAAAAAACCCGGGTAAAACCCGGGCGCCTGTTTGCAAACTTCTGTAGGCCATGTTTTGTCGTAATTCAACTATCAGGCAGCAGTTGAATCGAGGTAATCATCTATCTCAGGGCATAAGCCCTCCCCTGGAATCGCTTCAATTTGCTATCCAAAGCTCCCCTACCGTAGTTTGGGTTTACCGCTTGAGGGGTTTACCGCGTTCCACCAATAACGTTTCCGCTATTGCTTCGTCACTGTGGCACTTTTCAGGGATACTGGGACGTAGCCGAAGCCTTAGCCGCTTTTCCCGCCGTTACCGATAAATCGGCACCCCGCCTTATTTTTTCAGCGAGCACAAACACTACCAGCATCGCAGCTGGTGCGAGCATGGACCTTCCTAACACGACATAAGCCGTGCTCAATTACCCAAGGTTTGCAAATATTGTTTACAGTAAATGCGAATCGGAATCGTCACTCTCGCCGTTGTACTGCGGGCCAAAGACACGGCGCTCCAAATTGGACAAACGCTTTAAAATGTCCATATTCGTAGCACTAGAAACTGGCTGCTGGTTAGCATCAGGCTGGCTGATCGAAGAACCAACTTCGACCTGCCGGTTTAATTCGTCTACCTTTGCCTTCAACCGGTCATTTTCGTTCTTTAACTGAGTGATCTGTGAGTGGAAAGTGTCGTAATCCTTAATAACGTCATCAAGGAAGGAATCAACATCAGCCCGGTCATAGCCAATCCCAATGCTCTTTTCCTTGAATTGTTTTTGTAGAATATCCTTGGCAGTAAATTTAATCTCAGCCAAAATCAACACCCCATTCGTTGTATATTCCGTAAACACATCATTTATCTTACCAAAATTTTTCTCACTTGCAAAGGCTGAGAAACGAAATTATTGACAATTTACGATTACTTAAAATTCTCTACTATTATTGAATGCTGTGAAAGCCACCCGAATCATTTTGTTTCTTTTCCCGCTGTCGTTCTGACCACTCCTCGGCAGCCTCCTGCAATTCATCAAAATCAATTAAACGCAGCGCATAATCATGGTTCTCCTGCCAGCGCTTAATAGCACGGTAATCCCACACAGGTTTACCTTCAGAATCTAAATCATACACCAAAATAGCACTTTCACTATGCCCCAACATAAAATGAGTGTAGTTTTGCAACTGCTGCGGAGACTGGTAAGAGGCTCGCGAAACATCCGCCGCAAAATCCACCGCATTTTTGATTTTGGTCAGCGCCATCTGATTGTCCTCCTGCCAGCGATTGCCAAAATCCGCAAATGGGGACATGATGGCAATCCTCAATTGCTGGTAGTCTTTTTTTAGCTGAAGGCCTGCTTCGGCTGCCCAGCGTTCAACTCCCATCTGGGGGCCCGTTAACAACCAAAATTCTTCTGTAGATTGGTTAAGCATTTCAACTAACGTCTTTTTTAAGACTTCTTTAATAACTTCAGCTTTTGGATCATCATCCTTAAAGGCTTGCAGCTCATAGGCGCGGTAACCACTCACCCAGATTCGTCGCATGACATCCTCCTGTAATCATTTAGTAAACTTCCTATTAGATAGAACTCTGGTATAATAACACGTAGTCAAGGGAGGGAGAAGGATGGCTATTCACTACCCCAGTGGTCAAAAGCCGGCTAAAAAAGTTAGTTCCGCAATTCCTACACCGCACGAATCCATTTACGCGCGACGGGGGATGTCACTGGAAGCAGAGCTCAACGAAAGCAATGGCTATTATCTGGCTACGAAACGCGCGGTGGTTCATAAAAAGCCAACGCCCGTCCAGTTAGTGAAAGTCGACTATCCCAAACGAAGCAAAGCTGTGATCAGGGAGGCCTATTTCAGGCGTCCCTCCACTACTGATTATAATGGTGTGTATCACAGTCACTACATCGATTTTGATGCCAAGGAAACACGCAACAAGCGCTCTTTCCCTTTAAAAAACTTTCACCAGCATCAAGTCAGCCACATGAAAGCCTGCGTTGAACAGGGTGGGATTTGTTTTGCAATTATCAAATTCTCAACCCTCGACCGTTGTTTTCTTTACCCTGCCACTAATCTTTTTGCCTGGTGGCAGCACTTTACTGGTGGCGGCAGAAAATCGATTCCCTTAACGGAGATTATTAAAGATGGCTATGAAATCGAGTACGGGCTCAACCCTAGGCTGAAATACCTGGATGCCCTGGACTCCTTTATCCACGACCATCAACTGTAAAGGAGTTTGTTATGTCTGATAATCAATCAGAAGCTCGACAAGACTATCGTACCAATAACGATGATGGTCAACAAAGCGGTGGTGGTGGTTCCCTTCTGCGGCGTATCCTGCTTTGGATTCTCGGAATCATCGTCCTCTTAATTGTAGGTGGGGCTTGTCTATTCTTCTATTATGCTTCAAGTGCGCCGAAGATTAGCCGCAACGAATTGGCTAGTCAATCGACGACTACCATCTATGATCGCGATAACCGGGTTATTTCTCGACTGGGGGCTCAAAAACGGGAATACGCTAGGGACAGTCAGATTCCTAACTCCCTCAAGCAAGCGGTTGTATCAATCGAAGACCGGCGTTTCTACAAACACCATGGTGTCGACCCTGTTCGTATTCTTGGGGCAGCAGCTAACAACTTAGTTGGCCGTTCGAACGGAATGCAAGGTGGTAGTACCCTAACTCAGCAGCTGGTTAAATTATCAGTCTTCTCCACCGCTGCTTCCGATCGAACCTTTAAGCGCAAAGCCCAGGAAGCTTGGCTAGCTATTAACGTTGAACGCCACTTCTCCAAACAACAGATTCTGGATTTCTACATCAACAAAGTTTACATGGGCAATGGCGTCTACGGGATGAAGACGGCTGCTCAGTATTACTATGGTAAGAACTTAAACCAATTGAACCTTGCTCAGTTGGCCGAACTCGCAGGAATCCCACAATCCCCTACTTACTACAACCCATTATCCCGCAACACCCAGTACGCTACCCAACGGCGGAATGAAGTGCTGAACGCCATGGTTCGCAGTAAGTACATTTCCAGTGCGCAAGCTAACAGCGCTAAGCAGCAAAGCGTTACCAGTGGTCTTGACCCTAGTCACGGTAACACCAGTTCTGGTGATGCCAACGTCAACGAAAAAGTCGTGGATGCTTACGTCAAGCAAGTGATGGGCCAGCTTTATGCCAAGGGCTATAACCCGTATAATGACGGTTTGCAAGTCCACACCAATCTCGATCTAGGTGCCCAGCAGCACCTCTACAGTGCCGCCAACAACGGCGGGGTTAACTTCCAAAGCGATAAGGAACAGGTTGGTGTTGCCGTCACCAATCCGCATAACGGTCAAATCGTTGCCATGCTTGGTGGGCGGAAGACTGGTAAAACGATCTTCGGTTTAAACCGGGCTGTGCAAACTGACCGGTCGTCTGGTTCCACCGCCAAGCCACTGATGGACTACGGTCCCGCTATCGACTACCTCCAGTGGCCAACATACAAGAGTGTTCAGGATACGCGCTTTGTTTACCCAGGCACCAACGTTGTTCTTCACGACTTTGATCACCAGTATAAGGGCACGATGACGATGCGCGACGCGCTGGTTCAATCACGAAACGTGCCAGCTATTCGCACTCTGCAGACCGTTGGTATTAGTCGGGCAACCGAATTTCTCAAGGGCCTCGGCATCAGTCAAAAGAAGGCTTACACCCTGCAAAACGGGATTGGCTTGTACATTTCACCATTACAGATGGCTGCTTCTTACGCTGCCTTTGCTAACGGTGGGATCTATTACCGTCCTTACTACATCAGCTCAATCACGACTCAGGATGGTCAAACAATCAATTACTCACCTCATGGTCATCGCGCGATGAGTCGTGCAACGGCGTACATGTTGACCTGGATGATGAAGGGTGTTCTGACCGACTCTCAAGGCAGTGGACGTGCGGCTCGAATTAGCGGTGTTCACCAAGCCGGTAAGACTGGGACTACCGAATACCCTGACAGTGGCCATTCTGGTGTAATGGATTCCTGGTTTGCTGGTTACACCAAGAACTACTCAATTGCAGTGTGGACCGGCTATGACCAACCGATGCAGCCTAACAGCGGCATCTCCGAAAGTCATACAACTGATGCCCAACTGTTATATAAGAGTTTAATGGAATACCTCGACGAAGAAGATCACGCTAGCGACTGGTCCATGCCAAGTTCAGTCGAGGCCGTCCGTTACCGTGGACACCGTCAATTGGTTATTCGCGATTCGAAATGGGCCTTTGGTATGATGGAAGATACCGGCAATGACAACGTCGATAGTTCTTCCTCATCCCGGTCCAGTTCATCATCTTCGAGCTCAAACGGCAGCAGTTCACGAGCTAATTCATCAAGCCGTCAGGAAAGCAATAACGGTGGTGGCGCAAGTTCCAGTTCATCTGCTGCTTCGAGCACCAGCACCAATGCTAATAGCACTAGTGGAAACAACAATAACAACGCAAACAGTAATAGCGGTGGCAACCAACAGTAGCCTAACTATTGCTGATACTTTAAAAGGCAGTTCCCAAAAGGGAGCTGCCTTTTATTAATGCTGCTTTGATTTGGCATCCTTATCTCCGCCAATCTTGAAGATAGGAATGTGCTCGTGACTCGGTTTCACCTCATCGCCTTTAGCCATGTTAGTGCGTTTCTGTAGAAATTTTTGTTTGGCTGCATTCACTTCTGCAGGAGTCTTGATGTTGTTCTGGTACCAATTGAGAAGGATCCGGTCCATGTAACTGAACTTGAATGTGCCGTTCATCACGGCTTCCTTTAAAGCCATCAAGATCATCTCGGGAGAATAGTGATCTTTATCCAACCAATCTGCTACCTGATCCATTTGAAACGGCGAGAGCATCCGCCCAAATTCTTGCTGGATTTGGTTAAAGACATCCTGGCGACTTGGTTTTTGTTTTGGACTGGAAACATTAACATCAGCCTCATTAGCTGCCCCTTCATCACCGTCATTAAAATGATGATCAGGCTCCATTGTCACTGTTTTCATCCGCTCTAGTAAAGGTGAAAAGTCGTAGTACACTTCTTCTTTTCCCGTCCCGTCATGGCGGATGCTTTGACGTAAGAGGCCATTAGACATCATCTTTTGAATTTGCCCATAAACCTGATCATCACTAGTCTGCAGCCAAGTAGCAACGGCATGAACATCAGGCATTGATACACCACGATCAAGAGCCGATTTCAATTCTAAATAGATAACTAGCTGTGCCGTCGTCATCCCAAATTCATGATAATGGTGCAGCAGAAGATTGCTAACGTTGGTTTCCCCTGCCTGAATATAACGGTTAATAAAGTCTTCTTCAGCCATTGATTTCACCTCTTTTGTCGTGACAAAATGAGGGACCGCGATATTAATACCACAGTCCCTGCATTTTTATTTATAAATCATTAAATTACGGCTTCAAACGGTTGATCATCCGTGGGAACGGAATTGTTTCACGAAGGTGATCCTGCAGGCAAATCCAGCAGAGGAAGCGTTCAAATCCCATCCCAAAACCAGAGTGCGGAACAGTACCATACTTCCGTAAGTCTAAGTACCACTGGTAGGTCTTCGGATCAAGATGAGCATCCTTGATGGCTTGGAGCAATGTATCATAATCAGTTTCACGCTCAGAACCACCGATGATTTCTCCGTAACCTTCTGGGGCTAATAAGTCAGCACAAACGTATTTCTTATCATCCTCAGGATCGGTCAGCATGTAGAATGGCTTGATGATCTTCGGGTAGTTCAATACAAAGACTGGTTTCTTAAACTGATCGGCCAGGTAGGTTTCTTCAGGTGAGCCGAAGTCGTCGCCCCACTTAACATCCAAACCACCATCTTGGAGCATTTGAATGGCCTTGTCGTAACTAATCCGTGGGTAAGGCGTTTCAGTAAACGGCTTCAGAGTTTCGGGATCACGACCAACGGTCTTTAATTCGCGTGGGCAATCTTCCATCAAGCACTTAACCAAGTAAGCCACATAGTCTTCTTGGATCTTCAAACTTTCATCTTGGTGCATGAAGGCCATTTCTGGTTCGATCATCCAGAATTCAGTCAAGTGACGACGGGTCTTTGACTTTTCAGCACGGAAGGTAGGTCCGAAAGAGTAAACCCGTTTCAGAGCCATGGCCCCCGCTTCTTCATAAAGCTGACCACTTTGTGACAAATATGCATCTGTATCAAAGTATTCAGTATGGAAGAGGTCGGTGGTACCTTCTGGTGCGTTGGCAGTCAGCAGTGGTGCATCGAACTGGGTAAAGCCGTGTTGACTGAAGAATTCGTAAGTGGCGCGTTTAGTTCTGTCACGAATCCGCATCAAAGCAGCCGGACGAGTAGAACGTAACCACAGGTGACGGTGATCCATCAGGAATTCAATCCCGTGATCCTTTGGGGTGATCGGGTAATCTTCACTGTCACCAATCTTTTCGATGTTGCTGATGTGAATTTCGTAGCCGAAGTGAGAACGCTTGTCTTCCGCAATTTCACCAGTGACGTACATACTGCTTTCCTGACGCAGATCGTGACGCGCCAAGTCAAACATTTCCTCAGAAGTCTTCTTTAAAAGTATGCCTTGGAAAAAGGCAGTCCCATCACGCAGCTGTAAGAAGGCGATCTTTCCGCTCGAACGTTTGTCAGTCAACCAACAAGCGATGCGAACCGTTTGACCTACGTATTTAGGCGCATCAATGATATCAATTGTTTCCAAAATAATTCCTCCCTGGAGTGGTTTACAAGTTGTTAATCTGCTGAACTAAGTGCCCAGTTTTAAAATTAAATAAGTCGTAGCAGAGCTTTCCTTGATGATTCAAATAAGTTACTTCCCAAACCGTCTTGTTATTGAAGATGCCAGGTGCAACTTTTAAGACCTTGCGTGGCTTCTCGTTACTCCAAACCTTTGCCAAGGCTTGATTACGAGTAATTCCACTGGCCTGTTTGACTACCCGCACCGATCCGCCTTTTTGGGGAATGATCACCAAAATGGACTGATTGGATTGGTTTTTACCCGCCACCGTGTAATAAGTTTTTTCACGGTTGTAGATATAAAATGCGCTCTGACTTTTTAGGTTAGCGTACTTCCGGGCAATTTGCAGAGCCTGCCTGTCAGCCGCTCGACGCGGATGATTGCCAAAGGCATAAATGCTCCAGCCTAAGAGAAAGACCAGCAGGATGATCAATAATAAATTACGAACAACCCGCCGTGATGAACCCCGACTGTGGGCACGCTGAATCTCACGACGACTTTGCATATGAGCCATCCTTTCTCAACATTTGAAATGTCTGTTCTATTATAGCAAACCTACTTGTTTTGTGCCGGACGATGATGGACTTTTAAAAATTTTTTTGCTTCTCGGACAATTTTCTGGGTCTTCATTACCTTTTTAGGCATGTCCTTAGGTAAAGCCCGCTGCATTGTCTGACCATAACGCCGGTTTTCTAAGCGGGGATCCAGGCAAACGGCTACCCCGTAGTCTTCTTCATCCCGCAACAATCGACCGATTCCCTGGCGCAATTTCAGTGTTGCTTTTGGCAGCTGCAGTTGGTAGAAAGGATTTTTGCCTGAATGTTGGATCAAGTTATACTGCGCACGATTGAGCAGCTCATTAGGCGAATCAAAAGGCAAACGCGTAATGACCAGCAATTGCAATTGATTGTCTGGCAAATCGATCCCTTCCCAAAAACTAGCAGCCCCCAGCAAAACTGAGCGGGTTCCACTAGCAAATTGCTTCAAGAGCTTATCGCGGTTGCCGGTAATGCCCTGAGCAAGGATGTCACGCTGGTTAAAGAGATCCGTCCCCCTTAATTGACTATAAACTTGCTCGATCGTCAACAGGGAATTAAAGAGAACCATCGTTTGACACTGGGTAGCGTCAGCTAAATCATGGATGCTTTCGCTCAGGTAACGGATGTAGTCGCTATTATTACGGCTAGTCGGCATCGGAGCATCACTGGCAATTAGCAAACTAGCATTGTTAGCAAAATCATACGGAGATTTGAAGCGTTTGACCCTCGTCTCCTCATGATCAATATCCAGTTGGCGGTAAGTAAATGATGAACGTGATGAGGTCAAAAGAGTTGCACCAACGAATAATGGCTTAGTGAAGTAGGGATATACCTGCTGACTTAGGAAATGGTTGTTAGCCAGCAAGCCACCGCTTAATTTCATCGTGCTCCGTTCATGCGACTGTTGGATGGTCAGCCAAAAAGCCGAAGATTCACTGCGCTGTTTGAGGGTCAGAGAGAAGTTATGCAAAACTTGGTCTGCATCTGCTAACCGTTGCAAATGCGTCTGGAATTGCGTCATCAGGTAACGATCGCTCGGTAACCAGCTCTCCTGCCGACTGACAAAGAGGTGCTCTAACTCACGAAAATGGAGTCGGACACTAGCTAGTGACTGCTCGAGGTGCATCATCACCGGATTAGTTACCGCTAAAAGCTCGGCTAACTGTTGGTTATCAACCTGTTCC
>NZ_JAXGYB010000001.1:0-477606 GCF_040772465.1 Limosilactobacillus sp. | reverse complement strand
TGAAAACGCGAGGGACGGCAAATTTTTATTTAACTTTTTCTCGCTCATATAATAGTACCTCCATCGATAATTAATAAGTCTGTAATGATTACGCTTACATAATACTGCTATCGGCCGCCTGGTGCAACCGCTTGCACAAAATTATTAGCAACCGCTTACTTTTAAAAGCTGACGGTCCCTTGGACTCCCTAAATTCTTACCGCACATTTGCTTTTTTAAGGTAAACTGACAATACATTTAAATTTTATAAAAGCAGAGTTTTACAAGGTGCCTAATCTGTGAAATCATCTTTATTGATTCTGTATATATGATAGGTCTTAGCTTCTTCAACCCCTACCCTATATTGAACCATTAAGTTAGTGAGCATTTCACCATCAATGGTCGTGATATTTAGGTTTTGTGCTGCTTCTTCTGCACCAGTAGTAAATGTTGAAGTGGTAATAAATACACCTCGGTCAGTGTGCTTAAGCTTAACTGCACCGCTAAATGATGTAATCTCGGGTCTACCAACTGGTATTTGGCGCATACCTTTTAACTTGCAGATAAACCTTTTGAAGCCCCAATGCGTCTTGATAAATCACACCGTCAATACCATTGTCATTTGACTTTTGAGTAACGATTGATTGGTCATTTGGCCCCTTATAGCCCATTCTATTTAGTAGTTCAACCATAAGGCCTTCAAAAGCATACGGATTCATTTCAGTTAGTTTTGCAAGTGATTGATCTTTCAACTCGTCTGTCTTCTGACTAAACTAGTCTTGAATCAATTCCTCACTAAATGAATTTAGACTTTCTGAAGCGTCACTATTGGTATTCTTAGCTTTAACTAATTTAGTTTGATGTTGCTTATATAACGGTTCTTCATGGACTACAGCCCTAGTCAAATTCAGCCCATATTTTTTCCAAGCATTTTTTCCAAGTTGAGTTATCTCATATTCTCCTCTTTTAGGTGAATGTAAATAACCCGCAATTTTTAGATCGCTAAGTGCAAAGCCAGCACGATTTTTAGCAACGTTACCCATATATTTTGAGTTGTACTCTTTATTCCTTAACTCATCAGGAAGGTCTAATTCATTTACTGCTGCCGTCTTTAATTCATCAGCTGTCCATAACGGCTTATTCGTAGCGAGCTTCAGGATAATGCCTAAATAAGCATCCCAAGTCGGCATACCATCAGAACTATGTTTTAGTGTAGTATAATCAATCATTTCTTATCCTTATTTGCATTGCACCTACGCCAACCAGAAGTAACTAATTCTTTATAATAATATGTGTATCTGACACTTTAACCTTATTACCAACAAGGTCCGCCAAAGTAATCATCTCGTGCCGAGGTAAGCTTTTGAATTCGAACACTTTAAATCACTTCTTCTCATCATATTTCTCCTATTATTAAGTATAGTCTTAATCAATTCAGTTATACAATAAGAAAAGCTCCTTGCTATGACTTATAGTAGGGAGCTTCTTTACCTATTTGTCCGCTTCATAAAATATCAGTTTTATAAAGGATGAAGGGCTACTCTGTCTTTTTATTCCTGCTCTCATATATCTCAAACAGCTGCTCTACAATTTCACGCTCTGATAAAGAGGACTTTAATCCGTATGCCTTAAGAACTACTTTATCATTGGCATTATGTGCCTTACGAAGTTCAACAGGCATAGCTTCTGGATCATAAAGATCAGCAAGCGAACTATCTAGATACAGTTGACGAGCATCAAGAATCGCTTGAGCGGTCTCAGATAACTTTTCTTTCTGTTCTGTAGTGAAATCCATCCACGGAAAATTAGTATAAACAGCAGGTGAATAACTATAGTCACTCTTCATTCTGCCGGCAACAACTCTCATCCATGCCATATGCGTAGATGAACTTAGAACAGAAAATAGCCATTTTTCAGTACTAGGAATTAGGTATAACTTATTACTTGCTATAATGTCCTTTGATAAAATTGCGATTGGAATATATTCACGCCCTTCCGATGAGACTTCGGGAACAGCAATGTAGTCAGTATCCGGCTGTCGAATTTGTGTAAAAATATATGGTGTTTTTACGTCTTCTAATCTAACGGAATCAGTTGGGCTCTTCTTTCTTTTATCTATAACTATATTAAGTCGGTCTTTGATTTCAGGTAGCTTTCGATATATTGCAGGGCTTACTCCCTTTAGCCACAAGCAGTAGCGTTTCTTCCCTTTTATGAGCTCATTTGATCCAATGTATAACTTAATACACGGCTTTAGTTGAGGATACTTGCCTAATAAGTCCTCAGCTTCCTTCGATTTTAATGTGAGTCCTCCACCATCTGTTGGCTGGCTACCCTTATGCATTTCTGGTAAACCTAGCGGTGGCTTTCTCTTTCGTGACTTAATGTAAAAGTCAGGATAATCGATCAGATATCCATTGATATGTTTTGCCAAATGCCTATCGCCATTCTCATCATAAATTACTGGACGAAAGTCTGAAGTCAACAAAGTAAAGCTAACTATAACACAGTGCACATGTGCTTTATTTTGCGCGGCATTATCCCATACGAAACTTCGATATGCAAATATTATTCTAAATTTCAAGAATAAGTTAGCCACTAAGCTGAAATAAATAGCACTGACCAATTAATTATTGGTTGATGAGAACGTGACATCTCTTGATAAAATGCTTTACAGTAAATATCCATTGCAGAACGTCCATTAAATATGGCTCGTGGATAGTGATTCATCCAGTTATTGGTCGCTATAATCTGGGCACTACTATAATCATTAATAGCTTGGCCCTTAGTAATCTCCTTCCGGAGAAAACGATTATTGATTTCATTGGATCCGCGTTCCCAAGGAGAATATGGGTCAGTGTAAAAAACATGGTCATGAACTCGCGTTAACTCACTAAATTCAGAACCATTATCAGAAGTAATTGTTTTAAAAATGCGATAGTAAGCATTCTTGCCAAGCTTCTGACGCAACTCAACACAAAAATGATTCACTGCATATGCAGTTTTACTGGTAATTTTTCTCGTAATATTAACCCGTGAAAAACGATCAGTCATTACTAGAACAACGCTATCCTTGCCATCTTTATGACCTTGAATAGTGTCTAGTTCCCAATGACCAATTTCGGACCGTTGGTCCGCAACCTGTGGACGTTGAGCAATGTTAGGTCCTAAGCACTTTTTGGCTTGTGGATGAGATTGATGGTGTTTACGTTTAGTTTTCTCAAAAAGGTCCAAGTTAGACGTACGGAATACACCATCATTAATCCACTGATACAAAGTCACAACAGACTTAGGGATCAGTGAATCATCACTCATCAAATCACGTGCCTTATAAATAGCTGCTTGAGGAGAGTAACGATGCTCATCAAATTCACCAAGCATTAATTGGTCGGCCAATTGTAAAAAACGCTTTGAGCGGTAATATAAACGAGGACGACCGGACCGTTGGTGGCATTTGAGATAAATATTCTGACCAGCTTCATAACTGTAGATGTGATAAGGGTAATCGTAAGTCTTACCATTGAATTTTTGACGACGAATTTGGCGAACTGTACCACGTTTAAGCTCATTATTAATGGTTTGGTGGTTCACTCCTAATTGACGACCGATTGCGCGATTGGAAAGTCCTTGCGACTTTAAAGTCGCAATCATCACTCGCTCTTCTTTAGTAAGGTGTGCATATTTGCGATGAGTGGCCAAAAGGTTAGTGGGCATGGTATCATTTAAGTGCGTCATTTGACGGACATCCTTTCATATAGGTTTGATTCACTTAATATGATACCTGATGTCACGCCGAATGGCGTTTTTTATTTACCACCAATTAGGTGGCTAACTTCATTCTATAATCCACCATAATTAAATCCTGCGTAAAAAATCGGATACAACACCAGTTGTTAAATCATGGTAAAATAAAAAATATGCACTGGCGACCACCAATGCACAAGATGTCAACTTAGGAGCTGATCCCCTTGAGGATGTACTCTGTTGCGCTTGGCTGGTGGTGTATTGCAGTACACCAGAATAGAAGCGCTCTTGCTAAACTTATCAGCCCAACTATTGAATATAATATTTCTTTAGTACAGCTATATTATAGCATGAGTTAGCAACTTTGGCGACCGTCTGGCCTTCGCAGGCTGGGCGGCCTTTCTGTTTATATGACTATAATTCCAAGCCGTCATCCTTTTCATTTGACGGCTTTTTCTTATGTTTCATTCGTTCTTGATGCTCTTGCCGTTGCATTTCCTGTTTACGTTTAGTCGCCAATAATCGTGCTTGTTGCTTCTTCTTTTGATACAACCTAGCAGCTTCCAATTGCTTATTATGCCGCTCCATTTGCCGAATACGCTTCTTCTCGCGTTCACTTTGCGTATTGACGAGTCGCCAAGTTGGAATCTTCTTTGGCTTTAAGAGCAATTCATCCAATTGTTGGTCACTCATTAACTCAACATCGAAAGACATTAACCCCAGCCCCCGTTCTTATAAATCTTCCAATCAATAACGCCGCCTAACAGCAACCCAATTGGTGCTGCTAACAATTTTTGCCAGCCGGGGGTTACTGCTACGATTGCCACTAAGATAACAAGCTCAATACCAAACAGAACTAAAAATTTTATAAACTCGTTAAGTATTGCTGAGACTTACCTTACTGCTTGTTGACTTGCTTTAGCACTAAGTTTGGCACTGGCACTCGCTTCCTCAGTCTTTTTGCGTTCTTTGGTAAAATTCTGACTTACAGCTTGTTTGATAACCTCTTGAACTGTTAAATTAGTATCCATCTTAAACTGCTCATAAACATCTTTAGCCACGTCTTCCGTGTGGTGCGTGATGCCATTTTTCATTGCCAAAATCAAATTACGCATTGTTGGCACTAAGCGATTATTAACGACTTGTGTATATCGTTCCAGGTACTTTCCAACTTGGTTAAGGTCTGCCACTTTAGCAACACATTCTTGAGTTTTTTGGTCCAAGTTTTGTTCTCGCAAGTTAATGTCAGCCTCTAAGCCTTGCATTTTCTGATCTATTGCGTCAACCCGGTCAACTAGACCATCAGCATACCCAATCGCCCGGGCGTCTGCCACTGCCTTCACGACTTTAGAGTTCTGGTCCGTCAGCTGATCCTTGAGTTTCTGCCCTTTTTCGTCGAGCTTGTTGCTCAAGTTGTCGACGTTCTTCGACACTTGATTGACGTTGCTTTGCTGTCTCGTCGATCAGATAGTCAAGCTTCTTTGATAGATCTTTGTTTCTGCTCTCGAGCTTGAGCGGATTCACTTCGCTGTCGGTTGAGCTGATTGAGGCGTTGTTGTCTAGCAATCCTAATCTTAGCATCTCTTGCCATTGTTCGGACTTTTTCGAGTCTGTCGTTTTCTTTTCTGTCATTGGTATCTTTCTCCTCTTCATTTTCTTTCTGTTTAAAGTAACTTGTTAAATAACTCTTCGTAAATTCCTGGCCCAGGCCACGAGTAGACAGTACTTCACCGGTTTGCTTATTCACCCGTTGATAAAAATCTCGGACTTTGTACTCTTTACCATCGACCATTTGATGGTAGGTCCAAGACGTTTTCTTTTTACGGTCAGTCACAGTTATTCCTTGTTCGCCTAATCGCTGAATAAAGGCTTTAAGTGAAGCTACTTCGCTCTTAACTTGGGTGATGATCTGTTTTAAGTTCTGTTGCCATTCAGATCGTGTGGTTAAACTGTTAGCGTCTTGCCGCTTTTGTTGGTTATGTATGGGGTTGGTCCAACTATGACAAGTTACTCGTTGGTAGTTCTGACTCATTTCATGGTCAAAGTTGGTTCGTAGTTGATGTATGTTAAAGCGGCTGGTAGAAATGGTTTTGCCATTTGGCTTGACTGTATTGAAAACAACATGAGCATGAAGCTTGCCGCCCTGACCGTCCGCCTGAACTGCAATTACGGATTGGGCGTCAGAAAAATGTTGGTGGACAAAGTGTTGGACTAGCGTTAAGGCTTGTTTGGCTTGTAGGTTAAGGTCTTTCGTATCAAACTCGTCAGGTGAAAATGAGATAATCAATGTTTGTGCTTGGTAGGTTCGTTTGGGATTGTGAGCTTTCTTTAAGTTATCCTTGAATTGCTTTTCTAGGTATGCACCATTTTGGGTCGTTGAAATATTGCCATCCGGATCATGTAGTAGCTTTATATTAAATCCAGTGCAAGCAAGTACCCTTCGTGATGTCTTCCGGTAGCTATGTGGTGGCTCCTGGAATAGGTATTGTAATCTTCTATAGCTACTACGACACGAGTGTGTTTCCAGGACTGACAACTTCACCACCGCCCTCCTGTTTGTCACGTCTAGTATCATGTTTAAGGTTATTAATTTCTAATCGCAGTTCAGTCAAAATTTGGCTATTTTCAACCAACTGCTTAGCGACCCACTGCCACAAATCATCGTCAGCTAAGTCATCATCTTCTTGTTCTGCCTGTTGCTTAGCGGCATTTAATACATGGGCAATTTGATTCAGATTATTTCCACTCTTAGTCACGGCATACATGATTGATTCGAGTTGCTGTTGAATGTCAGTATATTGATCCCGTACAAGGTTCAATTCGGTTGATGTACTAGTATTTATCAAGCCATATAACGCTTCGACTAATGGCAACCGCCCTTGGTCATTCAGTTGCTGAACTAAAATCGTTACCGCGTCATACTTGCCCTTTTGCCAGTTATTCTTAGCTTGCATTAATAGCTTCTCATCTCGAATCATCTGCCGCATCGCCTTGGAACTTCCAGCAATTCCTAGCTCATGCTTCACTGCTTCAAAATCCGCAAGTTCATCTTCACTTAGGCGAGTTTGAATCAATTTATTTTTCAATGGCTTCATTCGTTCTTGACCTCCTCAGTTTGCCTGCCGGCAAAAAGAAATTTTCAGCCTTCGTATGCTCACGACAACGGCTGACTAAATTTCTCATTTCGTCGGGTCAGTTAGTTCTTAGCAATATTGGTCTATACCAATTTACAATTATATTATATACTAAGCACTAACTGACTTGCAAGCAATTAAATTCGTAATATCAAACAAGTTTGTAATACGAATTATAGCTTGGCGAGGAGCCTGCGAGGCTTCCCTGCACCCTGTCGAGCGATCAGATATTACATTCAAAAATGAGTACCTCGAGATTGACATTCAAGGTCATTTTTGAGATTTCATATCTGATTTACTTATGATTTCGCCATAAGTAACAACAACGACCAAACTGACTGCTCTGTTTGGATTTCAGCATTTCTTTTTGCATCATCAAAAAGAAACAAAAAATGACTACCTTATCAAATGACGATAAGGTAGCCAACAGTCAATCATATCGTAATATTGATTTTCAACACACCAGACACACTGACAATTAGCTTATAAATGCTGATATATCAGGTGTCGAGGCCCCTTCTAATTTTTCAGACACACAACTTTTGTTCTTCTCGTCCAGTGTGTCTGATATTGTGTCTGAGGTGTAATTTAGATCAATATAAAAAGAATTCATTTTAATATCAGAAGTATCAAAAAAGCCTTCATATCAAGCTTTTAACAACCTGACATGAAGACTTCTGAACACTTATAAAGTGTAACTTATGCTGACTAGAGGATTCGACCCTCCGACCTCCGCATTACTAATGCGATGCTCTGCCAACTGAGCTAAGTCAGCATTAACCAACGACAATTAGTATAGCAAAGACCTCAGCAAAAATAAAGGGTAAATTCAAATTAATTGAAAAAAAGATAAAACCACGGTCAACCTCAGTCAACCGTGGTCTTGTTCTATTTCAGCGGTGCCGTAAAGTGATCCTTGCACATCTGCGCCACGCACCGTTTCATTTCCTTAATGTCCAAGACACTTTGGGCAAATTCCTTGCGAACCAGTTCATCTGGCAAATATTCATCATATTTATCAAACACCGGCACTTCCTTGTCAAAGACGAGGTCGAGTGGGTTAAAATTCTTCGCGGCTTCCTCCCCGATCACTTTGTAGAATTCATCCTCTGAAGCGTCCATGGCAAATTCCATAAAGTACGGCCGACTGGAATTAAAGCCCCGCAGGTTAAGACGCTTGGCGCATTTAATCCGCAGCAGGCGTTCCAGCGCCAAAAAGGCGTAGGTTCCCGTCCACGGCATGAAGCACCACATCTTGCCGCCGAGGTTGATCAATGGCCGGTGTGGCACGTTCGCAATGTTGCAAATATCACGGGCCTGAGTCAATCTTGCCTTGGCGTTGCCCATCAAGTACGAGTACATCTTGTCTTCAGTGAGCACGCGACGCATCCGCTGCAGGATTTTAGGTTGAATATCACCCGGCACATCCCCGAAGTAAGCCGGGATTCGCCCTTTTACCTCGTGGCAGTAAACCTGGTGACGTTGCCGATCGATGTCCTCGACAACCCAAACCCGGCCGGCGATGGCAATCTTATCCCCAACCGGAGGCGGCTGCACGATCGTCCCGAGCTCTTCGGATCCAGCGTGGACACTGTATTCGATGTTTTCTTGGAAAACAGCGTAAAACTTAAAGTTGTTAACAACCCGCTCCCCGGCTAAGCCCACGATCAGGCCGCCGTTTTCGGTTCGTTGGATCTGCTTCGTCTTTAACAAGTGCCGCAACAAGACGCGGTAGTCATCCTGACTGACGTTGTGGAAGTAAGTCAGTGTCAGGACGCGTGAAGCCAGCTCTGCCGGCGTCATCTCCCCGTCCGATGCGAGGGTGCTCATCGTCTGGTGGTAGAGCAAACTATATGGCAGACGGTTCGGTTCAGGTGGCTCAACCCAACGTTCCTCAATGTAAAGCTGGACTAAGGCAATTCCCTGCAGCAACGGCCAGGGAATCAGATCCGGCAGCATTGCCCGCGACTCCGGATGCTCTTCACGCATCACAAAGTGCATCTCGGGAGGATTGCCACGCCGGCCCGTCCGGCCCATCCGTTGCAAGAAGCCGGACACCGTAAACGGCGCGTCAATCTGGAAGGCACTCTCGAGTTTGCCGACGTCAATCCCGAGTTCCAAGGTAGCGGTTGCGCAGGTCGTGATGTACTGGTTATCGTCCTTCATCGCGTCTTCTGCGGTGGCCCGCAGCGCTGGGGACAGGTTGCCATGGTGAATCATAAAGCGGTCTGGTTCGTGGCGGTACGTGCAATAAGAACGCAGTGACTGACACACTGCCTCACACTCTTCCCGGCTGTTGGTGAAAACCAGGCACTTCTTGCCGCGGGTGTGCTCGAAGATGTAGCCAATGCCTGGATCAGCTAATTCTGGTGCAGAATCAGTCTTAGGGCCGACTAAGCGATCGTCATTATCCGGATCATCCTTGCTGGCTTGGGGGCCAGATTTATAGAAATGTTCCATCGACAGCCGCCAAATCTGCCGGGTATCAGCTACCTTCGGGGCCACGGTCCGGCGTTTGCTGCCGGCACCGAGAAACTTGCTGGCAGCGGCAACGTTCCCGATAGTCGCTGACAAACCGATCCGCCGTGGATCAACTCCAGCCAATCGCGACAAGCGTTCGATCAAGCAAAATGTCTGCCCACCCCGGTCGCTACGAAGAAAAGAATGCAGTTCGTCGATCACGATAAAACGCAGGTCGCCAAAAAGCCGCGGAATATCCATATGCCGGTTAATCATGAAGGATTCCAGCGATTCCGGGGTGATTTGCAGCACCCCTTGTGGATTCTTCAGCATCTTGCGTTTTTGTGACTGGGCCACATCCCCGTGCCAGCGCCAAACGCGGATATCAGTGTCAGCACACAGGTCTGTCAGCCGGCGGTGCTGGTCGTTGATTAAAGCCTTCAGCGGGGCGATGTAAAGGCAGCCAATTGAACTGGTCGGGTGTTCATCAAGGTCCGTTAAAATCGGAAAGAACGCCGCCTCAGTCTTGCCGGAAGCAGTCGAAGCCGATAACAAAACATTGTCATCGGTCCCGAAGATTTCACTGGCCGCTGCCACCTGAATGGGGCGCAGCTGTCGCCAGCCCTGGCGGTAAATATAATCCTGGATAAATGGCGCATAACGTGAAAAAACGTCCATCAAATCCACTCCTAAATCGTAAATTCAGTGTAATCCTTCGTCTTCTTGTCACTGACCGCCGATTGCTCGCTATAGGAGAACTTGTCAGAATTTAGCAGGTCTTCAATCGAAGTCTTTGGATTTTGCCAAACGATGTCGAGCATCTCGATGAAGTCACGGATGACTTCCCGCGGCGTAATGTTCGTATCGGCCCCGATCCGAGCGTATTCGATCTTGATGAACTTAGCCAGTTCGTCTTCGGTGATCGTGCGCTGGTAGCCATAGAGGCCGGCATGCATGTCCGCCAGCTTTTCGGTCAGAACCATCATTTCTTCCGCCGTCAACGGCTCCAACTTGATTACTGGTGCGTACATGTCGCGAGCACCAGCTTGGGCAAATTTTCCTTCGGCTAGTCGCGAGCGCAAAGCCTCATATGAGTACACCCCACGGTGTCGGTCTTCCACGGCCTGTGGTGTCGCACCCATCAAAATGCCGAGGTACTTGGCCTTCCCCTGAAGCGCGTCGTTGTACATGGTCAGAATCTTCTCGTAGTTGTATTGGCGACTAATGGCATTCGGGATCTTGTAAATGTTGACGAGTTCGTCGATGAAGATGATCAAACCGGTGTAGCCTGCTTGCCGGAAGAAACTGGCAAAGAGCTTGAGGTATTCATACCAGTCATCATCCGAAATGATGATGTTGACACCCAGTTCCTGCTTGGCTTCCGTTTTGTGACTGTATTCCCCACGGAACCACTTGATCACCTTAGCCTTCGTCTCGTCATCGTCGTCAACGTAGGCGTGGTAATACATGTTCAAAAGCTTAGCAAAGTCAAAGCCGTGCACCAACTCGCTCAATGAAGAAATGACTCGGTAGATTTTTTGATCAACCGCCTTCGCAAACGCTGGGTCATCATCACTGAGACCGGTGTCAGTAGCCACCTGGGTCTGCACGGTGTTGATCCAACGATCGAGAATCAGGGGAAGAGCCCCACCCTCTGGTCGCGTCTTGGTAGCCATGTTTTGCACGAGTTCGCGGTAGGTGGCCAGTCCCTGGCCCTTAGTTCCCTGCAGGCGTCGCTCTGGGGACAGGTCGCCATCCACAACGACAAAATTTTTGTCCATCACGTAATTGCGGATAGTTTGTAAGAGAAAGCTCTTCCCTGAACCGTAACGACCGACGATAAAGTGGAAAGCCGCACCACCCTGGGAAACGATGTCGACATCATGCAATAAAGCCGCGATTTCATCCTTCCGGCCGACGGTGATATAAGGGAGGCCGATCCGCGGCACGACACCACCCTTCAATGAATTCAAAATCGTTTGCGCAATCCGCTTTGGGACGCGCCGCTTGCGCACAGCCATTATGATTCCTCCTTATGATTAATGATTGCTTGCACATCTGGTCGATAGTCTTCGATAATCTGGGGACGATTGTTATCGTCAAATTCGATCGCAGTATCCCCGATAGCGTCAAAAAGCTTATCGTTGAGTTGGTCCACCATGATCGAAAGCATCAGGTGATGTTTTTTGAGGTGGTCTTGATAGGGCTGCCCAGTCAGGAGCGCCTGAAGCAGAAATTGTTCATCAGCGGTCAGATCGATATCCGCATCATCATCAGCTGGTGCCGGATTAAGCAGAAGTGACGCAGCGTCGTCATCTTCTGCGGTGTGCTGATCATTTGGCTGTCCCGGCTCATTCTTAGCTGGCACTATTGCCGAAGCTTGTTGATCCTGTTTCTTCTCGGCCGAAGATACATTCTCTTCATGTTCTTCGTTCTTTTCCTCATCCGTCAGCAAACTTTCGCGAGTGACCGATGCATCTGCCCGAATCTTATCCAAGTCAGTTAGATTGATATCGGGTTCTGCCTCTTTCTGTGCTTGCCGCTGTTTAGCACGCTGGTAATCGTGAATGCCATCCTGAATGGCTTGGAGCAGTGCGTGATCAAGTGAACGAGCCTTTAAGGGGTGCCCTAAACCAAAAGCCTGTCGACCCAGGCGGTCAATTTCATGAAAGAAGGCATTGAGCTTCACGCTCCGTTGCCGGCACGGTTGCCACGACGTGCAGTAATACTGGTGACCTTTAAACTGATACTTGCGCTCCGAGTCAATGACGTATGTCTGCATCTTCGGCGCTTGCTTAAAGTAAAAGACAGCATTCGCAAAGAGATATCCGGTCGTCATTGTCTGTTGGCCGATTAACTGAGCGATAGCCTGATGCGGTTGTTCCTGCAGAACACGTTGCCAAATATAACGAAAGAGCTTAGCAAATTCTTCCTTAGCATTCTGGTACAAGCGACAGCGTTTGAGATAAGTAGAAAAATGTTCAAAGACTGCTAATAGATCATCATCAGAATATTCATCAGGGTGACAGATGATGTGGTATTGCCGATCCACAGCTAGCTTTTCCGCAAAAGCATCATTTGCCTGTTCGCGACCCAAGCCATAATAGAGCACATAATCCTGCATCCATTTGCTTAGATAAGCTGCCATCTTTTTGTGGTAGCTGGGGGCATAACGATCCTTAAAATATTTCAACAGGCGATATCCCGCCGCTGCATCGTCCACCCCAATATTATTCAGCAGTTCATAGATATAAACATAGGCGTAGGACGTGCTATTGACAGAAAAATCACCTGCCCGCAGCCGTGTTCGCCAAGTCAGGTAGGTATGTAACTGAGCCAAATTCATCGAATGGTAATCAGGATAATAACGCTGAAATTCGACGATTGGTTGATAATCATCCTGAAAATCTGCCAGCATTTGGCCTTGCCGACAAAAATTATAGGCCGTTTCAACAGCCGGTGACACGGTATAGTCATAGCTACGCAGCACTTTTTCTAATGGTGATAATTTCTTTGGTTTTAGTCGTGGTCGGCTCTTTAGAGGAATTGTCTGAGCCTGATATTGTGTTTGAATATGTTGACGTGGCAACCGAATTAACTGTTGCGGAACAACCTCCTTACCACTCATTGCGGTTTGAAAGGCATAATCAATGACGTTTTCAACATCACGATCGCTGGCTTGGTCAAAGTGTACCTCTACCCATCCTGGTTGATTGACTAACATCGGTGTACCAAAATGATCAACTTCTTGGAGGACCGACGCAAAGGATGGCGCCTTTAAATCTAGACAATCAGATGTCTGGGCTAAGACTACAAAAGGCCGTTGACTAGGTGAAATGCGTAATTCCTCTAAGTTACCTGGATCCTGGGGGCTTAATTGAAATTCCAGACCGTATTTCTGAAAGATGTATTGTTTTAGTTTTTTTCTATCCATCTTCCAGGGCCTCCAGTTCGCACATATGTTCTAGAAAATTATACCAAATTTCTGATTTATCGTAAAAAAAAACACAGGCTGTTAAACAGTCTGTGTTATCATTTGCGCGGCAGTGCCCTATCCTCGCAGGGAGCGATCCCCCAACTACTTTTGGCGCGCTGAAGCTTAACTGCTGTGTTCGGCATGGGAACAGGTGTATCCTTCAGGCCATCGCCACCGCACTTCGTCCTCTCGGACTGAGAACTTGCGCTCTCAAAACTAAACAATATCATATCCTCCATCCATTTTCAACCGGACTCACCAGCTTTTTCCTTGGTTAAGTCCTCGACCGATTAGTAGTGGTCCGCTCCACGCCTCACGGCGCTTCTACTTCCACCCTATCTACCTCATCGTCTATAAGGGGTCTTACTTCCATAAAGGAATGGGAAATCTCATCTTGAGGTGAGTTTCACACTTAGATGCTTTCAGCGTTTATCTCATCCATACATAGCTACCCAGCGGTGCTCCTGGCGGAACAACTGGTACACCAGCGGTATGTCCATCCCGGTCCTCTCGTACTAAGGACAGGTCCTCTCAAATTTCCTACGCCCGCGACGGATAGGGACCGAACTGTCTCACGACGTTCTGAACCCAGCTCGCGTACCGCTTTAATGGGCGAACAGCCCAACCCTTGGGACCGACTACAGCCCCAGGATGCGATGAGCCGACATCGAGGTGCCAAACCTCCCCGTCGATGTGGACTCTTGGGGGAGATAAGCCTGTTATCCCCAGGGTAGCTTTTATCCGTTGAGCGATGGCCCTTCCATGCGGAACCACCGGATCACTAAGCCCGACTTTCGTCCCTGCTCGACCTGTCTGTCTCGCAGTCAAGCTCGCTTGTGCCTTTACACTCTGCGAATGATTTCCAACCATTCTGAGCGAACCTTTGGGCGCCTCCGTTACCTTTTGGGAGGCGACCGCCCCAGTCAAACTGCCCACCTGACACTGTCTCCCAGCACGCTTAGTGCTGCGGGTTAGAGTGGTCATAATGCAAGGGTAGTATCCCACCAGCGCCTCCAGCGAAACTAGCGTTCCGCTTTCTATGGCTCCTACCTATCCTGTACAAGCAGTACAAACACTCAATATCAAGCTACAGTAAAGCTCCATGGGGTCTTTCCGTCCTGTCGCGGGTACCCTGCATCTTCACAGGGATTTCAATTTCACCGAGTCTCTCGTTGAGACAGTGCCCAGATCGTTACGCCTTTCGTGCGGGTCGGAACTTACCCGACAAGGAATTTCGCTACCTTAGGACCGTTATAGTTACGGCCGCCGTTTACTGGGGCTTCAATTCTGAGCTTCGCCGAAGCTAACCCATCCTTTTAACCTTCCAGCACCGGGCAGGCGTCAGCCCCTATACTTCATCTTACGATTTTGCAGAAACCTGTGTTTTTGATAAACAGTCGCCTGGGCCTTTTCACTGCGGCTGGCCTTGCGGCCAGCACCCCTTCTTCCGAAGTTACGGGGTCATTTTGCCGAGTTCCTTAACGAGAGTTCTCTCGCTCACCTTAGGATTCTCTCCTCGACTACCTGTGTCGGTTTGCGGTACGGGCAGTTGATTACTTGCTAGAAGCTTTTCTCGGCAGTGTGACGTCGGCAACTTCGTTACTAAAATTTCACTCCCCATCACAGCTTGTTAACCCGGAACAAAGCTTTTCTCTCTGCTCCTAACTCACTGCTTGGCCAGACATTTCCATCCGTCTGGATTGCTTAGCCTCCTGCGTCCCTCCATCGTTGAAACGCAATCAACTGGTACAGGAATCTCAACCTGTTATCCATCGCCTACGCCTTTCGGCCTCAGCTTAGGTCCCGACTTACCCTGGGAGGACGAGCCTTCCCCAGGAAACCTTAGTCATTCGGTGGACAGGATTCTCACCTGTCTTTCGCTACTCATACCGGCATTCTCACTTCTAAGCGCTCCACCAGTCCTCACGGTCTGACTTCGCCGCCCTTAGAACGCTCTCCTATCACGTGCACAAAGTGCACATCCACAGTTTCGGTAATATGCTTAGCCCCGGTACATTTTCGGCGCAGGATCACTCGACTAGTGAGCTATTACGCACTCTTTAAATGGTGGCTGCTTCTGAGCCAACATCCTAGTTGTCTATGCAACTCCACATCCTTTTCCACTTAGCATATATTTAGGGACCTTAACTGGTGATCTGGGCTGTTCCCCTTTCGACGGTGGATCTTATCACTCATCGTCTGACTCCTGAGTATAAATCGATGGCATTCGGAGTTTATCTGAAGTTGGTAACCCATGACGGGCCCCTTGTCCAAACAGTAGCTCTACCTCCACGATTCTTTACCTCAAGGCTCCCCCTAAAGAGATTTCGGAGAGAACCAGCTATCTCCAAGTTCGTTTGGAATTTCACCGCTACCCACACCTCATCCCAGCCATTTTCAACTGACACGGGTTCGGTCCTCCAGTGCGCTTTACCGCACCTTCAACCTGGACATGGGTAGGTCACCTGGTTTCGGGTCTATAACTACATACTTCTTACGCCCATTTAAGACTCGCTTTCGCTACGGCTCCGGTTTTTCCACCTTAACCTTGCATGCAATCATAACTCGCCGGTTCATTCTGCAAGAGGCACGCCGTCACCCATTAACGGGCTCCGACAGCTTGTAGGCACATGGTTTCAGGAACTATTTCACTCCCCTTCCGGGGTGCTTTTCACCTTTCCCTCACGGTACTGGTTCACTATCGGTCACTAGGTAGTATTTAGCCTTGCGAGATGGTCCTCGCAGCTTCCGACGGGGTTTCACGTGTCCCGCCGTACTCAGGATCCTGAACTGAGGGTGTGACGTTTCGTCTACGGGGCTATCACCCTCTCTGGCACAGCTTCCCAGCTGTTTCGACTACGTCGCACTTTGGTAACTCAAATGTTCAGTCCTACAACCCCAGTAAGCAAGCTCACTGGTTTGGGCTCTTCCCCTTTCGCTCGCCGCTACTCAGGGAATCGATATTTCTTTCTCTTCCTGCAGCTACTGAGATGTTTCAGTTCACTGCGTCTTCCCTCTGCTAGCTATGAATTCACTAGTCAGATAACCAACGACTAAGTTGGTTGGGTTTCCCCATTCGGAAATCTCCGGATCAAAGTGCACTTACCACTCCCCGAAGCATATCGGTGTTTGTCCCGTCCTTCATCGGCTCCTAGTACCAAGGCATTCACCATGCGCCCTTCATAACTTAACCTTGATGATCACTTCGTGATCACCTTGATTAATTGAGTTAGCGATTATTTCGTTAATAAAACTCAAATAACGCGGTGTTCTCGGTTTATTGTTTTGATTAATAAAGAAATTAGATATTATTTAGTTTTCAAAGTACAAGCTCTGAGGGTAAACCCCTCAAAACTAAACAAAGTTTCAACTAATGTGTAGGTTCCGTTTTATTCCTTAGAAAGGAGGTGATCCAGCCGCAGGTTCTCCTACGGCTACCTTGTTACGACTTCACCCCAGTCATCTGCCCTGCCTTAGGCAGCTCCCTCCAAAATGGTTAGGCCACTGACTTTGGGCATTGCAAACTTCCATGGTGTGACGGGCGGTGTGTACAAGGCCCGGGAACGTATTCACCGCGGCATGCTGATCCGCGATTACTAGCGATTCCGACTTCGTGCAGTCGAGTTGCAGACTGCAGTCCGAACTGAGACCGGCTTTAAGAGATTTGCACACCCTCGCGGGTTAGCTGCTCGTTGTACCGGCCATTGTAGCACGTGTGTAGCCCAGGTCATAAGGGGCATGATGATCTGACGTCGTCCCCACCTTCCTCCGGTTTGTCACCGGCAGTCTCACTAGAGTGCCCAACTGAATGCTGGCAACTAGTAACAAGGGTTGCGCTCGTTGCGGGACTTAACCCAACATCTCACGACACGAGCTGACGACGACCATGCACCACCTGTCATTGCGTCCCCGAAGGGAACGCCTAATCTCTTAGGTTAGCGCAAGATGTCAAGACCTGGTAAGGTTCTTCGCGTAGCTTCGAATTAAACCACATGCTCCACCGCTTGTGCGGGCCCCCGTCAATTCCTTTGAGTTTCAACCTTGCGGTCGTACTCCCCAGGCGGAGTGCTTAATGCGTTAGCTGCGGCACTGAAGGGCGGAAACCCTCCAACACCTAGCACTCATCGTTTACGGCATGGACTACCAGGGTATCTAATCCTGTTCGCTACCCATGCTTTCGAGCCTCAGCGTCAGTTGCAGACCAGACAGCCGCCTTCGCCACTGGTGTTCTTCCATATATCTACGCATTCCACCGCTACACATGGAGTTCCACTGTCCTCTTCTGCACTCAAGTCTCCCAGTTTCCGATGCACTTCTCCGGTTAAGCCGAAGGCTTTCACATCAGACTTAAGAAACCGCCTGCGCTCGCTTTACGCCCAATAAATCCGGACAACGCTTGCCACCTACGTATTACCGCGGCTGCTGGCACGTAGTTAGCCGTGACTTTCTGGTTGAATACCGTCACTGCATGAACAGTTACTCTCACGCACGTTCTTCTTCAACAACAGAGTTTTACGAGCCGAAACCCTTCTTCACTCACGCGGTGTTGCTCCATCAGGCTTGCGCCCATTGTGGAAGATTCCCTACTGCTGCCTCCCGTAGGAGTATGGACCGTGTCTCAGTTCCATTGTGGCCGATCAGTCTCTCAACTCGGCTATGCATCATCGCCTTGGTAAGCCGTTACCTTACCAACTAGCTAATGCACCGCGGGCCCATCCCAAAGTGATGGCCGAAACCACCTTTGAAATCATGACCATGTGGTCATGATTGTTATGCGGTATTAGCACTTGTTTCCAAATGTTATCCCCCGCTTTGGGGCAGGTTGCCCACGTGTTACTCACCCGTCCGCCACTCACTGGTAATCCATCGTCAAATCAGTGCAAGCACGTCATATCAGTTGGGCCAGTGCGTTCGACTTGCATGTATTAGGCACACCGCCGGCGTTCATCCTGAGCCAGGATCAAACTCTCATATTATGTAATATGAGCTTTTGAAATAGCTCTAATTTTTAAAAGTATTAAGCGAATTGACTTCGCAAATGTTTTTGCCTTGATCTGTGATCAAGGACCCTGCACATTTGTGTTTGTCGAAACTTTGTTCAGTTTTCAAAGGTCTGCCTTGATGTCATCGCTTAGCGACAACACTTAATATAATATCAAGATCAGCAATCAATGTCAAGAACTATTTTTATTAATTTTGAATTGATTTAATTGATCAAGAATTGGCACCTCTCTGTTTGTCTGTAGTGACAAGCCTTAGCGGCGTCAACGTTTATTAACTATACCGGGATCACTATAGAAAGTCAACACTAAATTCTGATTTTTTTGAAGTTTTTTGGTAGCATCTTCCATCGCTAAATTATTTTGGTCCACCTAAACACTATCATCCCCTAATCGCAACCAGAATGAGCAGTGCATAGTCCCTCAAATTATAGCTGAAAATAGCAATAGCCTCTAACATTCGGACAATTCGAACGCTAGAGGCTATCGCTACAAATGGAGTGTACCTGTAAAGTCGCAAACGACTTCTGTCGCACTCCATCTATTATAGATAGTTTACTTATTAGTATCTTCTTTATCTTTGCTTGACGTCTTAACATCACTCGTAGCTTGCCAATCATTGATAAAAGCAGCACCGTTGAGTTTTTCAACTGGCTTAAAAGTACCACTAAAATCAATATCAAGCTCACTATCAACGTAAGTTTGATCATAGAACTGAGCTACAACCATCAATACTACTGGCAAGAAGGCTAGCACAGCAATAATGCCTAAGACGATACCAACCCACATAATCCAGTAAGTACCGATATAGTTGCCGTAGAAGGCAATACCACCAAAAATAGCATCAATAACTAACAGTGGAATAACAACCATCGTTACCATTACTTCAATGTAGTTAGCTTTCCGGCCACCCATGTAGCGGCGACTAGCCGTTAAAGCATGACGCATTGACTGACCGAGGAAAGTTGTCTGACGGTCACGGTAAAGAAAGGCTGACTGACTATATTCAATAGTCTTCCAAATTTGGATCAAATCGTTAACAATCAAAATGATAATGGAAAGCCAACGCCAGCGGCCAGTAAAGCGACCGACGATAGATAGAGGTAACTGCCACAAGAAAAGGAACAGAGCGTTATACAAAACTAAACGCCACAGTTGGTTCTTCCGCACGTGCTTGAAGTATGTCCAAATCGCGCTAGCGTTAACCTTCATTCCCGGGTGACGCAACGCATCCAAATATGCATAACTGCTGCTTGTAGCAAAGAAACTAACGAAGAATGACAGTGCAACCAGCAAAACAGCTAAAATGATAACTTCTAATAGAGTCATCAGAATAGCTAAAGGTGAAGCCATTCCATACATCATCATTTGAAAGCTCATCATCATCGTCATCGCCAAACGAGATAAGCCCAAGAAGAACAGAACCCCAAGAGCCGCCATCAGCAAGAATCCACCGGCCACTGGCCACACAGAACTCTTGTATTGGCTCTTCAAGTTGCCTTTCAGGTCGTTAAAGAATTGTTTGACAGACAAGTGTTCTTTTTTCTCCATCAACATGCCAACTTTCTATATAGGATAAATTACATATCGTTATCATAGCATAATTGTAGAAAACCACAAATTAAAGCCGTCTTCTCGGCATTTCTTCATACATTATTCACAATTTGCATAATATTCCTAATGATTTTTCTATGAAATCGGTTGCTTAATTGTCGGACTAAGGAACTGCAGCTTTTTCTCCGTAAGATTGCTTGTGAGACGTTGCATTTGTAAATCAGTACTATTATACTGTTTTTAGTAATCAATATATATTAGTGGCTATACTTGATTAATACTATTTTTATATTAGCAAACGCTAAAAAATAATTTTCTATTAAAGAAATGTCTTTTGGTAGATTATTCGTATTTGCTTCATCTATTGATCAATTAACCAGAGTAGGCCAAAATACATTCGTCCTATTAGGCGATCTTTCAATAGTCATTAATATTTATTTAGACGCGAATTATGGGGTAATTTGATAACTTACTGCACACACACTCAGATCAACGAATGGTGCTAAAGATCTATTAATTACAGTTGCAGAATAGAAAGGAATTCATCATGCAACGGATTATGACGATTTTTGGGACCAGACCCGAAGCAATCAAAATGGCCCCGGTAATAAAAGCCCTCGAAAAAGACCCCACCTTCTCTCCCGTAACGGTGGTAACAGGGCAACACAAAGAAATGTTAGATTCTGCCCTTAATGCTTTTCACATTAAGCCAGATCATAATCTGCATTTAATGAAGAAAAATCAAACACTAACCAGCATTACAGTTGGCGCTCTTACGAAGCTTGAACCAATCATCGCTAAGACCAAGCCAGCAATCATTTTAGTACACGGTGACACTACTACCACTCTCGGCGCTACTCTCGCTGCTTTTTACCAAAAAATTCCGGTAGGCCACGTGGAAGCTGGGCTCCGTACATATTCTCGCTACGACCCTTATCCAGAAGAAATTAACCGGCAAGTTACTGACGCCATCAGTAGCCTCTACTTTGCCCCAACTAAAAAAGCCGAACAGAACTTATTGCAAGAACATCATGATGCTAGCCACGTCTTTGTGACCGGCAACACCGCTATCGACGCCCTTGAACACACGGTGAGTGCCGACTACCACAGCGACGTATTAGATAAAATTGATCCGCAAAAAAAATTACTGCTAGTTACTATGCACCGTCGGGAAAACCAAGGTGAACCGATGCGTCAAGCACTGCAGGCCATCAAAGATATGCTGTTGTCACGCGACGATTTGGAAATGATATTCCCTGTTCACTTGAGTCAGCGTGTTCAAAATATTGCCCATGAGGTTTTCGATGGAGTAGCCCAGGCACACCTCACAAAACCGTTGGACGTGATCGATTTTCATAACCTGGCTGCCCGCAGCTACCTTATTTTGACGGACTCAGGCGGTGTCCAGGAAGAAGCCCCGTCATTACAAAAACCCGTTCTGGTTTTACGTGACACGACGGAACGACCAGAAGGCGTCACCGCTGGTACCCTAAAACTAGTCGGCACTGATCCAACAATGATCAAGCAAGCCTTAACCGAATTGCTCAATGATCCCCAAAAGTATAAGCAGATGGCAGATGCCAAGAACCCATACGGCGACGGTCACGCCTCCGAGCGCATCGTCACTGCACTGCACCAATACTTAGACGGGAGGGATCATTAATGAAACATATTTTACAAGTAGTCATCATCGTTGCTTTCCTTGCCCTTACATTGACGGGAGGGATCAGCATCGATCGATTCCGATCATCACTTAACCCAAATAAAACCGTCCGTATTGTCGGTCAAGTCAAACGGGCTTCGCAACAATTCTTTTTACAACACCCCCAGTTGAATGTGAAACAGCCTTAAAGTTTCAAACTTCAATTGGCTATTTCTCTCAGCAAAAGGAGGTGTGAAAAATCAATCAAGTTGATTTCAACGTATCGTTAGTAGGAATGCTGATTTACACTTTTTGGGTCATTTGCTTGCTATTGTTCGGGCAAAAGAGCACGAGCAGCGACGAAGATTATCATTTTAGCGATAACTTGCGCCTTATTATCGTGATCCCAGCAATGAACGAGGCTGGCGTAATTGGCAAAACAATTGTTCGCTTCATGAAGAGCACTGCCGATCTGCCGAATATTTCGATGGCCATCATTAATGATGGTTCGGATGACGGAACTGAGTTGGTGGCTAAACGGGTAATTGCTCAATTTAACTGTCAAAACCGAGTTCAGGTTTTAACACGCACTAAGCCTAATGCTCAGCAAGGCAAGGGTAGCGCCCTCAACTGGGCCTACCATCGGCTAGTAGATCCCAGACAGATGAAGCCGGATGATCTGGCACGGACTGTCGTCGGTGTCTTAGACGCCGATGCCTACATGACCGAACAAGGTTATGAGCAGGTATTAGCCAACTTTGCCAATCACCCACAAATTGACCTGTTGCAAACCCGCGTTGGCATGATCACTATTCACAACTGGCTGCAACTATTTCAGGATATTGAATTTCGCGTCATCAATGACTGGATTCAAAATACACGCAACCTGATTCACAATGCAGCCGCATCTGGCAACGGCCAATTTATCCGGGTTTCAAGTATTCGTTCTGATAACCCATGGGGTAATGCCTTACTAGAAGATTTCGAATTCAGTACACGTTTTCTGCTTCGCGGCAAGCATACTTACTACGCTAGCAACATCGTCGTGTACCAAGAAGCAATTGACCATATCTTGCCATTCATCCGACAACGTGCTCGGTGGACCCAGGGTGGGCTGGATTGTTTATTCAGTTACTGGCCCCGGATTCTCAGAAGCTCGCAAATTAATCTATTATCTAAAATGGAAATGACATTTTATATGTTTATTCCTTTTATTACGCTAATTTCTGGTCTGGCTGGTCTCTATGTTCTTGTCTATGTAATTGCTCATATCATGACGTGCTATCCTGTCGTAATCAGCTTGGTTCTTCTCAACTGTATTATCAATAACATTATCATCGCTGACTATCGCAAAACGGCTAACCTCAACTGGTTTGTCAGTTTGCTCAGTATTCTGTTTCTTGGTATTTACAACTACTTGCTTTATCCTGCAATCGTTATTGCATTCTATAAAAAAATCCGCGGTCAGCATGGCTGGGCCAAAACTGTTCACGGCAATAAGGATATCGCATAAGTTGATATGGAAAGGAAAATCTGATTATGGTTAATTTTAAAAAGGCAGTCAGCATCGCTGCTGCCGTAGCCTTAGGGCTTACATTTAGTGCCACCACAATCCACGCTGACACACAAGCTAACGCCGCTACTGCTCCTACAGCTCAAGTTACTGTAACTGCTCCTACAGCTGGTACCGCTGGAACTGCCGCTACTGCTCCGACGGCCGGTACCGCTGGAACTGCCGCTACCGCTCCTACAGCTGGCACCGCTGGAACTGCCGCTACTGCTCCTACGGCCGGCACCGCTGGAACTGCTGCTACTGCTCCGACGGCTGGCACCGCTGGGACTGCTGCTACCGCTCCTACGGCCGGCACCGCTGGAACTGCTGCTACTGCTCCGACGGCCGGCACCGCTGGGACCGCCGCTACTGCTCCGACGGCTGGCACCGCGGGGACTGCTGCTACCGCTCCGACGGCCGGCACCGCGGGGACTGCCGCTACTGCTCCTACGGCCGGCACCGCTGGAACTGCCGCTACTGCTCCAACCGCTGGCACCGCTGGAACTGCCGCTACTGCTCCGACGGCCGGCACCGCTGGAACTGCCGCTACGGCCCCAACCGCTCCTACGGCACCGACAGCTCCAACTGCTCCGACGGCACCAACCGCTCCTACAGCACCGACTGCTCCAACTGCTCCAAGCTGCAGCAACCACGGTTACTTCTACGTTGAATACACCACTGTATCATACGTTGAATACACTGATTACTACTACACCTATTGTGGTGTTTACTCAGTTAGCTACTACGTACCTGTATTAACTGTCGTTAGTTACTGGGTATTCTACTAATTAGCGCCGATTCAATTTCAATTAAATATATGTTCTGACAATGTTACAGCGCCGATGAGGGTCATCCTCACCAGCGCTGGTTTTTTTATTTATTCCTTTTTTGAGCCCGTCGCGTCTTCGTATCATTCAATAAAAAAACGAGGGCCCTTATGTATATCTACGAACAAATGCAATCGTGGTAAAAAACGAGGGCCCTCAAAGATAGCTACAGACGAGTGCCGACCCGTTCCGTGTCAACACTCGTCTTAGGCTATCTCCCGGGGCTCTTCAATCATATTTATTCACAAACGTAATCGCGCAAAAAAAAGAGGGCCCTTGTGTATATCCTAGAACAATGCCCGACGCGTTCCGCGCCAGGCACTGTTCTAGGATATACCTCCGGACCCTCCAGAAGTTTTTTTGCAGCTTCAATTAATCGATATCGTACTTTTCCTTCTTCAGGACATTGAGCTTGTCATCGAAGTCGTAAACAACTGGTTGACCAGTAGCCATTTCCAGGTTCATGATGTCATCGTCAGAAATCTGTTCGATGTACTTGCTCAAAGCACGCAGTGAGTTACCATGGGCAGCAATAATAACGTTCTTGCCATCCAGCAGCTTTGGAGCAATGCTGTCCTGCCACAGAGGAATAACCCGTTGCAGAGTAACCTTGAGGTTTTCACCACCAGGAATAGTGCGTGGGTCCAAGTTAGCATAACGACGGTCCTTAGCAGCTGAGCCTTCGTCAGTAGCCTTCAGCAGTGGCGGCAGAACATCGTATGAACGACGCCAAATATGGACTTGTTCGTCCCCGTACTTTTCAGCAGTCTTCTTCTTGTTGAGACCTTGAAGAGCACCATAGTGACGTTCGTTAAGACGCCAAGTCTTGAATTCAGGAATCCAAAGTTGGTCACATTCATCCAGTGCGTAGTGCAGGGTCTTGATAGCACGCTTCAGAACAGAAGTGTAAGCGTAGTCGAATTGCAGACCGTGTTCCTTAATAGCCTTGCCGGCAGCCTTAGCTTGGGCAACACCCTTTTCACTAAGATCAACGTCAACCCAGCCAGTAAATTGGTTGGACAGGTTCCATTCACTTTGACCGTGACGAATCAGTACAAGTTTTGCCATTAATCTGACCTCTTTCTTCTTAATAATTACTTGTCATATACCTTTTTATTTTAATTCATGTAAGTGCAAATTCCAATAGAATCAGCAAGATTGTTTCAAACATTACCGTTTGAGTTGAAGAGTTTCACCAGCAGTTCCTGCTGCGTTTGCACGCCTAATTTATGGTGCATATTGGCGATGTGCTTGGCTACCGTCGCCGGACTGATGCCTAGTTGATCTGCTACCTGATCATTATTCATCCCCCGCATCAGTAAACGCCCAATCTCCCTTTCCCGCTTAGTCAAGGGAAGCTGCTTCAAATTCTCCTGGCTATCTTCTTTTGCAAGATTTTGGTAGAGGTTATTCAAATGGTGGAAAATAATGTCCACCACTTGCTTATCCTCATGGCTAAAAGCTAACTTACTCTGCCGTTCCAGGCTAAAGATACAACGCAAACGGCCGTCACCATCCCACAAGCCAAGGCCAAAGACTTCTCGAACTCCTAACCGTTCCATGTATTTCTTTAGTGACGGGTCAACAACCCGTCGGCTGTCCAGCACACACTCCGCTAACGAAGGATAGTGGTGACGATACTCCCTGCTTATTTCTTGCACCAAGTTTTTCTGGAAGCAATTTTTTGTCGTTTCCATTCGGTGATGACGTCCAGTTTGGTAAAAATGCTGGCAAGCCCCGTCTGAATCTAATATTAGCAAGACCGCCCCGTCGAATTGAATCAACTGGTTCAGGTGATCAAAAACATATTTAGCTAGGGTATCCGCATCTTGACATTTCTCCGCCACAAAGGTGAAGTCACTAATTTTCTTCCATGGAATCATCATCGTTCCTCCTATCAATACCCAAATTTAAGTATACCAATCTTCGAATGGTTAGCTTTTAATGAAATTGAAGGAGTGATCATTTTGAAACAAGTACTAGCTGGTAAAGTTGCCATCATTACTGGTTCAGGAGAAGGCATCGGGCGCGGCATTGCCCTGTACTTTGCCAAGTGTGGAGTTAAAGTCGTTACCAATAACCGTCATCCCCACCACCATGACAAGGCTGACTCGCACCTCAGTGCCGCAGAAAACAAAAAATACTTATCGATGATGGGCGACGCGGAAGGAACAGCCAAGGAAATACAGTCCAATGGTGGTGAAGCCGTGCCATGCTACGCCGACGTCACCGACCCAGCAGCTGCTAAAAAGCTCATTCAGTGTGCCATCAACCACTTTGGCCGCATTGACATCCTTGTTAACAATGCCGCCACCCTTGGTCAGGGCACCGTCGCCAATACCAAGAAAGCTGATTGGGACCGGCTCACCCAATCCAAGATGACAGGTGCTTTTAACACCATGCACGAAGCAATTCCGATTATGCAACAACAAGGTGCCGGAACGATTCTCAATAGTGCTTCCAATGCCTGGACGGGTATCGCCAACCTCGCTGCCTACAGTGCAGCTAACGCTGGTTTGGTCGGGCTCAGCAAGGCTAGTGCCAAGGAACTGGCTAAAACTGGCATCACCGTCAACGCATATTGCCCCCAAGCAATGTCACCTGGTCACCTCCGGGAATTCAACAAGACCATCGACAGCTTGAAAAAACAATTTGGGGCCGCTGCCCAGCCAAGCAAAAAAAAGATGGCCCAAATCAATAAAGCCCACGGCGATCCGCAACGACTAGCACCTTTCCTGGCTTATCTCTGCACACCAGAAGGTCACCATTACTCTGGCGACGTCTTCAGCGTTACTACCAGTGGCGAGATTGGCTACTTTAGCGAAAGTCAGATCAGCAATAAGATTCAAAAGGATGATGCACCGTGGACCATCGATGAGTTGCAAAAAGCAATTCCGCAACAACTGCTACCCCACTACTTACCGCTTGCCGAACGTGACAACTGGAACAACAACCAGGGTGCTGACAAGGGTTTGCAGAATGGCGTCATCTTCGGCCGTGGCAAAGAAATCCAAGGATTTGCGGGTGAGGGTCCCGACTACGTCAACCTGTTTATGGGTCCCCAACACCCTAGCAAGTGTTCTGTTGGCAACGTCACGATGGCACCGGGAACCCACAGTAATTGGCACCGCCACTTCGGCTACCAACTCCTGCTGGTAACGGGTGGTCACGGTTACTACCAAGAAGAAGGACAACCAGTTCAACCATTATCTGCCGGTGACGTGGTTGAGGTCAAACCTGGCGTCAAACACTGGCACGGTGCTGATCACCAACACTGGTTCACTTGCATTGGTATGATTCTCAATGCGGACAAGCCAACTGAGGATGCTGGCCCGGTCCAAGAGTATGACCAGTTGAAATAGATTGAAAGTCCTAAAAGGCGCTTACTAAGCCTAAGAAGAACAATGGAAATTTACCTTTAATTACCTTTAAATAGCAAAGGTCCCTAACATTCGGTAATCCGAACGCTAGGGACCAATTTATTTTTTTTAGGGGGGTTGTTAATCAAATAGAGCTCGATGAAGGCATGCCTATAAAGTTATAAACAATGCCTATCATTTGCCCTAACTTCATTCAATTTAGAAGCGACGCTTTTCTAAACCAAAACCTGCTAAGGCACTTAAGCCTAACATTCCTAATAATGCGGCTGCAACGGATGAATTATTACCAGTTTGCGGCAGTTTCTTAGGTGTACTTGGCGTACTTGGTGTGCTTGGCGTGCTTGGGGTACTTGGTGTACTTGGGGTACTTGGAGTACTTGGCGTGCTTGGGGTACTTGGAGTACTTGGCGTGCTTGGAGTACTTGGCGTGCTTGGGGTACTTGGAGTACTTGGCGTGCTTGGGGTACTTGGCGTGCTTGGGGTACTTGGTGTACTTGGCGTGCTTGGTGTTACTGGATCTGGAGTAGGAATATTGTCTTTCCAGTTCATGCCACTAGCCAAGATGGATCCCCAATCAAACGGCACTCCCTTTTCCCATGGCAAGTAGGCTTCATCAACCTTACTAGTCATGATGTTGTCATTTAACTTTGTGGCATTGTTGAAGTCCCATACACCCTGATTAGTTGCGTATGGCAAAACCTTAGTTGTTCCATCTTCATTTAATTTCAGCAAGAATGATGGTGCCCATGTTGAGTTATGTTCGCCACCATTTTCAGCTACATAATTTGCTGGAAGAACCGCTTTGCCATTCACGTTCCGATAATCAGCAACGTGACTACGGTTGGTCATGTAAGCCGTGATCAGTACCGTATTCTTAAAGCGTGGGTCATCACTCCGCGTAGGAACCGCATAGTATGAGTAAGTGGCTGTCCGCCAGTTAGCTGGAACGGTTGATGTTAATACCAATGCTGTACCGTTTAATGGTTTAAAGCCCTTGGTCAGATCCTTTGAGTACCAGCCGAGCATGACAACGTTGTCACCAACGGCATCGTTGTCTTTTCGCCAGGCAGCGTCATTACTACCACGGTTCAGCCGTGAAGCAGCGAATAAGTAGTAAGTATCACCGATTTTAACTACATCTGGACGTTCAATTTCGTCGCTGACCATCAATGCAGAAACCAGTGGATCATAAACGGTCTCAACAGTTGGGTTGTTTTCTGGACCAGTCAATTTAACAATGCCGATAGCAGCGTTAGCTTGGGAAGCACGAACACGCATGTCACGGCCAATCTTTACCATTTGACCGCTGGCTTTATCTTTGACACTGTAATCATCGTTAATCAAATTAAATAGACTTTCCAGTTGGAACTTGGCATTGCCACCATAGTTCCGCAAGTCATAAATTTGATTTTCACTTTGGTAATTGTCATCCCCGGTGCTGGCTTCAAAAATCAAATAGCGGTTGCCCTGGGCATCCTTGACAATATGAGGGTCTCGCATGGCGAAGTTGTCATAGCCACCAAAGTCTTCCTTGTGACCATCAAAGTAGGTGACATTGTGTGCCCACTTTTCGTAAGTCTGGTAGTGAGTACCCTCTTGTGAACCATTATCCTTCCCATTAAAAATGGTGTGATCATTATCAACACTGGCAATAGAAATAGTGCCATCCGCATTCAAACGCAACTTCAAATTAGCGGCTGCCAAACGTTGGTGGTTTTGTGGATTGATAGACTTGCGATCAAATTTATTGTGGGTATAGAACAATTCAATGGAACCATCGCCTAATTGATAAGCGGAACCGGACCATTCTTGATCGTCTGGCAGTTCAAGGCCAGTCTTCTTATCGCCACGGTAACCAGCAAAAATGTCGCCAGCATTCTTCCAGCCATTGAAATCATCACTGCCGTAGTTATTGTAGAGCAGGTAAAGGTGATTACTATTAGCTTCAGGAGTTCCCATCATCGCAATGACTAATTGTTTGCCATTCCAGTCGACTAATTGCCCGGTAGTTGGATCTTGAACCGGCCAGGAATCCCAAATATCCATATTAGCGATCTTACCCGTCTGACCATCCTTACTAGTAGCCGCTACTAGGTTCTTAATTTGGTCTGCCTTGAAATAAGGAATAGCAAATTGAGGGTCTACCTCTGCCAATTTATCGGCATCCTGCTGGAATTGGTAATAAGTATATTGCGTAGTGTTCGAATTGCGTTTTGTGGTGGAGTAATATTCCAACTTGTTCAGCGCATCGATTTGTTTTTGGTTGAAATTCTTAGGGTCAACGTTGGCACCCTCTGCGTTGGCTTCATTAACAAACTTTTGAGCAAAATCATTTAATTGACTTTGATTTTGTTGGGTATTTTGCACACCAGCTGTTTTGCTTTCGCTTTGGCTGGTTTGAGTTTGGGTTTGTGTCTGCGTATTTTCATTTGCACCATTAGAAGTGTCAGAAGTGGTTGATGAAGTAGATTGGGCAGTAACCTTTGACGTTTGAACAGCGTTAACTGATTGGTTGCCCTCAACCTGTTGTGAATCAGCCATAGCTACACTACTACCGGCAACAGCTACAGTACTAACAAGTGCTGCCACCCATAACTTACCAGATTTGTAAAGTTTCTTACGACTAACTGTATCCTTCATAACAGACTCCTTGAAATTTAAATCAATTTGTGAATTAAATATGAATTTTTTGTAAATTTATATGTTGACATCATAACGCGCAGCCTGTATTTATGGAACACTAAAAAATTCAAAGGCCTTTTAAGCTTTGTGTTAATCGTTTGACATTTATGAAAAGGTTTTATGAACTGATATATTACGACAGTGGTCATATATCAGCCGATTAATTGGTAAACGTTTAACATAAATTTTGTTAAAATTTTCATAAAAAATATAAATGAAGCACCAATATAATAAAAAACAACAAAATAGAACCCTCCTAATTTGGACATCAATCCCAACCTAGGAGGGTTCAATTTATTTAATGTTTCAACCAGTTGTCGCGACTAAACTCCGGCTTTTGCACCAATATCATGGCGGTAGAAGCAATCCGGCTCATGCAACTGGCCTAAGTAGTCGTAAACCCGTTGTTTAGCAGTCTTTAAGTCGTCAGCTTCAGCAATGATCATTGCCAGTCGGCCACCAGCACCATAAAGGTCATCGAGACGACCAGTGACGTTAGCGTAATCGATGGTAATCCCATCGGCATCAGGGAATTTACCCAGTGACGGGTAGTAAGCCGGGTGAGTTGGGTAACCCTTAGCAGCGAGGACAACACCGAGGATAGCTTTGTCGTTTTCTTTGATTTCTGGCATCGGCTGATCATCCACGACGGCCTGCATCAGTTCGGCAAAGTCAGTGGCAAGACGCGGTAAAATGACCTGCGTTTCAGGATCCCCAAAACGCACATTGTATTCGATCACCTTTGGACCGTCGGCGGTCATCATCAGGCCAATGTAAAGGATGCCGTGGTAATGGTAGCCACCATCAACCAGGCCCTTAACGGTCGGTTCAACGATTTCCTTGATCATTGATTGGCGATCTTCTTGGCTCAACTGTGGCAGTGGGCAGTATGATCCCATCCCACCGGTGTTAGGACCCTTGTCACCATCGTAGGCACGTTTGTGGTCCTGAGCCATTGGTAAGATGCGGTACTGACCATCCGCAATTACACAGAACATCGAGTATTCTGGGCCAATCAGGCATTCTTCCAGCACCACAGCAGTCTGGGGGCCAGCAAACATTTCATGAAGAGTATCAACGGCAGTGTCCTTATCAGGCACGATCGAAACACCCTTCCCACCGGCCAGACCGTTTTCCTTTAGGACAACTGGATAGTCAAAGTCATCCAGCCCCTTGATGGCACTGTCCACGTCGGTAAAGGTTTCGTGCTTAGCTGTCGGGATATGGTACTTGTTCATAAAACGCAGCGCATAATCCTTGGAGCCTTCCAGTTGAGCAGCTCGCTTATTAGGACCGATGATCTTCTGACCCGCTGCCTGGAACTTGTCGACGATGCCCGCACAGAGAACGTTTTCGGGGCCAACAAAGGTCCAGTCGACGTGGTGTTCAACAGCAAATTGCAGCAAACCATTCAGGTCCATTTCAGCGATGTTCACCGGGGTTACACCAGCTGTCAGCATTCCCACGTTACCTGGTGCACAGTAGACGTTAGCAACGTGCGGACTCTGCTTTAATTTTTTGGCAATGGCGAATTCACGACCACCTTCGCCAACTACCAGTAACGTTAAATTATCCTTCATCACTTACTCTTCCTCTCAAAATTAGTGACGGAAGTGACGGTGACCAGTAAAGACGACGGCCACGCCGTACTTGTTAGCCATATCGATCGTTTCCTTATCACGAATAGAACCACCTGGTTCAACGACGGCCTTGATACCGTGCTTACCAGCAAATTCCAGGCTGTCGCCAAATGGGAAGAAGGCGTCAGAAGCCATCACTGACTTGTCATCCAGAGCATCACCGGCGTGCTTAACGGCGATCTTCAGGGAGTCAATCCGGTTTGGTTGGCCGGCGCCGACACCCAGTGTCCGTTCGTCATTGGCAACGACGATTGCGTTGGACTTGGTGTGCTTAACGGCCTTCCAGGCAAACATCAGGGACTTCAGTTGTTGTTCCGTTGGCTTGGCGTCCGTGACGCACTTCCAGTCGTGGTAGTCTTCTTGGAGCGTATCCTGTTCCTGAGTCAGCATCCCGCCCATGACGGAGACAACTTCGCGCCGGGTTGGTTCGTTTTCCTTGCTGAAGTCAAGTTGCAGCAAGCGAATGTTCTTCTTCTTGGCGAGAACTTCGTAGGCGTCATCGTCATAGCCAGGAGCAATCACAATTTCCAGGAAGATCTTGTGCATCTTCTGGGCAGTAGCCAGGTCGACCTTCCGGTTCAGGGCAATGACCCCACCGAAGATGGAAACAGAGTCGGCCTTGTAAGCCCGGTCCCAAGCTTCTTCCAGGGTGTCACCGCGGCCAATGCCACACGGGTTCATGTGCTTCATAGCAACGACAGTTGGTTCATCTTGGAATTCACGGACACAACGGATAGCTTCATCAGCATCCTTGATGTTGTTGTATGACAACTTCTTGCCGTGCAGTTGCTCAGCTTCAAGGATTGAGAAGCTCTTTGGCATTGCGTCTTCGTATAACCATGCCTTTTGGTGAGGGTTTTCACCGTAACGCATCGTTTCCTTCAGATCGTAAGTCAGCGTCAGCTTTTCTGGATCTTCGTTGCCAACCTGCTTGGTCAAGTATTGGCTGATCAGTGCATCATAAGCGGCAGTGGTCCGGAAGACCTTAGCAGCCAGCTTAGCGCGGGTTTCCAGGGTGGTTGAACCGTTGTTAGCCTTAATTTCATCCAATACCTTTTGGTAGTCGGCTTGGTCTGTTACCACCGTGACGTCCTGGTAGTTCTTGGCAGCAGCCCGCAGCATGCTTGAGCCACCGATATCGATGTTTTCAATGGCATCGTCCAGCTTAACGTCTGGCTTGGAAATAGTCTGCTTGAATGGGTACAGGTTGACACATACCAGGTCGATTGGAGTGATGTGGTGTTCCTTCAGGGTTGCCATGTGTTCTGGGTTATCACGCCGTGCCAGCAAACCACCGTGAACATATGGGTTCAGGGTCTTAACCCGGCCGTCAAGAATTTCTGGGAAGTGGGTCACTTCTTCGATCCCGATCGTCTTGATACCAGCATCATCCAAGACCTTCTTGGTACCACCAGTTGAAACAATTTCGTACCCTGCATCTACCAAGCCCTTGACGAAAGGAACCAGGTTACTCTTATCACTAACGCTAACAATTGCACGCTTCATGAATGATCCTCCTATTGCTTATTCATGCGTTCCAAAATTACTTTTTTCAATGCCGCCGGGAAAAGAACATGTTCTGTATCGTGGACACGACTTTCAAGGCTGGCTTCAGTATCATCTGCTTTAATCGGCACTGCCTTCTGAGCGATGATCGGGCCGTGGTCCAAATGTGCGTCGATGAAGTGGACCGTCACACCAGTTTCCTTAATCTTGCCCTTCTTGTAATCATCGAAGGCCCGTTGAATTGAATTCAAGCCGGGGTAAGACGGCAACAAAGCCGGGTGCAGATTCAGAATGGAATCTGGGTATTCGTTTAAGATCGTCGGTCCAACCACCCGGAGGTAGCCAGCCAGGGCGATGATGTCGACTTTGTACTGTTTTAACAGCTTCAGCAGACGTTGCTCATACTTTTCCTTGCCACCGCATTCCTTAACTGTAAAGGATTCGTGCGGCACGCCGAGGCGTTCGGCCCGTTTCATTACGGGTGCGTCCGGATGGTTACAAAACAGCAAGACTTCGTCACCAGGAATATCCCCTGATTGAAAGTGTTTGGTTAAAGCTTCAAAATTTGTCCCGTTTCCTGAGGCAAGAATTGCCACTCTCATCTTTTTGACCTCACTTAATCACAATTTTTTCAGCATTCTCTGGCCGCTTTTGCAGGTGACCAACTTCGTAGAACTTTTCACCAGCATCCTGCAGACGCTTTTTAACATCTGAGACTTTGGCTGGATCAACCGCAATGATCATCCCCAGGCCCATGTTAAAGGTGCCCCAGTAATCAGCCGGTTTCAGTTGGCCTAACTTGATCAAGTAGTCAAAGATTGGCAGGGTTGGCCAAGCACTGGAGTTAACGACAGCCTGTAGATCATCGCCAAACATCCGTGGCAGGTTTTCAATCAAGCCCCCGCCAGTGATGTGACTGATGCCGTGCAGCAACTTGGCTTGAACCAGTGGCAGAACCGCTTTGATGTAAATCCGCGTTGGTTCCAAAATGGCTTCACCAACCGTCTTGCCTTGTAGCTCTGCTGGCTTATCCGTCAGCTTGATGTCGTGGTCCTTGAAAAGAATCTGCCGAACCAGGGTGAAACCATTCGAGTGAATCCCACTGGATGGCAGGCCAATCAAGACGTCACCATCTTGTGGCAATTTGGCAGTCAGCACCTCGTCTTTTTCAACCACACCGGTTGCGTAACCAGCTAAGTCGTACTCCTCTTTGCCATACATGTCTGGCATTTCCGCAGTTTCACCACCGATCAGGGCAGCGCCTGCCTGCTTGCAGCCATCGGCCACGCCATGGACTACACTGGCTAAACGAGTTGGGTCGTTGTGCCCACAGGCAATGTAGTCGAGGAAGAAGAGCGGTTCAGCACCTTGTGCCAGCAAATCGTTGACACACATAGCCACGCAGTCGATGCCGACAGTATCGTGCTTAGCCATCTTTTGCGCAATCAGCAGCTTAGTGCCGACACCGTCAGTGCCAGACACGAGGATGGGGTGTTTCACGTGTAACATTCCCAGATCAAACATACCGCCGAAGCTGCCGATACCACCCATCACGCCTTTGCGCTTGGTAGAAGCAACATCTTTTTTAATTTTGTGAACAAGTTTGTAACCAGCGTTGACGTCAACGCCCGCTTCTGCGTAACGATTCATTGTTTTTTCAACCGTTCCTTTCGCGCAATCTTTTCCTGTTCATTCAGTGAAGCCATGTAACCAGCTTCGTAATCTTCCAGTGGCGTTGGATATTGGCCATTGAAGTAAGCCACCGTCAGGCCACCAAATGGAGCGTCACCAGCATCAGGGACGTTGATAGCCTTGATCAGGCCATCGACACTCAGGAATCCCAGGCTATTGCAGCCGAGAATTTCCCGCATCGCACTGACGGAATAGTGGGCGGCGATCAGCTCATGCCGTGTTGAAACATCAATTCCGTAGAAGCACGGGAAGCGGAAGGCTGGGCTAGCAATCCGCATGTGGACTTCCTTTGCCCCAGCATCATAAAGCATCTTGATGATCTGTTTTGACGTCGTTCCACGAACGATGGAGTCATCGACGACGGCTACCCGCTTGCCGGCAACGACGCCCCGCACAGCCGAGAGTTTCCGGCGTACGCCTTCGACCCGCAGTGCTTGGTTTGGTTGGATAAAGGTCCGGGCAACGTACTGGTTCTTCACCAGTCCCATTTCGTTTGGTACGCCCAGCTCTTCGGCATAACCCGAAGCAGCAGACAATGCAGAATTAGGAACCGGCACGACCATGTCAACGTCAGCCGGTTGTTCCCGGGCAAGCAGACGACCCATCCGCTTACGGGCGTTGTGAACCGTAACCCCGTGGATAATTGAATCAGGACGAGCAAAGTAAATGTACTCCATCGAGCAGATTGCCAGTTGGGTGTGGGTCGTGTAGTGGTCGATGTGCAAGCCATCGCGATCGACGATGATCAGCTCCCCTGGTTGAACATCACGGACGAACTTGGCGTGGATAATATCGAGGGCACAGGTCTCACTGGAGATGACGTAAGCCCCGTTATCCAACTGGCCGATGCACAGCGGACGAATCCCGTTCGGATCAAGGGCCGCGATCATCCGGTCCTTTTGCAGCATCAAGAAGGCAAAGCCACCGTGAACTTCATTCAGTGACTCCTTCAGTGCTGTCATGAAGCCCTTCTGAATTTTTTCTCGAATCAAGTGAATCAGGACTTCGGTATCGGTTGTGCTTTGAAAAACGGCCCCGTTCTTTTCGAGCCGCTTCCGCAAAGTCGTCCCGTTAACTAAGTTTCCGTTGTGGGCTAATGCAATATCACCATCATAAAAATGGAAGAGAAAAGGTTGAACGTTCTGAATGGAATTCTGGCCCGTCGTACTGTAACGGACGTGGCCGATGGCGTAATCACCGACCAATTTCTGCAGGTCTTCCGGATTAGCGAAGGCCTTGGACAAAAGGCCCCGGTCCCGGTGTTGGTACATGTGTTTGCCGTCAGAAGAAACGATTCCTGCTCCTTCTTGGCCCCGGTGCTGCAAGTTGTGCAGGCCCAGGTAAACCAACTGGCTAGCATGTTCACTGCCGAAAACTCCGAAGACCCCACATTCTTCGTTTAAGCTTTTGACTTCATAAGGCATGGCAAAGCCTCCTCATAGACTTTTTCCAGCGTTGCGACATTTTCGTTTAGGTATTGGCCCTTCAACTGTAATTGCAGGCGGTGGTCAGTGGTAACTTCGCCGACCTGGTGAGCATAATCGCCAAGTGCTTTTTGCACTTCAACGGCGTCTTCCGCCTTGACCGTGATCACGAAGCGGTCTGGAGTTTCACTGAAGAGTTGAGCAGCAGTCATTGAAGACAGGTCAAGTTTCATTCCCAATTCCGTGTGGAAGAGAACTTCGGAAAGACTGACACCCAGCCCACCTTCACTCAGGTCGTGAGTGCTTTGGATCAGGCCAGCTTGTTCCAGCTTCAGTAGCTTCTGCAGGTGTTGGTGAACAGCCTTCAGATCAATTGGTGACAATGCACCGCTGATGTCACCCTGCAGCATCTTTTGTAATTCAGAACCAGCAAAGTCGTTCCCCGTCTTACCAAGCAGGAAGACAACGTCACCGGCTTGTTGTGCCCGCATTGGAATGACGCGGTTGATATCGTGGACGAGGCCGACCATCCCAACCATCGGCGTTGGGTGAATGGCCTTGCCGTCGTTTTCGTTGTAAAGGGAAACGTTCCCGGAAACAACTGGTGTTTCAAATTCCTTGCAAGCATCAGCCATTCCCATGACTGAGTGGTGCAATTCGTAGAAGATTTCTGGATCGTTCGGGTCACCGTAGTTCAGGCAGTCGGTAATAGCCAGTGGTTCGGCACCGCAAGCGACGATATTAGCCGCAGCTTCAGCCATGGCACGAGCACCGCCAACGTAAGGGTCAAGGTAGACGAAACGGCCATTGCCATCGTTAACCATGGCGATACCCTTCTTAGTACCGCGGACCCGCAGTACACCAGCATCAGAACCGGGGCCAACAACCGTACTAGTCCGCACTTGGGAGTCGTACTGTTGGGTGAAGTAACGGTCGGAAGCGATCGTCGGTTGCTTCAGCATCCGCTTCAGCATTGTCCCGGCGTTAACAACTTCAGGAACCCAGGCAGCTTGCTTTTTAGCTTCTTGCAGACGAGCAGGTTCCTTTTCATCACTCGGTTCTTCCAGCACGTCGTCAACCAAAGTGTGAACTGGAATGTTGCAGACAACCTGACCGTCATGGTGAAGAACGTACATGCCATCATCAGTGATCCGACCGATCGTCACAACTTCGAGGTCGTAGTAATCAAATACCTTCTTAACGTCGTCTTCATGACCCTTCTTGATGCACAGCAGCATCCGTTCTTGGGATTCGGACAACATAATTTCGTAAGCGGACATGTTTGGTTCACGCTGCGGAACCAGGTCGAGGTTGAGGTCCATCCCGGACTTCCCTTCAGAAGCCATTTCGGCACTGGATGAAACGATTCCGGCAGCACCCATGTCTTGGATACCAACTAACCATTCAGGGTGCTTTTCGATAATTTCCAGGCAAGCTTCCATCAACAGCTTTTCCATGAATGGGTCACCGACTTGGACGGCTGACCGCTGGGTAGCGTGTTCCGTGCTGAAGTCCTTGGAAGCAAAGGTTGCCCCGTGGATGCCGTCACGGCCAGTCTTAGCGCCAACGTACATCACGGCGTTGCCAACACCAGTGGCCTTGCCCCGTTCCATATTCTTCTGGTCCATGATTCCGAGGTTAAAGGCGTTCAGCAAGATGTTGCCTTGGTAGCAAGGGTCAAAGGTGGTTTCACCACCGATCGTTGGAATCCCCATGCAGTTACCGTAGTCACCGACACCCTTGACGGTTTGTTCTGCTTTATAACGCATCGTCGCGTCATGGTCGATTTCACCGAAGTGAAGGGAATCAAGTGAGGCGATCGGGCGGGCACCCATGGAGAAGATATCCCGGAGAATCCCACCAACACCGGTAGCAGCACCCTGGTAAGGTTCAACGGTTGTCGGGTGGTTATGGCTTTCTGCCTTGAAGACAACGGCCTGACCGTCGTCAATGTCTACAACCCCGGCGCCTTCACCTGGTCCCTGCAGGATCCGCTTGCCCTTGTTCGGGAACAGACGCAGCACAGGCTTAGATTTCTTGTAAGAACAGTGCTCACTCCACATAGCTGAGAACAAGCCCGTTTCGGTGTAGTTAGGCAACCGGTGCAGGAGCTTGTCAGCGATGTAGTTGTATTCGTGTTCCGTCAGGCTCCAGTCGATGTAGGGCTTCTTTTCCTTAATTTCTTCTGGTGTCATTGCTTGCTTCATGCTTATGCCTCCGCTTTTACCGTGCCGTGGTCCAAGAGTGACTTAAAGAGCGGCAAACCGTCCGTGCCGCCGAGAATTTCTTCCACTGCCCGTTCAGGGTGTGGCATCATGCCGAGCACGTTGCCGCGCTTGTTGCAGATACCGGCGATGTCGTTCAGACTGCCGTTCGGGTTTTCGTGGGCGTAGCGAAAGACAACCTGGCGATTTTGTTCCAATTGGTCAATCGTTGATGGGTCAGCATAAAAGCTACCGTCACCATGGGCAATCGGCAGGACGATGTGCTGGTCTTGTTGGTAACGACTGGTAAATGGTGTCCGGTTATTTTCAACCGTCAAATCGATTGGCTTGCAGACAAACTGCATACTGTCGTTTTGCTTGAGAGCACCTGGTAAAAGACCCATTTCCGTAAGAATTTGGAATCCGTTGCAGGTTCCGAAAACCAATTTGCCTTCATCAGCCATCTTCTTGATAGCCGGAATGATGTTGGCAAAACGAGCAATCGCGCCACAACGAAGGTAGTCACCATAAGAGAAACCACCTGGCAGCATCACGGCGTCAAAACCATCCAGGCTAGTGGCCTTGTGACTGACGTATTCGACGTCCGCACCACAGACCGAGTGCAACGCTTCGTAAATGTCCACGTCACAGTTGGAACCAGGAAAAACAATTACCGCAATCTTCATTATTTTTCAGCCTCCAGCACTTCGTACTTGTAGGTTTCCATATTAAAGTTGACCAGCAATTTTTCGGCAATGTCTTTGACTGCATCGTCGAGTGAAGCAGTTTTGTCGTCAAAGGTGACGTCGAAGAACTTACCGACAGTCACTTTGTTAACTTCATCATGGCCCAGTGTGTGGATCGCATCTTGAATGGATGCACCCTGGGGATCAAAAACTGATGGTTTGTAGGTCACGTAGATGCGAACGGTCTTCATAATTAGTCCTCCTCTGCCAGTGCTTCTTTGACACGAGCCAGTACTTTTTCGTAGGTATCAGTCAGGCTGCCTAGGCCACGACGGTAAACATCCTTGTCCATGTGGGCGTTAGTCTTGATGTCCCAGAGACGGCAGTTGTCAGGACTGAATTCGTCAGCCAGAACGATGGAACCATCAGCCAGCTTACCGAATTCCAGCTTGAAGTCGACCAGACGCATCCCAGCGTCAGCAAAGAGTGGCTTCAGCAGTTCGTTAACCTTACGGGTCAAATCCCAAATCTTGTCGATTTCGTCTTGGCTGGCGATGGAAAGAGCCAGGATGTCAGAAGTATTGATCATTGGGTCCCCCAGTTCATCAGACTTGTAGAACATTTCTTCAACTGGTTGGGCAATTGGTGCGCCTTCCTTAAGGCCATAGCGAGAAGCAAAGTGACCGGCACAAACGTTGCGGGTAACAACTTCCAGCGGGAACATGTCGCACTTCTTGACGAGTTCTTCAGTGTCGTTCAGTTTCTTAATGAAGTGAGTTGGAATGCCCTTCTTCATCAAGTACTGGAAGATCAGCGTAGAAATTTCGTTGTTGAGTTCACCCTTGTCCTTGATCTGATCGTGCTTCTTACCGTTCAGCGCAGTTGCCTGGTTGGTATAAACAACCTTCAGTACTTGCGGATCGTCGGTTTGATACATCTTTTTTGCCTTGCCAGTGTAAAGTAACTTGTCCATGATGAAACTCCTTTTAGTATAATCCGAACTTTAATAAGGATAATAGTCTTCTAAGTTCGTAAATTTACATTTTTAGGATAACAGCTTGCCCCCGCTTTTTCAACATTAAATTCCGAACTATCTGCCCTATTTTTGATTTTTTAATCTGTTTTTGCTAATTATTAGCTAGTAAACCGTTAAAACAAGTGGATCGTTCGTGTTTGGCACAAACGTCCCTACTAAAAAAGCCGGAGATCACTCTCCGGCTAAGGTAATATTCAAATCGTATTAATGGTCAATGCGGTGCAAAAACCAGCGGCTCGTCGCAATCGATAAACCGGCAGCAACACATAGCGGTAATAATGCCGAGAAGTTCAGGTGGCAAACCTCAAAGAGCATGAAGAGCGCCATCAGTGGTGCTTGCTGTGACGAAGTCAGGAAAGCAACTGCCCCGACAAGGGCACACTGGGTCAGGCTGACTCCAGGTACCAATAGGCCATACAGCATTCCCAGCAAAACTCCTGCCGTGCTGCCCAAGGCAATCGATGGCGTCAGAACACCACCATAGGCCCCGCCTTTAATGGTCAGTAAAGTCACGACCATTTTGGCGAAGAAGCCGAAGAACATCAGGGCAATCGTCATTTCTGAGATACTGTGAGTATTCATCGCCAGTTGGGCAACACCACGTCCGTTGCCGGCAATCTGGGGAAAGAAAGTCGCGACCAGCCCCGTCACCAATCCGACTAAGGGCAATTGAACCATAACCCGCCAATCGCTAGCACGGCGGTCGCTTGCTTTCTGCAGTGCTTTACGAAACAGGGCTCCGCAAAGGCCCATCACCGGTGCCAGCAGAATTAACAGGGGTAAAAGGCTGTGGGGAAAGGACTTGGCGCCAGCACTGACGTAGTAATACGGCTGCCAGCCCTTGAAACAGCCGCCGACGAGGGTCGCAATGGCCGACATGGTGAAACTAACCGCCACGGCACGTTTTGACACTTGCTGATAGAGGATCTCCAGACAAAACATTGCCCCCGTAATCGGCGCGATATAAACCCCAGCAAAACCTGCACCAGCCGCGGCGGCCACCAAGAGGCGCCGGTCATCCCCGCTCAAGCGCCAACGCGGGTGTCGGTCGACCAGCCTTTCCCAGTGTTGAGCAAACATGGCACCGGCTTCCCGTGGTGCCAGTTCCCGACCAATTGAACCGCCGGTACCGACGTAGAAGATCTGCGTCATCACGTGGATAATCGTCCGCCAGAATGGCATGGTCTCACCAGCCACTGCTTTTTTCAATTTGACTGGCTGATAGCGTCGCTGCATCCAATACCAGACTAAGCTGGCCAGGATGGCACCGATCAGAACTGCCAACAGGCGCCGCAGCCCCGATGTATTGGTTGCCACCGGCATCAGATCATTTTCCCGAAAATGAAGAAACAGCGACTCGGTCAGGTCCAGCCACTTGCTCAGCAAACCGGAGCTGAGGCCGACGACCACTCCCATCACTGGTGTGGCAATGATCAATCCTAATGTATTGTCTCTCTTATCCATAAGGAACCCCACTTAAAAAGGGACTGGAGAAAACTCTTGTTTTCTCTCAGCCCCTGTTATTTCAAATTTAATTTTGCAATCGAGCTTCTTTTTTATTCTATCTTATTTGATCCCATAATCAAGGTCAGCCCCGTTGCTGGCGATCACGTGCTGGAACCAGTAAAATGAATCTTTCCGCGAACGCTTTAACGTCCCTTCGCCCTTATCATTCTTATCAACGTAGATGAAGCCATAACGCTTGTCCATCTGCCCAGTCCCAGCAGAAACAAGGTCAATGCAACCCCATGGCGTGTAACCCATCAGGTCAACACCATCGAGTACGACCGCCTTTTCCATCTCGCTGATGTGCTGACGCAGGTAGTCAATCCGGTAATCATCGTGGATGCTGCCATCGGCTTCAACCTTATCGTAGGCCCCCATCCCGTTTTCAACGATGAAGAGTGGCTTGTGATAACGATCAGTTAGCCAATTCAGTCCGTAGCGCAATCCTTGGGGGTCAACCTCCCAGTGCCAATCAGTGCGTGGCAGGTTATCGTTTTTCACAACGGCTTTATACAAGTTGGTCAAGTCGTCAACTGCCACCTTGTCAGCCGACACCGTCATCGAACTATAGTAAGAGAAACCAACGTAATCAACTGTCCCCTGCTTGAGGATCATCCGGTCAGCCGTCGTTATGTCTTTCCGGTAGCCCTTGCGCCGAAGGTAAGTCTCCACTTCCCGTGGGTACTCGCCATTAGCCTGAACATCACTGAACCAGTAGCGACGCTGGGCGGCTTCCTGAGCCAGCAGTTGATCTTCTGGTTTAGCCGTTGCCGGATAAATCGGCATGTAGTTGATCATGCAACCGATTTGAAAGTCGGGATTGATCTGGTGACCGATCTCCACTGCCAAAGCGCTAGCTACCACTTCATAGTGGGCTGCTTGATACATGGCAGCCTCCCGGTTCTCGCCTTCGCGGAAAAGAAGGCCGGAGTTAGTTGCCATCAAAAATGGGTTATCAAAGTCGCTCTGGTTATCGATTTCGTTGAAAGTCATCCAGTACTTGACTTTATCGCGGTAACGTTTGAAGCAAACCTTAGCAAACTTAGTGAAGAAACCGATCATCTTCCTGGAACGCCAGCCACCATATTTATGAACTAAGTGCAGTGGAATTTCAAAGTGTGACAAAGTAATGACCGGCTCAATCCCGTACTGGTGGCAACAGTCAAAGAGCTTGTCATAGAATTCAAGCCCCTTTTCGTTTGGCTGATCTTCATCCCCTTGTGGGAAAATCCGCGTCCAGGCAATCGAAGTCCGGAAACACTTGAAGCCCATCTCAGCCATCATCTTGATGTCTTCTGGATAATGGTGGTAGAAGTCGATAGCGTCGTGGTTCGGGTAAATCTTACCCTTCTCAACGGTCTCCGTAATTTGACGTGGCTTGTCCGCACTACCGACTGTCATCACATCAGCGACGGATGGACCCTTACCGTCGACATTCCAGGCACCTTCCAGCTGGTGGGCAGCGACGGCACCGCCCCACAGAAATCCTTTCGGCATTTTTTGTTCAAACATGTAATCACGCTCCAGAAATGAAAAGAGGCTGAAAAAACAAAGTTTTTCTCAGCCTCTTACTGTATTTTAATGTTACTTTCCAATCGCGATAATCAGCCGAGCCCCTAGAAGATAGTTATGGACGAACGTCGCCCCGTTCCGTGACAACGCACGTCCTAAACTATCTCACCGGAGCTCCGAGAAGGCTGATTACCAGCTTCTTCTATGATTGCGCTTTCTTAAGTTAATTGTCAAGCCAAACTAACTATTTTTCTAGTCCAGACCAACCCGCTTGAAAATGTAGTCAACCCGACGAAGGTGCCAGTGGTAGTCAAAGGCATCGTCGATGTCTTCCTTGCTCAATTGCTTGGAGATCACTGGGTCGGCTTCCAGCAGTGGACGGAACGGAACGTGTTCAGCCCAGCACTTAGCAGTCAGTGGTTGGATGGTATCATAAGCCTTTTCACGACTCAGGCCACTAGCAACCAGCTTGTTCAGGACACGGCCAGAGTAAATCAGGCCATGAGTCAAGTTCATGTTTTGAATCATCCGTTCTGGGAAGACGTCGAGGTTCTTCACGATGTTGCCAAAACGGTGCAGCATGTAGTCCAGCAAAATAGTGGAATCTGGCAAGATAATCCGTTCGGCACTGGAGTGTGAGATGTCACGTTCGTGCCAGAGGGAGATGTTTTCGTAAGCCGTCACGATGTGGCCACGCATTACCCGGGCACAGCCACAAATGTTTTCAGAACCAATCGGGTTCTTCTTGTGTGGCATAGCTGAGGATCCCTTTTGACCCTTAGCAAAGTGTTCTTCGACTTCGTGGATTTCGGTCCGCTGCAGGCTCCGAATTTCGGTAGCAAATTCTTCCAAACTCGTCGCAATCAAACCGAGCATGGCAATATATTCGGCGTGAAGGTCACGCGGCAGCACTTGGCTGGAGATTTCCTGGGCACGAATGCCGAGAGACTGGCAAACCAGCTTTTCAACACGGGGATCAACTTGGGCAAAGGTCCCAACAGCGCCAGAGATCTTACCGGCTTCAACGCCCTTAGCAGCGTGGATGAAACGTTCGCGATTCCGCTTCATTTCGGAGTACCAGCGAGCCAACTTCAGACCAAAAGTAGTTGGTTCAGCGTGAACACCGTGGGTCCGGCCCATTTCAACCGTGTACTTGTACTTGCGTGCCTTGTCGGCCACGATCTTCATGAAGTCGTCGATATCCTTCAGCAAAATCTTGTTGGCCTGCTTCAGGCGGTAACCCTGGGCCGTATCAACGACGTCGGTACTGGTCAGGCCGTAGTGAACCCACTTCTTTTCGGGTCCTAAGGATTCGGACACACAACGCGTGAAGGCGATGATATCGTGGTGAGTTACTGCTTCGATCCGGGCAATTTCGTCAACGTCAAACTTGGCGTTCTTGCGAATCTTTTCAACGTCTTCTGCCGGAATCTTGCCTAACTTGCACCAAGCTTCATCGGCAGCAATTTCAACTTTGAGCCAGCTCTGGTACTGGTTTTCCAAGGACCAAATCTTGCTCATTTCGGGGCGGCTGTAACGATCAATCAATGTTTATCCCTCCATACATTGGTGTCATCAATTTCTTTGAGTGTTTTGTTTACGTCATCAGTCAGGATGGTTATATGGCCCATCTTCCGGTTATGACGAATTTCTGCCTTGCCATAATCATGGAAGTGCCAGTTTGGCTTTTCCTGAGTCAGCTTGCGAGCACCAGCCACGTGTTGGCCGAGGACGTTGACCATGACGACTGGGCTCAGCAACTTAATCTTCGGCAATGGCCAGTTGCAAATGGCCCGGTCGTGGACGTCAAATTGGCTGAAGTTGCAAGCTTCAATCGAGTAGTGGCCGGAGTTGTGCGGACGCGGTGCCAGTTCGTTGATGTAAATGTCACCATCTTCAGTAACAAACATCTCAACGCCCAGAATACCACGTAAGTTGATGGCATGAGCGATCTTGACAGCATCATCCTTTGCCAGTTGAGCCGTCTTGTCGGAAATCCGGGCCGGAACGATGCTTTCGTGCAGAATTTCATTCCAGTGGATATTTTCGCTGACCGGGAAGACGGCGACCTGGCCATCCGCATTGCGAGCAACCATCACTGAGCATTCCAGTTTGAAGTTGACCCAGCCTTCAAGGATGTCATCGCCAAATTCAATGATCTTGGCGACTTCTGGATTCTTCAGGTCCTCAGCACTGTGCAAAACCAACTGGCCGTGACCGTCATAACCACCCTCGCAGGTCTTCAGAACACACGGATAGCCCAGGTCCTTGATGGCAGCATCCAAGTCGGCTTGGCTCTTAACTGCCCGGAATGGTGCCGTCTTCATCCCCGCCTTATCACGCAAGAAGGTCTTCTCACGAATCCGGTTTTTGGTCGTGTACAAGAGATTCGTCCCTTGTGGAACACTAACCTTGTCAGCAACGTCTTCCAGCGCCTTGAGATCAACGTTTTCAAATTCGTAGGTCAGGACGTCCGAACGGCGAGCCAACTCTTCAATTGCCTTAACATCAGCATAAGGTGCCACGATCTGGTCGTCAGCCACCTGGCCGGCAGGACAATGTGGCGTTGGGTCGAGAACGATAACCTTCATCCCACCGTACTTAGCGGAAAGGGCCATCATCTGGCCGAGCTGACCGCCACCGATGATGCCAATCGTCTTACCCTGTTCAATGTATTGCTTAGTCAAGGTCAGCACTGCTTTCTACTGAATCGTCGTGCATCTGCTGACGGTACTTTTCAAGCTTATCCTGAAGTGCTGAATCACTCGTTCCCAGAATTTCGAGAGCCAACAGAGCCGCGTTCTTCGCACCGGCATTGCCAATAGCCGTCGTAGCAACAGGAATGCCCGTTGGCATCTGAACGATAGAAAAGAGTGAATCTAAACCACCCAGTGCCTTGGTTTGACCTGGCACTCCGATAACTGGCAACACAGTATTAGCAGCAGTCATCCCTGGCAAGTGAGCAGCCATGCCCGCACCCGCGATGATCACTTTCAGGCCACGGTCCTTAGCTTTCTTAGCAAAGTCGAACATTTCATTTGGCATCCGGTGAGCAGAAATAACGTGCTTTTCGTATTCGACACCGAACTCGTCCAGGATTTGGCAGGCGCCCTTCATCGTCGGCCAATCGGACTTACTTCCCATGATGACAGCAATTTCTACACTCATGAAAATCCCTCCTTGAATTCAGTATCAAGATACCAAATTTTGGGTCGGGTTTCAATGGAATTCCGGAACTTTGTCAATTTATTTTATTCTAATGTTCGCTTTTAGCTTAATTTAGTGGTGTATTTTCATAATTTTTCCCGGTTTTAGATACGAAATCAGCCAATGTTAACAAATCCAACTATTTGTTTCTTGTTCATAGCAGAATATCTGCTAAGCTGAAGATAAATAAATCAATGGAGCAATTACCAATGCAACCTAGCAAGAACAACCAATTTGGCTTTCTAGGACTGCTGACCATCTGCATCAGTGCGATGATCGGTTCAGCCATTTTTGATCTGCCAAAAAACATGGCTTCGGTAGCCGGCCTCGACGCCCAAATAATTGCCTGGATTACTACGGGCCTCGGTATGTGGATGATTGCAGAAACCTTCATGATTCTCAGCGAGGTGCAACCACAACTGACAGGTGGCGTCTATGATTACGGCATCACCGGTTTTGGGCCCCTGATGGGTTTCCTCACGTCATGGGGTTATTTTGTCGCTAATTGTGCGACTAATGCTGCTTTTGCGGTGTTAGTGATGAACACTTTGAATTACTTCTTCCCGGGCACCTTCACCGGGGGCAATAGCTGGCCAGCCGTGATCGGCGCATCGGTTCTGACATGGTCCATCACTGCTCTGACTTTAAAGGGACAACAATCATCCAGCCGTTTTCAAAGAGCTGCCATCTTCTTGATGCTAGTCGTAATCATAGTTTTCATCATTACGACACTGCATAATTTCAATTGGCACCTGTTTACCACCAACATGCAGGCTAATCGGCACATCACTGCCATCCATGACAAAAATCTCGGCAGTATTCCTAAACAGACCCTGGCAACCATGATGATCACCCTCTGGATGTTCAGCGGTGTGGAGGGAGCTGTCGACCTAGCCGCCGAAGCTCGTGACCGTCATCAAGTACGGACGGCCACCCTAGTAGGATTTTGCATCTGCTTAATCATCGACGTCCTCGTCAGCTTGTTTTCTCTTGGGGTCTTTTCCTACGGCCAGCTAGCCAAGATGGAATCTCCAGCTACCGCGCACATTTTGACTAGTCTCTGGGGCAGTAGCTGGGGTCGTAATGTTATCGGTGTGACATTAATCCTAACCGTTCTGGCAAGCTGGATCTCCTGGCTTGAAATGATCTGTGAATTACCCCGCCACGCGGCAGAACAAGATGGAACATTTCCGAATATCTTTGCCCAAACCAGTAAGAGTGGGGAGCCACTTTTCGCGATGCTGCTGGCGACTATCACAATTCAAGCAATTATTTTAATTTCCCACTACGACAGTCAGGCCTACCAAAAATTGCTGGTCATTAGCAGTGCAATGACCATCCCGCCTTACCTCGTGGCTGAAGCCTTCCTAATCAAAATTGCCTGGCAGCGTAAATACCCCTTCCACAGCCGGCACGATCCGCGCAAGGGCGTCATTATCGGCATTCTTGCTTTTGCCTACACTTTCATCATGGGCATGTCTGCTGGTCTCAAATACACGGCCGCGGAATTCATCGTTTACGCCTGTGGCCTCCCAATCTATCACTACGCTCGCCATCAGCACCACCAACCGGCATACCGGAGCCGACTGGAAAAAGTGATCTTAATTATTATCATTGCGGTTGCTATCTACGGGGTCGACCTGCTATTTGGATTGATCAAGCAGCCATTTATTAACTTGTGATAAAGTTAATCCTTATCTCTTGCCTTCCTTATGGTGTTAGAGTATTCTGTTGCTCAAAGGATGGTGAGGAATGTGATCAGCTTGTTAGTTGCTTTAGCAGTAATCTGGCTGCTTTGGAAATTATTGAAGCTGTCGATTGTCATTCTCTTTTGGCTGATCGTCATCGCGCTGGCGGCTTTCTTTGTCAAAGCCCTCATTATTCCAGCGATAGTTCTGATCGGCGGGATATTCGTATATGGTTTAAACAATTACTAAAAACAACCCGGCTGCCTACCTCTATGGTAAGTAGCCGGGTTTTGTTTATTAACTGAAACTTGAAAGCCCTGAATTGCAATGAAATCATTGTGGTTCAGGGCTTTTGGACGAAAAAAATAAAAAACGCAAGAACTCTTACGCTATACTTTAAGTGTCAAAATCAAAGTAGAAAAGAGTCTTGCGCTATGCAAATTATAAACCATTTCAGTACTGAAAACGATTCTCAAAACATTATTTCTCACTTCTTAAGCCTAATTGGTCTAGCTAAGCTAACTCACAGGGTGAATTTTAAGCGTCACTCATTATGTTCATTGAAAATGATCGTAGCTTGGTTAATGACAGCTCATTTTGAGCGTCTTTCGATCAATCGTGCTCATCCAGATTGCCATTTTACCCCAAGAACGGCACGGAATGTTTTGAATGATGGCCGTATTAACTGGCAGAAATTAGTCTGTTTAGTAGCGATTCAATTAATTCGCATCTTAACCCCGTTTATTGATGGTCGACGTCGTTTGGCATTAGTGCTTGATGATACTCTGTTAGCACGTCGTTGGTCCCAAAAGACTGAATTATTAGCCAAGACCTATGACCACGATAAGCACGAGTATGTAAATGGTTACCGTGGCTTAACTCTCGGTTGGAGTGATGGTAATACTTTTTTGCCTATTAATTTTGCTTTAATGTCAACTCACCAGCCTGCTAATCTGATTGGATGCTTAGCGCAGATTACTGACCAACGTCAAATTGCCGGTCAAAGAAGGGCTCAAGCTCAACGCCCAATGAACCAAGTGGCTCTAGAATTGATTAGACAAGCGCAAACACTAGGCGTGTCAGCTAAATACGTCCTTTTTGATTCTTGGTACAGTTCGCCGAAGATGTTTTGGCAACTCGCTCAGCTTCAGCTTTTTGGTGTGGGTATGCTCAAACGCAGCGCAAAAGTCTATTATCGATATCGTGGTCGTCACTATAGCATTAAGGGTCTTTATCAACGTTTAGCAGCTTCTAAAATGAATTGTCGGCATCACTATCTTTACAGCAGTGTCATTCAAGCCCAATATCATGGCCATCAGTTTCCGCTAAAAGTGGTTTTTGTATCCAAAAAGGGGCACCGTCAGGACTACCTAGTTTTAGCGACCACTAACTTAGCTATGCGGCCAGAAGAAATCATTCAATTGTACGGACGCCGCTGGCAAATTGAGACCTATTTCAAAGCTGCTAAGCAGTATTTAGCTCTTAATCGATCACAAATTCAAAGTTACGACGGTCAATGTGGTTATATTGCCGTCACCATGATTACTTATGACTTATTGGCTTGGCAAGAACGACTTAATACTGATGATCGCACAATTGGTGGACTCTTTTACATTATGAATCAAGCACTGCCAGATATTCGTTTTATGGACGCATTGGTCTACTTATTTCATGAACTGGGTCGAGCTGAGCTCAGCCTAACTGATCACATTGATGACATCATTAATCGATTCATAGCTCAGTTGCCAATAACGATCCAAAAAGCATTGAATACTGGCATCTAAAAGTCTAATTTAGGCTGAGAAAAGCCGAAGCTGACGCAGCTCCGGCTAGTTTTCGTGCTTTCAAGTTTCAGTTATTAATACAGATTTCAATCGAAGCCAACAGAGCCCCTCGAGGATAGCTACAGACGAACGTCGACCCGTTCCGTGTCAACGCCCGTCCTAGGCTATCCCGCCGGGGCTCATTTAAGTTGGCTTATCAGCTCCTCTAGAACAATCCCGTAATCGTCTTGCCGTCGTCGCTGATCGTCATGTCGACAGCAGCTGGATGTTTAGCCAGACCAGGCATCGTCATCATGGAGCCAGACAGAGCGACAATGAAGCCGGCACCCATCTTTGGTACCAAGCCACGAATGTGGAAGTCGAAGTCCGTCGGTGCCCCAAGTACGTGTTGGTCATCGGTGAAGCTGTATTGCGTCTTGGCGATGCAGACTGGCAAGTTGCCCCAACCGAGATCCTGGTAACGTTTCATCTGACGCTGAGCCTTCTTGGAGAAGATGACCCGCTTAGCACCGTAGTACTTAGTAGCGATGGTCGTGATCTTGTCTTCGATCGTTGCGTTGTAGTCGTAGAGCGGCTTGAATTCATGATCCTGGTCAGCCAGCTTAACAACTTCCTTGGCCAGGTTTTGAGTACCTTGGCCACCCTTAGCCCAGGCATCAACTAAGGCAACGTTGACACCATGTTGCTTGCAAGTATCTTCAACCGTCTTGATTTCTTCATCAGAATCGGAAACGAAGTGGTTGATAGCGACAACCAGTGGCAGGCCGTAACCCTGAATGTTCTTGATGTGACGTTCCAGGTTAGCCAAACCCTTCTTCAGAGCTGGGACGTTTTCCTTAGTCAGGTCAGCACGGGCAACCCCACCGTTGTACTTCAGGGAACGAATGGTGGCAACGATGACAACGGCATCTGGTGCCTGACCAAGCACACGACGCTTGATATCCAAGAACTTTTCAGCACCGAGGTCGGCACCGAATCCGGCTTCCGTGACGGTGTAGTCAGATAACTGAATGGCGGTCTTGGTAGCCAGAACGGAGTTGCAACCGTGGGCAATGTTAGCGAATGGGCCCCCGTGAATAATCGTTGGGGTGTGATCCAAGGTCTGAACAAGGTTTGGCTTGATGGCATCCTTCAGCAGAATTGCGATGGCGTCAGTGAAACCTAATTCCTTCACGGTCACCGGCTTCTTATCGTAAGTGTAGCCAACGACAATCCGACCGATCCGTTTCTTCAAGTCAGCAAAGTCAGCTGACAGGCAGAGAATTGCCATCAATTCAGAAGCAGCAGTGATGTCAAAGCCCGTTTGACGGGTAATTCCTTGTGAGCGACCACCGAGACCAGTAACGACGTTCCGCAGTACCCGGTCGTTGACGTCCTCAACCCGACGCCAGATAATCCGTTCTGGGTCAAGCTGCAGTTCGTTATCCCGCATGACGTAGTTGTCGATCAAAGCAGCCAGGGTGTTGTTAGCGCTAGTTAAAGCGTGAAGGTCACCGGTGAAGTGCAGGTTGATATCTTCCATTGGGACAACTTGGGAGTAGCCACCACCAGCGGCGCCCCCCTTAATCCCGAAGACAGGTCCCATCGATGGTTCACGCATTGCAATCGTCGTTTGGTGACCAAGCTGGTTCATGGCGTCACCGAGGCCGATCATGACGGTGGACTTGCCTTCACCAGCAGGAGTCGGGTTCATTGCAGTAACGAGGACCAGCTTATGCTTTTTGGCTGGAGCTTCAGCAAGTGGCAAGTCAATCTTAGCTTTGTACTTCCCGTATTGCTCAATTTCATCATCCTTGAGGCCTAACTTCTCTGCTACCTGTTCGATTGGCAGCATCTTAGCAGCGTCAGCAATTTCAATATCAGTGGTCATGGGACCCATCCTTTCCAAAATACGAACATTAATGATATTAGACTGAATAAATATCAGCAAAACAAGAACTTACTAATAAGATATAGCTAATGCGGGCAAAAGTAAAGGTGGTTTCCGAACTAATCCGCTTTCTTATCCAAATTTTCTTTGACGGGCTGTTTTTGAACTTTATTACGTTGTACTCCGAGTACATCCAAGAAGAAGGTAAAGACCGGCACACCGACGATTAAACCCCAACCACCAAAGAGGTGTTCACTAAATACCAGGATTACGAAGGTGTAGAAGATTGGCAGTTCGGTTCGGCTCGACATAAATTTAGGGTTCAGCACATATGACTCCAACATGTGGATGCACGTAATCATAATCAGAATGTAGATGACATCCCGCCAACCGCCGACGGTAAAGGCCACCATCGATAATGGGAAGAGCGAAATGATGACCCCCGCTACCGGGATCAAACTGAGGAAGAAAACCATGATGCTGAGGGCAAAGATCTGCGGCATCTTCATAAAGATCAAGCAGACAGTAGTGATGGCCGTATTACACAGGGCAATAAAAAACTGGGCTTCGATGACTACCCCAAAGGTGTTGACGAAGATTTTTCCAAAGTAATGGATGTCTTGAAAGAGCCAAGCCACTTTACTCTGCAAAAAAAGCCGGGAGAAGCGGTTCATCTGCTCTAATTCGATCGTGTAGAAGAAACTGAGGATCAACGACATGAAGAAAGTGATTGTCAGTGCCCCTACGTTTGTCAGCGTCTTCACCAGGATGCCCATCCAATGCCGCGTCTGACTGACGATCGTCGCGTTGCTAACGTAGTGATGCACGTATTTCAAAATAGTTCCACCGTTATTCTGATAATACTTGATCATGCTGTTGACGATTTTGGTGATCTGGTTGACCAGTACGGGCAGGTACCTGGTGATGGCGAAATACACCAAAATGATCAAAACCACGTAGGTGATCAGAACAATGATCCACGATGGCACTTTAGGCAACCAGCGCTGGACCAATCGCACCCATTTGACGACCAAGAAAGTAAAGATGAAAGTAAAGAGGATCATGTTCATCATCGGCCGCAAACAGTACAAAATGAAAATGATAGCCAGCAAAACGACCATTCTCCGCAAAAACTTGTTGGCTTTAAAGCGTTCCCAGGCGTTATTCACGAAACCACTTCCTATTAAAAGATTCGCTCAATATTATACACCGCGTCTGCTATGACCGATCCTGACCACAGGTGTATAATAACTACGTATTATGACTAAAAAGGAGAATTACGATGCTCGAAAAAACGTTCTTAAAGTCCATCCTGAAGCACTCCTTTAACATCCCCGTACGGGTTGTCTTCTGGGATGGCAGCAGCGTAGATTACGGCGAAGGACAGCCAGAAGTCACCATTCGCTTTAACGAAAAGATCTCGATCAGGGACATCACCAAAAACGCATCCATTGCCCTTGGTGAAGCTTACATGGACAAGCGAATCGAAGTGGACGGCAGCCTGCAAAAGCTGATCACTTCAGCCTACGAAAACGCTGGCAGCTTCATGCGTAACTCCAAGTTGCGCCGCATCTTGCCAAAGCAAGGCCACTCCGAAAAGGAAAGCCAGGAAGACATCCAAAGTCACTACGACGTCGGTAACGACTTCTACAAGTTATGGCTGGATGACACCCTCACTTACTCTTGTGCTTACTTCACCGATGGCAACCGTTCTGATTTAACCAAGGCCCAAAAAGCTAAGGTCGACCACATTTTACAAAAGCTCGACCCACAACCTGACCGGACCTTGCTCGATATCGGTTGTGGCTGGGGCACGCTGATGCTAACGGCTGCCAAGAAATACCACCTGAAGGTTACCGGTGTCACCCTGAGTGAAGAACAGTACCAGTTCGTTGCTGACCGGATCAAGAACGAAGGCTTATCGGATGTTGCCGAAGTTAAGCTGGTCGACTACCGTGAACTGGGTGACCGCCAATGGGACTACATCACCTCAGTCGGAATGTTCGAACACGTCGGCAAAGAAAACCTCGGTCTCTACTTCAAAGATGTTGCCCGTTACCTGAAGGACGACGGTGTGGCATTGATTCACGGAATCACTCGTCAACAAGGTGGTGCCACTAACGGCTGGATCAACAAGTACATCTTTCCAGGTGGCTACGTTCCCGGACTGGCTGAAATCATCGGCCGCATTACCGAAAACAATTTGCAAATCTGTGACGTTGAAATGCTGCGTCGTCACTACCAACGCACCCTGGAAATCTGGGACAGCAACTTCAACAACAACCGCGATGAAATCACCGACATGATGGGTGAACGCTTCACCCGGATGTGGGACCTCTACCTGCAGGCATGTGCTGGTTCATTCGAATCAGGTAACATCGACGTTGTACAGTACCTGCTGACTAAGGGTCCATCTGGTCGCCACCTGCCGATGACACGTGACTACATGGTTAAGTAAATAATGCAGAAGGTTCCGCTCTAACGTCGGATTCCTGATATACAAAAAGCGACCTGTCGTAATGGCAGATCGCTTTTTGTTTGCAAATTTTATAGTACCAGTGATACCAGGAAGACCATGATCAAGCCAGTAATCACGGAAATCGACATCGACCGGGTAAAGTAAGCCGCAACGATAACAAAGACCGCCGCGATAATCTGTGAGACGTGACCAAGTGGAACAAAGTGGTAGCCTTGGTTGGTAATAAAGATACCCTTAATAACCAGCGAAGTAAACAAGCTGACTGGCACGTACTTCATCCATTCATTAAACCATTCGGGAATCTTACGCTTAGTAAAAATCCGCATCGGGAAATAACGGGGAATAAAGGCCGCGATTCCACCCAGGATAATAAGCAGCACATGATAACCAATTCCCTTGTCATTAGTGACAGCGGTCAGTAACGGTAAAGTCGTAAGTATGTTTGCCATCATCGTACCTCCCGTTACTTTTTGTCCTGACTGGACGACGGCTTCGATTTATCAGCACCACTGTCTTTTGCAGCAGAACTATCGGCCTTAACGACTAAGCGTTCACCTGTTGACACATCATCCGTTGGCCCTTCTGCTTCCTCAGCCGCAAATTCCTTCTTGGCTTCGCTATCTTCGACAGTGTCACGCGTATTTTCAGGACACATCATCCGTCCTAAAATCCAGGTATGATTTGGATGCTTGGCATGCTTGCGGACTTGGTTTTCGATCAAGAAACCAGCAAATGAAGCCAGTAACGTTGCCACCACAATCCCAATCGTGCTCTTCAACAGAGTTAAGAATACGACCGACAAAACTGCCGATAACAAGCAAATAATTAGCGTTAAGTGGTTACGCACCTGCATCACAATCATGTACAGGAACAGTGCCGTCAACGCGAAATCAACGATTTCCAAATTGATAGATAAAGCACTGCCGATCAGCGCCCCAACCATGTTAGAAACAGACCAGAACAGCAACGAGTAATGTTCAACGAGCAGTGCCTGCTTTGGCCGCCACTTTTTATCAGTAGCGAACTTCAGATAGTTAATCGCGTAGTTTTCATCATTCATTGAGATCGCGAATAGCAAAACGAAGTGTTGATTTTCACGACTCAAATACTTTGACAAACTGGAACCTAGTAAGGCATAACGTAATTCCAGGAAAAACAGCATTGTCAAGATTTGAAACAATGGTGCGTTAATGGTTAGCATCGAAGCTATCAGGAATTGGGCCCCGCCGGAAAAGACAACAACTGACACAAAAAATGCCAAAACGAAGTTAAATCCGGCAGCATGCAGTAAAATCCCACACGCTAATCCAATCGGAATATAGCTCAGACATAGCGGCATCGCAATACCGAGCACGTACAACCAATCCGGTTCTTCCCTTGCTCTTTCTTTCGCTTCTTTACCCAATCAAGGTACCTCCATGGATCACGAGATTAGTTACAATTTTTAACGTTTTTCTGATAATTAGTCTACCACATTTACGAAATGGACGATACCACCTAAGTCCACAAAGCTTTAGCGACGGTGGATTGCCCGCCAAGTCCGAACAAACCAGTTAGCACGTGAAACACTGGTTTGAGCTGCTACCGGCACTTTGACTGAAGAGCTACCATTCAGACACTTAAAGCCATTCATACTGTAATTAACAGTACCCACTGTTTCGCCCTTCTTAACAGGGGCAATCAGGCCACCGTGTTTTGTCCGTTTGCTAGACTGCAAAGTTAATGAAGTCGTCCACTGACTGATCTGTTGACTGTTCTTCATCCAGATGGTCGTTGGTTTAGAGACAGCCAGGTTCGTCGTTGTTTGTTGCTTACCATCAGGAACAACGACAGAGGCAACACTCGTCGGCAAAGTCGATACTTTGGTAAGGATAACCGGTTTGTAGTTGGTAAAGACGTTCTTGTATAGGTTAGCCGTCTGGGTAAACCGTTGATCACCGCCACCATTGGCATGCATCACCACAGTAATCAACTGGTGGCCATTGTAATTACCGGTGCTGACAAAGCATGCCCCAGCTTTATCAGATGTTCCCGTCTTCAGTCCAGTGATATGGACACTCTTTGGAGCATCAGATTGACCTGGCAGCATCTTGTTGAAAGTTTTCATTGTCGTTGTCTTTTTACTAGACGTTGGGAATTTTTCACTAGTGGTCTTCGTGATCTTGATAACTGATGGATATTTTTGGACCAGCCAGTTTGCTACCTTAGCGACGTCTTTAGCTGACATCTCATTTTCACGGGATTTCTTTTGCCCCTTCAATCCCAATGAACCAACCTGACCATTGGTTAAACCACAAGCGTTATAAATTTTGGCATCCTTGACGCCCATCCGACGAGCAGTCTTTTGCATCTTATTGTTGAACTGCTTAGTTGACTCGCCTTTAGCATGTGACAGAGCCAGAGCGGCACCGTTAGCCGATTGAATCAGGGCGGCATGAGTTAGTTGTTTAACCGTGTATTTGTGACTGGCAACTAAGGGAACGTTACTAAAGTCCTTCTTTTGTGACAGCTTAGCTACTGGCTTTGAGATCTTCACTTTGGTATCCCATTTAAGCTTGCCATCGTGAATCTCTTGCTCAATCACTGCCACAGTCAGCAATTTGCTCATCGAAGCCACTGCCCGGCGCTGATTAGCATTTTTTTGGTAAATAATCTGACCAGTAGATCGATCAACCGCAATCGCAGCTTTCGCATTGACCTGGGTGTCCGTGCTAGCGGCACTAGCAGTTGTAACTCCCCCAAAACTAATCCCAGCGATTGCCATCAGGACAGCCATAGCAACTATCCAGCATTTTCTCAAACCTTTTCTCATGCTTTCTCCTCCGTATTTGCATTTTGCTTCATTGGCAAATTAACAATGAAACTCGTTTCATCATCATTGGAACGGGCTACTACCGTCCCATGATGTAAGTCCACAATGCTTTTAACGATCGCCAATCCTAAGCCGGTACCACCTGTCTTTTTGGAACGCGATTCTTCGACTCGATAAAAACGCTCAAAAAGGTGGGAGACGGATTCAGCCGGAATCCGTTCACCATCATTAGATACCTTAATTTGAACGGTCGAGCCGTGCTCGCGAGCGCTTAAATGGATGTAACTCGCTCCATTACCATACTTAAGTGCATTCGACACGAGGTTGCTAAAGACCCGACCTAGCTTTTCAGGATCAGCCTCAATTTTAAGAGGCGAAGGAACGACTTCAACGTTAATATCAATTCCCCGCTTGCGTCCTTCCAATTCAAAGCTAGCAGCTACCTGCTCAAGCAACTGTCCCAAATCAAGACGCATCATTGAAACCGGTGCCCCGCTCTGCTGAACTTTGGTGTATTCAAAAAGATCTTCAACCAAATTCTTCATCTGCTTAGCCTTTTCATAAGCAGTATGGGTATATTTTAAGATGTCTTCTTCACTACGGTACTGATGATCTTCGACTAACCCCAAGTAGCCGATGATAGACGTCAACGGTGTTCGCAAGTCATGACTAACGTTAGTGATGAGCTCGTCCTTTGATTTTTCCATTTTCCGCTCATCGTTCATCGAACGAACGGTGCTATCGACCAACGCGTTGACACTTACAATCACGTGTTGAGCATCCCCGCGTAATTTGAACGGAATCCTGTGATCCAAGTGGCCATTAGCAATGTAATGCAGTTCATTAATGATGTGGTGCATCTGGTACTGATGATAACGGCGGATGAGGCGCCACCATAGAACAATCAAATCAAGGACTACTAAAATACCGATAACCCAACTTTGATAACTCCAGATGCGGATATGCGTTGGGCTAAAGACCAAGGATTTCTTGATGATGTAAATGCCCACAGCCACACCAGGATTAGCACGAACAACACTCTGCAGGATGGTAATCACTGCGAGGTCTAACATGGCCAAGAGAATAATTGTAATAACAGCTTCAAAAAACAATGAAGTTTTCTCACGGGTTGTTAGTTTCAAGTCGCAGCCTCCCTTCCCGCAATCTTATTCATTTTAACATTCAAGGCAAAAACAGAAAAGGGAGGTCAGCAAAAGCTAACCTCCCCTCTTAATTTAATGTGCCTCGACCTTGTAACCGACGCCCCAAACAGTTTCAATAACCTTTTCGCCGCCGGTAGCAGCCTCAATTTTGTCCCGTAAGTGCGAAACGTGGACCATCACAGTTTTGGCAGAGACGACAGATTCTTGCTGCCAAACCCGTTCAAAGATATCATCAGCGCTAAACACACGGTTCGGGTGACTGGCCAAGAGATACAGAATCCCGAACTCTAGTGCAGTTAGCTGGATAGTGTTGCCATTAATTGTTTTCACTTCATGTGAATCCTTATTAATTGTCAGCGGGCCGACTTCAAGTACATCAGGTTGGTCGTTAGTGACGTCGCCCTTACTCCGCCGCAGCAGAGACTTAACGCGGGCCATAACTTCCAAGGGATTAAACGGCTTAGTTACGTAATCATCCGCTCCCGTCACAAGCCCCTGAATTTTATCCATGTCAGCAGTCTTAGCTGATAGAACTAAAATTGGAATCCCAGAATCCTTCCGAACTTGCTTAATAACGGCCATTCCGTCCATTTCAGGCATCATGATATCTAGAATAATCAAAGCAATATCGGGATTAGTATTCAGCTTCGTCATTGCTTCCTTGCCATTGTAGGCAGTTACAGGCTCATAGCCCTCATTGCGGACATAGATTTCTAGCAATTGGACGATTTCCTTATCGTCGTCAACAATTAATATTTTCATTTTAGAGCCTCCGTTCATAATTAAGAAAGGAGGCTGGGGAAACCATGTTTTCCTCAGCCTCTAGCCGTATTTCCTAATGTTACTATGCAAGTGCACAACTATTAGTAACCAGGACCAACTGGGCCACCATTTTGTGCTGGGGCTTGTGGTGCCGATTGCCTTGGGGTATAACTGCTCCCGCCGCCAGTTGAACGCTGTGGAGCACGGTAAGAACTCGTCGATTCACCGCCACCAGATGTGCCAGTATTAGAGGAACGGCTGCTACTGCTGCCGCCACCATTGCTACTGCCACCGTTACTGCTGTTGCTGCCATTACTATTGGAATCACTGTGGCTGCTAGATGAAGACGAACTACTTGAACTAGAGCTGCTTGAACTGGAAGCACTAGAAGAAGTGCTGCTAGAGCTCGATGAACTGCTAGTATCATGAATTCTTAAATGATAGGTCTTCTTGTCACCATTCTTAGCTATACAAATAATATCGTACTCGCCGGCATTGCTAAAGGTGTAACGTGCCGTCCGTTCATGGTTGACACGCTTGAAGGTCTTGTACTTGCTACCATACTTGTGACCGACGATTTGAACTTTATAACCAGCCGGAATGGTAAAGCGGACTCTTGCTTCACCGTTATCATTCAACCTAGCCCGTTTGGGTGTCCATTTAACGCGATCTGATTCAGTATCAGTCACAGTAGACGATGATGAAGATGAGCTAGAACTTGAAGAACTCACAGCCTGCGCAGACTTGCTGTGGCTCTGATATGCAGCTGGATTAACAAAGCCGTAGATCAAGCCGCCTAAACTACCAACGAAAACAATAATTAAAACCCAGTTAAACAGGACCCCAAACTTGCCTGGGTTCATATTGCTGCCATGCCGGATGCGTCCCATTTGGAACAGTAACTTTACAATAAAAATCACTGCAGAAGCAACCAGTAATATCCATAAAATGGTTTGCACTGTTCTTTCCTCCACGATTTTTTACAATACTCTTTACTAGTTTAGCATTGATAAAGCATTCTGCACAACTGAAAAATGATAAGTAAGTGGAGAACCAGGATATTCCCCGGGAAATAAAAGAAGGGTTGTAGCATAATCTCTTCCACATGGATAAAAAGAGAATAGCACAGTACAGCAATGGCCTCTAACGTCCGGAAAATCCGAACGCTAGAGGCCTATTGTTGCGTGTGGGGGCGCGACTACGAAGCCGTAAACGACTTCAGTCTCCCTCTTATCATTATTTGATCTTGTTTAATTAGAATTCACGCTTGTAATTTGGCGCTTTCTTAGTGATTTGAACGTCGTGTGGGTGTGATTCACGCAGGCCAGCGTTTGTGATTTGAACAAATTGGGCCTTGTCAATCAGAGTTGGAATATCAGGTGCACCAACGTAACCCATGCCGGAACGTAATCCACCGACCATTTGGAAGATAACGTCAGCGACGTCACCCTTGTACTCTTCACGGCCTTCGATACCTTCTGGAACCAGCTTGTTAGCTTCGTTGACACCGCCTTGGAAGTAACGGTCAGAAGAGCCATGTGATTGAGCCATTGCAGCAACGGAACCCATCCCACGGTACATCTTGTACTTCTTACCGTTTTCTTCGAACAATTGACCAGGTGCTTCAGTAGTACCAGAGAGCATTTCACCCATCATAACGGCGTTACCACCGGCAGCCAGTGCTTTGACGATATCGCCAGAGTACTTGATACCACCATCGGCAATGATGGTCTTGCCATATTCACGAGCAACAGAAGCTGCATCGTAAACGGCAGTGATTTGAGGAACACCGACACCAGCAACGACACGGGTCGTGCAAATAGAGCCAGGGCCAATCCCGACTTTAACAATGTCAACACCGGCGTCGTAGAGGGCCTTAGTACCTTCAGCGGTAGCAACGTTCCCGGCAATCAGGGTAACATCTGGGAAGTGATCACGAATTTCGGCGATCTTGCGCAGAACACCGGCAGAGTGACCGTGAGCAGTATCGATAACGATAGCGTCAGCACCAGCCTTCAGTAAGGCTTCTGCACGTTCAAACGTGTCGCTGGTAACACCAACGGCAGCGGCAACCAGCAAACGTTTCTTGTCATCAACAGCGGCCTTACCAAATGATGCTGGCAAATCAACGCCCTTGACCGTAGAAACTTCTCCTGCTTGGGCTTGGATGGACATGTTCTTGTGAATAACACCCATCCCACCTTGCAGCGCCATTGCAATTGCCATTGAGCTTTCCGTGACGGTGTCCATTCCGGCACTGATGAACGGCACGTTCAACTTGATATTTGGTGCCAGCTTGGTACTTAAATCAACCTGGTTCGGAAGTACGTGGCTTTCAGCTGGAATAAGCAAAACATCATCAAAAGTTAAACCTTTTTTGGCAAACTTTGTATCCCAATTCGACATGTTTGAAGACACTCCCTTGTTAAGATTAGCTACTACCTTACTATTAATGCTCCCAATGGTCAATACAGAGAACTTAATTTATCTCTTACGCCTGTTATTCGGTTGACGGGTGCTAAATGCACTGCCGACAATGTGGTAACGACGACGGTAATAAATGTCACCAATGATGGCAATCACACCGATAACCAGGTTGATCCAGTTATTCAGGATTGGGTTAATGATATTTGGCAGCAAGTTGACTAACATGTAAGCAGCAAGCCAAACGATAAACGCTGCGATAGTCAGACCAATGCGCATCCCAACTGGGCGCCTCTTAACACGTCCCGTAGCTTCGTCCTTAACGGGCTCCATCAGCTTAGTAATGTAGCCAAATGACAGACCACCGACGACGGAAATAATGACGATTGCCGTAATTCCGGCAGCCCCGTTGACCTTGAGCTTACCGATACTGTTATTCGGCAGAGAACCCATGATCCCGTACATGATCGTAAAGATGGCAAACAGCATGATGGTGTTATCCAGTGCTAATTGCGGGAATGATGATGTCTTCAGGTTTTCCTGCTTCTTTTCTGCATTTGGATGAATCAGTTCGTGGGCATAATGAGTTGGTGTCCCGTACATTCCTTTTGCCGTCTTACCACTCTTTTGGCCTTCTTGCAGCGATTTAACCGTCTCTTGAATCATCCCCGGAATGGCGTCAGTCTTGGCGCCCTGTTCCTTTAACTGCTTTTGCAGCTGGTAAACAAAGTCCTCGTTTTTCCGTGTCAGGTGGTACTGTGTCAGCTCGTTGGCAGCGGCCTGATTAGCCTGCTTGATCTTTTGTGCCTGGCGTTGCTTGGCGTCGGCATTCTTTTTCTGCAAATCCTCGCTCATGGCAGAATTCTCCTCTCTGATGCCTTAATAATTAGACGTTGAAGCGGAATTCAACAATGTCACCATCTTGCATGACATAGTCTTTCCCTTCAAGGTGCAATTTCCCAGCATCCTTAACTGCCTGTTCGGAGCCCAGCTTATCCAAATCCTCATACTTCATGATCTGGGCAGCAATGAAGCCACGCTCGAAGTCAGAGTGAATGATCCCAGCAGCTTGGGGAGCCTTGGTACCACGCTTAAAGGTCCAAGCACGGGTTTCAGGACCACCAGCAGTAAAGAAGGTTTCAAGTCCTAAGAGCTTGTAGGCAGCACGAATCAAACGGTTCAAACCTGGTTCCTTGACACCTTCCATTTCAAGGAAGTCGGCCTTGTCCGCATCGTCCATTTCGGCAATCTGCTCTTCAGCAGCGGCGGCAACACCAATCACTTCACCGTCTCCCTTGACATGCTCACGAATCTTATCCATGTACTTGGCATTGTCTGGGTCGGCCATGTCGTCTTCAGCGATGTTGGCAACGTAAAGTACCGGCTTAGTAGTCAAGAGGAAGAGTCCCTTCACAATTGGCTTTTCATCATCAGTAAAGTCGATAGAACGAGCTGACTTACCTGCTTCAAGAACTGGCTTAATCTTTTCCAGCACTGCCAGTTCAGCCAATGCTTCCTTAGAACGACCCTTAGCTGCCCGCTTAACCTTGCCCAGACGGTTATTAACGGCATCCAGGTCAGCCATGATCAGCTCCAGGTTGATCGTGTCGATATCATCAACTGGGTCCACTTTGCCGGTAACACTAGTGATGTCGTCGTCATCAAATGCCCGAACCACGTGAATAATGGCATCAGTCTGACGAATGTTTTCCAGGAACTTGTTACCAAGGCCTTCACCCTTGCTAGCGCCCTTAACGATCCCGGCAATATCAGTAAATTCAAAGGTCGTGTGCACAATCTTCTTGGCTGGAATCAGTTCCTGAATCCGGTCCAAGCGCTTGTCTGGCACTTCAACCATCCCGACGTTAGGGTCGATCGTTGCGAACGGGTAATTGGCCATTTCGGCGCCCGCCTTCGTGATTGCGTTAAATAACGTGGATTTACCGACGTTTGGTAAACCGACAATACCTGCAGTTAAAGCCATTGTTAATTAGTCCTCCTCATTGTCAGCCCGTTTTAGGACTTTCTTCATTCGTTTGTCAAAGTTGTGACGGGTCATCATCACGATGTGCCCACAGCCGGTGCACTGAATTTTGATATCCGCACCAACCCGGATGATCTGCCACCGATTCGTGCCACACGGGTGTGGCTTCTTCATCATTACGATATCGTTGAGTTTGTAATCAGCCATTTGGCACCCCCGTTAATCATCATATTTAATTCCCAGCAAATCAAGGACCCGTGTTAAGTCAGAATTGCTAGTATAAGGAATTTCAATTTTACCACGACCACGCTTTCGCGATGGGGACACGGTCACCCGAGCACCAAAACGATCCTGAAGCTGGTTTTCAGCGTCCCGTAAGAAAACTGATTTCTTAGGTGCCCGTCGTTTTGGCTTTTCCTTGGCACTACCGTTTTTGCGGTTCACCACGTCTTCCAGTTGACGCACCGTTAAGTTGTTTTTGACGACTTGCTGAGCAACAGCCACCAGTTGCGACTTGTCCTTCAAGCCCAGTAATGTCCGTGCCTGCCCCATCGAAAGCTGCCGGTTATCGACCAACTTCTTGATCTCATCCGGCAGGCTAAGCAAACGCAAGTAGTTAGCGATATATGGCCGGCTCTTGCCCAAACGTTTAGCTACTTCGGCCTGCGTTAAATTCAGCTTATCCATCAAAGTTGCATAAGCTTGAGCTTCTTCTAACGGCGTTAGATCTTCCCGTTGCAGGTTTTCCAAAACCGCAACTTCCATCATCTGTTCGTCGGTCATCTGCCGGATGATGGCGGGAATCGTGGTCTTCCCAGCAATCTTCGATGCCCGGAAACGCCGTTCACCCGCAATCAGCTCATAGCGCTCTAACTGCGGATTCGGTTGGCGCAAGATAACCGGCTGGAAAACACCTGATTTCTTGATGGAACTAGCCAGTTCGTCTAGGGCCTTTTTATCAAAGTCTCGCCGCGGTTGGTAAGGATTAGGGCGAATCTTTGTCAGTTCAATATCTTGAACCGTTTCGTCGCTATTATCCTCAACGTCATTTTCCGCAAAGAGCGCTTCGATACCGCGTCCCAAGCCAGTTTTTTCATTCTTTGCCATGATCAGCCAACACTTCCTTTGCTAGTTGACGGTACACCTTAGCCCCCGTAGAACGGCGATCATAATCCACAATTGCTTCGCCATGACTAGGAGCCTCTGAAAGGCGCACGTTTCGCGGAATAATGGTCTTGTAAACCTGCGAGCCAAAGTATTTTTGCACTTCGGCGTTGACCTGCTGACCCAGCTTAGTCCGCCGATCATACATGGTAAGCAAAACGCCCTCAATCTTCAGTTGCTTGTTGAAGTGCTTCCGCACTAACTGAATGGTGTTCATCAGCTGGCTAAGTCCTTCCAGTGCGTAGTACTCACTCTGTACCGGAATAAGGATCGAATCAGCCGCTGTAAAGGCGTTGATTGTCAGAAGTCCCAACGAAGGTGGGCAGTCGATTAAGATGAAATCATACTTATCACCAACGTCGCCAAAGGCATCTTTCAGGCGTGTTTCACGTGCCATTAAAGAGGTCAGTTCCACTTCAGCGCCTGATAAGGCGATCGTCGTCGGGGCAACATCCAAGCCCGGATGACTGCTCTTCATGATGACGTCCTTTAGTGGAACATCATTGATTAAAACGTCATAAACGTTTTGGTCAATCTTGCGTTTATCGATGCCCAAACCACTAGTGGCGTTGCCTTGGGGATCCAAGTCGATTAACAGAACCCGCTGGTGCAGGTCTGCCAAACAGGCCCCAAGGTTGATGCTCGTCGTTGTCTTGCCGACGCCGCCCTTTTGGTTAGCCAGCGCAATTATATTTGCCATCTACCTACTCCTCCTTTTTTGGAATCGTGATAATGAACTTGTAGGCATCGCTGTCGTTTTGTTCAGTTGCTTGAATCTTAACGCCACTCTGGTTGACCATCCGAATAGACTGGCGAATGGTATTTAAAGCAATCTGCGGGTCGGTTGTACGGTTAGTTTTCTTTAAACGACGACGCCGCTTGCGAGGTTTCTTTTTATTTTGGCTTCCACCCGTTTTCTTAGCAGGTTTTGATTTGCTCTGTTCTTGATCAGACTGAGCGGTTGGCTGATCTTCTCCTGCACCATTTACTGTTCCGTCAGGAGACGGGACAGTTGTCTTGCCTAGTAAAACGTCAACGTAATCTTCAGTTTGCCGCACCGTCCAATGATCATTGACAATGTCCATCAGCAGGTCACGTTGTTGCTTTTCATCAAGGCCCAGTAAAGCTCGCCCGTGACGTTCACTGATCCGATGATCCAAAATAGCATTTTGAACTGGCGGAATCAGTTTGAGCAGCCGCAACTTATTAGCGATAGTGGACTGGCTCTTGCCCATCCCCTTAGCCAAATCTTTTTGGGTCAAACCGTTCATTTTCATCAAACGCCGGTAAGCCTGGGCTTCTTCTACCGGGCTGAGATCAGCACGCTGCAAATTTTCGACCAAGGCAAGGGAGGCACTCTCTTTGTCGCTCATCTTTTCAACAATAGCTGGTGCCGTTTCCCACTTCAAAAGCTTCATTGCCCGAAAGCGCCGTTCACCGGCGATAATCTCATACTTGCTCGGTTCGTACTCACGCAACACAATCGGCTGTAACAGGCCGTGTTCATCGATTGTCTGGGCTAATTCCTGAATTTCTTCTGGATTGAACACCTTGCGTGGTTGGTAGCGGTTGGGTTCGATCTGATCAAGCGGTACTGATACAACTTGATTTTTTACATTCTTTTCCTCATGGTGCCTGTTAAAGCCAAATAAAGAAAATGCCATCAAACGTCCTCCCTTTTTCTCTACGATAACGGTTTTTTGGCCGGAAGCCCCGGACGCCGCGGATACTTTAGCGGTGTCTTGACGACTTTATCAACCACGATGATTTGTCGTGGTTCATCGTCAACTGGCAGCTTTAATTTTGCCACCTGGTTTACCTGCCCACCGAGTTTGTGGATGGCAGGTTCAGCCGTTTGGAGTTCATCTTCTCCAGCTGACCCTTTATAAGCCAGGAAAACACCGCCAACCTTAGTGGCAGGCAAACATAACTCACTCAAGACGCTCATCCTTGCTACCGCCCGGGCCGTCACAAGATCAAAAGCTTCACGGTTTTTGCTCTTCTTATCAGCAAAAGTTTCGGCACGGTCGTGGACCAGATAGACATCAGTTAGGCCCAATTGACTAACTAAGTCATCCAAAAAGTTGATCCGCTTTTGCAATGAATCCACAATTGTTACCTTTAATTGAGGAAAGGCAATTTTTAGAGGCAGCGAAGGAAAGCCCGCACCAGCCCCGATATCACAAATTGTTAAAGCTTGACTTTGCAGCTGCGGGTAAGCCAAAGCTCCAGTCAGCGAGTCATAAAAGTGTTTGAGATATACAGCTGGTTTTTCGGTAATGGCCGTCAAATTGACGTGCTTATTAGTAGTAACCAGTGCCTGGTAATAATCTGCAAATTGCTGTAATTGGCGCTCACTGAGGTCAATCCCATGTTGAGCTAAGATGTCCCGAAATTGTTCCGGATTCATGTCTAACCGCCTCTCTATGTGAAACATTTCTATTGTTTCACGTCAGTTATACTTTACCTTAAATAGGGCTTGAATTCAACTTAGTAAGCCCTCTTTGTGGGCTAATAATCCCACAAGAAAAGCCCCTAGTGTTTGTGTTAAAACATCAGGGGCCTGATTTTACCAGTGCTATCAGCTATGCTTTATTGTTCCGTGCTTGGGACAGTTTGTAAAGCCGCGAAATCAACGCACTGTGGTTATTAACTTTGAGTTTTGTATGCATGTTTTCGACGTGTTTGTTGACAGTATATTTACTAATGTCCAACTCACGTGCAATGCCTTCATTAGTTAGACCACGCAATAACAATCCTGCAACTTCCCATTCACGCGGCGTTAAAATTTCCTTTTCAGTTTTAACCGACTCGCTCTCGCTAGTATCGCCAGTCACATTGACGTAGAAATTGCGGAAGAGGTTATTGATGTGTTTAAACACCAAGTCAGCAGTTTCCATTTCATCATCCGTGTACTTTTGGCCATGGATACGACTGATCGCGTAAATCGCCATCAGCGTTCCGGAATCATCCCATAGACCGAAACCCATCGACCACTTAATCCCCCGCAATTCAGTGGCCTTAGCTAGCCCGTCCAAGTGCATCTTCCGCATATCATCAGGACTCATCATCATTCGCTGACGAGCAGAAAGCTTCTTGTAGACGATATTGCCAGCTTCCTGGATAGATTTAGGATCGCCTAGTCCTTCCCACACGTAGTGGTCACTCAGCTTGTTACCAACACGAGCGCCTTCGCCCCATTCGTCAATCCATTTGATATTGCCATCCGGGTGCAAAAACATCACCATGCCAGTATCAAAGTTCAACAGACGAATCAAATTGTTCAAAACAAACCGAGCTAATTGTTCGGGATCGGCAATCACACCACAATTAAGTACGAACCGGTCTATTTTTTCGTAGTCTACCATTATAAACATCCCTCTTTAAATAGTAGCTGTAGCTACTACGCACCAAACTGTTATTACAGAAAACAGCTACCTATCAACGCCTATTATATACTGTTATAAGTAGTTTTACCACTACTTAAACAGTAGTTAACAGTAGTTAATTCAAATATGTAGTAGTACTTTTTACTAATTAGCAAAGTCCCATAGCCTTACGGCCACTAACTTTTCTCCCCAGTTTTTGGTAAGAAGTACTTCAGTAGTTATCCCTGTACTCAATAATGATAACACATACTCAATTGTCTTTGGCCCAATATTTTGCGAAAAAATTTGACAAAATTCTCAATTTTAGTTCTAACCAAATTTGAAGGACGAAGAATTCAGCGATTATGAATTAGAATTGTTCGCTATAAGGCCAAAAGAGACTGGCACACTACATGCCAGTCTCTTGATAGAAAAATTTTAATCTCTACATCTTGATCTTGCTGACTTCATCCAAGAACCACTTGTTGAAGTAATCGGCATCAATATCAACACAAACCTTTGCGTTGGTCTTGCCATCATGGTAGGCACCACGGATGTCACCAACCAAAGCACCAATGGCCGGACCATCAGTTTGAACATCTACCCACATATCCTTAGTCTTAATAGCTTCTGGATGTAAGAGATAGAAGATCGTATTAACGTCGTGCATTGGACGGCCAGTGTTACTGCCGTCATTGTAGTGGGTGATGAGGCCATGCAGCATCTTACCTGCTTCGTTCATCTGCCCCAGTTTTTCAATCGTGTCGGCAGTCAGCAGAGCCTTAAGCGTAATGTCCAAGCCGACGGTAACGATCGGAATACCAGAATTGTACATAATCTTAGCAGCATCCGGGTCCGTGAAGACATTGAATTCAGATGTACTGGTCATGTTGCCACCAGACAGTGAACCACCCATCGCTACGATCTGTTTAATGTGTGATTTTACTTCTGGGTACTCACTGAAGAGTAAGGCAATATTAGTGTAAGAACCAGTAGGTACTAATGTAATCTGGTCTTCCGCCATGATGGCATCATGCAATGCTTCAACAGCAGGCTTATCAATCGGCTTGCCATAATCATCACCGAAGTCATAACCAGGCATCCCCGATTCGCCATGAATCCGAGCAGCATCTTCAAACGGCTTGATCAATGGTTGCTCTGCACCAGCCGCAACCGGAATCTGATCGCCCTTGCCGAAGAAGTGAACAATCTTTAAGGCGTTAATCGTCGTTTTGTCGACCGTGACGTTCCCAGCCACCGTCGTTACCAATTTCAAATCGATGTTTGGGTCATTGATGGCCATCGTCAAAGCAGCTGCGTCATCAATGCCTGGATCAGTATCCATGATAATTTTTGTTGCCATTGCAATTCCTCCTATGAATGTAATCGCTTTAAAAAGTTTGTTAAGAAAAAGGGCTGACTGGGCAGATGCCTATCAGCCCCCTTATTGTATATTTACCAAACAAAGATCCCGACGAAGGCAGCTGACAGCAGAGATACCAGGATCCCTGACAGCAGCAGGTAGCCGACGTTCTTAGAAATGTAGTCGTTGTGTTCCTTACCAACCAGGCCCTTGAAAGCACCGATAATCATCCCAAGAGTACCGAAGTTGGCGAATGAGGTAACAAAAGTAGTCAAAACAGCAACCAGGTGTGGGCTCATTGAAGCAATCTTGCCTGAGACAGCACCCATGACAACGAATTCGTTAGTAACCAGCTTCATCCCCATTTGTTGTGACAGGAACCATGCCTGGTGAACAGGCAGACCCAGCAGCCAGGAGAATGGGAACATGACGACACCCAGGATGCTTTCCAGAGATAATGGCTTCCAGAAGAGTCCCAGAATCTTGTCGATCAAAGCAGCCAATGCAACGAAGGCAACAACGTTTGCAATGATGATCAAGATCAGCCGGCCGGCACCCAAAATGGAGTCGCCCAAGAAGCTGAAGAATGGTTCCTTCTTGCCACTGTCGCCCTGGTTACCAACCTTTTCGATCGTGTCTTCTTCAGGCGTAACCGTTACAGGGTTCAGCAAACTAGTTGCGATCAAAGAGTTAACGATGTTAATCGGAACAGCCGTCAGAATGAATCGTGCAGGCATCATCTGGATATATGACCCCAGAATAGAAGCGGTAACACAAGACATCGACATCATAGCCAGAGTCAAGTCACGTTCCTTAGTCATCTTACGAAGTTGCATCCCAGAAACGGCCAGAACTTCAGTGTTGCCTAAGAACATCATTTCAACAGCAAAGAATGATTCGAACTTTGGCTGACCAGTGATGAATGAAAGTCCACGTCCGATCCACTTGATAATCCATGGCAGGAAGCCAATGTAAGTCAAGATGTCGAACAGCGGAACGATCATCAGGATTGGCATCAGAGCGGAACAAATAAAGTTCAGGTTCTTTGGGTCATACCATTTGCCCAGGGCAAACACAGTCCCCTTAGCAGAAACGGCAACGATCCAGGTAAAACCATCAGCAGCGGCCTTAACCCCAGCACGTCCAGCTGGTGATGAAGTCAAGAACCATGCAAGCAAGAGGTTGAGGACAATCATAATCCCAACCGCTTTCCAATGAATATGCTTGCGGTCCTTTGAAAATAGGACCCCGATTGCCAGAAAGACAATCAGACCAATTATATTGATTAAAAGATACATGATCTTAACACCTTTCTATAAAATATGCTGTTCCTTTGGCAAGATAAATTGGTGAATAATTGCATCATTACCTCTGTGAACTTAACAATTTACAATTTAAATATACTGCGTCGTTATCGCTTTGTAAACCCTTTTACAAGAATTGGCTTTAGAAAAAATTAATATGGAAGTTTTCATGTAATTTTTTGGCTAGCCTTAAATCCCAACATCATCACCATCACGGCCGAGAATAATAATTAAGTTATAAATCATACTGATTATTTCCCATCAGCGTCCGTCTATGGACAACTAGACCAATTCATATAAATAAGCCCAGCCAGGTCAATCACCTAACTGGGCTGCAGATTATTTACTTGTTTCGTGAGCGTTGCAATAACTGGTAGCCGATAAACAGAGCGATAAACCAAACAATTGAGATCATCAAGGACGTCCGCGTCGAGGCATCAAAGAATAAGATGACCAGGACGGCACAGAAGAAGATTAGCGTCAACCAACTTGTCACCGGATAACCAGGCATCTTAAAGCTCGACAGGCCTTGAGGGTGTTGGCGGCGGTACTGGATGTGACACCAAAGAATGATTAGCCAAACAAAGATGAAGTTAATCGTTGAAACCCCCGAGACAATGTTGAAGATTCCTGCTGGCATCACGTAGTTCAAGATGACGATGACGAAGAGGATGGCTGAAGAGAACTGCAGGGCACCGTTAGGAACGGCCTTGTTGCTCAACTTAGTGAAACGCTTCGGAGCATTGCCCCCAGTTGCCAAGGAATACAGGGAACGACTAGTACTGAAGATTGAACTGTTTGTGGCGGATAAGGCAGCCGTCAAGACAACGAAGTTCAAAATCCCAGCAGCTCCGGCAATGCCGATAGCCTTGAAGACTTGGACGAAAGGACTTGAGGAAGTGACGATGTGGTTCCACGGATAAACCGACATGATTGCGATCATCGAACCGATGTAGAATAATCCAATTCGAATCGGCAAAGCGTTGATGGCTTTAGGAATGTCGTGTTGTGGGTTCTTGGTTTCCCCGGCGGTTAACCCAACCATTTCGATTCCAACAAAGGCGAAGACCACCATCTGGAAGGACATCAAGAATCCCATCGGGCCAGTCGGGAAGAAACCACCATGGTTAACTAGGTTAGCGAAAGTGGCATGGCTCCCACCCTCGACGTGCATGTGGAGCAATACCATAATCAAACCGATCACGATCAAGGCAATGATAGCTAAGACCTTAATCATCGAAAAGGCACTTTCGAATTCACCAAAGAGTCCAACGTTGATCATGTTCACCAGCATCAGCAGGATAATGATGATCAGCGGCCCAACCCATTGGGGCAGGTGCGGAAACCAGTAACGCAAATAAATCCCGGTAGCCGTTAGATCGGCCATTGCTAGACTCAGCCAGCATGACCAGTAAGTCCACCCCGTGATGAATTCCATCCGGTCACCCAGGTATTGTTTGACAAAGTCGATAAACGAATGCTTGCTGGTATCTGACATAATCAGTTCACCAAGCGCACGCATCATAAAGAAACAAAAAATTCCCACAATTAAATACGAAAGAATAATAGATGGTCCGGCTTTGTGAATCGCACTACCGGATCCAAGAAAGAGCCCGGTCCCGATCGCACCACCAATGGCGATCATCGTGATGTGCCGGCTCTTTAACGAACGTGATAACTTTTGCTGTTGATCTGCCATATTGAGGCCTCCTTATCAAAATAAAAACGCCCCTGGTAATTTACCAGGGACGTTATCTAACGCGGTTCCACCCATCTTCGTAGTCATAGACTACCTCGCCGGTTGATAATGGAACCACCCATTTCACGAATGCCATGCAGGATCCGACTGCCTCTCACCTTAATCAGTCTCGCTGATGAATCCCTTGAGATTGATTTCAATTATACCCACTTTTGTCTTATTGTCAAACTTTAATTAGTTTTTTATTCAGAAAGTTCGTCTTTAGCAATAATCACCCTAGCCTGTTGACAAAGGACCAGGAGGGTGACAAAATGGTGCCAGATTAATAATTGATGTGGCTGAGGTCCCTAGTAGGCACGTGTTCCCCGTTCACAGAGAGTTGGCAGGCTGGAAACCAATACGAAGCACCGTGCTAAATTACACCCTCGTTTATAAGCTGCATCTCGTAAGAGGTATGCGGAAGCATACGAAGCTGGGTGGTACCGCGAAATTTCGTCCCAGGGCTGAGTGATCAGCCCCGGGACTTTTTCGTTATTTGAACTGTTAGGAGGATATAGGAATGGACATTATCGAAGATTTAAAGTGGCGTGGCGCAATTAATCAAGCAACTGATCAGGAAGGCTTAGAAAAGCTAATTCATGACAAGAAGATTGGTCTCTACTGCGGGGTTGACCCCACTGGTGATAGTCTCCACATCGGACACCTGATCCCATTCATGCTGCTGAAGAGGTTCCAGTTAGCTGGTCACCATCCGGTTATCGTCATCGGTGGTGGTACCGGCGCGATCGGTGACCCTTCCGGCAAGAAATCCGAACGTGTCCTGCAAACGATGGACCAGGTCAAGCACAACGAAAAGTGCCTGACTGACCAGATGACTAAGTTATTCGGCACTGACAACTTCACCATTGTCAACAACCGTGACTGGTTGGGTAAGTTAAGCCTGCTAGACTTCCTGCGTGATTACGGGAAGCTCTTTAACGTCAACACGATGATCCACAAGGAAATCGTCGCTAGCCGGCTCGAAGTGGGGATTTCATTTACCGAATTTACTTACCAAATCCTGCAATCAATCGACTTCCTGCACCTCTACCAGCACGAAAACGTCCAGCTGCAAATCGGTGGTGCTGACCAGTGGGGCAACATCACTGACGGGATCGACTTAATCCACAAGGTCGAAGGCGCAAAAGCCCAAGCCTACGGTCTCACCATTCCGTTGATGTTAAAAGCCGACGGTACCAAGTTCGGTAAAACTGCCGGTGGTGCCGTTTGGCTTGACCCTAAGAAGACATCCCCTTACGAATTCTACCAATTCTGGATTAACCAGGATGACCGCGACGTCATCAAGTACCTGAAGTACTTCACCTTCCTCAGCCACGAAGAAATCGATGACCTGGCAGAAAAGGTCAAGAAAGAACCTTGGAAGCGTGAAGCCCAACGCCGCTTAGCTGAAGAAGTAACCAAATTCGTTCACGGTGAAGAAGGCTTGAAAGAAGCTCAACGCATCACCAAGAGCCTTTTCTCTGGCGACATTGCCGACCTGACTGCCGACGAAATCGAACAGGGAATGAAGAACATGCCATCTGCCGAAGTCAGTGGCGAAAAGAAGAACATCGTCCTCTGGCTGGTCGATGACACGAAGTTTGAACCTTCCCGTCGTCAAGCCCGTCAAGACATTACCAACGGTGCCATTCGCATCAACGGTGAAAAAGTCACCGATGTCGATGCAGAAATCGACCCAGCCAGCCACTTCGATGGCAAGTTCGTCGTTGTCCGGAAAGGTAAGAAGCACTACTTCCTGGCACGGGTCACAAAGTAAGACTGAGCAAAGCTGATAACATATACTAATAAAGGCTCTAGCATTCGGAAATTCCGAACGTTAGAGCCTTTTTTCTACCAGCTAGCCTTGCGTACACCTGGCAACTGACCTTTATGAGCCAGTCGACGGAAAGTCAGACGCGACATACCAAATTTCCGCATGTAAGCATGGGGCCGGCCATCATATTGGTCGCGGTTATGCAACCTCACTGGGCTGGAATTACGTGGCAATTTACTTAAAGCGACGTAATCACCCGCTTTTTTCAACTGCCGACGTTTATCTGCGTAACGTGCCACCAGAGCACGTTGATGTGCAAGTTTAGCAATCTTGGATTTCTTGGCCATTCATAATACCTCTTTAGTAGTTCAAATGCGACAATCTCCAATAATTACCATCTGCAAGTCAATTCTTCGTGATTGTACCAAGTATATTTACAATTGTAAACTAAAAAGGCCTAAAAAAGGAATGGGTGTCAACTAACCGTCGAATTCTATCCCATTCCTGATTTTAGTTAATGTTTTCAACCTTCTAGGATGGCTCCCCTAGTCCATGTATAAAGTCAGGTCATCGTTAGAGTACTTACTTGGATCTTGGGTTAACTTAGTGATGAAGTCAGCAACGCTGGCCCGACTAACGTGGTGTGAACCATCATTGTCTTCATGGGTCACCCGGTAGTTAACCTCGTCACCATCGGTGTACCAAGGAGCATGGATGTAAGTCGTGTTGAGCTTACTGTTATTAACACTCCGTTCACCAATGGCATCGTTTGGTTCACAGTGGCCACCAGTAACAACCAAGCGATCACAAGATGAGTCTTCCAAAGCTTCAACAGCATTAGAAGTTACTGGATTGCCCGTCATTAAGTTCAAAACAGCAAAGTCAACGCCTTGAGCAGCAGCTTTAATCTCGTCAATATTTCCTAAATCGCCATTCACTAAAGTGACTCGATTATTTCCCTGGTACTTCTGCAAACGCTTGTCGACGTTGTGGCCGAACAGAACTAAGTCTGCATCAGTGCTGTTCAACAGGTCTGGAATTAAGTAGCTGGAAACACGGCCAGTTGCGGCTAAAATTAAGATTCTCATTGTCATTCATCCCTTTCATGTACTGATTGATATCAATAATATAAACTAAGTGGGTATATATGTGAAATGCCTATTATTTTTCAATAGCAATATGCTTTAGGCATAGTAGGCTAAATTTGGTTTATCGCATTTGAAGCTTGTTTCTTGTAGTAAGTTATATATTTACTACAAAAAATCAGGTGTCCAGCCTTAGCCAGACACCTGAATATTTCCCAGGAAATTTCCTAATTCTTATTCTGATGATCATCAGAATTGTACTCATCACCAGGACCCATTGGACCATGGGCATTCATCTTCATGCTTGCCACGCTTGGCGCATGGAAACTGTGGGAGGCAATCCCCTTCATACTCCAAAGAAGCAGCAGGTTAAAGACGACCGCAATGCCCAGCAGAACTAGGTTGCAGAACATTGCATAGTGAGTACCCAAACCACTACTGATCCCTTGACGTAAACCAAGAATGGAGTAGGTCATCGGCAGGTACCAGTGAATGATGTTATAGAACTTCATCGTTACTTGCATCGGGAAGGTACCGCCAGAACCACCAAGTTGCAGCATCAGCAAGACCATGGCGATGAAACGACCCGGGTTATCAAAGGTCATCGATAAGAACATCACGATAGCCATTGAAGCTAGCCCAAAGAGAGCGGTCGTCAAATAGAACGATGGAACGTGGTCAATCGTTAAGCCACAGAGCATCATAATCGTACATTCGACAACAGCCATGGCAATGGCGGCTAAACCACCGACGACGACCTTACTCATCCACCAAGCCGTCCCCGAACCATTGCGATCGGCAACCCGGCGAATCGGGTAAACGAAGTTAAAGACCAGGATACCAACGTACAGGGCAACTGACAGAACGTAAGGTGCCAAGGCATGACCATAGTTTGGCACGTAACTGTAGTTCTTGTGTTTGGTATTAGCAGGTTCAGCGATCATCTTAGCAGTCCGTGGCGAGGTCTTAATCCCGTTAACGGTCATCGCGCCCCGGGTGAGTGCCCGTGCTAAGCGACCAGCACCAGATTGAAGTCGGATGACCCCGCCGATGAGTGTTGGCGAATTGTCAACTAACTGTTGGGTGCCATCAGCTAACTGGTCAACGCCAGCAACTAAGGCTGGTACCTGGGCATTGAGTTGACCCAGGGCACCAGATAACTGCCCAGCCCCACTATTAAGCTGGCCAGAGTTAGCTGTCAACTGGTTAGCTCCGGCACCAGCTTGCGCCACGCCAGCGGTATATTGGTTGATACCGGAATTCAGTGAAGCGGAGCCCGCAGCAATTTGACCAGTAGCGTTCTTCAGTTGGTTCACTGAAGCGGGCATTGCCGATAATGTTGACTTATAGCCATCCAGTTGGTTGAGCAGGCCATTAGCTTGTTGAATGGTGGTCCCGGCACTATTTAAGACGCTTGACATTGATGACAGCTGGTTTAATTGGCTCTGCATTCCTTGCAAGCTGCTCTGTAGGGAATTTAATTGGCCTAAGGTCCCTGAAAGTTTTTGGATTGTCGATGCATTGCTCTGTGCTTTGCTGGCAATCTGCTGCATCTGTGATTTGACGTCATCGCTGACGCCATCCTTCTGGGCCACTTGACCGGCAATCTGGGCAATGGAAGCGTCATTTTGCGCCACACCACGCAGTGCAGAGCCTGCACTAGCTAGTCCACTCAAAGAACCCGAAGCTTGTTGAAGCTTTTTAGCGCTGTCTGATACTCCACCCAAAGCGGACTGAGCTTGGCTCAATCCACTCTGCAACTGTGCGAGGTTTTGTTTCAAACTATCGGCTTGGTTCATCGTTGCGAGAATACCTTGGAAATCGATGCTGCCTAATGAGCTATTCACAGCGCTATTCAGTTGTCCAGCACCAGTGGCTAGTTGCTGCGAACCGCTCTGCAACTGTCCCGAATTGTTATTCAGGGTCGCTAGTCCACTAGCTAATTGACCGACACCACCAGTGTATTGACCGATCCCATTCGTCAATGTCTGACTCCCGGTAGCTAATTGCTGTGCCCCACTGGCCAAAGGCGTGACGCTGACCCGCAGCGTCTGCACACCGTCATTGACTTGTGAAACCCCCGCGACATACTGATTAGCCCCACTCTGAAGGGTAATCAGGCCGTCACTCAACTGCTTTGAACCACTAGCAGCCGTCTTCATCCCCTTACCAACTTTATGGAGGGCTTGGAACATAGCTGTTGCGTAGGCTCGCGTCACCTGGGCCCGTATCCTTTCCTTCAGTTTCGTCATCCCCAGCTGGCTGATAACTTCCCCAATGTAGTTAAGTGAGCCGTTGGTTTCGTATTTCAACTTCATCTGTTGCGGATGCTTATCCAAAACCGTTGTAGCATTTTGAGAAAAGTTCTTTGGAATAGTAACAACCGTGTAGTACTGGCGATGTGACAGGCCGTACCGTGCTTTCTTAGCTGAAACAATTTCCCATTTTAACTGCTTGTTCTTTTTTAGTTCCTTGGTCATCTGATGACCAACATCCATCTTTTGGCCGCGATATTCGACTGGAATATCCTTATTAACTACCGCGACTGGCAAATTCTCAGTACTCCCGTATGGGTCCCAGACAGACTTCAGGAAGAAGATACTGTACAGCAATGGGATGATGCAGATTACCGTCGTGGAAATTAATAAGAGCCGATTATGCCGGATATTTTTAAATTCCGCCTTAATCATGTTCCACATAATAAATAATTCCTCTCGTTTTGAATTTTTGAATAATAGCAAAACCTAATTCCAGATTCTATTTAGCATTGAGCTCTTCTGGACTCGGCGAGATAAAACGCAGGACCATCTTATGAAATAGTGACCGGCGTTCCTCCTCACTCCTCCTTTCAATAAAGTTGCTTTCTGGCAGCGATTCGACAATCAGTAAGCCAAATACGCTACCGACAAACATTTCCGCATCCAGCGTATCCTTTAACTGCGGGTCAGCATCGATGATGCGTTGGATCACCAACATAAACTTATCGAGTTCATCATGAACTTCATGCTCTTTTGGCGCTTTTTGGATAATATAAAAAACATTGCTCATAAATGTTTCTTGCTTAATATCCAGGCGAACACATTCGCTCGCCACAACTAGGGCCTGTTTTCCTGACAAACCCACTACCTTCTCAACAATGTGGTGGCGCATCGTTTTTAAAACGTAGGCCCCCACTAACGCGATTAGCTCCTCCCAATTGCTAACGTAGTGGTAAAGCGACTGGGTGCGAATATTTAGCTTTCGGGCCAAAGAAGACATTGTCAGTGCCGGAAGGCCTTGATTATGCGCAATCTCAGTAGCAGCCTTGACCACCTTTTCGCGATTAAGCGTTCGTGAAATTGTCACCGTCTCACTTCCTTTATAATCGTAGCTTACAATTGTAGTTTATAATTTTGTACCTTTAGTTTCAATCTACAAATTGTAGAATATTCTCTTCGTTTGAGACATAACTAAATTAATGTCTCAATAAAAAAGCGGCGCTAAGTGGAATCAAAAGATTTCACCTAACGCCGCTCATTATTTAGTAAGTATGTATCAATTAGTTTATATATTTCCCAGGAAATATCACGCTTTATTTCTCTCCAACAACCTTCTTCAGGGTGTCACCCAGACGCTTCAATCCCTCTTCGATCTTGTCTTCCTTCATGTTTGAGTAGTTCAGACGGAAGGCACCAGGCTGTGGTTTGCCAGCAAAGAATGGGTCGCCAGGAACAAAGGCAACGTTGTTCTTCAAGCATTCCTTAAAGACAGCCACGGTATCATCGACACCTGGCACTTCAACCCAAAGGAACATCCCACCTTCTGGGTTCGTGTATTTAACTGATGATGGGAAGTACTTCTTCATCCCCTCGATCATCAATTGCTTGCGCTTACCATAGAGGTCGCTGATTTCCTTAACGTGGGCATCAACGTCGTTGTGTTTGAAGAATTCGACGACCCCGTATTGAGCCAGGTTGTCAGAATGAAGGTCGGCAGATTGCTTTAACACGGTCAACTTGTCGACTACTTCTTTTGGCGCAACGACCCAGCCTAAACGGAAGCCGGGTGCCAGTGTCTTAGAGAAAGTACTCATGTAAAAGACATGGCCATCCTTGTCGAATGACTTAACAGCAGGCACATGCTTGCCGGCAAAACGAATTTCACCATAAGGGTTGTCTTCCAAGACAGTGATGTCATACTTAGATGCCAGTTCAGCTAACTTCTTCCGCCGTTCTACCGGCATTGTCCGGCCCGTTGGATTCTGGAAGTTTGGCACAGTGTAGAGCAATTTGGCTGTCGGGTTAGCCTTGAGGGCATCTTCCAATGCATCCATCCGCATACCGTCTTCGTCCATCGCCACTGAAACGAAGCGACCACCATAAGACTTGAAGACATCAAGTGCACACAAGTAGGTTGGCTGTTCAACTAAAACGACGTCACCTGGATCGATTAAAGCTTTCCCAACTAAGTCCAGGACTTGTTCGGAACCAGTCGTTACCAGGACATTATCCAGTTCACCAGTCACGTTTTCCTTTTCCTTAACGTGCTTCAAGATCAGTTCCCGGAGGGCAGTGACACCCTTAGCAGCACCGTATTGCATTAATTCACGGCCGTGTTCGTCAAAAGCGGCATCAACAGCTGCTTTCATTTCCTTAACCGGGAAGAGTTCCGGCGCCGGCAGGCCACCAGCAAAGGAAATGATCTTCGGATCAGCTGCCGCTTTCAGGATAGCGCCCACCGCATCCGTGCCATCTGCTGGAACTCGTTTTGAAAATTGAACCATCATGATCACTCCTTCGTGGTTTTCTTAGTAAAATTTAATGTTTATCGATGGTGCTAGCATACAACATTAATTTAAGATTGTGAAGTTTTAATTTTATTTTGCCTTGTTAAATTAACATTGTTTCCTTATAAGGCCGTGATAAAGAAAAAATCATCCCAAAAATTGTGGTTGACTTTTTCAATTGCCCGGCGTAAATTATATTGCAATTAGAAAAACATTATAAAAATACGTTGAAAAAGAAGAGTAACGGGTGTGTTGCTTTCAGAGAGCCCCTGGCTGGTGAGAAGAGGCAAGTATCCATTCGCGAAAATCACTTTGAGTACCAGGATGAAATTAGTAATCCCCGGTGGGAGCAGCCCATTATAGCTGCCGTGTTTAGTCTAACCGGCTGAACATTGAAGGCCAGTGATGTGAATCGCTGGTGAATGACAGGGTGGTACCACGCAAAAGCGTCCCTCAGCTGATCTTAATCGGCTGGGGGACGCTTTTTTCAACTCTTTTTATAATCAAAAACAATGAAGGAGTGGATTCATATGAAGTTTACAGTTGTTGGTGCAGGTGCAATGGGATTACGTTTTGGCGTATTACTGCAAGAAGCTGGGAACCAAGTTGATTTTGTGGAAGATTGGAAACCACATTACGACAAGATGAAGGAACAGGGTGGTGTTTACGTCACCCGTGAACACAAGAATAAGCACTTAGTCCCCGTCAATGTCTACACTCCAGAAGAATATACGGATACCGACGCTGATTTTGTATTCTTTGAACTGAAACAGATGCAACTGGATGATATGTTAAAACGGTGTCAGCATTTCTTCAAAGACCAGTACTGCCTAACGGCAATGAATGGCATGGGCCACGTCGACAAATTGCTGAAGTACTTCCCGAAGGAAAAGGTCGTTGCCGGTACCGCCCTGGTCGCTACTATCCTGACCGGTCCCGGCGAAGTCGAATTTGTCGGCGCACCTGGTGCGGGCACTACCAACTGGGCTAACTACACGGAAAAGCCAGATGAAAAGACTAAGCAGTTAATGCATGAACTGAAAAAAGCCAACTTCAATCCATCCTTGAAGACCAACTTCATGGGAACCCTGATGGCTAAAGTAGTCTTCAATTCCGTCGTCAACACCCTCTGCACGATGTTTGAAATCACAATGGGTGAATACGCATCATTCGAAAAGGCCAACGAGATGTCCCGGCAATTAATTGACGAGGCCTACGACGTTTGCGAACGTGCCGGCGTTCAATTGGTCAACAGTCGGGAAGAAGAACTCGCCAGCGTTAACCACGTTTCCCTCGTCAGCAACCCTCACCACTACCCATCGATGTACCAGGACATGAGTCACAACCGGCCAGTCGAAGTTGACTACATCAATGGTTACTTCGTCCGTCTGGGGCGGAAGTACAACTACGAAGCCACCACTCACAACATGGTCACTAATCTGGTGCACTTAGCCGAAAAGGCTCGTCAGGCGCGGGTAACGGCCTAAGCAAGTCATTTAAATCCTTTCATACAACTAAACGCTCCTGAGAATTCACGTTCTCAGGGGCGTTTTTAGCTCATCTTATTTCAGATTATCAAAGTAGTTCAGGCCCATCGCTGCCTTGACCTCTTTCAGGGTCTGGTTGGCAACTTCGTTAGCCCGTTGACTACCTTCTTGCAGCATCCGGTAAACAGCCGGCATGTCCTTAGCGTATTCTGCACGGCGTTCCCGAATCGGTGCCAATTCCTTGTTCAGAACTTCGAACAAGTACTTCTTGATCTTAACGTCGCCCAGACCACCACGACGGTAATGGTCCTTCAGTTCTTGAACCTTATCCTTGTCAGGATCAAAGATGTCGAGGTAGGTAAAGACGATGTTGCCCTCAACCTTACCAGGATCGTCTACGTGAATGTGGTTCGGGTCGGTGTAGATCGACATAACCTTCTTACGGAGGGTATCTTCGTCATCACTGAGGTAAATGGTGTTGCCCAGTGACTTGCTCATCTTGGCGTTCCCGTCTAGACCTGGCAGACGACCCTGCCCCTTTGGCGGGAAGACGCCTTCGGGTTCAACCAACACGTCACAATTATAGGTAGAGTTAAAACTACGAACCAACTCACGGGCTTGTTCCAACATTGGTTCCTGGTCATCCCCAACCGGCACCACGTTAGCCTTGAAAGCAGTGATGTCAGCAGTTTGGCTGACTGGATAAGTGAAGAAACCAGCAGGAATGGAGCGGCCAAACTTCTTTTGCTGGATTTCAGCTTTAACGGTTGGGTTCCGTTCCAGACGCGCAACCGTAACCAGGTTCAGGAAGTACATGTTCAGTTCCGACAGTGCTGGAATCTGTGATTGGACATAAATCGTGCACTTCTTGGGGTCCAAACCAACAGCCAGGTAATCGAGGGCCACTTGGGCCAGACTATTTTGGATCTTCTCAGGGTCGTGTGCATTGTCAGTCAATGCTTGCTGGTCAGCGATCATGACATACAGGTCGTAATCACCACTGTTCTGCATCTTTACCCGTTCCTTCAACGAACCGATGTAGTGGCCGATGTGTAACTTTCCAGTTGGACGATCACCAGTTAAGGCAACTTTTTTTGTCATAATAATTCTTCCTTTCTAATAAAAAAGCCCTACTTTCCGAAGAAAGTAGGACGATTTCACCGCGGTGCCACCTACGTTACAGGCAAGCCTGTCACTTAATGGTTTTATTTCAATCAGCTTGACGATTCCAATTCGCTCTGCAGTAGGTACTCTCAGCGCATGCACCTTCTCTGTCATTGCTTCGCTACTAATGCATCGTTAATATCTCCATTTTATTCCATCGCGGCAATTTTGCAAATAAATCTTAGTCTTTTTGACCCTTGTTGTTCATCGGTACAGCATTTTCCTTGGTAATCTTCTTAATACCGTGCATGTATGGTACCAGAACATCAGGAATCGTAACACTGCCGTCAGCATTCTGGTAATTTTCCAGAATAGCGGCAACACAACGACCAACAGCCAGGCCAGAACCATTCAGGGTGTGCACGTATTGCAGCTTGCCGTTCTCATCACGGTATGTGGTGTGCATCCGGCGTGCTTGGAAGTCCAGGCAGTTAGAACAAGATGAAATTTCACGGTACTTGTGTTGAGCTGGGAACCAAACTTCGATATCGTGAGTTTCGGCTGAGGTGAAACTAGCATCACCAGTTGACAAGGTGATGACGTGGTATGACAGACCCAGCTTTTGCAGAATGTCTTCTCCGTCCTTAGTCAGCTTTTCCAGTTCATCCCATGAAGTTTCAGGCTTAACGTACTTCACCATTTCAACCTTGTTGAATTGGTGCATCCGAATCAAGCCACGGGTGTCACGACCAGCAGCACCAGCTTCAGAACGGAAGCAAGGGGTCAGGGCAGTGACGTAAACCGGCAGCTTTTCTTCCGGAATAATTTCACCACGGTAATAGTTGGTCAACGGAACTTCAGCCGTTGGAATCAGCGTCATGTCTTCGCCGTTAACCTGGTAAACACCCTTCTTGAACTTTGGGAATTGACCAGTCCCGTACATTGAAGCAGCCTTAACGATGTATGGTGGCAGAACTTCGGTGTAGCCTTCCTTCATGTGTTCATCCAACATGAAGTTGTAAACGGCACGTTCCAGCTGAGCACCTAAGCCCAGGTAGTAAACGAAGCGGGCACCAGATACCTTGCGGGCCCGGTCAAAGTCCAAGATCCCCAGGTTTTCACCAACATCCCAGTGGTTGAGTGGTTCAAAGTCATATTCCGGAATCTTACCAACCTTGTATTCTTCACGGTTGTATGAGTCGTCTGGGCCAACCGGAACACCGTCACGAGGAACGTTTGGCAGACGCAGCATCTTGTCTTGGAAGACCTTGTCGTTTTCTTCGGTTTCTTCATCCAGCTTATTAATTTCTTCGCCGACTTTCCTCATTTCAGCGATGGCGTCGTCAGCGGACTTGCCGTTACGCTTGGCTTCACCGATCTTCTTTGAAGCGGCGTTCCGTTCAGCCTTCAGTGTTTCAGCCTTCTGTAAGAGATCACGGCGCTTCTTATCTAATTCCAGCACCTCATCAATTTCTTCGGGCTTAATACCACGGGTGCCAAGCTTTTGCTTAAAGAAGTCAGGGTCACGACGAATTTTCTTAATATCCAGCATGAATACTACCTCCATAATAAAAGAGCCATTTCATCCTCAAAATTTTGGGACGAAATGGCTCTGGTTCCGCGGTACCACCCAAGTTTGTCGTGAAAGACGACACCCTTTAAGAATGGATAACGGCCATCACCGTGCGGCATTACCCGCCCACATTTACTGACGCCGGAGTTTCGGTGCCCAGCTCGCACCAACCGCTGGGTCTCTTAACACCTACTTGAAACGTCACGTGTTTTCGATTTCTCCATCATTCTAGCTCATTTTGTTTCGGGAATCAATCGCCTAATTGAGGAAGTTTTTAACAACATTCTCGTAGGTCTGGTTCACCTTCAAGTAATTGTCTACGGAAACGTATTCGTTGACCTGGTGGGCCATGTTCCATTCACCAGCACCCAGTAAGAGCATTGGGCACTGAACATCGAGGATGTAGTTGGAAGCATCACTGGCCCCGTGAATCACCATCAGATCAGGTTGCTTTCCGAAGGCATCTTGCCGCGCCTGAGCTACCAGTTTGGTGAAATCACCTTGTGGATCATTAGCGACCGGCCGGAAACTGAACTGAACTTCTAGCTTCAGCTTCATCCCTTTTTCTTCATTTAATTTATCGACTACCTTCTGAATTCGGGCGATGCATTCATCGTTGTCGCATTCCGGAATGGGACGAATATTGCCCTGCACTTCAGCATAGTCAGGAATAATGTTGAGTTGACTGCCACCCTGGAAAACATTGACACTGTGCACTACAGGGCCAAGAACCGGACTTTCCTTAGCGTCATCAAAGGCGTGCTGCTCCGCCGCAAAGAAGCGCGCTAAGTTGGCTACAGCATTAATGCCTTTGGCTGGCATTGAACTGTGAACGCTCTTCCCGTATGACTTGACCGTGTAACCAATCGAACCATTATTGGCATAGACGATGTTACCGCCCGTCGGTTCGCCGACTAGAATTGCATCGGCATCGTGGACCAGCCCCTGCTTGGTCAGTTGCAGCGAACCCATTGCCCCTAATTCTTCACCGACAGTGCCGAAGAAGCGTAAGGTTCCTTTCTTCGGGAATCCTGCTTCCTTCATCTCAATCAAAGCGATTGCCATGCCTGCTAAACCAGATTTCATGTCGGCTGAGCCACGGCCATAAATCTTACCGTCAACTTCTTCGGCACCGAGAGGATCGTGATCCCAATTATCTTTATCAAAAGCCACCGTGTCCAAGTGGCCAGCTAAAATGAGAACGGGGCCCGGCTGATCGGCCTTTAATTCGGCCACAATATTAGAACGACCGTCGGCGTATTTCACCAACTGACTATCGATCCCGTACTGTTTAAACAAGCGTTGTAAGTACTGTGCCGCTACTGCTTCGTGATCATTAGCAGTATCGATACGAATAAGATCTTTGAGAATTTCAATTTTACTTTGCTGATCCATTTTTATTTTCTCCTCATTATTTTATTATCTATTTTTCATTCTAGACTTTCTAAGAGAAAATACCAGTTTCAAATCTTATTTTATAGTAACCGCTTTACTGTTAAGCCACTATAGTGCGACCTATGGGCAAATGGTGTATAATTCTTTTGTTTCATCTTAGGACAGTAATCCTTACGCTTTCCTAAAGCATAATTACCTTTTCTTAAGGGATAGTAAGGAGTAGTTGCTGTATACTAAGGAAGAATATTAGCAGAAAGGGAGGAGTTGACGGGATGTTTTCTAAATTGAAAGAGCACCCGACAGCCAAGTTTTGGCTGACTACCCTGCTGTACTTCGTCATTTTAATGTTAGTTGTTTACATGTATGGTTACTTTGGCGCGGGTCAAGCACCATTCATCTATAACGAATTCTAATTTCATCGATGTATATGGAGGATATAAATAGTGATTAAAGATATTGTGAAGACCATCGACGCGCAAGCGCAGGCACATCTTGACAAGGTATTCTTCGATGAAATGGGCGAAACACATACCTACCAAGAATTGTTAGATTGTTCCAACTCCTTAGCAGCTTGGCTGGACGATAAGAGAATCGTTCCAGAAAAGGGACCGATCATGTTTTATGGTGACCACCAATTTGAAATGGTCACCGGCTTTATCGGCGCAGTCAAATCAGGCCATGCTTATATTCCGGTCGAAACCGGATCGGCATTGCCGCGGATGCAATCGATTATTAACACGGCCAATCCTCGGCTCGTGATCGCCATCGATGACTTTCCAGTGGAAAAGCTGGACTACGACGGTGCGGTGATTAACAAGTTTGAACTGCAACAGATCTTTGCTAAAAAGAGTCCATACACCCCAAGCCATGAAGTGCTGGGTGACGACCCATTCTACATCCTGTTCACTTCAGGGACGACCGGTTCGCCAAAGGGTGTGCCAATCAGTCACACCAACATCTGCAGCTTTGCTAACTGGATGCGTGGCGACGACTTCAAGATTCCTGCAGAGCAGGTTTATTTAGGGCAAACACCGTTCTCATTTGACGTGTCTCACATGTACTGGCTGAACGCCGTTGTTTCAGGCGGAACCATCAAGGCCATCCCCGTGAAGGTCGTTCAAAACTTTGGCCAACTGTTTAAAGTTTTGCCGAGCCTGGGAATCAACGTCTTCGTCGGTACACCATCATTCGGTGAAATGCTTCTGTTGAGTCCTGACTTCAACGCGCAAAAGATGCCAGACCTGAAGTACTTCCTCTTCTGTGGGGAAGAATTAACGCCGTCCACCGTCAAGCGTCTGTTCCAACGCTTCCCTGATGCCCACATTTTCAACACTTACGGGCCAACGGAAGCAGCCGTAGCGATCACCAGTTGTGAAATCACCAAGGATATGGCTAAGAACCTGAAGCGTCTGCCGATCGGTTACGATAAGCCGGGTGTCACCACTTCCATCTGGAAGGATGGCAAAGAAATTACGACTCCTGGTGAACATGGTGAAATCATCATTGCTGGCGACAGCGTAGCCCCACATGGCTACCTCCATAACCCTGCTAAGACAGCCAAGAACTTCTTCAAGCTCAATGGTGTCCAGGCTTACCGGACCGGTGACGCAGGTTTCATCACCAAAGACGGCATGCGTCACATCATCGGCCGGATGGACTTCCAGATCAAGCTGCACGGTTTCCGGGTTGAACTTGACGAAGTTCGCTCGAGTCTGGAAATGAGTCAGTACATCAAACAAGCCGTAGCTGTGCCAAAGTACAACAAGAACCACCAAGCAACCCACTTGATTGCTTACGTGATCGCTCAGCCAAATGACTTCAAGGATGAACACGAACTGACCCAGGCAATCCGGGAAAGCTTAAAGGATAAAATCATGGACTACATGATGCCAACCCAGTTCGTTTACGTGGATTCCTTCCCAACTTCCGCTAACGGCAAGATTGCGGTCAAGCAACTGATTGCGGAGGCTAATAAATAATGGTTAATTGGATTTCATCGTTGCCCAACATGTCGGCATACGGTACACCAACGTACTTCATCTACCTGTTGATTGCCATCGTGCCGCTGGGAATTGGGCTGTATTACGGCAAACGGTTTAGCTGGTACGAAGCACTGATCAGCCTAGTCTTCCTGTTTCTGATGTTTGACGGCAGCAACACCCCACAGATGTTGTCTTTGATCGTCTACATTATCTATCAGACCTGCCTGGTCATGTGGTACTACCACTACCGCCAGCATAAGAACGCCAGCGGAGTCTTCTACCTGCTCGTCTTCTTATCGCTGTTGCCAATTGTTATCGTCAAGTTCACGCCAGCGATGGTTGGCCATAACTCCCTGCTTGGTTTCTTGGGTATTTCCTACCTGACCTTCCGGGCTGCGGGGACAATTATTGAAACACGTGATGGCGCCGTTAAAGACATCAACTGGTGGAAATTTATCCGCTTCATGGTCTTCATGCCGACCATCACTTCCGGGCCAATCGACCGCTACCGGCGTTTTTCAAAAGACTACAAGAAAGTGCCAAGTCGCGAAAAGTACTTGCAACTGGTTGAAAAGGGGATCGGTTACCTCTTCATCGGTTTCTTGTACAAGTTCATCATCGACTACTTCTTCGCCCAACGGTGGTTGCCATTCGCTGAACGGATGGCTCTGTCCCAGGGACACCACCTCTCCTGGTGGGTTGTCGCAGTCGCTTATCTCTACTCCTGTGACCTCTACTTTGACTTTGCCGGCTACTCACTCTTTGCCGTCGCAATCAGTTACTTCATGGGTGTCGAGACCCCAATGAACTTCAATTTGCCGTTCATTTCCAAGAACATCAAAGAGTTCTGGAACCGTTGGCACATGAGCCTGTCCTTCTGGTTCCGTGATTACATCTTCATGCGTTTTGTCTTCACGGCCACCAAGAAGCACTGGTTCAAGAACCGTAACGTCCTGTCATCGATTGCCTACATGATTAACATGATCACCATGGGGTTCTGGCACGGTGTTACGTGGTACTATATCCTATATGGTTGCTTGCACGGGCTAGCACTGGTTATCGACGACGCCTGGCTCCGCTACAAGCGCAAGAACTTAAAGGGTTTGAAGAGCACTGCTCTGACACGGAACGTTGCCCGCTTTATCACCTTTAACTTCGTTGTCTTTTCATTCTTAATCTTCTCTGGCTTCCTAAACACTTTGTTCTTTAGTGGCCACTAGAAATTAACACTATTTGGAGGAATTAATCATGGAAGAAAAAATTGAACAACTTTTAGCAGATGCAACTGGTCGCGACGCAAGTGACTTCTCAGACACCAGCGAAGACCTCTTTGCTAATGGTCTGATTGACTCAATGGCAACTGTTTCTTTCCTGCTCTCACTGCAGGACGAATACGACATCCAGGTTCCTGTTTCTGAATTTGACCGGAGCCAGTGGAGCACTGTTGACAAGATTGTTGAGCGGGTAAAGGAGCTCCAAAATGACTAATCGTCAACGACTGTGGCGCATCTTTGGCCCAGTCATTGTTGCCTGCCTGCTGGTGGTGCTGGTCCTTGTCATTCCATGGCATAGCCACCACTCCCAACGCACCTTGCAGCGCGCGGCGGTATCTATCAGCCCGACGATTTTTAAAAACCGTTCCATCAAGGTCCAGGCAATGTCTGATAAAAAAGTAAAGTATGTTCCATTCTTTGGTTCCAGTGAATTGAACCGGATGGACCGTTTCCACCCATCAGTGATGGCCGCTCGTTACCATAATTACCGGCCGTTCTTGTTTGGTGCCCGGGGGACCCAATCACTGCCACAACTGTTCAACATGAACATGATGCAGTCACAGATGAAGAACAAAAAAGTGGTCTTCATCATCAGTCCCCAGTGGTTCGTCAAACAAGGAGTTGAACCAGACGCCTTCAAGTACTACAACGGGACCTACGCTAACCTGATGTGGCTGCGCCAGGCCAACCCCAAGTCGAAGTACGATCGCTACACGGCACGCCGTTTGGTAAAATTGCTGGGTGACAACGGTTCTGTCGGCAGTTATTGCCAACGGATCGCTGCTGGCAAATCTCTGACGGGTTGGGACCGCAATTGGATCAACTTCAAGATTGGCATTCTACGCAACGAAGATAACCTCTTCTCTGGTCTTGCCATCAATGGCAACTACCAGCACCGGATCCAACCACGGATTCACCAATTGCCAAAGTTCTACAACTACGCTGATTTGCAGGCTGGAGCTGCACGTGATGCCCGTCGGCAAACGACTAACAACAACTTCCACGTGCTGAACCGGTTCTACAACTCCCGGATTCGTCGTGCTAAGGGCTTACGTAATTCGCAGAAGCACTTCTCATACCTGCGTTCACCAGAATACGGGGACCTAGAAGTCGTACTGAATCAACTGGCTAAGACGCATACCAACGCAATCTTCATGATTACGCCAGTCAATGCCTGGTGGGAAAAGTACACCGGCCTTTCAATGCCGATGTACTACCACACGGCTGACAAGATTAAGTACCAGTTACGGTCACAAGGCTTTAACAACATCTTGGACTACTCGCACCGTGGCGATGAACCAGGATTCATGCAAGACACGATTCACATCGGTTGGAAAGGCTGGGTTGACTTCGACCACTCAGTGGCCCCGTTCATCGAACACAAGCAACCAAGCCCGCAATACCGGATGAACACCGCCTTCTTGTCCAAGAAGTGGCGTAATCTGAAGCCAACGCAAAAGAACCTGCGTCAGTTCACCCAGGATGATTTGAACAAGTAATGATCTAGCTCAACGCTTGATGCTGATGAAAGCACCAAGCGTTTTTTGGTGTAAAAAAACTCCCCTGACACGGCCGTTTGTCGGCTGTTTTGTCAAGGGAGTTGCTTTAGTTAGTATTACTTATCTTCATCACTGGACGGCGTCGTGTCAGCTCCGTCATCATCATTTGCGTCATCACTTGTATCTTCGTCATCATCTTCGTCGGCAACGTAGCCACCTTCAGAGGCGCCCGTATCACCATCACTTTCACTAGCGCCAGTGTCGCCATCGGCACCACCTTCAGAAGCGCCAGTTGAGGAATCAGAAGCCCCCGTCGAAGCATCGTCGGTATTGTCTTCATCACTATCCCCTTCGGATGCGCCAGTTGAGGAATCGCTAGTCCCTTCAGAAGCACCCGTAGATGAGTCAGAGGCGCCGGTACTACTATCGGAAGCACCAGTAGCAGCATCTGCCGAGCCAGCCAGTGCTGGTGAGGAAATCATCCCCGTTGGCTGGCCCCAGGTACCACGGTTATAGAGGTCGATGATCGCATCGACATTCTGAGTAACTTCCAGCGTACCAAGATAGTGACCGTCAACGTCACGAACGGCTACGTAAAGATTGTAAATCTTATGGCCATTCTTCACGAAAGCCCGTGGAACAAAGTCCTCTGTTCCGTCACGCAGGCTGTCGATCACCTGCATGGCCCGTTCCCGTGCCATTGGCGGGTGGCATTCGCTAACGGGGTGGTTCAATTGGTTGACGTTGCGGGCGTTCACTTGGTGGCCCTCATGGTTGTACCAGACAAAGGTGTCATCAGCATCCACCAAGTTGAGGTCGAACGGCAACGCTTCGAATACCTGCTGGACTTCACTCAGGGACATCCGTCCAGTCGGGAAATTGACGTATGCCGTATCAACAAATGGTTTTTGACTAGACATAGCTAGATCCTCCTTCGTTCTCTTAACGATCATTGTTGCGTAATTAATAAATTCCATGAAGCAGTGTTCCAGGTTTTCAACGGCATCCTGGTCAGTCAACCGCCCCTGCTGGTCAAAGACCTGCATTGCACCACCGATCAGCACTTCATTGCCCGGCAGAACACAAGCGTTGCAATCAGGTGCCATCAGGGTTTGCCGCATCTGGACCTGGGCCCGTGATGAAGCCTGCTTGCCATATGAAACCCCAACGATCATCGATGGTTTATGATCCAGCACTTGGCAATGATAGGTCAGCCACTCGATGGCGTTCTTCAACGCCGACGGAATGGCATGATCGTATTCTGGTGTGGAAAAGACGACCCCATCAGCCGCCTGGATCTTCTGCTTCAGTTGCCAAACTTCATTGGTCTCTTCAGCGTCGATCGCAAAAGGTGGCAGGTTTTTGATTTCAACGATGTCGATATCAGCCGCATAACGGAAGTGGTGCTTCATAAAGTACAAGAGCTTCCGGTTATAAGACAGCTTGGCGTTCGTCCCGACAACCGCAACGAGTTTAAGCATCAGCCTGACCTCCCTTCACCTGGTCAACTAGTTTGGCAAAATCAATAAATTCGTGGTAGCACTTTTCCAAAAACTTGACGGTGCCCTCATCCTTGATATTACCATCGTCATCAAAAGCGTTCCTGGCGTCGCCAAGGAAGAACTCTTCATCCTGGAAAACTTCAGCCTGAACACCGGGCGACAATAAGACATCCCGTAAATGAATTTGGGCACGTGCCCCGCCCTGAGCATGTAATGAAGCGCCGATTAGGAAGACCGGCTTGCCCGTAAAGGGGTGAGCAGCACTCGATAGCCATTCCAAGAGGCTCTTTAAGGAAGAAGTCAGTGAGTGGTTATACTCCGCTGCCGCAATGATGACTGCATCGGCATCCGCGATATCTTGGTTGATTTGGTTGATGCTATCCGGTAATTCATCATCTTCGCAAAACATCGGCAAACCACGCGTGCTAATAACTTCAATTTCATCATCCGTAAAATGCTTCTTGATGAATTCTAACAGGCGTTTGTTATATGAATGTGGGGAACTGGAACCCGCAATTGCAACAATTTTCACGCTCATCATCCTCCGTTTATACAAAACACACTAAGCTAATTATACACGGGTTGTGCTAGAATAGTGTCACCATTGTATGAACGGAGAAATGATTATGGAACGTCATTATCATAAATATCATCACAGTCGGTCAGCTGATCGGCAACCAGCACCAGCCGTCGCTGCAGTTGGCGACAGGATTCCGTTGACTATCCGTAAACTCGGGGTCAACGGTCAAGGGATCGGCTACTTTAAACACAAGGTGTGCTTTGTCCCCGGAGCCTTGCCTGGTGAAGTTGTGGTAGCCCAAGTAGCGCGCATTCATCCACATTACATGGAAGCCACTTTACACCGTATCCGCCGCCGTAGCTCACACCGGGTTCAGCCACATGATGCCTATGCCAACGTAGCCGGGGGCTTTGAGCTGGAAGACCTTGCCTACCCCGAACAGCTCAAGTTCAAACGGCAGGTTGTCCTCGACGCCCTGACTAAATTCCGGCCACGCGGCTACCGTAACTTCGACGTGCGCCCAACCATCGCAGCAGATCCACAGTATGGTTACCGCAATAAGGCCCAGTTCCAAGTTCGAATGGTCGCTGGCCACGTCGCTGCTGGTCTCTACAAGGCTAACAGCCACGACCTGGTTGATATGCCTACCTGTGAAGTGCAAATGCCAGGCACGATGCACGTCATGCGGACGCTCGTGCAGTTAATTGAACAGCTGGGTATCCCCGTCTTTGACGAGTCCAATAACAGCGGCATCATCAAAACCCTCGTCGTACGAGAATCGATGACCAACCAGAATTGCCAACTGACCATTATCACCAACACGCCAAAGCTGATCCACAAGCACCAGTTGCTGACGGAGATTGCGGATCAGCTGCCAGAAGTGACGTCCGTCATGCAAAACGTCAATCCAGGTGATACACCTTTAATTTGGGGTGACCAGATGATTCATCTAGCAGGAGACACCTACCTTACTGAATCATTGATGGGACTGGATTTTCAGCTCTCTGCCCGGTCGTTTTTACAGTTGAATCCCTACCAAACCGAACGCCTCTATGAAGAAGCTGCCAAAGCCCTCCAACTATCTCGTGACGACGTGCTAGTTGATGCTTATGCCGGTGTCGGCACCATTGGCCTTTCCCTCGCCAGTCGGGTTAAGCAGGTCTACGGGATGGAAACCATCGACGCAGCGGTCAAGGATGCTAACGCTAATGCGAAGTTAAACGAAATCGACAACGCTAGCTACGAGACCGGTAAAGCCGAAGATCTCTTACCCCAGTGGCAAGCCAACGACCGGCAATTCAACGCCCTCGTAGTTGATCCCCCACGGACAGGCCTCGACAATTCCTTGATCGATGCCATTCTTAAAGCACGACCAGCTAAATTGGCATATGTTTCTTGTGACATGGCCACCCTTGCACGCAACCTGGTTCGCCTCGGTCGAGCTTACCGTGTCGATTACATTCAACCCGTGGACATGATGCCACAGACGCCACGTTGCGAAGCCGTCGTTAAACTTTCGCTGCGTGAGCGCTGATCATTATGGTAGCGGCCCCAATTATGTTAAAATTGATAGTTGTAAACTATTAGGAGGTGCCGCATCCCAATGCAAAATCCGTTTAACAATATGAACGGTCAAAATGGCAATGACCCCAATAACCTCTTCAATCAATTGCCAGTTCCACCCAATTATGCCAAGATTCAAAACCAAAATGGTGAAATCAGAATCGCCAAAGTTGGTATTTCATGGACCACTTTTCTCTTTGGCCCGCTGCCAGCAGCCTTTCGTGGTGACTGGTATAACTTCTTTTTAATGCTGGTGTGGGATGCAATTTATGTGATGGCAGCCCGGCTGTTTAACCTCAGCTGGATGCTATCATTCCCGTGGCCATCAGCTGTTTTCACATTTATCTACAATATGATGTACTTCCGTCACCTTCTCGGTAGCAAGGGTTTCTTTGCCTCCGATAGTCGTTCAGAACAATTGCTAGCACGCGCTAACTACCTGCCACGCAGTTACAAACGACGCTATTCAGATGACGATGACAATAACAACAATAATTTCTTCTAACTCAAAAGGCTCTTAAGGCGTCAGCAATTGATACCTTAAGAGCCCTTTTGCAACACAAAAACCGCCTTGGGTTTTCACCTAAGACGGTTTTTGGTATTAAGCTAAACGCTTATACACAAGGTTAGGAAACAGGGTGATTCAACGTACTCATTCCTGGACGCCAAGTCTTATAACCCTGGTAGTCCGCCGTGTGCAGAAGCTTGTTTGCATTCTCAACACGATCTTCGGTTGGTGTTTCGACACCTTCCAAGCGATATGGAATGCCAAGCTTGTGATACTTTGGAACCCCTAGAGTGTGGTAAGGCAGCACTTCAAACTTCTCAACGTTGCGCAGGTGTTCTTTTACCCATGCACCAGTTTGTTTCAAGTACTCGTCATTGTCCGTAATTCCTGGAACCAATACGTGGCGAATCCAGACTGGCTTACCAATATCTGAGAGATACTGGCACATGTCCAAAATGTTCTCATTTGGCCAACCAGTAAGTTTGCGGTGTTCTTCTGAATTGATATGTTTGATATCAACCAGGAGGATATCAGTAACGTCCATCAATTCCTTAAATTTACTGAACCAAGGTTCTTCACGAGTAAATGGATGTCCACAAGTATCCAAACACGTACTGATACCTAATTTCTTGCATTGCTTAAATAAGTCAATCGCGAAATCAACTTGCAGAAGAATTTCACCACCAGAGCAGGTAATCCCACCTTGGTCACCCCAGAATTTCCGGTAAGGTAAGGCTTGATCGACAATCTCCTTGGCGGTCTTCTTCTCACCAACACCGATCTTCCAAGTGTCCGGGTTCTGACAATACTTACATCTCATATTGCATCCCTGGACGAACACAACAAACCGGATACCAGGGCCATCGACAGCCCCAAAACTATCTGTCGAGTGGATGAAACCCTCGACTGTTCCGTCCTTTGTGGTCGGGACGCCTGCTAATGGTTCACTCATTCTGCCACCTGCTTCCTAATTAATTCTCTTGTCACTCGTTGATTACCAATTAAACTACATACGAGTGTGGTAAGTACGAGCAATAACGTCGTCTTGTTGCTCTTTGGTCAAGTCGGCGAAGTATACACAGTAACCAGATACACGGATGGTCAGTGATGGGTAGTTCTCTGGGTGCTTCTGAGCATCAATCAGAGTGTCACGGTTGATGACATTGATGTTCAGGTGGTGACCCATGTTGTCCATGTAACCGTCAATCATGTGTACCAGCGTGTCGCACTTAGCGTCCATGTCATGACCAATTGACTGTGGAGTCAAGTGGAAGGTGTTGGAAATACCGTCAGTTGCGTATTGGTATGGCAACTTAGCAACTGAAAGCAGTGATGCAAGGGCACCACTTTCATCGGCACCGTATGATGGGTTAGCACCAGGTGCAAATGGCTTACCAGCCTTCCGGCCGTCAGGAGTAGTACCAGTGTTCTTACCATAAACAACGTTAGAGGTAATAGTAAGAACAGAAGTAGTAAGACGAGACTTAGCTCCGCCGTAAAGGTGGTGCTTCTTCATGTCAGTGTAGAGTTGCTTTACAAGCCATACGGCAATTGAGTCTACACGGTCATCGTTGTTCCCGTAACGAGGGAAGTCCTTGTCAGCCTTGAAGTCAACGGCAATGCCGTCTTCGTTCCGAATAACCTTAACATGGCCATACTTGATAGCTGAGATGGAGTCCGCAGCGTGTGACAGACCGGCAATACCAGTAGCGAAACTGTATTGCAAATCAGTGTTCTTCAGAGCCATCTGAGCTGATTCGTAGTAGTACTTGTCGTGCATGAAGTGAATAACGTTCAGAGCGTTTACGTAAACATCAGCCAGCCAGTCCATCATGTCCGTGAACTTGTCCATGAATTCGTCGTAGTCGATGTATTCTGAAGTAATTGGCTTGAACTTAGGACCTACTTGCATGCCAGTCCGTTCATCCTTACCACCGTTGATGGCGTAAAGAACAGCCTTAGCCAAGTTAGCACGTGCACCGAAGTATTGAGAACCAGTAGCAATTGGTTGTGCAGATACACAGCAAGCAATGCCATAGTAGTCAGTGCCCCAGGTCTTAACCATCAGGTCGTCGTTTTCGTATTGAATAGTTGAACTTTCAACAGATACACTAGCAGCGTACTTCTTCCAACTTTCTGGGAGACGATCACTCCAGAGCAGCGTGATGTTTGGTTCTGGAGCTGGGCCCATGTTGTGCAGAGTGTTCAGGAACCGGTAAGCCGTCTTAGTAATGTGGTGACGGCCGTCCAAGCCCATGCCACCGAGTGACAGGGTTGCCCAAATTGGGTTACCAGAGAACAGCTGGTCGTAAGTGTTAGTCCGCATGAAGCAAACCATCCGCAGTTTCATCGTGAATTGGTCGATCAGTTCCTGAGCTTCCTTTTCAGTCAGGACGCCGTTCTTAAGGTCACGTTCAATGAAGATATCGATGAATGTGTCGATACGACCAATTGACATTGCGGCACCGTTTTGTTGCTTGATAGCAGCCAGGTAACCGAAGTACAGCCATTGAATAGCGTCATGAGCGTTAGTAGCTGGCTTGGAAATGTCGTAGCCGTATTGCTTTGCCATGATCTTCATGTCCTTGAGGGCACGAATTTGGTCTGACAGGTGTTCACGCATTGCGATAACATCTTCAGTCATTTCACGGTCGCCATAGTTGTTGAGGTCATTTTGTTTTTCAGCAATCAGACGGTCAATACCGTAAAGGGCAACACGTGGGAAGTCGGCAATGATCCGGCCACGTGCATATGCGTCTGGAAGACCAGTGATAACCTTGTTGTGACGTGCCAGACGAAGTTCGTGAGTATATGCGTCAAAGACACCTTGGTTGTGGGTCTTGCAAAGATGTTCGAAAACGTAGTCCGTTGTTGGGTCAATTTCGAAGCCGTTTTCTTCCAGAGCTTGCTTTGCCATCCGAATACCACCAAATGGCATCAGAGCACGCTTCAGTGGCTTGTCAGTTTGCAAACCAACAATCTTTTCCAGTGGCTTGTCCAGATAGCCAGGTTTGAGTGAAGTAATAGTAGAAACTCTCTTAGTATCAGCGTCCAGTGGGCCACCGTGCTTACGTTCCTTCAGCTTCAGGTCCATCAGTTTGTCGTTCAGTTTAGTAGTAGCGTCCGTTGGGCCTTCCAGGAATGATTGGTCACCATTGTATTGGGTGAAGTTGTCTTGGATGAATTCACGAATGTTAATTTCATTCTTCCAACGTGAGCCTTTAAAGCCTGCCCAAGCATCACTAATGTCTTCCTTGGTAATAGGATCTACTTTTGTTTCAGTAGCCATAATGTAGCCTCCTTGGCTTAATGCCATAACAACTTAAAAAGATACTTGTGAAACATCTCTTAAGTGAAATACAACTGGGCTGAGTAATGAATTCATTTAATTAGCCTACACCTGTATACTACACCAAATTGCGACAAAATGTAAGCGCTTTTGCGTAAAACGATTCTAAATTATAGAGATTAGGCCCTCAAAGTCCCGTTGTTATGCGCTTTCAAAACGAAAAATTAATTTTTCCTGTTCTTTTAATGATAATATTTTTTAAACACTATGTTGATTCTGTGCCATTATTAGACCATTGTAATTTGATAACGCTTTACTATATTTATAACGGGTTATATAATGAAATTGTGAATATTTTTGCAATATATTTGCAGCTTATTCTTACTTATTAGTGTTTATATGTTTTCTGCAAGAAACGAGGTATGTAGCATGGCCAATAAGAAGATTTTTGCTTTTAGTATTCGTAAGGATGAAGAACCATACGTTAAAGAATGGGACGAAAGCCATCCTGACATTGATGTCGAATACACTAACGAACTGTTGACTCCTGAAACCGCCGCTAAGGCTAAGGGAGCTGACGGTGTTGTTGTTTACCAACAACTAGATTACAAGGCTGACACCCTGCAGGCCTTGGCAGACTTAGGCATTACTAAGATGTCACTGCGTAACGTTGGTGTTGATAACATCGACATGGATAAAGCAAAGGAACTTGGTTTCCAAATTACTAACGTTCCTGTTTACTCACCAGATGCTATTGCTGAACACGCTGCCATCCAGACCGCACGGATTCTCCGTCAAACTAAGGTAATGGATGACAAGGTTGCTAAGGGTGACCTGCGTTGGGCACCAACCATTGGCCGTGAAGTTCGTGACCAAGTTGTCGGTGTTGTTGGTACTGGTCACATTGGCCGTGTTTACATGAAGATTATGGAAGGCTTTGGTGCTAAGGTCATCGCTTACGACCCATTTGAAAACCCAGAGCTGAAGAAGCAAGGCTACTACGAAAAGACCGTTGACGATCTGTACAAGAAGGCCGACGTTATTTCACTTCACGTTCCAGCAATGAAGGAAAACGTCCACATGATCAATGACAAGACCATCGCTGAAATGAAAGACAACGTTGTTCTGGTTAACTGCTCACGTGGTGCTTTGGTTGACACTGACGCCGTTATCAAGGGCTTGGACAGCGGCAAGATCTTTGGCTTCGTCATGGACACTTACGAAGACGAAGTTGGTATCTTCAACGCAGACTGGCGTAACAAGAAGTTCCCTGACGATCGTCTCTGGGATCTGATTCACCGTTCAAACGTTCTTGTAACTCCACACACCGCCTTCTACACTACCCATGCCGTACGCAACATGGTTATCAAGGCCTTTGACAACAACGAAGAACTGATTGACGGTAAGAAAGCCGACACACCTGTTAAGGTTGGCTAAATCATAATAAGTTAATTAATTTAGTGATACCCCCATAGTTGGCTTTTTACCCAGCTATGGGGGTTTGCTTTCAGTACCTCAATCTTGTTCATTAGAAAACAATTAGAAAAATCTTCAATTATTTTAAAAAAGTTCTTTACATCAAGCTCTTTTGGTTGTATATTCTTTGTCATAATCAAAAAGGGAGGGCTTTATGATGAGATATGATCTAGATTACTATTCAGTTGACCACATGCGCCACCAGTTAGAACACCTTAGTGAAAAGCACGATTCCATTAAGTCAAATATCAGTGAACGCCAAATCAAAGAAGTCTTCGACCTTTTCAACAAACACTATCACGATCGGATTACCGAAATTGATAAGCTTATGAAAGATCAAGTATTTGGCGACATGGACTTAACTTACATTCGCCAAGAAAGCCGTTTTATCAACTACGTCTACAAGGCAAACAGTACTTATCTGAAGAATACTAAGCGTCGTGTTGAAGAAATTTACGATTACGAATTGCTGAACATCACCGGTGACTTCGTCGAATCATACGATGACATGGCTGACCAAATCATCGATGAAACATTCAAGCAACTGAATAACATGACTGATGCGATCGACAACGCCTACAAGGTCATCATGAACAAGGAAAAGATCGACCTGGAGCTGCTGCCGGAAATCTAAACTTAAATCAAACTAAAAAGCGGATAGGGAATCATGATTCCCTATCCGCTTTTTGTCATATATAGACACACTAAAACCGGGCTGGACGAATCCAGTCCGGTTTTAGTCGTTTCCTTACTAGGAAGAACAGGAATGTTTAATCCTAAACTGCTGGTTCTACAGCTTAGAATTCATCAATCAACAGCTGACGAATTTCAGCCAGTGATGGTTGCCGTGGGTTGACAGGCGTGCATTGGTCGTTGTAGACGTTGTCAATCATAGTTGGCAGTGCTGCATCGAATTCCTTCTTAGTAACACCGTTAGCAGAAAGCTTCGGTACAACATTGACAGAAGCCATCAGCTGATCGATCTTGTCACAAAGGGCTTCAACCAGTTCAGCATCAGTGTTGCCCTTGCAACCAACAGCCTTAGCGATCTGTGCGTAGTCGTGTTGGCCACGGTATACTTCGTAACGTGGGAATGGGTTACGCTTTACGGCACCCGTCTTAGCGTTGAAGCGTACAACGTGAGTCATAGCGATAGAAATTGCCAAACCGTGTGGCAGACCGAAGGCACCACCAGTCTTGTGGGCCAGTGAGTGGTTCATACCTAAGAAGGCGTTAGCGAATGCCATCCCAGCCAGGGTAGCAGCGTAGTGCATCTTCTCACGAGCCTTTTCACCCTTTTCAGTTGGGTGCTTTGGATCGTAGTCATATGAATCCTTCAGGTACTTGAAGACTAACTTAGCAGCCTGCAGTGACCATGGACGAGTGAATTCGGAAGCCATAACTGATACGTATGATTCCATGGCGTGACTCAGAACGTCCAGACCAGTCCATGACAGCGTCCGCTTTGGAACAGTCATAACGAATTCTGGGTCAACAATAGCTACATCTGGAGTCAGTTCGTAGTCAGTAAGTGGGTACTTAACGTCAGTCTTGTCATCAGTGATAACTGAGTAAGGCGTTACTTCTGAACCAGTACCAGAAGTTGATGGGATACAAATCAGCTTAGTTGCCTTTGGCTTCTGGAACTTAACGGTACGCTTACGGATATCCAAGAACTTCTGTTGCAGACGAAGGAAGAGGTCACTGATCTTGTCGTGGTCTTCCAAGAAGCCTGGTTCTTGGTTAAGTGAGTATTCGTACATGTAACGAGAAATCTTAGCAGCATCAAGGGCAGAACCACCACCGATAGCGATAATGGTGTCAGGCTTGAATGCGGCAATCTTCTGGGCGATTTCCATACCTTGACTCAGAGGCGGGTTAGGCTTGATGTCACCGTATACCCGGTAGTTAACCGGTGTAGTACGTGCGTCCAGTTGATCCTCCAGCTTCTTAACAAAGCCAAATTCAACCATCCCTGGGTCAGCAACAATGAATACACGGTGCATTTCTTCGTAGCTGTCCCGCAGGTATGAAATAGCATTCTTTTCGTAGTAAATCCGTTGTGGCAGCCGGATCCATTGAGGCCGGTTACGCCGCTTTGCAACGGTCTTGACATTCAGTAAGTCCTGAGTTGATAAGTTGTGTGACAATGAATTCTTCCCCCATGATCCGGTTCCAAGCGTCAAACTAGAGCGAAGAGCGTCGGTGTAAACGTCACCAATGCCACCAATACTGTCAGGCTGGTTGACCAGTACACGTGCTGCGTCAACCTTCTCGGCGTATTCCTTAACGAATGGGTCATTCATAGAGCCAATTTGGATAGCGGCGTTGTGGCCGGCACCTTGGTAGTGCAACAGTTTTTCAATGATACGGCAACCGTCTTCACGGTCTGAAGCCTTGTAAACAGAAAGCAGTGGAGAAAGCTTTTCGGATGAAAGTTTTTCACCAATGTTCTTTGGATCAAGTTCGAACAGCAGAACGTCCTTTCCTTCTGGCAGCTTTGCGCCAGCGTGTTCAGCAATCCAACGAGCAGGCTTCCCGGCAACTGGGCCGTTAACACCGTGCTTGTCATTGAATACGAAGTCTTCGTACTTCTTGTATTCACTCTTTGGAACAAGGTAGGCACCGTGTTCCTGCATCTTCTTCATCCATTCATCGTAAACCGGAGCTTCAACAACGGCTGAGTTTTCAGTAGCACAAATCAAACTGTTGTCGAAACGCTTGGACAGAAGCATATCTTCAACGGCACGGTCGATCTTAGCCGTGTGGTCAACGAATTCAGCACCGTTACCAGGACCAACACCCATTGATGGGTTACCTGAAGTCAATGCGGCGTGAACCATGCTTGGACCACCAGTAGCCAGGATAGCGGCAATCTTAGGGTTGCGCATCAGAGCAGTGGTCTTAGCCAGTGATGGCTTTTCAATCCAAAGAACACAGTCCTTTGGGGCACCAGCCTTAATAGCTGCATCGTAGCAAATCTGAGCAGCTTCAACAGAACATTTCTGTGCTTGCGGGTGGAACCCGAAGATAATCGTGTTCCGAGTCTTCAAAGAAATCAGAATCTTGAACATCGTCGTTGAGGTTGGGTTAGTAACTGGAACAACACCAGCTAATACACCCAGTGGAGCGGCAATCTTAATTTGACCTAAAACAGGGTCTTCGCCGATAACGCCAACCGTCTTGTCATCCTTAATGGAATGGTAACAGTTTTCACTAGCGAACCGGTTCTTCGTATCCTTATCTTCAACAACCCCACGTTGGGTTTCGTCAACAGCTGCGTGTGCCAGACGAAGTGAAGCTTCACACCCAGCAGTAGCAACAGCTTGAACGATCTTGTCAACCTGAGCTTGTGAATAAGTAGCAAATTTAGCTTCAGCTGCAAGTGAACGCTTAACTAATCCGTCAATATATTCGCGAGCAGCTTTTTCTTCTGCATCCTTTTCTGCTTGTGTTGGCCGTGCTTTAGCGGTCTTACTATTCTTATCCATCTGCTAATGTCCTCCTATCAACAAACGACCTTTACTTCGTGAACCAATTCTCATTATAGACCGTATCTCGATAATTACAATAGATAAATGAACTTTTTCACAAAATTATTTGCGTTTTATGTCCATTTGAAAATCTTTTATTTAAGCGTAAGTAAGCGGTTTCCATAAGAAAATTGTTTATCTGTCAATTACCCATTTAGGCTAATATAATGCACTCGTTCACAGTCATTTTATAAATAATATTGTGTAAAATTATAGCAATCAGCCACTTTGTTAACTGGATAACATGCCACAATGGGACAAAATACTCTGAATGTCTTAATCAATAAGCGAACATATGCACATTATGTGAAGAATATAGAAAATCCCGCTCCTGAGCATTCAAGTCAGGAACGGGATTAATTGAATTGTGTTACTTAGTTGGCATGAGCGTCAGACCATGCTTGCGGATCCTTGCGCCATTCGTGAAGCGACTGCAATTCATCATGGTTGACCAGGTTGTGGTCTTCAGCCGTTTCAATCAAAGTAGTGTAGTTAGTAACTGAGTGGTATGTCAGACCAGCATCTTTGAAGTTCTGGTCAGCGATCGGCAACTGGTAAGTGAAGACGGAAATCACGCCGATGACATCGCCGCCCTCTTTGCGGACAGCCTTGACAGCCTTCAGCACACTGCCACCAGTGGAGAGCAAGTCGTCGATAACAACAACTTTCTGACCTTTCTTGAAGACACCTTCGATTTGCTTGCCACGGCCGTGGTCCTTCGGTTTCGAACGAACGTAAAGCATCGGCAGATGCAGGTCTTCAGCAACCCAAGCTGCGTGTGGAATTCCGGCGGTTGCCACCCCCGCAACTGCTTCGGCTTCGGGGTAGAAATGCTTGATTAAAGCACTCATCCCCTGATGGATGTGTCCCCGCACATCTGGATAAGAGATGGTCAACCGGTTGTCAGTATAGATTGGTGAATGCAGGCCACTAGCCCAGGTAAAAGGCTTGCTTGGTTGCAACGAAACCGCCTTGATGTTTAACAAGTCATGAGCAACCTGCTTGGCAGCTGCTTTGCCATGATCACCGTTGAGAAAGGCGTCGCGGATTTCCTGGTAAGCGGCAACCGGATTATCTGCCCGGGTAATCGGCCGGCCAACGACAATACCGTTGCTGCCGAGGTCATGGGCCTGAGCTGGTGTCACAACCCGCTTTTGGTCATCATTAGTCTGTGCCGGGTTGGGACGAATTCCCGGCGTGATGCAAAGGAAATCAGGGCCGGTCACTTGGCGAATTGCCCGAACTTCCTGGGCCGAGCAAATGACGCCAGGCAGCCCACAGATTTCAGCCAAGTGGGCGTAGTTCTGCACAGATTTAATCAATGGAAGGTCAACGTGCTGTTCATTGTGCAGGACGTTTTCGTCGATTGATGTCAACTGGGTAATTGCCAGCAACTTAGGGGTTGGCTGGCCAGCTTCTTTAGCACCCTCAGTCAATCCTTTGAGGCCGGCCTTCAACATGGCACTGCCACCAGCTGCCTGAATAGTAGTAAATTCAACACCCATCTTACCAATGGCGTGCATTGCCCGCATCACCGTGTTCGGAATATCGTGTGCCTTCAGATCGAGGAAGATCTTGAAGCCGCGTTTCTTTGCTTCTTCAACAATTGATGGGCCAAAACTGTAGTAAAGCTCCATCCCAATCTTAACGATCGGCTGAGTTGATTTATCAGCAGCCAGTTCGTCAAACAGTTGCAAAGCCTCGTCTTTCGTAGCGACATCAATCGCAACAATCGGTTCAAAACGCATTAGAATCGTACCTCCCATAAGTCTGTGAGCTTCTTCACACCATAATAATCCATTACTGCCGGCAAGTTAGCGATGATCTTCGGAATAGCCAGCGGATCGTGGAAGCTAGCGGAGCCGACTTCCACGGCATTAGCACCAGCCATCATCATTTCAAGCACGTCTTCGGCAGACTCAACACCACCGACACCGATAATTGGAATGTGTGATACCGAGCGTACCTGGTGGATCATCCGCAGAGCGATTGGCTTAATGGCGTGACCAGAAAGACCACCAGTGACGTTACTCAGCATTGGCTTGCGGGTCCGCAGGTTAATGGCCAATCCCGTCAGCGTGTTGATCATCGTCAAACCGCTAGCACCACCGCGTTCAGCAGCCTGGGCGATCGGCACAATGTTAGTGATATTTGGCGTCAGCTTGACGTAAAGCGGCACCTTGGAGACAGCAACACATTCCTTAGTCAAGCGTTCGACGACTTCAGGATCAGTCCCCATTGCCAGACCACCGTGTTTGACGTTCGGGCACGACACGTTCAATTCAATTGCGCTGACGTAAGGGGAAGCAGACATCCGCTTGACGACTTCAACGTATTCTTCTTCGGAGAAACCAGCGGCACTACCGATGACCGGCAGATTCGGGTAATGCTTGCCCAACCAAGGCAACTTAGTAGCAACCACGTCGTCAACCCCGGTGTTGTTGAGCCCGTTAGCGTTCAGCCACCCAGCGGTCGTGTTGCAGGTCCGTGGCTTCGGGTTGCCAGCGCGGGCATGTAGCGTCGTCGATTTGATGACCAGTGAACCTAAAAGATTGAGATTGTAGTTTTTGGCAATTTCCTGACCGTACCAGCAGCACCCACTCGACGGGATCACTGGGTTTTTCAGCTTCAATCCTGGCAATTCCACTGCCAAACGATTGTTTTCCATGATGAACTTCCCTTCTAAAAAAAGCACTAGTTCGCTCATTTGGGCAAACTAATGCTTTTGATTGCAAATATCAAATTGCAATGTGCACCGTTATGCCCTCACAGGAGCGATTTAAATGGCGACAAGATTAATCGATTGAAATGCCTTCGTGGCCATCGTATTCTTCGACGGCAACATGAACCGTTTCATTAGTAGAGGTTGGAATGTTTTTACCAACAAAGTCTGGACGAATTGGCAGCTCACGGTGGCCCCGGTCAACCAGGACAGCCAGTGAGATCCGCTTTGGACGGCCGAGATCCATCAATGCATCGAGGGCAGCCCGGACGGTCCGACCGGTAAAGAGAACATCATCGACCAGGATGACGTGCTTGTCGGAAATGTCGACGCCCAGGTCCGTCGTCTTAACTTCGGGATCGCGTTGGCGGTCAGGAACGTGGCGGTCATCACGGTAAAGGGTGATGTCCAGCGAAGCAACCGGCACATCGACGTTTTCCAACTGCTTCATCCGCTTAGCAAGACGTTTAGCTAAGTAAACACCACGCGTCTTGATGCCAACGAACACCAGGTTTTCAACACCCTTATTTTGTTCAATAATTTCGTAGGTAATCCGTGTCAACGCCCGCTGCATACTAGATCCGTCTACAATTTCATGAGCCATGCCATTCACTCCTTAGTTTGTAAAACAAAACACACCTCAAGCCCTGGCGGTCGAAGGTGTGTTACTACTTGTATCCGTTTCCTTCTCAGCCTCACTGGACTAACTTAAAGGTCTTTAGACTTAGTTTAAACGTCTCGAATTGCTAAGTCAATACTGGGATAACGGCAATAGCCGAACTTTTCCAACTTATCCGATAATTCGGTAATCAACCAAGTCCTTTTGTTTTTGCCGATCAAAGAGCAGGTCAACTGCCTGGGCACCCATCTGACGTGGTAGCAGGTCCACCTTGATCACATCCGGCAAAACCATCCCAATTAGCCGCGAATTATTAAAGCACAGCATCGGCATTGGCCGGAAACAGTGGAGGCGCTGGCTAGCACTGATGAAGCGGACCAGCAAAACATCATCCGCCCCGATCAGACCGTCAATGGCTGGATCAGCTGTCATCATACTTTGCACTTTATCACTATTCCCCCACTGGCTAAAGACCTGGGGTGTCAGTCCATGCTCTTTCATCACCTGGCGATAACCGGCTTCACGCCGCTGTTCAAATGGATAATCATTGTCGGAGCGAATGAACAGGGGGTGCTGAATCCCCGTTTTTAGCAGGCGTTCAGTAGCCGCCATCCCCGCCGCAACGTTGTCACTATCGACAAAGCGGTCACGGCCTTCTGCACGCGGGTGGCCGATGACAACGTAGTTCAGGCCCTGCTGACGCAGGTAGTCAGTCACCGGGCCATTTTCAATTGCGTAGAAGATCAGGAAGTTTTTCACTCGTGATTGCTCCGCCAACGACTTGACCTGAACCAGCAGTTGATCCATCTGTGACGCAATCGTGATCGCCATCGTGTAATGATGTGGCCGCAGTGCCTTGCTGATTCCCCGCATCAGGTCGAGATGGAAGGGATCCGCCGGCGCATCTTCACCCGTTACCGGCATCACGAGCCCCACCATGTTGGCTTCCCCGCGCGTGAGGTTACGCGCACTATCATTAGGAACGTATTTTAATTCGGCAGCAATCTTATGAATCCGTTGCCGCGTAGCGACGGAGATCCGCGGATTATCATTCATCGCTCGCGAAGCCGTAGATACCGATACTCCCGCTTCCCTCGCAATGTCTTTGATCGTTGTCACAATTGCCACCTTCCTTTCTATTAAAACAGTTTATCATAGCTATTTGGGCTTTTGCAACCGCTTGCATAAAAGCACAACAAAAAAGTCCGTGACCTAAATCACGGGCTCAATTTCTATTTCCTTATTCTGCATCCTTCCATGGGTCATGGAGAATGATGGTCTGATCACGGTCAGGACCAACAGATACAGTTGCCAGCTTCGTTTGGGCCAGCTCTTCAATCCGGTGAAGGTAGTTCTGAGCGTTCTTTGGTAAGTCTTCGAACTTCTTAACCTTGGTGATGTCTTCGTCCCAACCAGGCATCTCTTCGTAGATCGGCTTGCAACGGTCCAGTTCGCTCAGGCTAGCTGGGTAGTAGTCGATCTTTTTGCCATCGAGTTCGTAGGCCTTGCAGATCTTGACGGTCTTGAAGCCAGACAGGACATCCAGCAGGTTCAGACTCAGCCAAGTCATTCCGTCTGCCCGGCGTGCGTGACGCATTGCCACGGAGTCGAACCAGCCGATGCGCCGTGGCCGGTGGGTAACAACACCGTATTCATTACCCTTTTCACGAATGCTATCGCCGATTTCATCGTGGAGTTCAGTCGGGAATGGACCGGAACCAACACGGGTGCAGTAGGCCTTGCAAATACCGACGATCGTCTGCAGCTTGTTAGGACCCACCCCGGCACCGGTAGCGGCACCACCGGCAGCTGGGTTAGATGAAGTGACGTATGGGTAAGTCCCTTCATCCAGGTCGAGCATCGTCCCTTGAGCGCCTTCAAAGAGGACCTTCTTGTCAGCGTCCAGTGCGTTGTTAACTAACAGTGAAGTGTCGGTAACGTATTTCCGTAATTCGTTGGCGTAGCCGATGTATTCGTTGAAGATTTCGTCAAACTGAAGTGGTTCTTTTCCATAAACCTTGGTGATGATCTTGTTCTTCAAAGCCAGGTTGTGCTTCAGCTTAGCAGCGAAGGTATCGTGTTCGAGCAGATCGCACATCCGAATACCGATCCGCGCCGCCTTATCCATATAAGTAGGACCAATGCCCCGCTTCGTGGTACCAACGGCGTTAGCACCCTTGGCTTCTTCTTCGTATTGGTCCAAGGCGATGTGGTATGGCATCGTGATGTGAGCCCGGTTAGAAATCCGCAATCCGGTGGTATCAATACCGTTGCCACTTAAGTAGTGAATTTCTTGCAGTAAGGCCTTCGGGTTAATAACAACCCCGTTACCAATTACGGCTTGCTTATGAGCACCGAAGATCCCAGACGGAACCAGGCGCAAAGCATACTTCTTACCTTCAAAAACGATTGAGTGGCCAGCGTTGTTGCCACCCTGAGAACGGACAACAACATCAGCTTTCTGACTCAGGTAATCGGTCATCTTACCTTTCCCTTCATCGCCCCACTGACTGCCAACAATCACGACTGCTGTCATTAGATTCACCTCATTAAATTATCTGCAGCACATACTTACCTTCACAGTTTACTCAATAAACGAACAATAATCAATACATGGCGAACAAATTTTAGGGTGTTATTTTCTATTGTACGGTTTTACCACCGAATATTTTTTGTTGACGAAAGAGAGATCTTTGACCATAATATGTTGGGTGTTGTTCAAGCATGAAAAGGAGGACAATATGCAAACATTTGATTTCGATGACGTGCAACTCGTGCCAAACGAATGTATCATCAAGAGCCGGAAAGAAGCGGACACCAGTGTCCAGTTTGGACCACGGCGTTTCAAGATCCCCGTCCGGCCAACATGGCTAGTGTGATTAACGAGGATTTAGCTATGTGGCTTGCCAAGAACGGCTACTATTACGTGATGCATCGCTTCGAACCCGAAACCCGGAAAGATTTCATCAAAGACATGCATAAGCACGGCCTCTTTGCTTAAATTTCGGTCGGTATTAAAGACAGTGAATACGACTTCATTGATCAACTAAAAGCCGAACAATTAAACCCAGAATACATCACCATCGATGTCGCACATGGCCACTCCATTTACGTCATCAAGATGATCAAATATATCAAAAAGCAGCTGCCTAATGCTTTCCTGACAGCTGGTAACGTGGCTACTCCCGAAGCTGTTCGTGACCTGGAAAACGCCGGTGCAGATGCTACCAAAGTTGGGGTTGGTCCTGGTAAGGCCTGCATCACTAAACTGAAGACAGGCTTTGGGACTGGTGGCTGGCAACTGTCAGCGGTTCGTCTGTGCAGCAAGGCTGCTTCCAAACCGATCATCGCTGACGGCGGTGTCCGTCACAATGGCGATATCGCTAAATGCGTCCGCTTCGGCGCTTCAATGGTCATGATCGGTTCCATGTTGGCTGGTCACCTGGAATCACCAGGCAACGTCATCACCCTTGATGGCAAGCGCTACAAGCAATACTGGGGCTCCGCTTCAGAAATCCAGAAGGGTGCCTACCGCAACGTCGAAGGCAAGCAAATGCTTGTGCCGTATCGCGGCTCGATCAAAGATACCCTGGATGAAATGCAGCAGGACCTCCAGTCATCGATTTCCTATGCCGGTGGCCGCGACCTGATGTCCATCCGTAAGGTTGATTACGTGATCGTCAAGAACTCCATTATGGATGGGGACGACTAAGATTTGAGCTAATAAAGTCTTCAGGATCTCGGTTATTTATACTTAATCAACTAAAAAGACTTCTCACGGAGTAATGCCGCGGGAAGTCTTTTGCTATTTTAATGAAAACTCAATCCCAACAACGAAATAATCACGTAGGTCATCCCCGACGCGATCACGGGGCCAGCTGCCACCCCTTTCAGGAAGACAACACCCAGAATCGTTCCGAAGACGAGGGCCACCGTCACCTGAGGAACCGCGGCCAGCTGGTTAACGCCATACTTAGACAGCACGGCAACCAGGATCCCACAAGCCACTGCGATCCAACCCGCCGGCATCCGGAAGGCCTGCCAGAGGTCCTTAAAGGTGATCTGACCAGTCGCGATTGGGATCAGAATGGCGATGGAAATGATCGTCACGCCCCAGTTAATTCCCTTGGCCTGAATGACTGGAAACCACTGGCGGGTGTAAGGAATCAGTTTGAGGGCCATCACAACGACACTGGCAATCACCAGTGACATATTCTTACCGATTGCGGCAACCACTAACACGAGAGCTAAAAAAAGCCAACTTTGCATAATTAACCTCACTATTGAATTTCTACTTGCTGCTTTGTTTGAACCAGGTACAAGAACTTATGAATTGGTTGGGCCTGGACCTTGTCGGACCCGATCTGAGATCCAGCCGTAATCTGGTGCAGCGCTTCTTCATAGAGCCTCAGTTGACCACCATAGGCGTCGATCATCCGTTGCTGGAATTCCTCATCAGACTCCCCGCGGTGCATCCGGTCCGTCTTGTAATCAAAGAGGTACGTCTGTCCCGCCACTGTCAGGTAACCGTCAATGATCCCGTGAATTAGGACGTTGCCGTCATCCTGACTCAGTCCCTGAAATAATTGGTCGGCATTGATCAACATGGAAAATGGCGCTTCACGGTGAACATCACCCGCGTTCTGCAGGACCAGCTGGCCAACCGGCGTCTGGTAAAATTCAACGATCCCGTCCACGTTGATCCGCGACGCAATCTGATCACTCGCGATCAGCTGTTGGGCTCGCAGCCGATTAATCGTCTCTTGCACTAACTGCTTGTCCATTTTGCCCCGGTTCAGCGGCAACTTCTGAAAGACCAGGTGCGTCGCCGTACCGACCAAGGTTGCACTCGGCGCTGCCGTGGCGGCTTTGGCAAATTGCGGTGTCGCAAAGTTGGTGGGCAGATCCTGCTTTTGATCTGTTCCCGCATCAGCAGTCAGTGCTTCTCGTTTCTGGAAACGCAGCGGAGCCATCTCACCGGTATCGTTATCGGCAATGTTAACCATCTGCCGAATCCCAGAAACGGCTTGGTAGGCATTGGTTACCGTCGCAATGGAATGCAAATAGTTATTGACGCTCTGGTCAGCCGGATCGTTGCGAAAGGCAATCGTCTGCTGCAGGCGCGACTGGAAGGCCGCATCTACGGGAGTCGGTTTAGTCTGGACTTGCTCATCCCCTTGTTTGGCCATGGCATCCAGTCGAGCGTCGACGTCCGCCTGGTTCATCTTAACCATCTTAAAGTGGGTCGGGCTGAGCTGGAGATCACTAGCTGGCTCACGATCTGTCAGTTCACCGTCCCAAGCCTGCGGATCAAAGTCCTGATAACGTGCCAAGCACATCCCCAGCCAATCGAGGAAAGAACTAGCCTGCAACCGCAAGCTCGCCGGTAGAACACGCTGGTTATCACTCGCCGCTGCCGCCCAATGGCTCCACAAAGTCTTGATGGGCCGCTGCTGGGTCTCGTTGATTGATCCCGTAATGATCAAGCGTTGCTCAGCCCGCGTCAAGGCAACGTAGAGGATTCGCATGTCTTCAGCCCGTTCACGGCGCAAGGTTTCGGTACCAATCAGTTCCTGCTGAGGTAGACTGTACTGCACTTGCGGATCGCTGAGTTGGAGGGGCGCCGAATCATCATTTCCCTGATCATCCTTTCCCGGCAGGCGGTCCACCACGGAAATGCCAATCCCGGCATAGGCATCGATCTTCGTTGCACTCGTCTCTTTCCGGAAACCATGGTTAGTATCGACCAGAAAGACTACCGGAAATTCCAAACCCTTACTACCGTGGATCGTCATTACGTTCACCATGTTCGGGGCCGTCTTAGTGACAGCTTGGCCGATGTCTTCGTCGCGCTTCTGTAGCTGTGTGATGAAACGGATGAATTGGTACAACCCTTGGTAGCCATTCTCTTCGTATTGATTGGCACGCTGGTAGAGCGCATGCAGGTTTGCTAGACGCTGCTCCCCACCAGGCATCGCACCGAAGTAATCCAGCAGGGCCGTATCCTTATAGATCTGCCAGATTAAGTCGCCAATCGACCGTCGCTGCGCTACCCCGCGCCATTGCCGCAATTGATCTAGAAAGTGCTTGGCCTTATCCTGCAGACTAGCGACGGCACTCACGTTATCAAAGCCCGTCCCATCAGCTAACAAGACGAAATCATCAGCATCAGTGGCAACAAAATTCTTCAAAGCCGAATAGTAGTCGACGTGGCGCTGACTGATCCGTACGTAGGCCATCTCCGGCTCGGTCATGTTGACGATTGGTGAACGCAGCACGGCGGCCAACGGAATGTCCTGGTATGGATTATCAATTAACCGCAACAAATCCAGCATCAGTCTTACTTCATTGGACTGGAAGTAATTGCGGACGTCGCTGACGGTCACGGGAATCCCCAGCTGGCCAAATTGGTTGACGATTTCATTATTAACCGCCTTGGTGCGTGACAGGATGGCAATGTCACCAAAACCAACGGGACGTTCGGCGCCCAGCTGACCATCATAAATCTTGTCGTGCCCGACCATCTGGAGGATGCGGGCTCCCACCATGCGGACTTCACCGGTCATCTTATCGGGTTCGGGGGCCGCGTCCTTGGCCAACCGATCCGCAGATGAATCTTCTTCTGTTGTCTGCTGGGCGGACTGCCTGTTGGCTGATGCTTGCTCGGTCGCTCCATCCGAATCAGAAACATCATTGGCATCGTAGAGCATCAGCTCTGTCGGTGCGGCATGGTCAGGGTACCAACTGGCCGCAAACTGCAGGTGGGCTTCATCATCGTAGTCCATCTCGCCAAAGCCTTGGTCCATCAACTGCTCAAAGATGGCGTTGGTCAGACTAGTGACGTTCTTCATCGAACGGAAATTTTCCTTCAATGTCAGTAACTCCCCGTCCTGAGGCTGACGTTGGTAGCGGTCAGCCCGCTTCAGGAAAAGTGACGGGTCCGCTTGACGGAAACGGTAGATCGATTGTTTGACATCCCCCACCATGAAGAGGTGGTTGTAGTCCTTAGTTTTCAGGCCGCCGATGATCGTGTCCTGCAACTGGTTAGTATCCTGGTACTCATCGACCATAATCTCCCGGTAACGGTGGTGCAGCTCATCCTGGGCTTGGTGCCCCGCTTCCGTATCAGTCGTCATAATCTGGTAGGTCAGGTGTTCCAGGTCACCAAAGTCGAGCAGGTGGCGCTTTTCTTTGATCTGCTGGTAACGCTGCCGGTATTCCCATGTCACGTCCGCTAACTTCTTCACCAACGTTGCTGCGATCCCGGAGAGGTGAACGAGCTGCTGGTTATTCAAAGTAAAGTAGTGGCTAGCCAGCGATTTGACCGCCTTTTTGCCCTCGTCACGTGCTCCCTGCATCTGTTTGAGCAGGGCTTTGTCGTCACCAAAATCTTCTTTAATTTTCTTAGTGAAGGTCTTCCACTTCAAATTGCCAAAAGCAGCCGTCAGTTCATCCCAAGAATCATCCTTCAACTGATCCGCAATCGCTTGAACCTGTGCTGCATCATGGGCAATCAAGCTATGGTATGCCGGCCAACTATCGGCACTCTGGTCTTCTAATAGGTCGTAGCGATGGATAATGTCCTGCAGGCGTTCCTGCAGATAGGGACGCAATTGCTGTTGGTAGAAGTCACTCTCGGTAAATTCCTGACTCGTCAGCTGGTAACTGTCTGCTAGACCAACCAGCCAGCTTTTAGGATCAGCCTTGGCACTAGCTTCTTGATCGAGTTTTTGCACCACTTCGTAGAGCTGATCATCATTGCGGTCACCAGCAAAATTGATCACCAACCGTTCGAAGAGCCGCTTGGCAGGGTCCTTTTGGGCGGCGTCACTGGTGTACTCCTCTTCTGAAAGATCATCCCAGGCCTGGTTCTGCAAGAGCGTCGTCTCGGTGTCATCGTTGACCAAACGGTATTGCGGGTCGAGGTTGATCACGTAGTAATAACGGCGAATGACCTGCTGGCAAAAGGCATCGATCGTGCTGATATCTGCCAAAGAAACCCGGTCTGCTTGACGCTGCAAGCGTTGTTCCGAGCTGGCCTGCAGCTGGTCACGAATCTTGTCGCGCATATGCTGGGCAGCATCGCGAGTAAAGGTCACCAGCAAAAAATCGTCGATGTTGAGGTCGGGATCATCACGCAACAATTGCAGAACCCGTTCCACCAGTACCGTCGTTTTCCCTGAACCAGCAGAGGCGGAAACCAGTATATCCTTTCCACGGCTATCGATAACTTTCTGCTGACGTGGCGTGTAGTTAGTCTTTGCCATTTTCCTGATCCTCCCTTAGTTGATTCATCAGTGTTTCTTCGTCCGTTGGCAGGTCGTGGTAGCAATCTTGGTCCAGGACGTCATCGAAATGGAAGACGTCACCGTAGTCCGAATAATCTAGGCCGGTTTGCCGCTGATTGCCGCTAATCTTCCGGAATGGTTCCAAGCGGTCATCACCATTCAAAATCCGCTGTCCCGCTTTCCGCATTAGAGCAACGTTTTCTTTCAGTAGCTGGTCAAAGAGTGCTGGTTCCAGCAATACTGACCCGCTCTTGGCTTTGAGTGTCTTCTTTGTCTTATAGCTGTTAAAGAACAGATTGGGCACGCTGGCGTCCTGGCCACTGCTCAATTCGTCCAGGAACGGTTGGGCTTCTTGGAGAATGCCGTGATAGGCATAATTTTTGGTTAGGAAACTGCTGAGCTTAAGCTGGGGATACTTAAAACGTGGCTTGCTCAAGTGCAAGAAATTGGCTCCCCCAACTTTTGCTCTTTGTCCATCCAGCAAAATAGCTTCGTTGCGAGGATCGTTCAACACGTTGAGGTAGGCCAACAGTTGCAGCTCGATCCCGCCGAGGGCATCTGCCAATTCAAATTTACGGTTGCCAGACTTGTAGTCAACCACGGTCAGGTAATCATCCGTCAGTTGCTTGGCTGGATCTTTACGCAGCAGGTCGATTCGGTCGATCCGTCCACGGAGGTAGAGTTCCGCGCGCTGTCCCAAATCAATTCGCAGCGGCCGCAGCGACTGGTTCTCGTCTTCGTCACGGCTAGCATTCGGCCCAAATGATTGTTCCGTCACCAGCGGTACGGCGTTGGTTCCCAGTGACTGACGCCACAATACCCGGGCCATTGTCTGAATCATTGCGTCGAGTTGCTGCACCTGGAAGTTGACACGCTGGTGTTTTTGGCGGTAGTTATCCAGCCCTGGCTGTTGTTGAATGGCGAAACGACTAGCTTGGTGGGCGTAGTGGTGCACGTCGTCGGCAGACAACTTGGCTAGTTGGTTTTGCGGAACCAGGTGAATGAACTGGGCCAGGCCATCGTGGAAGAAGGTTCCGGCATTATCGCTAGCAATTTCCATCTCCTGGCGTTTCTTCAATCCCAGCCCATATTGCAGGAAGTATTGGTAAGGGTTGCGATAGAAGGTTTCTAACTGTGAAATGGAGCCCCGCAAACGCAGTACACCATCCCGGTCACGGCGTCCGTATAATTTCTGGGCCAGTGCTGCCGGCAAAGACTGCGGGTCATTATGGTAATAGAGGCCTGCCGCGCCTTTCTGATAGCCTGCTGTCTGCGTCGTTGCCAAGGCCCGATCCACTGCCTGCCAAGCCGGGCTGAGTAACAACCGATCCTGCGCCAATGAAGAATGGCGTTGTTGGTGCACGCTTTGCTGATTTTCTTTGGCCGTTCTCAGTACGCGCATCACAACCCCGGCCGTCATCGTCGGACTGCCGATAAATGGCATTACTTCTGCCGACTCGTCCGCTGGTTGCGGAGCGAATGGCTGGTCGTTCTTTAGCGACTGATTCTCTTCGTCCCAACAACCGAAGGCTCGCGCCAGTGCGACCATGTAAGGTGATATGGCCAGTCCCGTCTTATCATCGGCGTTATCGGTTGTCGGTGCGGTCATCATCAACCCTTCCGTTCCCGAAAGCATGGCGATGTAGGCGATAAAGGGTTCGTTGCGCAGACGCAAAATTCCCGTGGTCGGCAGGTATTTGCCTTCCGCAACGCCCTTATTGATGAGTTGCCGTTCTGCATCATTGAGTAAACCAGTAGCCTTCTTGGCCTCCGGCATCACATCTTCAGTGGCTCCGATAATAATGGTGATCTTGCGCTCATTAGTTTGCGTAATTCCCATTTCGGAAACCATCACTTGGTCCAGCGTCGAAGGAATCTGTGAGTAATCCGCCACTGCCAGGCCGTTGGTCAGAATTTGACCAAAGTCAGTAGCCGTTACGTCCTGATCCTGGCCCATGATGTCGACGTATTCATCCAGCAGCTTACACAGCTCTTCCCATACCTGGTGCGGTTGTTCAGCGGCGGCCTGGTCACCATTTTGGCGATCCAATTGGGCCCACCGACTGAGCTGTCGCGTTACCTGGGCTTTGTCATTCAAAAAATTGTACAAAACCAGTGCCAACGACCGGCCATCTTTAGCTTGATCCATCGCCTTAAACAGTGGTCGCAACAGGGACGTCACAAAGCGTTTGACGGTATTGATGGCAAAGTTGTTTTCTTTGGTCAACCGGGTAAGCTGATCGTCATCTTCTGTCACCGGTACCTGGTAATCAACGCCCTTGACCGGTCGGCCATCTTCATAAGACCAGTTATAGTTGCTCGTCCAGTCACTAGCAACAATCCCGTTAGCCAGGCACCAGTTCTCGGTTTGGTAAACCATGTTCATGAAGCGAGTGCGCGTCAGTTCATTACCATCTAAGTCTTGCCGACCATAAGGAAAGAGCAAGCCCGTTTTCAGCAGGCCCATCACATTATTGGTTTGAAAGCCTGCTTCTTTAAGTTCAAATAATTCCTGAATCAGCGTTACTAGCGGGTACTTGTTCATCCGCTTTTCGTGGTCGTTAAAGGCCGGAATCCCGGCTGCCGCAAAAATTGGCTCGATCACGTTAGCGTATTTGTCCAAATGGCGGGTCAGTACCAGGAAATCACGAAAACGGTACTGACCACTCGCCACCAGCTGACGAATTTGGTTGGCCACCCGCTGCACTTCAGCAAGCCGCGTCGGTGCAGTAAAGAACTTGACGTGTGCTGGCAGCTGCATTGGTTGAACAGGTCGACCAAAGTGAGCAGCAGCCTTCATCACAGCCTCTACATCTTGCAGATCTTGGCTTACTCGCGGATGGACTGCTGCAACGTCGGCCTTCAATTGGACATCGGATTGGGCTTTAGCAAAGTTAACTAACTGTGCATACTGGTTTCCCGCTTCATAGTAGAGGTCATGATTTGCCGGCAGCTTACCATTGCGGTAGGGCCGGTCCAACACCATGGCAATGCTCGTACTAGCGGCATTGACAATCATCTTTCTAACCACTAAGTATTCGTTCGCTGTGAACTGGGCAAAACGATCGAAGTAAAAATGGGTATGGGAAAAATCATGTTGATCCAGGTAAGTCGCTAACTGCTGGTAGGTGTTGCTGGCAGCTAGATAACCCCCTGTCACCTGGTTGAAGTGCTCATAAACATCAGCAATCACCTGGAGTTTAGCCGCCTGATTTATGTGCACGCCCGAATTTTGATCAGCAGATCCATGGAGTAACTGATCTGCCACTTGCCGCAAATCATCAGGATTGATGTTGGCCATCTGTAACTGCTGAACCTGCTGAGTTAAATTAGCAACGAATCCCGGGCGTTTAACTTCACCAGCGTAAATACCCATTTGAGCCTGACGAGACTGCACCAACTTAGTCATCATCATCGTTGCACCGACATTGCTCAATCGTGGTGCCTGATAAGCTGCTGTATCACGCAATAAGTACCAGGCAAGCCGGGTCAAAGATAAGACTTGAACGCGAGATTGGGCATAGATTCCTGACCCGCCTAATTGGGCCTGCAGATGTTTGAGGACACTGATTTCACTGGCAAATTTAATGTGGTTCGGCACTAAATAAAAAAAGCGGTCGTGAGGGTGGGCACGCAACTGCTCTGCTAGCTGACGAACTAGCTCTCGCTGGTGGTCCTTGCTGGCCTCACCAAGGATAAAATTAAGGCTTCCCATGACGATCCCTCCGGAAAATTAATACTATTCTATTTTATACGTTTGCGGGGTGAGATGCACCCACCTGACTGCACGTTAGTATTTGTGTTTCACGTGAAACATCTCAGGGACTTTGCATTTAGCAATATCAATCACTACTTGTGAAAGCGATTACAATAGCTTATCATTGAGGTGGATGTTGCTTTAAATTTGGAAAGGACTCCTCAATATGACAGATTATGATGAAAAGCTGAGCGAAGTTATCCAAAACAACCGTAATCTTTTCCACAGCATCGGTGACGTTGGCAAGGGATTCTCCGAAGTCCACAAGCACGCCACCGAAGCCGGCGCCCTCGACACTAAGACAAAGTTGCTGGAAGCCTTGGCCATTGCCATTGCGATTCGCTGTGATGGCTGCATTGTTCAACACACTAAGGGTGCCATTAAGGCCGGCGCTACCCGCCAAGAGATCATCGAAACCATCGATGTCGCCATCATGATGGGTGGCGGCCCTTCAACTGTCTACGGTGGCCGGGCACTGGCTTGTGCAGATCAGTATTTGAAGGAAGAAGAAGCTAAGAAATAGCCGCAAAAAATAATCCTCGAACATGCCGAATCGGGAAGTTCGAGGATTTTGTCATCTAAAGCAATTGAATCATACGCTCACTGCGTTTATTTTAATGATCTAGTCAAAGCTATTCTTTTACCGCCGACGTAAACGTCACTATGGTTAATACCACAGTACCAATACCAATTAAACTAATTGCGAGAACTGGTTTTATAAATGACAAGATAATGGAGACAATGTACAGACCGTACAATACGCTTCTGTAAACGAGTCTTGTCGATTCATCAGGCTGAGCATGCGGATTATCATGAATAATTTGGACATCTAGCAGGTGAAACGTGATACTCCATAGCAGCAAAACAAAGGAATACAAAAACTCTGGCGCAAAACTATTAGGATCACTACCAACCCAAGCAGTCGTAAATGGAATCAGAGTGACAATAAATAGCCAAAAACCATTGACCAAGAAAATTCGTGGGGTAATATGTTTAGCTTTCTCAAATAAATTATGGTGATTATACCAAACAGTATAAATTAGGAAGAAACTAATGATGTAAGCAATAAAGGTGCTTCTTTCGTCCCAAAAACTGGCAAAAGTACTGAATTTAGGTACATGTAGCTCCAATACCATGATTGTAGCGGCAATAGCTACAATTGCATCTGTGAATGCTGCTAATCTTTCTTTATTCATGATGGCCTCACTTCTATAATTGCTGATAATTTATATCATTATATCGTGTCTTTGAAAGAAATACTAAAAAAGCGGGAGCCGACATTTCCATGCCAGCTCTCGCTTTTATTTAGATCACCGGGCTCTTACTTGAGTGGTGTTGCACTTCCTATTTAATTCCCCTGCTTCAACACAATGTCACTCGGCTTAACTTCCTTACCGAAGTATGGCTTCAGTTGACTGTTGTAGTCCTTGGTGAAGAAACTCTGCTTGTTCAGCTTCGTGATTTCCTTGTTAGACCAGTTCAGCAGTGAAGAGTTGCCCTTCTTAACAGCTGGAGCGATGTATTGGTGAGGGCCAACACTCTTGATGGCAACCGTGTACTTCGGGTTCTTCTTAGTCCAAGCGTACAGGTAAGAGTTGTCGTCAGCCAAGGCAGCGGCACGACCGTTCTTCAGAGCGTTAAACTGTTGAGTCTTGGAGTCGAACTTCATCAGGGAAGCACCATGGCTGTGGCTAGTGAAGTAGTTTTCAGCAGTGGTCCCCTTGTTGACGATCAGCTTCTTACCACGCAGTTGGTCAACACTGGAAACCTTCTTGTTCTTTGGTGAAACAACACCAACAGAAACCTTCATGTAAGGCTTAGCAAAGCTGATAACCTGCTTCCGTTGTGGGGTCACCGTGAAGTTAGCCAGCACGATGTCAGCCTTATTAGAGTTCAAAGTGTCAACACGGTTGTTGGCATTAACTTGAACGAACTTTGGCTTAACGCCGAGGTCCTTGGCCATCCGACGAGCCAGAGTAACGTCATAACCAACCCGCTTACCATTCTTGTTAACCCAGCCGTATGGCGGCAGGTCACCAAAGACAGCGACACGCAGTTGGCCACGCTTCTTGATGGCACTGACTGAACTAGTGTTACTTGCGGCGTTAGCTTGACTTGGCTTCACGAAATTAGTACCAGCAGCCAGAGCAGCAACACTCGCAACCGTCAAAGCACCAGCGACAATCTTCTTCCAATTGATCTTAAACTTCATATTCTCAATCTCCTTTATTAAAAATCCATACTGTTCAAAAAGTCTGCAGCACGTTGGGTTTGCGGTTGCTTAAAGAACTGCTTGCCTGGCGTTTGCTCAAGAATCTTCCCGTTCTCCAAGAAGAGAACTCGATCAGCAATCTGTTCAACGAAGTTCATTTCGTGGCTAACGATGATCATCGTCATATCTTCTTCATCAGACAGCCGCTTGATGATCTCCAGAACTCCCCGGACCATTTCAGGGTCCAAAGAAGCCGTCACTTCGTCAAATAACATCAGTTCAGGGTGCATCGCCAATGAGCGAACAATCGCAATCCGCTGTTTCTGCCCACCGGACAATTCCCGTGGGTAGGAATCAGCATGGTCGGCCAGTTCCACTCGCTTCAGCAATGCCAATGCTTCTTTTTTCACATCGTCCGGGTTACGTTTCTGAACCTTGGTCGGTGCCAACATGATGTTTTGCAGAACCGTTAAGTTCGGGAAAAGATCATAACTCTGGAAAACCATCCCGATCTTTTGGCGAATCGCTAACCATGATTTATGGCTCGGTTCAATGGCCTTGCCATGGAAATAAATGGTGCCGCTCTTGTAAGGCTCCAGACCGTTGAGAGTCCGGATCAGCGTACTTTTCCCGGAACCAGATGGGCCCAGCAGAGCAACAACTTCACCCTTCTTGACGCTGAAGTTAATGTCGTGAAGGGCTTGCCAATCGCCATAAAACTTATTTAAATGTTCAACTTTTAAAATATCTTCCGCCATGGTACACCTCCCAATTATTGTTTCTGCCTTGCTTCCAAGTGTTTAGCCCACCGCGAAAGCGGGTAGTCGATGATGAAGTACAGAATGAAGATCAAACCGTAAACCCAGAACACGCCGGTTGGGTAGCTCTGGTTATTTGCTTCGATAATCTGCTGACCGATGTTAATCACATCCATGACACTGATCATCAGCAGCAGTGAAGTCGTCTTAATCACACGGGTTGCCAGGTTGATGGTTGCGGGCAGTTCCAGCTGCAACGCCTGTGGTAACAGGACGTAGCGGAACAACTGCCAATTGTTCAATCCCAAGGCCTCACCGGTTTCACGCTGGTGTTTCGGAACGGATTGCAGTGCCCCACGGACGATGTCGCTGAATTCCGCTGCTACCCAGAGAGTGAAGGCGAGAACAGCCATCCACGATGCCGGCCAGTTAATGTGAAACTGTCGCGGCAAGATGTAGTAGAACAGGAACAACAGCACGACCGTTGGGACGATCCGGAAGAATTGCAAATACAGCATCAGGATAAAACGAACTACGCGGTTACGCAGCGTTCGCAACATCCCAAAGATCGTCCCCAGTGCCAGGCCGAAGATCAATGACAAACCGGCGATCCAAACTGACGTCCAGAGGCCGCCCAGCAAGCGGGTGAAGTTAGTTCCTTCGATTAGAACGTTAATCCCCGAATGTCCCATAGCGCACCTTCCTTTCTAGCCAGTTCAGAATCAAAATCAACGGAATCAAGATGATTGCGTAAGCGATGACCAACACAAACAGGTATTCATTGGACCGGTAGTACATCCCGATCAGATCAAGAGCGGTGTTGGTCAATTCAGGAATTGCAATCACGGTAAAAATCGACGTTTCCTTAATCAGGAAAATGATGTTAGCCGCGAGAGCCGGCATGCTCAAGGAGAATCCCTGTGGCAGAATCACGTAGCGTGCTAACTGCCAATTGTTCATCCCCAGCGCCTGGCCATTATCGATTTGGCTTTTGCTGACGCCTTTGAATCCGCCAGTAAAGCCTTCCGCCATGTAGGCACCACCAAGAAAGATCAATCCGATGATCCCACAGGTTCGCGCCGACATCTTCATTCCCATCACCGGGAAAGCATAATATAAAAAGAATAGCTGAATTAGTAATGGAGTGTTACGAGCAACTTCAACGTAAATGTCAAAAATGCGACTAATCACTGGTACACGGAAATACTGCAGTAAACTGCTAATCAAGCCAACGATAATTGCCCCGATGATACCCACAAGGGAGAGCCAGAGTGTTAACTGGAAACCCTTGGCAAACTCAGGCAAACTCTGTTGGATAATGGCCCAGCTCATTGATCAAACCTCCTTATTTTTCGGGTCTAAAGAACACAAAAAACCTGCGACTTCATCCAGAAATCGCAGGTCCTGTCCTCTCAGAAGTAGATTCCCTCCAAGAAAAATTTACCAGTACGAATTACTGAATTTTCGCCATAGCAAAAAACATGTTACAGTCGCTGCAACAAGTAACACATTGTTCTGCTACCATGGTGAAACTCAGCATTATTCGTACTCCCTCCTTGATTGATTAATTGTATTCTAATATTCCTTTAATCCCTTGTCAATAGAAATTTGCTAACTTTTTGTTAGTTAAACTGAATTAATTGCATTGCCCATTATGTATGGCAGTCATAGTAGGAACTTCTCCTGAACATCTCGACTACAAAATTGGTGATAGCAGGCGGCTTGCGCTCTGTTTGAAGCGCAGCCAAGGGTTCATATTGGCAAACATCTCCGGGGTAATGACGTGGCTGCTGCGGATGTCATTGACAAAGATCCGCTCCAAGCGGTCGATGACGTCCCGATCGTAGATGAAGGTGTTAGCCTCGAAATTCAGTTTGTAGCTTCGCACGTCCATGTTGGCCGAACCAACCGAACCCATTTTGCCGTCGACTACAATCGTCTTGGCGTGCATAAAGCCAGCCTGATAGAAGTAAATGGTGACTCCATCATCCGCCAGCTGGTGGGCATAGTACTGGGTAGCCCGGTAAACAAAGGGGTGATCCGGCATGTGCGGTACCATGATTCGCACGTCAATACCGGACTTGGCCGCAATTCGCAGCGCATCTAACACGGAATCGTCAGGAATCAGGTATGGGGTCTGAATCCAAATATGATCCTGGGCCGCGTTGATCAACCGCAGGTAACCAAGTTTGATCTGCTGAAGCTGAGAATCTGGCCCGCTGGCCACGATCTGCAAAGCCGCATCCCCTTCCGTATCGGGTACAGTGATCTCCGGGAAGTATGGCCGGTAATGATCAATCCGGTTCTTACGGTTGGCCGCTGATGCGTTCCAATCACGAATAAATTGCTGCTGGAGGGAATAAACCGCTCCACCGATGATTTTCAGATGGGTGTCACGCCATGGGCCAAATTTTTCTTTTCGCCCGAGATACTGGTCACCGATGTTGAAACCACCGATATAACCCTGTTGCCCATCGATCGTCACGATTTTTCGGTGGTCACGGTAGTTCAGCCGGAAGTCGAAGAGGTTGCTCCGCGTCATCAGGAAAGGCGCCGCCTGACCGCCCAGTTCGCGCAAGTGGTCGTAAAAGCTCGGCTTAACGCCCATCGAACCCCAGGAATCGTACAACACCCGAACCTCGACTCCTTCAGCTGCCTTTTGTTCCAACAAGGTCCGCAGTTTGTTGCCAATCCGGTCGTTGTAGATACTGTAAAACTCGATATGAATGCTGTCCTTAGCCGCAGCAATGTCGTCAAACATCTGATCAAAGAGCTGATGTCCATCCGTATAAATCTTGACGCGGTTATGCTGACTGACGAAGGAGTCGGCGACATTTTGAAAGAGCATGATGGTGCGCCGGTAAACCCGCATCGTGTCTTCTTCTGGACGCTTCATTGCTAGGAAACGTCGCTTTTGCGCCTTCAGGGCCTCGCTCATCTCGACCTGCGTTTCGGTTTGGATTCGTTCCATCTTGTGGTGCGACAGTTTTCGTCCAAGAAAGGCGTAGATGATGAAACCAATTACGGGCAAAAAAGTGAGGACTAACAGCCAAGCCCACGTCGCAGCAATGTCCCGCTTTTCCCGGAAGACGGTGAAAAACGCAATTAATTCATTGACGATAATCACTGTCAAGAGAGTATATTCAATTACTTCCCAGGTAAGCTCCATCTGCTCCTCCCCCATGTTTACTTATTATTCTTTAATTCTAACGCAAGTGACTAACTTTCACTAAGCGTGATAATCAGAAAATCGTTATAATGTAACTATAATTATCGCAAAGGAATGATTTCACATGCTCAATTTCTTACCGCTCGGCATCGGTCAAGTTCGTCTTTTCCACATGCTCTTTAACCGCAATCCCGTTGCCGCCATCATCCTGCTGGTTCTGATTGTTCTGGCCGCCTACCTCTACCAAAACCGGCGCTAAGGGGGCGCAGCTATGCAATCTTACGACCCAGACGCTGACGTCGGCGACTATCTGAAGGTCTTTGCCCTTTCAACGGTGATTCTCCAAAACGTCCTGGTGTTGGGCATCAGCGTCACCCCATCGATCAACTACCAAAACGGCATCGGTTTTGCCTACGATGCCATCAAATTTTCGGCGCCCGCCTTCATCTTTGGTATTCTTTACTCGACGATCCGGACGACCATTAACACCAATATCGGCTACCGCCGTTACATGCATAATTGCTGGGGGCTGCTCTTCGTACCCAGTATCTGGTGGGCGCTGATCTACCTAACCATCATGCCCAATCTGCAACAGGTTCAACACTATCACAACGCGTTGACATTTTGTTGGCAATTCATCAACGGTAACGCAGCACCCCACCTGTGGTACAACGTCATGATGCTGCAATTCATCATCTTAACACCCATTTTCTGGATGATCGGTCACTGGTGTGATCACCATCCCCGGCGAGCCTGGTTTATCATCGCCATTACACTGGCGTTTGAATTGCTCTGGCTATTGATGTACGACACCCTGGTTTTTCACGGTCCCTATTCCAAACAATGGTACTTGTTGGACCGGGTTTTCCTGAGTTTTCTTATCTATGGTGTTTTGGGGACACTCGCTTGGCAATATCACGAAAACGTCTTCCGCGCCCTCAAGAAATACTGGTGGGTACTGATCATCCTCTTCATCATCACTTTTGCCTGGAACAACCGCCAGCTATTCAGCTATGGTCATCCCCTCGTCCTTGCCAATGCGCCTTACTACAAACCGATGATGCTGTTCTATGACCTGGTCGTCATCGGCCTGATCTTCGTTTTCGCACGCTGGCAAATCGATCGTCACAGCTCGGCGACGCACTTCTTTCATCTCTTCGCCACCTTTGCTCACCGGGCCTTTCTCAGCAGCAGTTTCTGGATGGCGATCGTTTGGTGGTCCTTCGGTAAGACCTTTACCGCTGAACACCACGTCTGGGGCATTCTGATTGTCTACCTCTTAACCTGGTTGATGTCCTTTGCATCTGCCTTTGGCAACCACGCCGTCTGGCATACCATTAGGCCAAAACTTGTTCAATTAATTAAGAGATAATACAGCAAAGCTGTCGAACTTTTTTGCTCGACGGCTTTTTGTTTCGCTAATTTTCTTTTTCCCGTTTTTCCTTGATGTAAAGTTGCCACAGCGAATCGGGGTTGTTAATTTCATCCTTAATGAATTCAATGAAGGTTTGTGTTGACTGTGACAAAGTGTAATTCTTTCGCCATGCCATGGCGTGTTTGATCACGGTTGTCGTATCAATCGGAATTGAAACAATATCATCATCCGGTCGGTTGGAGAAGGCTCCGCTCGCACAGATGGCATAGCCAATTCCTGCCTTAACCAGGAACAGTGAATTGCTCAGCAGGTTTTGTGAGCTGACGATATGCAATTCAGAATCCGGTGTTTTGGCCCAAGCCAAGATCTCGCTTTGGATAATATTACGTGATGGAATGATTAGTGGCAACTTACGAAGAGCTTCCAACGAAATTTTGGTCTGCTTGGCAATCGGATCGTCTTTAGGTACTAATAGACACCAGCGATCCTCTACTGGCAGATCAACGGAATTATACTTGGCTAATTCCACCGGCGTCAGCAAGAACCCCAGGTCAACAGTACCCCGGTCCAGCTTTTCGCGAATGTCATCTCCATCGGCATCATACATTGAAAAGCGGACGTGGGGGTACTTACTATGGAAACTAGCAATCATCGTCCCGAGAAAGTTGGTGACGGTCGATTCAACACAGCCAATCGATACCACCCCGCTTAAGCCTTGCTGATCACTGACGTCCTGCTCCGCCTTGGCGATCAGCTGGACGATTTGCTGAGCCCTCTTCTGAAAAATGATTCCTGAGTTTGTCAGGGTCATTTTTTTATTATCACGGTTAAAAAGTTTCGTCCCTAAGGAATCTTCAAGTGTCTTGATCTGTCGGCTCAGGGTCGGCTGGGTAATGTGCAATTGCTCCGCTGCCTTGGACATGTTGTTGAGTTGAGCGATTTTTAGGAAGTAATTTAGGACACGTGTTTCCATCTTTTTCACCTCACTTTAATTATACACGCTTAATGTATTTTGAGTATCGTTTTTAATTAAATATAGATATTTTACATCGCTATGAACCAGCCATATACTAAAAACATCGACAAATGAGATGGCTTATATCAAAGTGAAGAGTCACATAGCTTAATCCCTATTCCATGAAACTCAGCATTATCAAGCTAAGACTTTTCTATGAATAGCCATTTTATCTGAAGAACAACTCAGTACTTCATTGGAGGACAACATCAATGGCATGGACTAATAGTGAAATTGATCAATTCAATTTAGCTCAGGCCATTCAAAACAGACCTTTAGATAACGATTGCAGCACTTTTCTGGAAGACTCACCCACTTGGGTGGTGGCAGTTGCAGATAAAATCTTTATCCGCGCTGCTCAAGGAAAAGGAGCTAAGTGGTATCAAAAAGGGATTAAGAATGGCGGCGTAATTGAATTGCATAGCCACAATTATCCTGTGAAATACATTCCGGTAACCAATTCTGAAACCATTGAACAAGTCAGCAAGCAGTACTTGCACAAATATCACTGGCAATTGCCGGTGGAATTAATGGTTTCCAACAAGGCAGCTGACGCCACCTTGGAATTAGTTAAAAGCGAATCAACTAGGAGGTAAGAAAATGAACTTACGAATGACCGATCAAGCAGGACACCAAGTAACGATTGCACTGAATGACAGCAATGCAGCCAAGGATTTGGTTCAGCAAAAACCGAGTCAAGTGCGGATTGAAAATTACAGTAACGACGAAAAGACTTTTTACCCAGATAAGAAGCTCGATTTGGGCAACACCCCACGGGCTAACGCTGTTGTTGGTACGCTGGGCTACTTCGCTCCTTGGGGCGACGTTTGCCTCTTCTATCGTGACTTTGGCCCTGCTGGTGGTTTGTATGACTTAGGAATGGCAACCGAAGGCAAGGAACAAATCAGTCTTCTCAGCGGTACTACTCAGTTAGAATTCTTCGAATAGGAGCGTGTTGCCATGTCAAGGCCACATATTAACTTATATATTTCCACTTCACCAAACGGACAAATCACTGGTAAATATGGTACAAAGCAGTCGAAAAAAGTGTTCAAAAGCCTAGGATTTAGTGACGACCCCAATGTTGGTTTTAACTTTGACGGGTGGATTTACGGACGTAATACGGCCACATGGTTTTCTAAAAATAAAAAGCCTGACCTCAATCAGGCCGCAACTGTTCCTGATGGTGACTACGTTATCAACCAGGGAAAGGAGCGCTACTACATCTCCATCGACCGTCATGGCAATGTCGGCTGGCCGACTAACACAGCCAAATACGGGAAACAGACTGCTTCCATCATCGAAATTATCACCGAACAAGTAACGCCGGCTTACCGCGATTTCTTGCGGCGGCGAAACATTCCTTACCTAATCTGTGGCAAAGAAAATATCGATTTTAAGCTGATGCTCGATAAATTAAGTAAGAATTACCATCTTAAGAACTTAATGCTCGGTGGTGGTGGAATCCTCAACTGGACTTTTCTCGACCAAGGATTGATTGACGAGATCAACCTGGTCATTGCTCCAGGCACTGACGGCAACCCTGACACAGCCCGTCTCTTCAACAGTCAATTCAGTAATAACCCCCACCAGATCGACTTTAAGCTATTGGATGTAAAAGTCATGTCTGGTGACACACTGTGGGTTCGCTACAAGCCTATTCACCCAACCCCAAAGGAGGAAAAATAATGAGTGTAAAAGATAAAGTTGTTGTTATTACCGGTGCTTCAAGTGGGATTGGCGAAGCAACTGCCCGTCAATTAGCTAAAGATGGTGCTAAGTTACTGCTGATCGCACGCCACGAAGAAGTATTAAAACAAATTCAATCAGACTTCGCTGACGGTCAGATTATGACCGCAGCTGTTGACGTCACCGACTTCGATGGTCTGAAAGATGCCATCAAACAAGCTAACGACCAATTTGGCCGCATCGACGTCTTATTCAACAACGCCGGGATCATGCCTTTGAGTCCACTGAGTGCTGGCAAGCGTGACGACTGGCAACGGACCGTTAACGTCAACATCATGGGCGTTCTTAACGGAATCGACGCCGTTCTGCCTTACATGCACCAGCAAGGCTCTGGCCATATTCTGGCTACCAGCTCAACTGCTGGCCACAAGGTCTTCCCAACTTTTGCCGTTTACAGTGGCACCAAGTTTGCTGTCCGGGCAATTATGGACGGCTTGCGTCAAGAAGAAGCCGCTAACCACATCAAGTCAACGGTTATCACACCAGGAACTGTCACTACTAACCTGTACAAGACAATTCCTGGTAAGGAAGCACAAGCTGCTGAAGCTAGTCTGCATGACAATCCAAACCGCTCACTGCGTGCGGATGACGTCGCTCTTCAAGTGGTTCGGGCAATTGATACTCCCGCTAACGTTTCCATCAGCGAAGTTAACATTCGCCCAATTGAACAAGAAGCTTAATGATATTTAGTGACTAAAATTCTCCCTTTATTTAGTCACCATCCCCAAACCCCTATATTCCAATTCAAAATTCATTTACATGGTATGTTCCTGGTTCCCCGCCAGGGACATATTTTTTTTTGCAAAAAATATTGGTCTATTTTGATGTCAGTGTTGATACTCTTACTTGTATAAGGGATTGAGATAAATCAAATCTAAGAATTTATTTTTGGTATATTTGGAAACGCTACCATCTGATAAAGGGCTCAATCCCAGGCGCGTCAAGGGTTTACAAGCTTGTGAGGCGTTGATCTATCAATAATGGAAGCGCTTTACAAGTATATGACAACCGGTTATCATAAGCACCGTAAAGAGATAATAAATATTTGAAAAGCAATTATTCCACTTACAGTTGGAGGCAATTCATATGGAAAAAAGTAATACATTAGCAACTAAACTTGCGTTCCTCTCCGCCTCATTCATGGTTACGAGTGCCTACGCAATTCAAAGTGCTTTACCACAAATCAAAAATGCTTTGAACGTTACCCAACCACAAGTTGAGTACCTGGTAACGACTCCATCATTTGCCGTTATGTTCTTCGTTGTCTTATCACCACTGTTGCAAGACTGGTTCCACATTTCAGACAAGCACATCATCATGGCTGGTATTTGCCTGGTCGGGATTGCCGGTTTGGTTCCAGCATTTGTCACTAACTACTGGGCAATCTTAGTTTCCCGGTTAGTCCTTGGTGCCGGTTATGGTCTATATAACTCACAAGCCATTTCACTGATTTCTGTTTGGTACAAGGGTCATGAGCGGACTAGCATGCAAGGTTGGCGTTCAGCCTTCGAACAAATTGGGAATGCCTGCACGTTGACAATTTCCAGTTTGCTGCTGATCTACGCCGGCTGGCACGCAGCCTTCCTGGTTTACGGCTTGGCATTCGCTGTCATGGCATTCTTCGCATGGAGAGTTCCAAACGACACCCACAGTACTTCTGATGATGACTCAGAAAGCTCTGACAATGACACTAACAGTCAAACGATTTCACCAATTACTAATAAGCCTGTAACGAAGATCAGTCCACTGGTTATCGGTATCCTCTTCTTCGTTCTGCTGATCAAGATGGACTTCATCGGTATGGAAAACCGGTTCCCTGGCCTGGCTGTCGCAATCAAGGGTGCTAAGTTCGACGGCACTGGTACTTACCTGTCACTGATGCTGATCGGTGCTACCCTCGGTGGTGCTACTTACGGTATTCTGCAAAAGCACTTCGGCTACATTGGTACGATGTACATCGGTTTGGTTCTGCTGGCAATCGCTAACTTCCTGTTTGGTTTCGGTGGCAACAACTTCGTAGTCATCGCCGCTGGTATCCTGCTCGTTGGTTACCCAATGCAAGTTCTGACCCCATTGATCTTCAACATCCTGCCATTCATGGCACCAATGAAGTTGCAAACGAAGTTAACTTCATTCATTCTGATCGGTTTCAACTTCGGTGCATTCTTCTCACCAACTGCTGATGAATTGTTCAACCGCATCTTAGGCCAGAAGTTAAGCGGTCTGGGTCTGGCAGCACCATTCCGTATCTACGGTGTTATGATGCTGGTCATCGCTGGTTTGATCTTTCTTGGCAAGCACTTATACGCACTCAAAAGCGTAAGCCAATCTGCTCGCAACTCAATTAACACGATCACGGCTAACAAGTCAGTTGCTACTCGGATTCCTGCTCAGGAACACGCTAACATTAACCACTAATTTTTAGCCAATAATTGTAAGCGGATTCAAATTAATACCAATCTAAAAGCGGGTCCTCAGGGATGGGGGCTCGTTTTTTTGGTGTCTATACTATAATTAATTTAGATTCAATTGCTTCTTAATATCTTTCTTTGAAACGGTTTTGCCGTGATTGTCACGGATGTTTTTGAATCTAAGTAGTCTAGTTTATCTTCTTAATATATCAAGTATGTCATTATTGATTAGTGACTCATCACCCAATTTAGCTTTTAGAGAAATCATGTGTAAGAAAGCACCTCGCAATCGAATAATTATTGACCACCCTTATTTTAAATATAAATAGCTAGTGTTAGTATCAGCTATACAGTTTTTCTCGACCCACAAGGAGGACAATATGCACATCTTTCAAGCAAAACATGTAACCTTCAATAAAAATCATCCGGGCTTACGCAGAGGAAGAGGGTGTCATTCCAAACACTGCCAAGACGTTTGATAACACTGATGATGCCATGAAGGAACTGTTTAATGCTCATCCTCAAGATAATAATTGATTATTTCTATAGATTTCAAAGGGCCCCAGCGTTCGGATTAACCGAATGTTGGAGCCCATTGTTGTGCTCAGTTATTCTAGATAGAAAATTCTATCTTAAAACTTCTAAGTTATTCTTCATTTCAATACATTAAGCAATCCAATGGCCACTACCATCGAAGTTGTAGTTGCGACCATTAATATTCTGTGAGCCGGTCACCATAGCACCGGAACCACTTAAGTAGTACCACTGGCCATTAAGATAAATCCAGCCAGTAGCCATTGCACCAGAACCGGTGAGATAGTACCAAGAACCGTTGATCCATTGCCAGCCTGTCAGCATTGCACCAGAACCATTCATGTAATACCAACGGTTGTTGATGTATTGCCAACCAGTGGTCATGGCACCGGAACCGTTCAGGTAGTACCAGCGACCATTAATCCATTGCCAACCTGTCAGCATTGCGCCAGAGCCATTCATATAATACCAACGGTTGTTAATGTATTGCCAACCAGTGGTCATGGCACCGGAACCATTCAGGTAGTACCAAGTGTTGCCGACTAATTGCCAGCCAGTTTGCATCCAGGCGTTCGTTGGGTCCATGTAGTACCATTGTCCATTAATGTACTGCCAACCAGTTTCAGCAGCACCATTCTGGCCAAAGTAATACCAGCGGTTATTCAAACGCTGCCAGCCTGTCAATGCCCAAGTATTGTTGGTATCAAAGAAGTACCAAGATCCGTTAATGTGTTGCCATCCTTTAACAGCCCAGGCGTTATTAGGGTCAAAGTAGTAGGTACGACCATTGATCATCCGCAGACCACTAGCAGCCTTGCCATTTTGGTCGAAGTAATACCAGTTGCCGGCACCAGTACGGAACCAACCGGTCTGCGCCCAGACATTAGATGGATCGAAGTAGTACCAGGATCCGTTAACGTGCTGCCAACCCTTCAGAGCCCAAGTATTGTTGGCATCGAAGTAATAAGTGCGACCATTGATTGTTTGTAAACCACTAGCAGCTTGACCATTATTGTCAAAGTAGTACCAGTTGTTGTTGTACATCTGCCAACCGGTTTGAGGATTGTTGTTGACGTAGTAGTACCAATGACCGTCTGTCTTTTGCCAACCATTAGCAACATGGGTTGGTGCAACTTGCTTATAGGTGACATTAACAGTTAGATTGTCATCATTGAGACTAACTGCTTTAGATGCAACAGTTTGCGACAACTGTCCATCAACATATGATTCATATCCAGCAATTTGTGGAACATTGTATGCTGGCCAGTTATTGCTGCTCTCACCGTCAAGCGTCCAGTTACCATACGTCTTCGTACCATCTGCGCTAGTAGTAACATCCCGGACATATGTAACAGTTTGAGTTTGACTGCTCTTTTGTCCATTTAGATTAGTAATCTGGATGGTCCGGGTGATGGCTTTGTGTTCTTGGCTCTTAATCGGTTGTTTCTGGTAGGTTACTTGGATCGTCACATCTTTGCTATTATCTGCAACATCTTGGAACGAAATTGTGGTAGCCTTTTGCCCATTGACGTAGGAGTCATAGCCAGCAATTTGTGGAATGTTGAACACTGGCCAATTCTTGTTGCTCTTGCTATCAAGTGTCCAGTTGCCATACGCCTTCGTACCATCCGCATTAGTAGTAACATCCCGAACAAACTGGACTGTCTGAGTTTGACTGCTCTTCTTTCCATTTTGATCGATGGTCTGAATAGTGCGGGTAACCGTCTTATATTCTTGACTCTTAACTGGCTGCTTTTGATAGGTCACTGCTACCGTGACGTCTTTGCTTGCATCCGTAACCGCCTGAGAGTCGATAGAAGTGACTTTTTGACCATTAACGTAGGAGTCATAGCCAGCGATTTGTGGGATAGCATAAGTTGGCCAATCTTTGTTACTCTTGCTGTCAAGGGTCCAGTCACCATATATCTTCGTACCATCTGCATTAGTAGTAACATCTCGTACAAATGTAACAAATTGAGGTTGAATACCCTTTTGACCATCTGGATTTGTAATCTGAATTGTCCGAGTAATAACTCTTTGTTCCTGGCTCTTAACTGGCTGTTTTTGGTAAGTAACTTCCACCGTCACATCATTACTTGCTTCAGTAACTGCCTGGGAGTCGATAGAAGTAGCCTTTTGACCATTGACGCAGGAGTCATAGCCAGCGATTTGTGGGACAGCATAGGTTGGCCAATTAGCAGCATTATTCTCGGCAAGTTTCCAAGCACTTTGAACCTGACTGCCATCTTCATAAGTGCTAATAGTTCTGACATAATCAACACTCTGAGTATCCGTTTGTGTTTTATTATCGGGAGTCTTGATATTAATTGTTCTTCTTACAATTTTGTGTTGTTGCTCAGTTTTAGTAACTGACATTTTTCTGTAAGTTACACTGCCACTAAAAGTAGCTCCAAATGAAGCAGAGTTTTTAATCTCTTGATAGGTTATAGTATTAACAACCTTTGCGGGTTGATCATTATAGTAAGACATATAACCAGTTATTTGTGGAATTTTATAAGCTGGTATAGAACCGTCAGAACCTGCTTCAGGAACCCAGGGACCAAAGCCAACTAATTCACCTGTAGCCGTATTGATAGCTATCCATCTATTAAATTTCACTCTCTGCATTTGTACTGGAAAAGTACTAGGATGTGGTGATGAAATAGAGATTATCCTAACAGCCGTATTAAAACTATATTGACAATAAGGCTCACTGTCACTGTCAAAATAGTAATAAGTTACTAAATTAGGGTTCTTTGGATCTTTTACAAAAACATCATGACCAATGCTCCCATCCCCATTATGAGAGATTACATCGGTATAACCATTGTTGGGATCTTCCTGACTACCTGATTGCGCAGCAGATGAATTATTTGCTGATGAAGCTGCACTCGAAGATGCACTGCTATTAGCAGAACTAGTTGCACTTGATGCAGATGACGAGTTAGCTGATGTAGCCGTGCTACTGTTAGCAGAGCTAGTCGCACTAGACGCAGACGATGAACCAGCGGATGAAGCCACGCTGCTATTAGCAGAGCTGGTAGCACTCGATGCAATCGACGAACTAGCACTTGCCGCTGAAGACGGTGCCGAAGACTGTACTGCACCACTCTGCTGACTCTGCACAACCGGAGTTTGTGTGCTGGCATGTGCCATTAGCGGGGTGCCCCCACCCGCTAAAATGGCACCTGCAGCAACCGTTGTAATTCCAGCGATAAGCCACTTAGTGCCAGCTTTGTACATCTTAAAATGAGTTTTGCTCATTGATTACACTCCCTCAAAATTATTTTTGAAATCCATGAAACCCCTTACGAAGTTTCTGCCCTTATCTTATCGCATCCCCTACAGCCACACAACCAGCTTTCCCTTAACCTGGCGGTTTTTGAGCATCTATCTTGAAACACAAAACGACCCTGAAGTCCGATTGCCCGAACCTCAGGGTCATTTTGTGTAGTGTAGATAGATGTTTTTGGTAGTGATTACTATTACTTAGTTTTTAATCAAGAAACGAGCTTGTTCGCTTCAGCCTAGGCTTCTTCCCCAGCAACCTTAACGATAGCCTTGGAAATGTTGCCTAACTTGCCGCTAACGAAGTCTTCAACGTGGGCAAAGTCCAGAACATTGGAGATCAGTGGCAGTGGGTCAACGTCGCCTGACTGCAGCAGAGCGATGGAGTCTTCGAAGGTGTATGGGTTGATGAATGAACCTTGGATGTGCAGTTGCTTCTGGTAAACCTTGTAAGTGTTAACCTGGAAGGTTGAGTCAGGGTTACCAACACCGAACATCAGGACTTGGCCACCACGGCTAGCAGCTTCAACGGCTTGTTCCTGAGTCTTTGGCAGACCAACGGCTTCAACAACAATGTCGTAGCTGTCTGGCTTGATAGCATCTGGTTCCTTGATGTTGTTGATGGTCTTGAAGCCAAAGTGCTTGCGGTTGTTTTCCAGCTTCTCATCAACAGTACCGGCAAGGGTAACTTCACGAACACCACGAGCCTTCAGGATTTGGGCGATCAGTTGACCTTCGAAACCATCACCGATGATCAATACCTTTTGGTATGGGTGAGTTTCAAGCAGGTCTGCACCGTGCATAGCACATGAAATTGGTTCGATAACAGCAGCGGCTTCCAGAGAAACGTTGTCAGGAATGTGGTAAACAACTTCTTCAGGAGCAGTGAAGTAGTCTTCGAAACCACCGTCACGGGTAACACCAACGGCATCCAGGTGTTCACACAGTTCAGGACGTGAAGTCCGGCAGTAGTAGCACTTGTGGCAGTAGATGTTAGGGTCAACGCTGACACGGTCACCAACCTTGAAGTCTTCAACAGCTGAACCAACTTCAGCAACCACACCGGAGTTTTCGTGGCCTAAGACAATCGGAGGAACGGCACTAGCTGAACCTGGCAGACCATTGTAGAGGGCCTTGTCAGTCCCACAAATGCCGGCCCAAGCGGTGTGAATCAGCACTTCGTTTGGCTTTGGGGTTGGCTTCTTGTAGTTGTCATCGATTTCTAACTTCTGTTTACCAGTCATTACTAAAGCTTTCATTGTTATATCCTCCTAAATTTAATCCTTTTAATTAACCCTTTACAACTTCACAAAATTCGATTGTCTCATCATTAGGACCCACGATATTAAAGTACTTAATACCATGTTGCCAGTAGTCAAGATGCTGAACTTCGCTTTCCTTCATCTTGTAGCCAGCTTCCTTAGCTGCCCGGTAAGCGCCGTCCGCATCTTCAACGTTCAGTGAGATGTGGTTGATAGCACCGGTCTTGTGAACAGCACCATCGCTGTCCCAGATTTCCAGCATCAAGTGGTTGAACTTCATAAAGACCACTTGGTGACCCTGGTCGTCAGTATCAAACCGGCCTTGCATCTTAAAACCTAAACCTTCCCAAAAGTCGACCGTCTTTTTCAGGTCATCGGTTGGGATTCCCACATGGGCCAGGTCATCAAAATATCCAGCTAAACTCTTATTAAAAGCCATCAATCAACATCTCCCTTAATCAGTTGCTGCTTTCAGTGCCAAAGCAAAGTCACCGATCGTAGCGGAACCATTGTTCTTTGCCAATGGCATCGTAATGTAATCATCAACGTTGCCCACATCAACGTAGTCATTCAAGAGCTTCTTGAATTCGCGGCGAACCTTCTTCAGGAATGGTTCGCTGACAACGCCACCGCCAAAGACGATCTTGGCAGGACGGAACATCAACGTGGTGTCCAGAGCAGCTTGGGCTGTGTAGTAAGCCATGATGTCCCAAACGTGATCGGACAACGGAACATCCTTGCCCTTCTTACCAGTCCGGGCTTCAAAGGTTGGGCCGCTAACCAAACCTTCCAAGCAATCACCGTGGAATGGGCAAATTCCCTTGAAGTCTAAGTCATCTGGGTGACGCTTCAAACGAATGTGCCCCATTTCAGGGTGACCAAGTTCACCGACGAAGTGACCACCGATCACGGCACCGGCACCAACACCAGTTCCGATCGTGTAGTAAACCAAGGAATTGATCCGCTTGTTGAACAATGTTGAAAGAACATATTCACCATAAGCAGAACCATTAACGTCAGTTGTCCAAGCAATCGGGATATCGAAGTGCTTCTTAAATGGTCCAACAAAGTCGGTGTCAGCCCAACCTTGTTTTGGCGTGTCGGTAATGTAACCGTACTTTGGCGAACTCCGACGAATTTCGATCGGGCCAAAGGAAGCAATCGCAATGGCACTGAGGTCTTTCTTGTACTTGTCGAAAAACTCAATGCACTTCTTGAATGTTTCTTCCGGCGTCGTCGTCGGGATGTGAACGGAATCCTGAATTTGATAATTGGTATTGCCAACCGCACAAACAAACTTTGTGCCACCAGCTTCAATGCTTCCGAGTAGCATTGCTATTCCTCCTAATCAATCGGAGTTGAATTCGATCAGCTCTTGTAAAATTGTTTAAGCGCTTTCAACGGTTCTTATGGTAGCCCTTACATCATTAGATGTCAACCGGTTGACAGAGAATTATTTTGAGATTTTCACAAGATCCCCATCAGGACGGGGCTGAGGGCTGATTTTTTTATTTCAGATTTTTTGTAAAATGACAACCGGTTGACATAGGGCGACATTTTTAAACAAAAACAACCTCCAGTAGCGGCAATGCCGCGCACTGAAGGCAGATAATTTATGCGGTAAAACTATTGATGATCCGAACCGGAACGGTGACTGACTGAACCTCTTCACCATTCATCTGTTTGATCAGCAGGTCAGCTGCTTTTTCGGCCATTACGTCGATCGGCTGACGAATGGTCGTCAGTTCTGGTGACAGCATCTGGGTAATGCTGGCGCCGTCAAAGCCGACTACCTTGAGGTCAGAAGGAACGTGGCGATCGTATTCCTTCCCCACCCGGATGATCAGACTGGCGTTAGTGTCGTTATCGGCAAAGATCCCGTCCACTTCTGGATGTTCTTCGTAAATTCGCCGGAAGACGCTCTCCTTCTTTTCATCAGAAACATCAAAGGAGACCTCATAGGTGATCGCTGGCCGATGATACTTTTTCATCAAGTCCTCGTAGGCCTTGCGCCGCTGCTGATTCGGTGACGGCATATCAGATGGGTAGTTGGTGTGGATGATGTGCTGACAGCCATCGTCGAGCAGGCGCTGAACTGCCAGGAGGCCACCCTGGTAATTATCTGCAGCCACAACCGGAATCTGCGGAGTCAAGAAACGTTCGATCGAGACGATTGGCCGCTTAGTCTTCTTGTAGCCACTAATCCCCTGGTTGTGCGAACCGACGATAATACCGTCGACCTGGTGATTGAGCAGGAGCTTTAGGTAGTTCTTTTCTTTCTCCGGGTTGTTTTGGCTGTTGCCCATCAGTACCCGGTAGCCTAACCGGTCAAAAGTCTTCTCCAGTTGACCTTCCAATTCAGCGAAGAAGGGGTCGTCAACGGTCGGGAAAATGAGGGCCACGAGGTTGGTCTTCTGTTTGAAGAGCTGGCGGGCGATGACGTTGGGCCGGTAGTTTAGCTCATCCATCGCCTGGTGGACCTTGTCAATGGTCTTCTGACTGAGGTAGCCACGGTTATTGAGAACCCGCGAAACGGTGGTTTTGGACACACCAGCCCGTTTAGCCACATCTTCCAACTTAATTGTCTTCTCTCCAGCCATGATGAAACCCCTTTCTAAGCAATACTCATATTATAGCATACTGCCAAAATGGTCATGACCAATCGAGAACACAAAAAGGCGCCAGCAGGTTTTCGCCCGCCAGCGCCTTATTAGTGTACCGAGAAATTTATTGTCTGTGTTTCAACTTCAATTCTTACTTTATTCTGCATCCTTGTTTTCGCTGATGACCAACTTGCCGTCCTTCATGTCAGCCCGCAAGTGCTTGATGTCAAGGTGGTCAAGGTAGAAGTCTGTTACCTTGTCACGGATTTGTTGTTCAACAACCCGCCGCAGCGGACGTGCACCCATGGCCTTGTCGTAACCCTTGTTGATCAAGAATTCCTTAGCTTCGTCGCTGACAACAACGTCCATCCCCTTCTTAGCAAGAGTTTGGTTAACAGCGTCGAGCATCAGGTTGACGATCTTCTTCAGGTCATCCTTGGTCAAGCTGTGGAATTCAACAATCGCGTTGAAGCGGTTGAGGAATTCTGGCCGGAAGTATGGTGTCAACTTCTTGATTAGGCTCTCGTCATCAGTAGCGCCCTTAGCAGCAGCATCGTTACTGTAGCCGGCGTTAGAGGTAGCGATGATCACCGTGTTCTTGAAGTCAACGGTGTTACCCTGACCATCAGTCAACCGACCGTCATCCAGTACCTGCAGGAGCAGGGTGATGACTTGTGGGTTGGCCTTTTCAATTTCGTCCAGCAAGATGATGCTGTACGGGTGACGACGTACCTTTTCGGTCAAGGTGTTGCCGTTGTCGTTGTAGCCAACGTAACCAGCGTTAGCACCGATCAATTTGGAGACGGCAGTCTGGTCGCTGTATTCGGACATATCCAACCGGATGATGTCGTCTTCGCTGCCGAACATGTCGAGGGCTAATTGCTTAGCCAATTCCGTCTTCCCGACACCGGTTGGGCCGACGAAGAGGAAGCTGCCAATCGGCCGGTTGCCTTCGTCAAAACCAGCCCGGTTCCGCCGAATGGCCCGTGCCACGGCTTCAACGGCTTCGTCTTGTCCAATCACTTTGCCTTCCAGACGCTTGTCTAAGCCCTTCAGACGTTCGATGTCACTGGCACCCATCTTAGATACCGGAATGCCAGTCAGCCGTTCAACAGCGCTAGCGACGTCGCTTGGCTTTGCAGTGACTTTGTCAGCAGTAGAGTTGTCTTTCAACTGCTTCTTCAGGTCAGCAACCTTGTCCTTAGCGTCCTGGGCTGCCTTGTAGTCTTCCTTCTTGACGGCCTTTTCTTGGTCTTCTTCAGTCTTCTTGATTTCGGCTTCGATTTCGTTAGCGTTCTTTGCTGGGTGCTTAGCGGCCAAGTGGGCAGCTGTCATATCCATCAGGTCGATGGCCTTGTCAGGCAAGGACCGTTGTGGCATGTACTGAACAGAGTAGTCAACCGCTGCCTTCAGCACATCGTCCGGCAAAGTAACGTTGTGGTGCTTCTCGTAGAGCTTACGCAGACCTTGCAGAATCTTGAAGGTGTCATCCTTGCTAGGAGCGTTAACCGTAACCTGGTTAAACCGCCGAGACAAAGCAGCGTCCTTCATGATCGTGTTGCGGTATTCATCCTGGGTCGTAGCACCGATGATGGTGATTTCACCACGAGACAGAGCTGGTTTCAGGATATCAGCCATCCCCTTGGAACCACTCTCGTCGCCAGTACTACCAGCGCCGATCAGTTGGTGGATTTCGTCGAAGAAGAGAATGACGTTGCCACGCTTCTTCACTTCTTGAATCAGTTTCTGCATGTTTTCTTCGAAACTGCCACGGTACTGGGTCCCAGCTTCAAGGCTAGAGATATCAATACTGATAATCTGCTTGTTCTTAATGGAAGCAGGAACGTCGCCGTGCACGATTGCCTGTGCCAAGCCTTCAACAACCGCCGTTTTACCGACACCGGCGTCACCGACAAGAACTGGGTTGTTCTTCGTCCGCCGTGAAAGGATTTCGGCAGTTTCCTGAATTTCCTTATTCCGGCCGATCACTGGGTCCAGCTTACCTTCCTTAGCTTCTTGCGTTAAGTTGCGGCCAAGCTTTTCCAGAATGCCCTTGCCTTGCTTCTTACCACGTTGGCTTTGGCCAACATTGCCGGGATTTCCTGCACCAGGCAAATGTCCCGTTTGCCGATACTGAGCAAATTCCTCCGGAGTGACTTCGCGACCGTTGATCAGGTAGCGACGGTTCTCAGAATTCAAACCGTTCATCCCACCCATCAGTTGGTTAAACAGGTCGTCCATGCCGCCGTTTTCAAATGGATCTACTGGATTTTGTGCCATAATGCAATCCCCCTTAATTAATTTTCAAGTTAAATAATCTTAGTGACAACTAACGGCGTGAATTAAACCACGCCGCTACTACCACTATTTTTCATCATCGTTCAACAAGTAGTGCTCCTCTAGATCCTTCAGCACCTGCCACATTCGCTTATTCTGCGCTTGAGCAAGGGCATCGAGATCACGTAAATTCAAAGGTGTCGCGCTGCTTTGCTCTTTGTTAAACGACTTATGTAAAGTGGTGTAGCCATAGCCGGATTCCTTGGCAACATGATAGATTGTCAAGTGATTCACGCTGAGGTAGCGTTTAACATCTATCCGCATGTGCTCACTTCCTTTACACTTATTAGTATATCACATTTGTGGTATAACACAATAGTAAAATAGCACAAATGTGAAATAATTTCTAAAAAATTTCCCGGGTAATCGCTGATGCCCGGAAAACAAAAAGCCGAAGACGACATTGTCATCTCCAGCGTGCATTCACATTTAATCCTTACTCTCCACCGGTGGGAGAACCACGTTATCGACAGAGACAGGCAGGAAGATCGTCAAAGCTTTGATGATAATCAGGTCCATCACTGCCACAAAGGCCATCGTTAAAGCCGTCGCCGCTAATTGAATGAGTGTCAGGTGGAAGCCACCGCCAAAGAAGAGCCCGTTAGGGACAACCTTGCTGATAGCGTGACTAGCAAACATTCCCGTTGCAATACTGCCCCAGATGCCACTGACACCATGGCAGCCGAAAGCATCGACGACGTCGTCGATAGCCAATTTGGGCTTGACCCGGTAAATAAAGGCATGGCTAAACAGGACACCGACAAGGCCGATCACCATCGCGCCACCCAGTGTGACGTAACCAGCGCCAGGCGTGATAGCTACCAAGCCGGCAATCGAACCGTTGCAAGCACCAGCCAGGGTAACCCGGTGCAGCAAGTGGCGATCAAGTACCATCCAGGTGACCATCCCGGTCGAACAAGCAATCGTTGTCGTCAGCATTGCCTGAACCGCGGTGTTGTTAACGGCTAGCGCTGAACCACAGTTAAAGCCATACCAGCCAAACCACAGCATTGCCGTGCCGATCAGGACCCAAGCCAGGTTATGGTGTTCGGTGCCAATTTCATGGCGACGACCAACCCAGGCAGACAAGATTAGCGCCGTAATACCAGCGTTAACGTGAACCACCAAGCCACCAGCAAAGTCAACTGCTCCGAGGTCGGCTAATAAACCGTGCGGCGCCCAGACCATGTGGACTAAAGGGTAGTAAACCAGAATAGACCAACAGATCGTAAAGAATACCAGAAAGGTAAAACGTCCGTGCCCGACCACTGATCCGCAAAAGAGAGCCGGCGTGATGATCGCAAACATCATCATGAACATGGCATAGACGCCGACTGAAATTCCGTCCTTGGTGACCGCATCAATTGGCACCCGAGCCATCAGAACTTCGCGCAAGTTGCCAAAGACGCCAAAGTGGTTGCCAGAAAATGATAGTGAGTAACCAACCGCAATCCAAAGCAGGACCGCCAAACCGCACATCATGAAGACGGTCAGCAGCATGTTGTTAGCGTGACGATTATTGACTAGACCACCATAGAAAAATGCTAAGCCAGGTGTCATCAACAATACAAGAATACTTGCAATCATCACAAAGAGTGTGTTCACTTGCAACACATAGACCGCCTCCAATCACAATAAATTAGGGCTAATTTATCACCTCTCCCAACTGACCACAAGATCCACCAATGAATTGCTAATAATGATTAGTGCAAAGCGATTACAGAAAAAACATTAATTAGTTATCTGCCCACTTTGTTAAATATTCAAAGTATTTACCAGTATAGACCAATTGCCATAAAAGCTAAACAAAAAGGACGCTCGATCTGTTCAGCCAGACCCAGCATCCTTCCTCAACCTCTCTGGTGAAATCTATACCAGAATTCACCGCTTATCTTTTCACAGTTGATAGTTGGATATATCTATTTAGTGAAATGACGAAAATCGCGACATTTAACAACGATCAACCCCCACGTTGCTAGGGCGATCAACAATTCAATTCCCAAAACTTCTAACATGGTCATAATCATATTGTGACAGTCCTTCCTTTGCTAATCCCGGTTCAATGAACCTGTTCCAGTACTATCTTTTAATACCCAACTAATGTCAGTATAGCATATTTTAGGGATACCTAAAATATAATTTTGCAAAATAAAAAGCCGGCATCGTGCCGACTTCTTAGAATCCCTATTTATTCCGTCCTCGATTAAACGCCTGCTTAACGTTACGCTTAATTACGTCCCAGACAGACAATGAACGTAACATCCGGTCAGGATCGACGTGGTTTCGCACAGCCCGCAACACTTTAAAAGGATGGCGGGCAGCAAAACGAAACACCCCGTTGTGCTTAGTATGAAAAGCAAAGCGCGGAATCCAGCGGTTGAAGATTACCTCAGCCGACAGGAAATCGACTTCATCCCAGGGAATCTGGATATAGTTCTTAGAAACTTTCTCGTCGTAAAATTCAAAGGCTTTATCGCCCACCATCAGGTGTCCATAAGAGCCCATCCCGTTCAAAAATTCGCCACGATCAACCAATTCAGAATGGTGGTTCATTGATTCGGCCATCGGTAATCTCCTTTCTATATAAAAAACTTCCCCATTACATTCACGGGGAAGTCTTTTTAGTCAATCAACAGCTCCATTAGATAATGTGTGCACAGTGTGCTGCCACACCAACAACGAAGATCCCAATGATGATAACGATTGGTGAAACCTTCTTCTTCAGCAGCCACATGCACAGGAAGGTCAGCAGCAAGCCCGCCAGACCAGGAATCAACTGATCAAGTGAACTCTGCAGGGTCATCGGGTGAACATGACCGTTAACTTTTGGCCGTGCGTAAACCCAGGTGAATTTAATAGAAACCCACCGTTCGATCAGGGCACCGATAACAAACATCCCCATTAGAGATGCACCGTGAGTAACGTTGTGCAGCAGACTACCAGAAAGGTCTTCAGTAATCTTCATCCCAGTCCGGTAACCGAATTCCTGAGTGTAGTAAGTGAAGGCCAAGTGAATGATGTTCCAAAGAACAAAAGTCAGAATAGGGCCGACCATACTACCACTGATTGCCAGGGAAGCACCCAGTGAGAAGATAATTGGACGAATCGTGAACCAGAACAGTGGGTCACCGACACCGGCCAGCGGACCCATCATCCCGACCTTAACACCTTGGATAGCGGCGTTGTCGATATCAGCACCGTTAGCCTTTTCTTCTTCCAGCGCCATCGTAACACCGAAAATTGGTGAAGCCAGGTACGGGTGAGTGTTGAAGAAAGTCATGTGACGTTGCAGAGCTTCAGCCCGGTCTTCCTTGTTCTTGTAAAGTTTCCGGATTGCCGGGATCATGGTGTAACAAACACCAGAGTTTTGCATACGTTCGTAGTTAAAGTTAGCTAAGATGAACCATGAGTGGAACCAAACACTCAAACGGTCCCGTTTACTTAAAGTGACACGTTTGCTGTCATTGTTTTGTGCTGTTTCAGCCATCTTCCTGCCTCCTTAGTAGTTATCCAGGATATCGCCAAGTGGATCACCAGTTCCACTATTACCAGCAGCCTTGCTGTCAGCATTAGAACCATTACCAGATCCGCCGTTGCCACCACCGTTGTTCAGCAGTTGCAGGTAAATCAGAGTAAATGCCAGACCCAGAGTACCAATAGCAATCAGAGTCAGCTTACTCAAAGCGGCGATAACGAAACCGATGGCGAAGAATGGCCATACATCGCGAGTGGACATCATATTCATGATCATAGCGTAACCAACGGCAACGACCATCCCACCAGAAAGGGTCATCCCGTCACTCAGCCATTTCGGCATCATGTTCAAACCAGATTGAACAACGCTCGTTGGCAGAGCCAGCAGCAATGCAGCTGGAATAGCAACACGCAGACCTTGCAGTGACAAACCAACGAATTGCCAAATTTCGATTGGCAAAATCTTGCCTTCTTCAGCAGCGTGGTCTTGGATGTGAACGATGAAGACAGTAACAGTCCGTACCAGCATAGTCAGGAACAGACCGGCAACTGCCAGTGGAATAGCCAAACCAATGGCAGTACCAACGTTGCTGGTAGCACCACCACTCTTCAGCAAAATAATTGCAGATGCAACACCGGCTAAACCAGCGTCTGGTGACATAGCGGCACCGACGTTAGCCCAACCAAGGGCGATCATTTGGAGTTCACCACCCAGCATCAAGCCGGCAACCGGGTGACCACCAAACAAACCAATTAAACTACAAGCGATCAAAGGTTGGTAGGTTTCAAATGAATCCATAACACTGCCGCAACCTACAATGAATGCGACAATGACAATCATAATGTTAGACATTAGTCTCCTCCGTCAAGCTAATTCTTTTGTTGGTCCAATTTTGTCTGAGCTTCTTCGAGCAGCTTGTCCATGTCATGTGGAGTATCAGCTGCAACGGCACGCACGTCAAATTTAACCCCACGGTCACGCAGGTCTTTGATAGCGTCGACATCTTCCTGATTCATGGAAATGTCCTTAGTTAAGGAGACATCACCCTTCTTGAATGACATCGTCCCGACGTTCAGCTTCTTGAAGTCGATACCAGCCTTTTTGGCTGCATCAGCATCTTCAGCAGTTTCAAAGAGCAGCAATGCACGCGTGTTACCAAAACGTGGGTCCTTAGAAACTTCGACCATCTTCTTCAGAGGGACAACGTGGGCATGGGTTCCGGCAGGTGCAGCGTTCTTAATCATTTGAACACGCAGCTTGTTCTTGCATACGCTGTCGGAAACAACGATGATCCGGTCTGGCTTAAACATTGGCGTCCAAACCGTTGCCACTTGACCGTGCAGCAGACGACCATCGATCCGGGCGAAAACGTACTTGATGTGGCCATCACCCAAAACCGTACCTGGTGCAATCGTACCAGTTGGCTCCTGCTTGTCCTTGTCTGCGGACTTGTCATCATTTGATGCCTTGTCTGCCTTTGGTGCTGCTGCCTTCGGTGCCAGGCTTTCTGGTAAAGTCTTAACACCATCTTTAGCAACGTTGACCAAGTGAGTAGCAATCTTTTGGGCACTTTCTTCGCCGCCTAAACGAGTACCGTATGCTTCCAGTACCATTGGCAGGTTCATACCAGTGACAATTGCCCATTTGTCTTCGTGTTCCTTAACCATGGTGCTAGCTTGGTTGAACGGCGTACCACCCCACAGGTCGATCAAGAACAGAACTTGGTCGCTGTCATCAAGACTATCTACCGCTTTTTCAAGCTTAGCATGGAAATCATCAGGACCTTCGCCCGGCTTCAGAATGGCATGAGCAACGTTCTTTTGCTCACCAAAAATCATCTGACCTGATTCGAAAATCCCTTCAGCAAAACCACCATGGCTTGCCAGGATAATCCCAACCATCGTCATTCCTCCTCTTGGATGCATTAATAATAAAGTAATCAAACTGACCCAACTAGGTGAATAATTGCTATCAAATATACATCTACATAGTCGCGTCAGTTTGGAAGTATACCATAATGTGGAACATTATGGAACCGCTACAATAGCCATTCCAGACACTTTTTTTCGTTGTCAAGGAAACGAAAATTAGACCAATTGTTCTTTATTTATCGTGTTGTTAGTCCCAAAGGCCCGTCAAAAAACTCATTTCGCCTGTTTAGTGATAACTAGATCAATAATTAGAAAAAAACTAATAAGATTTATATTTTCTTAATCAATTTGCCTAAAAATCTTGCTCATCTCTTACTTATGGTAAGGCAAACCGTTGATAATCGTAAAAGCACGGTAGACTTGTTCAGCCAACACTAACCTCATCAACTGGTGCGGCATGGTCAAGCGTCCAAAAGACAACTGTGTATCAGCCCGTTTTAAAACTTCTGGGCTTAGGCCAAGGGATCCACCGATGACAAAAGTGATGTCACTGTGTCCGTAAGTAGCTAATTGTTGGATTTCATGGGCAAAAGCTTCTGAGCTCCGTTCCTTGCCCTTGATAGCTAGGGCATAAACATATTCCCGGCTGCTGATCTTATTGAGAATGCGTTCACCCTCCTTAGCCATCACTTCATCCTTTTCAGCTTGGCTGAGCGATTCCGGAGCTTGCTCGTCCTTCACTTCAACCAGTTTGAATTTGCAAAAGCGGCTAAGGCGCTTAGCATATTCCGCAATGCCCGCACGGAAGTACTTCTCTTTGACCTTGCCAACACCAATAATTTTGATATTCATTATGATTCCTCCACAAGTTTTCCACAGACTTATCCACAGGATAATCTCAACTTATTCACATCACCCAAAGTTCGACAATCACTTTTTCGTCATTATATTGCACTTTGTAATCTACTTGTCCACAGTTATCCACCGAAACGTTTGTTCTGGTATAGGCCTCTAGAGACCACGTCTGACAAGGGATACAGCGTTCCTTTAACAAATGTTTTACACTTATCAACAGCATTTTCACCAGCCTGTGGATAACTTTTAGTGGATAAGTAATCCTACTGTAATCAACACTGAGCCATTATAACAAAGATTGTCCACAAAGTTATCCACAGTTATAAACAGGCATCAGTGGAAATATCGCAAAAATGATTTTTCCATCAACAAATGGGTGTTCGGTTTAAGACAAATTACGACGAATGATTATCATGCCTATACCATCAAACGTTCGTAAAACACATGTTTTGATGACAAATAAAAAAATCTTGGCAAGAACTTGCCAAGATTAATGAAATTATAGTTTCAATTCAATAAATTAATTGTCATTCTCTACTTTTGAGCTAGCCGTCTGACTTAATTTGACGGTTGTGACGTGCTGAGTTCCTGAACGATAGTAGGTAACCTTAACTGAATCGCCAACCTTGTATTTGTACAAAGCAGTCTTCAGATCGCCCGTTCCTTGGACCTTACTATTGCCCAGCTTGGTGATAACATCATACTTCTTTAAACCGGCATTATCAGCATCAGAGCCGCTCTTGACCTTCATCAGAACAACACCAGTGTTAACGGAACTCGGCAATTTCAGAACGTTCTTCTGGGAATCACTCGTCACGTTACTCAAATTAATCATACTAACGCCCAGCGTTGGCCGAACAACTTTACCATGGGCTACTAACTGGTTGATGATCCGAACGACTTCGTTGCTTGGAATGGAGAAGCCCATCCCCTCAACACTGCTGCCTTCGCCATTTGACGAAAGTTTCATCGAGTTGATCCCGATAACTTGTCCTGCCATGTTGATCAATGGGCCACCGGAATTGCCGGAATTAATGGCTGCATCAGTTTGGATAACATTGGTCGTAGTGCTGCTACCGCTATTGCCATTCGAAGAATCGTCATCGTTCGTAGAAACCTTCAGCGTCCGTTTCTTAGCGGAGATAATCCCCTTGGTGACCGTGTTGGCATATTCACTACCCATCGGTGAACCGATCGCTAAGACATCCTGACCGGCAGCGATGTCGTTAGAATTACCAAAGCGGGCCACTGTATTGACGTTTTTAGCAGAAATCTTCAAAACGGCTAAGTCGGTAGTGGAATCCGTCCCAACCAAACCGGCTGAAACCTTCTTGCCGTTACTTAAGATGACTTCGAGGGCATTAGAACCAGAAACCACGTGGTTGTTGGTAACAACATAGGCAATTCCGTTATGCTTTTTGTAGATAACACCTGAACCTTCACTAGCAGTCTGAAGCTTGCCAGAATTGCTATTTGAAGGGGCATCGCCACCAAACATATCAAAAACGCTGTTGCCAGAGTTCTGGACACGCTGCTTATTGATGACACTGACAACTGAATCCTTCACCGAATTGTAAGCCTGTGTCGACGGATTCTTTAGCTGGGCTTTATTGCCCTGAACACTAGCTCCACCAGGTTTAGTCGAACCACTCGGAACTTTTGTAACAGTATTTTGCTCATGACGTGTCCACACATTGCCAATTGTTATGCTAATGCCGCCACCAATCAGTCCTGCTAACAAACCGACAACGATAACCTTCATCCAAAAACGACGCCGAAATTTATTCTCGTCCATGAATCTTCCTCCGAAGCGATCTTAACTATAAGTTCAGTTTAGTCATCAATTATGAAGAAATTATGATTAAGTTAGTAATAATTTGCACCATTATAGCATAGTCAATGGCGTTGGTTGGTCTGGCTCCGCATCGCTAATCTTAAAATCCTCATCAACAGCAAAATCGTGTTCTGCCATCAAGGAAGCCACCGTCAAATGCGCTAGTGAACGACGATTATTGTGCTGACTCCGGTGGCCTAACAAGATTTGCTTAGTTCGACGCCCAACGACGTTCATCAGTGCATCAGCACCCTCTTCATTGGACAGGTGACCTTCATCCCCCAAAATTCGCTGTTTGAGTGGCCAAGAATAAGGTCCTTCCTCCAACATCTGGATATCATGATTGCATTCCATCAGATAGCCATCAGCATCCTTGATCGTGCCGCAAACGCTATCCGAAACGTAACCCGTGTCCGTCAGCACACAAAAACTTTCGTCATCGTGGTGCACTTGGTAAAACTGCGGTTCGGCAGCATCATGACTAACGGCAAAGCTCTCCACCTGCATATCGCCGAAGTCTTTAACTTCCCCCGGTTCCAGCAAGTGCTTCTGCAGCGGGTCAATCTTACCGATCCGCTTGCTCATCGCGGCCCAGGTTCCCCGGTTGGCATAAACTGCCATCCCGTAACGGCGGGCAAGCACGCCAACTCCGTGTGCATGATCATTGTGTTCGTGGGTCACAAATAAGGCTTCCACATCATTCAGCGAACGGCCGATCTTTTTCATCAACGCTGCGATCCGTTTGCCACTCAAACCGGCATCCACCAAAATTTTGTGGTGGGGTGTCTCAAAATAAGTGCAGTTACCTGTGCTGCCACTTGCGAGTGCACTAAATTTCAAATGATCATCTGTATCAGTCAACTTCATACTCTCCCCTCAATCTGCTGCTCTCTGCTGTGCCAAATCGTTAACGTTAACCGTAACGTTATTGTTCTTAATGACCGTCCCCGTGAGGGCGTTGACTTTCAAGCGTTCTTCTTTATTACTGTTCTTGGCCCGGACTTCGACCATCCACGTCGGAACGTAAACGGAGCGATTCCGCGTCGTCAGCAAACGGGTATAACAAAGATCGGCCCAGTGAATCTTGGAGTTATTTGGCAGCTCATTGTGCTTGTACAGCTCGATGACAGCTTCTTGTTGGCTAATCGTCTTCTTCCATGGACGCAGGATCTTGCCGGTCTTTAAATAACTCTGGGTATAGCCGACAACTTGGCCATGCTGGTTAATCCGGAAAGTAATCCGCCCATCTTCGCCCATCAACGGTCGACCACCCAGTTGTTCAGTGTAAACCACGTAGTGCTTAGATGACAGATCTGCATTGTAGTGATACTTCCGCCCATGGAGCACCCTCTTTGGATTATCGATGATCCGGCTAAAATCATTGGTTTTAGTAACCATATCCACTTTAATCGGGTGGTTGAAACTACTGGATAGAATGCCATTTTCAATCCGGGTCGATTGACCATGGAGGCGACTCGTTTGGCTTTCCAGACTGTTGGTATCGTTGGTTTTACTCAATGAGTAGTAGTAGCCACTGTGGTTATCCTTAGCCAGATTGCCATTAAAGCTAATCGATTCATTGCGCATCTCTTTCATGACGATATCAGATTGGCTCATTTGCCGACCGATGTTGGTGAAGCGAACATTGACCACTACCATCACAAAAAGGAAAACATCTAGCAAGGCAAAGGCAACGAGGAAAATTAACATAATGCGTTTAAAATTCATCCTGAGCCCTCCCTACTTTAGTACATCGTGATAATCTAGCCAATTACCATGGTATTTAATCAAATACGTCGGTTCAAGGGTAACGCCATGATGCGTAGCCCCCGTTTGCCAAAGGTAGCCAAGACGCAAGCCAGTTACCTGCTTCTCCTTACCTGCCGCTTTAAGCTGGTTTAAGATCGAAGCAGTCGAAGGCAGGCGGGTACTAGATTCCTTAACCGGTAACGGTGTCTGCAAACTGTAGCGACTAAAGCGGAAATGTTCGATCCCCTGATTCGACTCCGTGATCTGCACGAGTCCGTAGTCATTTTCGTTAAAAATCGGGAAGGACTGAACATAACTGCGGAAAGTGATCTGTTGGTGTTTCCGGCTGTAATCATCAAAATGAAGGCAGTCCAGTGCTGTTCCAATACGCCGCAAACGCTGATAAACCGTATTGTAGAGCTGTTGTGTTGAAGGATTGCTATCCTTGCCAGTGTAGTTAACGTAATCGATAATTCCGGTTGATTCATCATAGGTCAGACGCCGTCCATTATTGGAATAGGTGATCTGTTGGCCCTCACGACGCTGATTGAGGTTGCTGCTCTGTCTGGTGTTTAGTAAATTACCGGTGACGTTGTCAACATTTTGTCCAACAACCTGGTAGGCATAGACCGGCAGCTTCACTCCGTGCGGATAGACGGTAAAAAGCGTCTTGCCGACAACCTGGTGATCCATTGGCAGTTGGTGCCCACTACTCTGCTGAACTAGCTTTTTAATCTTATCTGTATTGTTGTTAGTGATATCAACCCGGTAAACTTGAAAATTGCGGTCATCCAGCAAGTACATCACGTGCTGATTGTTACTCGGTAAAACAATCCGCTGAATCTGGGGAATGCGGTTAGTATTCAATTCCTGGGAAAACGTTTGGTTAAAAATTGAGGTTGGGATCGGCGTCGCATAGCTAAGCACTAGCGAATGAGGCGTTCGCAAAGTGTCCAAGTAATCTTGTGAATCACCCCGGCCAACCCGTGTCAGATGCAGCAGGTGCCACTTACTCAAGGTGTTCTGGGCCGTCAAAGCAGCGTTGGCGTGCTGGCCATACATCCTAAACTGGTTACCACTGCCGTTAACCCTGACAATCTCTGTCGGCAAATAGATATCACCAATCGACTGGGCAGTAAACTGCTTATTCATATTATTGGCATCGTTACGCACGTGGCTATTGGCGTATGGGCTTGCCCAAATCAGCCCAGACAAAATGAGGCTGATAATTACGGCCATAGCGAGCAAAAGGCCGAGCCAGTTAGTTCTGATCTTTTTCATCATCGTCCCATTCATCCTCCTCATCGTATTGAATGTATGGTAATGAGATATAGAAGGTCGATCCTTGGCCTTCAGTACTATCAACCCATATCTGGCCACCAAGCATGTTGACGACTTCCTTGGAGATAGCTAAGCCCAGGCCAGTTCCTCCTTGCTTGCGCGAACGAGCTTTGTCGACCCGGAAGAAACGGTCAAAGATACGGCCGATATCTTTCCGCGGAATCCCCAAACCTTGGTCGCTGATGCTAAGGATAACGTGCTTGTCCGTTGCTACCAGGCGGCAAGTAATGACCCCACCATCAGGGGAATACTTGACCGCGTTGTTCATAATGTTGTCGATCACTTGGGTAAACTTGTCCGTATCGATCTCCACCCACAAATCTTGCTTGGTGAAGTGACGGACGATGGAATAGTGCTTGCTGTCCGGATTTTCGTTCTTCTCTTTTTTGATGATCATATCAAAGCGGTTGAGAATATAGTTAAAGAGCTCGTTGATGTTGACGTATTCCAGGTTCAGCTTAGCCGTCCCGGAGTCCATCCGCGAAAGGCTCAAGAGATCGTTGATCATCCGAATCATCCGGTCTGTTTCGTCCTGAACCACTTTAAGAAAGCGGGGAGCCACCTCTTTGTCTTTCCATGCACCATCAGTCAAGGCTTCGACGTAACTCTTAACGCTGGTCAACGGTGTCCGCAATTCGTGGGAAACGTTGGAAACAAACTGTTTCCGTTCACGCTCTTCCTTTTGCTGGCTAGTGACATCATGCAGAACACAGACAAGACCGCTGACGAAGCCAGATTCCCGCTGAATTGGGGTGAAGAAGGCACTCAAAATCAGGCCATTTTCGTCATTCATATCGATCATGACATGAGTCTGTGTTTCATCAATTAGCTGGCGCATCGTGTATTGTTTGCGGATTTTCAAAATGTCCGTAATTGACTTGCCGATGACGTCATCTTCTTCGTCATAATTTAACAATTGGAGAGCGGTATTATTGATGATCGTGATGTTGCCACGCCGGTCTGTTGCGATCACCCCGTCAGTCATATGACTGAGGACACTATCCAGCCGCCGTCGTTCAGATTCAGAGGCATCCTGCGATTCTTCCACGCGCACCGACAAGTTGTTGATAGCACCAGCCAGTTGTCCCAGCTCGTCATTATCTACCACTTCAACTTGGCCACTGTAATCGCCACGCGCAATCCGCATCGTTTGCTTGCGCATTTCCTCGATAGGAGCAGTGATTTCCCGGGAAATAAAAATTGACAGCAGCAAGCACAATACAATCGATGCCAGAACGGCTGAAATGTAGATGACGTAAATATTGTTGATCGTCGAGTAAACCCCTTCGAGGTTGGCTCGCATGTAGAGAACCCCAACTTCATTATTACCGTTGCTATTGGAAAGCGGCACGATGTTTACATAGTAGCGGTTGTGGTTGGTATTGTCGTAAAGGTACTCTGTATGGTTGCGGTCACTAACCAGGGTATTTTTGATGCCCGAGTCGGTTGTTTTTTGACCAACAATTCCTTGGTTTGTACTGCTGCTGGTTCCGCGGATGATCCCCTTGCTATCGATCACCCGAATTTCAGAGATATTGCTGTTGTTGACTTCTGCCAAAATCGTCCTGATATGGTGATTGGCTGAAGTCGTATTGGTGCGTCCAAGCTGCGTCGACAATGAATTTTCAATATACGAAGGCAATACAATCTGTTGCCGGAAATTATTTAAATTTTGTCTTTCCAGTTGACGCATAAAAAAGGCCCCCACAATTTCAAGCGTCAGCATGAGCATTAACGCAAAAATGAGGGCAAATTTAAAACGAATCGATTGGAAAAATTTGATCTTGCTATTCACAAGTGATCATTCCTCTAATCTTGGTCTGGCTTTGCTAAGTAATAACCAACACCCCGCCGCGTAATCAGCCACTTCGGTTGGCTCGGGTTGTCTTCGATCTTTTCGCGCAGACGACGAACAGTCACATCAACCGTCCGCACGTCACCGTAATAATTGTAACCCCAAACCGTTTGTAAGAGGTTCTCACGGTTAATGACTTGACCCAGGTGTTGGGCTAGGTAATGCAGCAATTCAAATTCACGATGGGTTAGGTTGATGTTCTTCCCCCGTTTAGTGACGGTATAAGCATCCGGATGAATTGTCAGCTCGCCAACCTGGATGTCCGCGTTGCTGTCTTGTGGATTGGCATTTGTCGTCGCAGCTTGGCGCCGCAAATTAGCCTTCACACGTGCCACCAACTCCCGGTTAGAAAACGGCTTAGTAACGTAGTCATCCGCACCTAGTTCAAGGCCTAGCACTTTATCTAGCTCAGAATCCTTGGCGGTGACCATAATAATTGGCATATTGTGTTTAGCACGAACCCGCTTGGCAACTTCTAGGCCATCAATCTTTGGTAGCATCAGGTCAAGAATAATCAGGTCTGGTGATTCACTCTCTACCTTTTCAAGGGCTTCTTCCCCATCATAGGCCACGCATACTTCGTAGCCTTCCTTTTCCATGTTAAATTTGATAATATCTGAAATTGGTTTTTCATCATCAACAACTAATATCTTAGCCATTTAAATGATTACCTCCAAACTGTCTCATGATGGGGTCAATCTCCCCCAATTTCTATTTATTCACTCGGTTAAACATTACTATTATATCACAAGGGTATCATTAACCACCTGATACACACGAGTAAGGCCTTCTGATCCTGCTGAAATTCGCATTATCCAACAAATTTCAAATTTTTCTCACTTTTTTTCAAAAAAGCCTTGCACTCATGGGGTAATGTTGATATTATATTAATTGTCGTTAAGGACATGGGCAGTTAGCTCAGCTGGCAGAGCAACGGACTCTTAATCCGTGGGTCCAGGGTTCGATCCCCTGACTGCCCATCATTCGCACCGCTTTAGGCGGTGCTTTTTTTTATGTTCTTTTATACTCAAAAACGCAGAATGAGTCAAACATTTCGCTCATTCTGCGTTTTTTTAATACCTATCTGCCTTTTTACGGTTACCCTCACAGATCAGCACAATAGCGATGAAAACCAGCAAAACAGCCAATAAGCAGCTCAAAAATAAACACTTATAGGAAGTAGCGCTGATCATCAAACCACCAGCTAACGGACTCAGGGCTTTCCCCACTGATGACCAGCCATTGAAGAGTCCCTGGTAGCGTCCCTTCTCTTCGTTCGGTGTTAGCTCATTGATCACTGCCGGCATGGTAGGAAAAGCCGTCGCTTCCCCTAAAGTCAGCACTGATATCCCAATCACAAACCAGTAATACTGCTTGGCAAAGAGTAAAATCGCAAACGACATTGCTACCGTCAGGAGGCCAAAGTAAATCATCCGGTAGGGGTTGGTGAGGTAGCGATTGAGCCAGCTAATTATTAATTGAAAGACGACGATCAAGAAACCGTTAACCGTCCACAAAAGACTGTAAAGGGTCAAGGAAATGCCCATTTCCGTCATGTAAACTGACATGTTACTGGACCACTGACTGTAAGCAATCCAGACAATCGCAATCCCAATAAAGAAGGACCAGCAGATTAACTTATTATGCCAACTAAGCTGGACCTTAGTGGCTTTGCTCGTCTTCCTGTGTTGGCTAATCTGTGGTACACGGTAACAAAACCAAACCAGGACGAAGAAGAATGCATACATCACTGCCGTCACCGCAAAAAGCGGGCCCACATGATCATGACTCGCTTCATACAGGGGACCGACAGCTGCTGTCCCGATCATCATCCCAAAGTTGTTAGAAAAATAGATCAGGTTAAAAACAGTCCGGCCATCGTGGGATCGGATCCGCGTCCCGTACGAATTCAACATGGTAATCAGCCAGCCGTTAATGAATCCCACAATCGGCAATAAAATCGGGTAGGCAGGCCAACCGTTTTGCCACATCAAAAGACCCATCATAACGATTTCAGCAACGACCATCCCCAATGTCAGGTGCTGAGGATTAAAGCGATCAAAAAGCGTCCCACCGATGTATGATCCGATGACGTTTGTTCCCGAGTACAGCAATAAAACAATCCCCGAAACAGTCAGTGATTGATGCAGCTCATTGTGCACGTAGACCGTTGTCAACGGCCAGACAAAGCTGTTGCCGATGTTGGCTAGAAATGCTCCCAAAAGCAGCCAGTGAAGGCGCAATTCGTCTTTTTTGGCTTTCATTGCTTGATCCCCCTTGTCCACAAAATAACAGCCCGGAAGCATTGCTCCTGCGCTGTTTAATATTATTGTTGATTTTCTTCGATGCTGCGTCCCAAGTCTTGTGGAACAAACTTGTTGCACGTTTTATTAAACATCAAATTAACCGTTCCCCGCGGACCGCTCCGGTTCTTTTCGATAATGAGTTCCACCTGGCTGACACTCGGTTGGTCATCCTCATCAGCCGGCTGTCCCCCTTCGTCAGGGTCTTCTTCATTATCATCACGGTCATAATAGTCGTCACGGTACAGGAAACTGACGATGTCGGCATCTTGCTCAATTGAGCCGGATTCACGGATATCAGAAAGAACTGGTCGCTTGTCTTGTCGCTGTTCAACACCACGAGATAGTTGTGACAAAGCGATGACCGGCACGCTCAATTCCTTGGCTAATTTCTTCAATTGCCGCGAAATCATCGAGACTTCCTGCTGCCGGTTTTCGGCGTTGCCGCCTTCGATCAATTGGAGGTAGTCGATTACGATCAGGCTCAACGAACCCTGTTCTTTTTTCAGACGCCGGCACTTCGCCCGGATTTCACTGACCTTAATCCCAGGTGTGTCATCGATAAACATCCGGGTATTGGCCAGGGTGCCTGAAACGTTCCAGAGATTAGTGACCTCTTCGTTAGTCAGGTTACCGGTTCGCAAGTGTTGCGAATTGATCCGCCCTTCTGCACAGAGCATCCGGTCAACCAATGACTCAGCACCCATTTCAAGACTGAAGATCGCTACTACAGTATTTTCGCCACGAATAGCGACATTTTGTGCCAGATTCAAGGCAAAGGCCGTCTTCCCCATGGCTGGCCGTGCCGCGATGACGATGAATTCGTCGGGATGCAGGCCGGTCGTAATTTCATCCAGCTGCTTGTAGCCCGTCGAAATGCCCGTCACGTCGCTATGATCCTTGGTCAGCTCTTCGATGTGGTTCAGCGAGGAATCGACCAGGTCGTTCATGTTTTGGAAGCCACCGGTGTTTTGGTCTTCTGCCACCTGCATGATGGATTGCTCAGCGTTATCGGTCAGATCAGCAACGGCCTCCTTGCCTTCGTAAGACTGATCGATGATATTCTGGGCTGCTTCGATTAAACGACGAGCCGTCGCCTTGTCGCGTACGATCTTCGCGTAGTATTCGACATTGGCTGCGGTCGGAACCGCGCCAGCCAATTCAGCGACGTATTTGATCCCACCAACGTTGGCCAGCTGATTTTCCCGCGTCAACTCGTCCCGGATCGTGATCGGGTCAATTTTTTCGTCCCGATCATCCAGGTTAACCATCGCCTGGTACATGATCTGGTGATTACGTTGGTAGAAGTCCTTTGGCGTCAGAAATTCGAGTGATTGTTTAAAGGCATCATCCGACAAAAAAGCCGACCCGAGGACGGCTCGTTCAGCTTCTTGATCATTCGGCATCTGCGGTGCACTGCTGCCGGCAGTTGTCAGCTGTTCGTCTGCCATTATCGGTTCGACCTCCCTTCAATTAAAAGCACCACTGCTTATTTTTCAGCGATATGAACCCGGATGTTAGCTGTCACATCATGGTGCAGCTTAACTGGCACGCTGACGTATCCGGTAGCCTTGATCGGTGCTGCCAGTTGAATCTTGTGCTTGTCTAGCTTCAGGTTAAATTGGCTATTCAATGCCTTGACGATTTGCTTGCTGGAAATGGAACCGAAGATCCGACCATCAGTTCCGGCCTTGGCACTCAATTCGATGACCGTCTTGTCATCTTCCAGCTTCTTCTTCATTTCCTTGGCGTTGGCCAGTTCCTCTGCTTCGTGCTTTTCAGCGGCACGTTGTTGGCCGTGCAATTCGCTCATCGCAGACTTGGTCGCAGCCTTAGCTAAACCACGCTTGATCAAGTAGTTTTGGGCGTAGCCATCAGAAACTTCTTTTAATTCGCCGCGTTTACCGCGTCCACGAACGTCTTTAACAAAAATAACTTTCATGTTCTTCACTCCTCCGTTGTTGCTGAGTCATCTTCGGAATCTTCTTTGTGATTCAACAGGTCAACCAGCTCTTCTTTAACCTGGCTGACTGTCTGACCCTTAACTTGGGTTGCCGCATTAGAGAGGTGGCCGCCACCACCCATTTTTTCCATCACCAACTGGACGTTGAAGTCACCCATCGACCGTGCCGAAACACTGATGACGCCGTCTGGACGCTTCGTGATGACGAACGAGGCATCGACCCCGTCCATCTGCAGCAGCATGTCCGCAGCCTGGGCCGCAGTCACTGGATCGTAGCTTTGGTTATCCTCACCAACACACAATGCCATTCTATCATTAATGAACTTAACAGTAGAAATAAGATGGTTGCGACTCAGGAAACTATCAGGATTTTCCTTCATGAAGTGTTGGATCAATAGGCCATCTGCCCCGGCAGAACGCAGGTAGCTAGCGGCATCAAAAGTCCGCGTACCGGCCCGTTGACTGAAGGACTTAGTATCAACTTTGATCCCCGTCAGCATCGTCGTCGCCTCTAGTTTATTCAGCGACTCGCTATCGCGCGGCTGGTACTCGAACATTTCCGTAATCAGTTCACAGGTTGAACTAGCATAGGGTTCGATGTAGACCAACAGTGGGTTCTCTGGGAACTCTTCGCCACGCCGGTGGTGGTCGATGATCATCACGCGGTTTTGCAGCTGCTGGAAGAGCTTCGGTGAAATCGAAATGCTTGGTTTGGAGTGGTCCACCATCACTAAGAGGCTCTTATCTGTGGCTTTCGCCATCGCTTCTTCTGGCGTAATGATGTGATCTTTGATGTCCTTATACTTATTAATTTCCAACATCAGCCGGGCAATATCAGAGTGGACGTGCTCCGTATCGAGGACGATCCAACAGTCATGCCCGTTCATATTCGCAATCCGCCGAATACCCATGCAGGCGCCCATCGAGTCCATGTCAGGCTTATTGTGCCCCATCACGAAGATCTGGTCGGCTTCAGCCATCAATTCCTGCATAGCTTGGCTGATCATCCGTGCCCGCACCCGAGTTCGCTTCTCCATCGGGTTAGTCTTGCCACCATAGAAGCGGGCCTCGGAATTTTCGGCCCGTACGACGACTTGGTCGCCACCACGGCCCAGAGCCAGATCGAGGTTTTGCTGAGCCGTGTCTGCCATCTTCATCAAATCGTGTTCGCCATAGGCAATCCCGACAGACAGCGTGACTGGCGAGTTCTGTTTAGTCGTATTATTGCGAATGACATCCAGGATCTTGAACTTCTTCTTTTCCAGGCTGTCCAGCGACCGCTGGTAACCGACGATCAAATAATTATCATCATCGATCACCTTCATCAACAGGTGGTTCACCTTGGCCCACTTGCTGATTTCGGAAGTAACGTAGTTGTGCAGGTTAGAAACTTCAGAGTCGTTCATCCCCTGCGTCAGCTCAATGTAGTTGTCCAAGTAAATCTGGCCGACAAAGACACGCTCATTTTTGTAGCGTTCTTCAATCTGCTGGTACTTGGTGACATCCATCAGGTAAATAATGTGGAAACGTTCCTGAATCAAAAACTCAAAGCGTCGCCGCTTCCAGGAAACGACAATTGGATGTTTTTCTTGATGGTACTTCTTCACCAACTTGGATAACTTAAAATCAACATCACTGAGCTTTTTACCGACCACGGCCTCCAGCTTAAAATACTTAGCCATGTAAGGATTGATCCACTTGACGACCTGGTGTTCATCAAGCATGATCATCCCCACTGGCATATCCAGCAAGGCTTCCTGCTGGCCGCGTTCGAGTTGGTATGTCATATCGTTGATATAGGTATTGGTGTCATCGCGCAATTTATATAATTGCTTCAGACTGACATAGAGCCCTACTAATAAGAAGATGATCATGATGACACCGATAACCCAGTTGAGGTTAAAGGAAATCACGAGGGTGATGATCGATAGGGACAAAAGAAAAATTGCGTTAGCCCGTACCGAGCTGTCACGTATGAATAAAATCCACCGGTCACCCTTGAAAAAGTCCTTCATCTTCTCACCTCCCTGTGTCTATACTTCAATATAATATCACATCACAAGGATCAATCTTGTCCATGCAAATGGATTTCAGCGTAACTTTTGACGTGGACATCATTGTCGGTCAATTCAACCCGCGTAATGGCCCCGTTTTCACCCTTGGCTAAGTCAAATTGGCCGTCGCCATAACGTTCCGCAATCAAGCGAATCGCGAGGCCGTGACTAACGACCAGGATCTTCTGAGCTGAAGCTTGGCGCAGTTTATCCCAAACCGGGGTGAGGCGTTGCCAGAATTCGTCATAGTCTTCTGCTACATGGTAAGGGTCGGCTTCTTTCGTGAACTTCAGCGTTTTCTTAAAGCCACTCTGGAAGAATGGTGATTCGGAATCTGACATCGAATCCAAGTGGCTGGCAAAGATCTGCCGTTCAACCCAGTCGCCGTCCATTCCCTCAAAGCTACCAAAGTAGACTTCCCGAAATTCGGGCATTTCCTGGATGTGAAGCTGGTCAGCATTGCGGTTCAACTTAACGATCTCCCGGCAAGTATGGATAGCCCGTCCTAAGTCAGAGGCAATCGCTAGGTCAAAGGGGATGTTAGCTAATTCTCGACCGGCACGTTGGGCTTGGGCAACACCCTTTTTCGTCAGTGGAGTATCACTCCAGCCCTGCATTTTGTAGAAATAGTTGAAGAGCGTTTCCCCGTGGCGCACTAAATAAATTTCTTTTTTCATTACTACTGCCTCCCTTAACTGATCATTTCGAATAAGACTAAAAAGAGAGTCACGACCGCGTCGCAACTCTCTTTGCTTAATTAATTGACGATTAGTCTTCGGCAACGAATGGCAGCAAAGCCATAATCCGTGCACGCTTGATAGCGATCGTCAACTTACGTTGGTTCTTGGCACTAGTACCAGTGATCCGACGTGGTAAAATCTTGCCACGTTCTGAGATGAACCGACGTAATAAGTCAGTGTCTTTGTAGTCAATGTAATCAATGTGGTTTGCGGCGATGAAGTCGATCTTACGACGACGACGGCCACCACGACGTTGTTGAGCCATGAAATTACCTCCTGTCTCTTTGAATTATTTTAAAACGGTAAATTATCCTCTGAATTAGTTAAATTATCATCGGAATCTGACTTACCCTGATCCTTCTTGGATGATTTGTCATCCCCAGCACCGTGGTTGGATGAATCAGGTTGGGCCGATTGAGAGGGGGTGTTGTTAGCGAACGGCAATGAATCATCATTAATTTGAACCGGTTCGTTGTTGTTCAACTGGTCGCCACCGAAACCACCATTGGCAAACCCGCCGTTATTACCGTAACTATTGCCACCTTGCTGGCCGCCATTATAACGTTGGTTATTACCACCGTTGTAAGAGCCATTTTGGTTGCCACCACTGTAAGCTTGGCCATTGCCAAAGGAACCAGCCGGGTTATTGCCATTCTGAGCACGTGGCTCTAACAGTGCGAAATTGTCGACAACAATTTCGGTAACATAAACCCGTTGTCCCTGTTGGTTTTCGTAGTTACGCGTTTGGATCCGTCCGTCTAGGCCAACTAATGAACCCTTATGGGTGAAATTAGCGAAGTTTTCAGCGGACTTGCGCCAAATGACGCAGTTGATAAAGTCCGCATCCCGGTCACCTTGCTGGTTCCGGAATTGACGATCCACGGCTAGAGTGAAAGAAACCACTGGAGTTCCGTTGTTGGTGTACCGCACCTCGGGATCTCTTGTCAAACGCCCAGTAATAACTGCACGATTAAGCATCGGCATCCACTCCTCTCAAAAACGTGTTCCCGTAATTAATGTTAAGCATCCAGCTTAACGATCATGTGACGCAGAATGTCACCGCTGAACTTAGCCAAACGATCAAATTCGTTCAGTGGTTGGTCAGTGTCAGTCGTCAGCGTCATCACGTGGTAAGTACCTTCAGTGTACTTAGCAATTGGGTAAGCAAAACGACGGGTTGACCAATCCTTTGATTCAACGAGCGTAGCACCATTGTCCGTAACAACCTTGTCAAAACGGTCTACCAAGTCAGACTTAGCAGATTCTTCGAGGTCTGGACGAATGATGTAAGTAATTTCGTATTTGCGTGTTTCCATTATTTACACCTCCTTATGGACTCTGGCTCTCCCACGATGGGAAGGGCAAGGAGAGTAGACGTTATTACGTATACTCACAGAATAAAATAATAACATAGCATCAACTAATTTACAATAAGCGTCGACATAAAAAATCCCGGGATGCGGTACTGTTAAATAAATACGCTATTTCCCGGGAAATGTGTCTATTTTTCTTTAATTTTGTTCAGGCTTAGTGGAGCTAGCTTCTTCGGTTGACTGTTCCGACTGATCCTTGTCATCGTTGTCGTCATCTTTGGCAACCTTAGCCATCGTGGCCACTTGTGAATTGCCATCGAGCTTAATGAGGCGAACCCCCATCGTGGAACGACCAGTCTGGGAGACGGTTTCGATGCCAAAGCGGATGATCACACCTTTATCGGTGACCAGCATGATGTCTTCGTCGCCATCGACGGTCGTCAGGCCAACCAAAGCCCCGTTCTTAGCAGTGACATTAGCGGTCTTGATCCCTTTGCCGCCACGTCCTTTAATTGGGTACTCGCTAGCGGCAGTTTGCTTGCCATAGCCCTTTTCGGAAATGACAAAGACGTTGCTGTCGTCATTCAATGGCGAAGCACCGATGACGTAGTCGTTATCACGCAGACGGACACCACGAACCCCAGCAGCTGCCCGACCCATCGACCGAACATCGTCGGAATTGAAGCTGACAGCGTAACCTTCATGGGTTCCGATAATCATGTTCTGGTGGGCATCGATGATGCTGACGTTCATCAGCTCATCCCCGTCGTGCAGGTTAACGGCCTTCAAGCCATTGCTGCGGATGTTCTTAAATTCAGAGACTGGTGTCCGCTTAACGACACCCTTGACGGTCGTGAAGAAGAGGTATTTATCATCCACATCATCGTCATCTTTGCCTGAGACGTTGATGACGTTGCTGATCTTTTCTTTGCTATCGATGCCAAGCATGTTGATGATCGGGATCCCCTGGGCAGCCCGGCCGTATTCAGGAATTTCGTAGCCCTTCATCGAGTAAACTTTGCCAGAAGTGGTGAAAAATAGCAGTAGGTCGTGGGTGGAACTAGAGATTAGTTGTTCAATGAAGTCGTCCTTATGGACACCCATCCCCTTCACACCATGACCGCCACGGTTTTGGGACTTAAATTCATCGACCGGCAAACGCTTGATGTAGCCTTTGTGCGTCAGGGTGATCACAATGTCCTGTTCTTCGATCAGGTCTTCATCTTCGATGCTGGTGATGTCACCGACTTGCAGCTCGGTCCGCCGCTTGTCGCCGAACTTCTTTTGAATATCCATCAGTTCGTCATAGATAATCTTGTTGATCCGTTCTTGGTGAGCCAGGATGTCCTTGTAATCGGCGATCGCAGCAGTCAGTTTCTTGTATTCATCCTCGATCTTTTCGCGTTCCAGACCGGTTAAGCGAACCAGCCGCATGTCCAGGATGGCCTGTGACTGGCGATCAGAGAGGCCAAACTTAGACATCAACTGTTCCTTAGCCACTTCACTCGTCTGGGAATTACGGATAATGCTGATGATCTCATCGATGTGATCAAGCGCAATCCGCAAGCCTTCGACGATGTGGAGACGACGCTGAGCCTTATTTAAATCAAATTCGGTCCGCCGCCGAACGACGTCTTCCTGGTGCTGAAGGTAGTAGTTGAGCATTTCCTTTAAGCTCAAAATCTTCGGGGCACCGTCAACAATCGCTAACATGTTGAAGTTAAAGGTGGCCTGCATCAGGGTCATCTTGTACAGGTTGTTCAAAATGACCTCGGCGCTGGCATCCCGCCGCACATCGATGACAATCCGCATACCTTCACGGTCGGTTTCGTCGTTGACACCGGTGATCCCTTCGATTTCCTTGTTGCGGGCCAGTTCGGCGATTCGCTCGATCAGCTTAGCTTTGTTGACCATGTACGGAATTTCGTGAACGATAATCTGCTGACGACCGCTCTTCTTTTCGTCGATGTCAACCTTTGCCCGGACAACAATCGTGCCCCGACCAGTTTCGTAGGCTTTCCGGATTCCGGATTTGCCCATCACGACACCACCGGTTGGGAAGTCTGGTCCTGGCAAAACCTTCATCAGGTCTTCCGTCGTTGCGTCTGGGTTCTTCATCAGCATGTGGATAGCACTGATGACTTCACCGAGGTTGTGGGTTGGGATGTTAGTAGCCATCCCGACGGCAATCCCAGAAGCACCGTTAACCAACAGGTTCGGGAAACGAGACGGCAAGACCGTCGGTTCCTTTTCGGTGCCATCGTAGTTGTCCTGGAAGTCAACCGTATTTTTGTTGATGTCACGCAGCATTTCGACAGAAATCCGGCTCATCTTGGCTTCGGTATAACGCATGGCCGCTGGACTATCACCATCGACCGAACCGAAGTTACCGTGACCATCAACTAGCATGTAGCGATAAGAGAAGTCCTGGGCCATCCGCACCAGAGCTTCATAAATAGCGGAGTCACCATGTGGGTGGAACTTCCCCATAACATCGCCGACGATCCGGGCAGATTTCTTGTAAGGCTTGTCCGGAGTAACGCCTAGTTCATTCATTCCGTAAAGGATCCGCCGTTGAACCGGCTTGAGCCCATCACGGACGTCCGGTAATGCCCGGGCCGCGATAACACTCATCGCGTAATCCAGGAACGAATTCTTCATCTGACTCGTCAGATTAGTATCGGTAATCCGACTTGTGTCTTCATCAGCCACTTTCGTGTTCCTCCTTTAGCTCTTACAGGTCCAGGTTTTCAACAAACTTGGCATTATCTTCAATAAATTTGCGCCGTGGTGCAACCTTCGTCCCCATCAACATTGGGAAGATTTGGTCGGCAGCCGCTGCATCGTCCAGCTTTACCCGGAGCAAACGCCGGTTTTCAGGGTTCATCGTCGTCTCCCATAGTTGGTCGGAGTCCATTTCACCCAGACCTTTGTAACGTTGGATAACCGGCTTTGGCGTTGGCTGCAGGGAATTGACAACTTTGTCTAGCTCTTCGTCAGATTGAACGTACTTGACGAACTTGCCTTGACGCACCTGGTATAGCGGTGGCTGAGCAATGTAGACGTAGCCGTGTTCAATCATCGGCCGCATGAAGCGGTAGAAGAGCGTCAACAGCAGGATCCGAATGTGGGCCCCGTCGACATCGGCATCGGTCATGATGATCAATTTATGGTAATTAGCCTTCGTAATATCGAAGTCTTTGCCGAAACCAGTTCCTAGAGCAGTAAAGAGCGAACGAATTTCATCGTTAGCCAAAACCCGGTTAAGGCTTGCCTTTTCGACGTTCAAAATCTTCCCCCGAATTGGCAAAATTGCCTGGGTCAACCGTGAACGACCCTGCTTGGCAGAACCACCGGCGGAGTCACCTTCGACGATGAACAGTTCAGAAATGTTCGGGTCCTTACTGGTGTTATCGGCCAACTTTCCTGGCAGACTGCTGATTTCCAGGCCACTCTTCTTCCGCGTCACTTCCCGGGCCCGCTTAGCAGCGTCACGCGCCTTAGATGCCAGAAGCCCCTTATCGACGATCTTATGAGCCGTGTCAGGATTTTCCATCAAGAAGCGGTTGAAGGTTTCAGCGAAGATATGGTCCGTTGCCGTCCGGGCGTCGGAGTTGGACAGCTTGGTCTTGGTTTGACCTTCGAATTGTGGGTCCGGGTGCTTGATGGAGACAACCGCCGTCATCCCTTCACGGACGTCATCACCGGACAGTGATTCGTTGTCGTGCAGGATCTTGGCCTGGTGACCATAGTCGTTGATCACCCGGGTCAGCGCAGTCTTGAAGCCAGTTTCGTGCGTCCCACCTTCGTAGGTATTGATGTTATTAGTAAACGTCAAAAGCTCAGAATGGTAGTCATTAGTGTATTGCAGTGAGACTTCCACCGTAATGCCCTTGTACTTGCCTTCGACATAAATTGGCGGATCAAAGAGCACCTCATGCTTCTTATTCAGAAATTCGACGTAGTGACGAATCCCGCCTTCAAAGTGGAATTCATCCTTCGTGGGCTTCTCCGGACGCTTGTCTTCAATCGTGATCTTCAAACCCTTGTTCAGGAAGGCCAGTTCACGAATCCGATCCGTCAAGGTCTTGATATTAAAGGTCGTTGTTTCACGGAATAGTTCCGGATCCGGCTTAAAGTGAACCCGCGTACCGTGCTGGATATCAGGAATACCAGTCTTAACGACTTTCATCGGCGTCTTCACGTGGCCCCGTTCAAAGTCCATGTAGTATTCCTTACCTTGACGGGTGACGTAGACGTCCAGTTCTTCGGAGAGGGCGTTGACAACTGAAGCACCAACACCGTGCAAACCACCGGATACCTTGTAGCTGCCGCCGCCGAACTTACCGCCGGCGTGAAGGACAGTGAAGACCGTTTCAAGGGCTGGTTTGCCAGTTTCTTTTTGGGTGTCGACTGGGATACCACGACCATTGTCAGTCACGGTAATGCTGTTGTCTTTTTCGACGACAACGTTGATCTCATCACAGAAACCAGCTAGGGCTTCGTCAATCCCGTTGTCCACGATTTCCCATACTAGGTGGTGTAGACCCTGAGAAGTAGTGCTACCGATGTACATCCCCGGACGTTTCCGAACGGCTTCCAAACCCTTTAAAACTTGGATTTGGCTAGCATCGTATTCGCTACCCAGTTCAGCTTTCTTCTCTTGTTCTTGTTCACTCTCGCTCACTGCGTTTCCTCCTTTTGCACGTGTCCATCTGTAATCCTAAATATCGTTGGCTGGTGAATTAGTTGTCTGGCAACCCCACTCAAACTCGTGGTCGTTAAAAATGTTTGCACCTTATCCTGGATTGCCGTTAAAAGATGCGTCTGCCGTTCGTCATCGAGTTCGGACAAAACATCATCCAGCAAGAGCAATGGATATTCACCCGTTTGCGATTTCATCAAATCAATTTCGGCTAATTTTACTGATAGTGCCGTCGTCCGCTGTTGGCCCTGGGAACCAAAGCTCTGCACATTAGCCCCGTTAACAAAAAAGTGAACGTCGTCGCGGTGGGGACCGCTCAACGTTGTGCCGAGTTCAATTTCATGGTCCTTATTCTGGTGGTAACGTTCGCGCAACTGCCGTTCGTAATCCGATGCGGTCTGATCTTCACTCACCTCGACCTGGCTAGCGTACTTAAAAGTCAGGTCTTCTTTTTCCGTCGAAATATGGTGGTGTAAATCAGCAGCCCAGTGCTCCAACTGGTGTAGCAGGGTGGCCCGCAAAGCAATCAACTGACCACCTGCCGCCGCGAGTTCATCAGACAAAACACCCAGCAGTACCTGATCAGTCTGCTGGTGATACTTCAGTTGTTTAAGGTATTGGTTGCGTTGTTTTAGTACCTGGTTATAACGGCTCAGCTGGTACAAATACTGGCTGCTCATTTGACTGAATTCAGTATCCATAAACTGCCGCCGAACCACTGGCGCGCCCTTTACGATGGCTAGATCCTCCGGCGCAAAAAGCACAACGTTAAGCGAACCAACATAAGTCGACAAGCGTGACTGAAATAAATGGTTAAGCTGAACCCGTTTGCCGCGACCACTGAACTGAACTTCAAGTGGCACGCTGCCGAGACGCTTTTTAACGCGCCCAGCAACCGTCGCTCGTTTCTGCTTCCAGTGTATAAGTTCACGATCATTTGCTGTCCGGTGGCTTTTTGTCAGTGCTAGCACGTAGATAGCTTCCATCAAATTGGTCTTACCCTGCGCATTAGCGCCAATGAAGATGTTGACTCCAGGACTGAACTGGACCTTAGTATCGGCATAGTTTCGAAAATTATGCAGCTGCAATTCTTCGAGAAGCATGCCACACCTCGTTTATTTAATCGTCCATTGTCCCTGGTCCGGGATGACAACCGTGTCACCAGAACGCAATTTTTTACCACGCCGATTTTCAGCTTGGTCATTGACCAGTACTTGATGATCCTTTAAAAACCACTTTGCAGCCCCGCCAGTGGGGATGATCCCAGCCTCTTTTAACAACTGGCCAAGGGTAATGAAATCACCTTTGATCGCTACCGTTTTTGTTTCTGCCATTCAATCACCTACTTCTCCAATAAACATCTATATTATATCTTTTTTAAGAGTTAAAAACAAATCTAATGGCCCAAAAATGGCTCTCAGTCATTATTAGCCCTTTTGAGTCAAAAATCACTTCACACCCGCAAAAAAGATATAATGCGCTCTCATGTCGTTTCAGCAAATTAGCCATAGAAAAAACCGCAAAGCTTCCACTCTGCGGTTAATTTGTTATTTGAGGTAATTTTAGCGTGTCCGAACAGGCGTAATCAGCTGGACAAAGTTATTGTCCTCATCACCACTTGGTACCAGGGTAAATGGCCGCAATGGGGATGTAAAGGCCATCATAATCGTAGCCTTGCCGAATGAACGCAGCGCATCCTTCATGTAGTCAGGGTTAAAGGAAATTTCTAGTGGCTTGCCGCTCAACTTGCTGTTAACCACTGATTCTTCCACAAAACCAACGTCAGGAGAATCGCCGCTGATTTGGGCCTGACCATCATCAGGATTCAAAGAGAGCTTAACAACATTGTTGCGACTTTCGTGCGACAGCAAAGAAGCACGTTCAATTGAAGACAGGAATTGATCAGCTTGCAATTCAATCTGGGTGTCTGAAGTCGTTGGAATCAGCCGGCTCGTTTCTGGATAGTTGCCATCGAGCAGCCGGGAGTAGAAGTGGGTGTTGCCAAAACTGAAAAGTGCCAGATTTTCCGCGATTTGTAGTTTCACGTCATCTTTTTCATCACTGATCATCCGGGACAATTCTACTAATGATTTACCAGGCAAAACGACATCGTATGATTGATCGTTGCCATCACTTAATTCCACTTTCCGTTGTGCTAGACGGTGACTGTCAGTAGCGACCAATGTCAATAAATTATCAGCTAACGTTACGTGGATCCCTGTCAGAATTGGGCGATTCTCCTGGTTAGAAACCGCGAACACCGTTTGACTGATTACTTCACGTAACATATCAGGAGCTAGCTCAATCGTTTGTTCTGCCGCTACTTCCGGCAATGGTGGGTAGTTATTAGCATCCGGGCCATTAATCTTAAATTCAGCAGGGCCAGACGTAATCTGCGCTTCAAAGTTGTTTGCAACTGTAATGGTTACATCATCATTAGGAAGTTTTTTGATAATCTCATTAAAGAAACGAGCAGGTAAAACAATGGCTCCTGGCTCATCAATCTTTAATGCATATTTATCATCTACAATGGATATTTTTGATTCCAGAGTAATGTCCGCATTACTACCAGTTAACGTAATGTCGTCTTTACTAACAACCATCTTTAATCCTGTCAAAATTGGGATAGTGGTTTTTGATGAAATTGCCCGTAAAACATTATTTAACTGTTCGATAAAGGCTGAACGATTGATTGTAAATTTCATACCTGACACTCCTTGTTTTACCTGTTGGTAAATACATTAATAGATTATATAAAAAGTAGATGTAGTAGGGCTTGTGGATCTTGTGGATAAGTCGGGCTAACCTTAGTGATCACGCTGGTTAAAGGCTGTTGATAACTTGTGGATAACTAGTGGAAAAACTGTTAGTTATCAACACCTAGCGTTGTAGGTCCATTTTAAGGTCCTGTATATCGTCTTGCAACGATTGGTTGTCTTTGAGTTGTTTTTCAATTTTATCGATCGCGTGAAGGACGGTGGTGTGATCCTTGCCGCCAAATGCTTTGCCGATTTGTGGTAAGGAATTGCTGGTCAATTCACGCGATAGGTACATGGCGATTTGCCGCGGTACGACGATTTGCTTGGTTCGCTTTTTACCAGTAATATCCGATTGATTGATTTTGTAATAAGAAGCGACTCGTTTTTGGATGGTATCGATGTCCAAGCCTTCGTCAGCACTTTCGGTGGACATTCCCTGAAGAGCTTCGCGGGTCAGCGCGATCGTAATCGGCTCGTGCTTCATTTGAGCAAGGATCTTGACCTTCATCAGCGCACCTTCTAGTTCACGCACGTTGGTGTTGATCCGGTTGGCAATCATGTTGAGAACTTCATTTGGTGCCTGAATATTTTCTTCCTCAGCTTTGCTACGCAGGATAGCGATCCGCGTTTCCAAGTTAGGGGAGGCGATCTCTACCGACAGGCCCCAGACAAACCGCGAAACGAGACGATCCGTCATATCAGGAATTTCCTTTGGGTAACGATCAGCAGTTAGAACAATCTGTTTGCTGTTGTCGTGCAAAGAGTTGAAAGTATTAAAGAATTCCAGCTGGGTCCCTTCCTTTTTGGAGAAGAACTGGATATCGTCAACCAGCAAAGCGTCTAGATTGCGGTACTCCTGGCGGAATTGCTCCTGGCTGTTGTTTTTGATGGAGTTCACGTAATCGTTGATGAAGTTTTCACTGGTAACGTATTTAATTCGTGCAGCTGGATTATGTTCCAGCATGTTGTTAGCGATAGCTTGCATCAAGTGAGTTTTACCCAGACCAACGCCACCGTAAATGAGCAGTGGATTATAGACTTTTCCGGGATTGTCAGAGATGGCATAAGCTGCGGCATAAGCCATTTCGTTGCTCCGTCCCTGAATAAAATTCTTAAAGGTATATTCAGGGTTAAGAGGTGTTTCTTCCTTATATGTCGGTAAATTATTGACGGGAGTTGTTTGAACCGGTTCCTCAGTCAGTTCGTTGCTAACAATGTATTGGGGAGTGATATTAGCCGTCGTTTGTTGGTAAAGGACGTTTTTGACCTTCGGATCGACTTCTTCACGCCAGAATTTTTGAATATATTTGTTAGGCAATTCGATTGTAAGAATGTTGTCATTTAAAGAAGCGACTTTGGCTGGGGTAATCAGGTTTTTGTAGGTTGGTTTCCCGTAGATGTCACGAAGATAATTCTGAATCGCTTGCCATAAGGCATTGAGCTCAGTCAAAAGAATACCTCCTTTGAAAGATTGAATAAATAAAACCAAAAGGTATTCTAGCATTCATTCACAGAGTTTTCCACAGGCTGTAAAAAAGTTTGCCCACAGAGTACACAACGTTGCGTGTAAATTACACACAGCGGTGTCGAAATGTGGAAAATTAAGGTGATATCCACAGTTTTGCACAGGCAAAAGTTGATAACTATCCTTGCTATTAAGGCATTCTTGACTTATCCACTGGGTTTTCCACAGCCTTGTGGATAAACATAATCACAGGGGTGTTCACACTTGGAAAAGCCGTTAAAAACGTGTGGATAAGTCGCAAAAAAGTTAGGTCAAAAAACAACGTTGTGGATTATTTGGCAAAAACTGTGGATAAGTAAAAAATTCCAATTAATTTTTTTGGTTTAAAGTGCCTGCGAACTGTGCTACAATACAAAAGTATGTTTATGAGTGCGCCCGTTTTTTGGGGCGTCACAGAGCAAACACCGATATAAGGAGGTGCCACAAAAAATGGCAATGAAGCGCACATTTCAGCCAAAGAAGCGTCACCGTGCCCGTGTGCATGGTTTCCGCGCACGTATGAGTACCAGCAACGGTCGTAAAGTGCTGGCACGCCGCCGTCAAAAGGGCCGCAAGGTATTAACGGTTAAGGCATAAGCACTTGATGATTTAACCAAAAGGGCACGGCAAGCAATTGTGCTGCAATGAACCATAGTTGTAGCCGATGCTTACCATGTCCTTTTTTCATTTGTTGCAGTGGTTTAACGGGTGGAACGAAAATGCGAAAATCGTACCGTGTAAAAAAAGAACAAGAATTTCAACGGGTGTTTGAGACCCATAATTCGGTGGCTAACCACAAATTCATCATCTACCAGATGAATAAGCCAGGTCAGAAGCATTTCCGGGTAGGCATCTCCGTTGGTAAAAAAATAGGAAATGCTGTTCACCGGAACTGGGTCAAACGTCGCATTCGCCAGACTCTACTGGAAGTCAAACCGCAGTTGAAGTCGGACGTGGATTTTCTAGTTATTGCACGTCCGTCTGCTGACGGATTATCGATGGCAGATACAAAGCGCAACTTAGTTCACGCTCTTAAACTGGCCAAACTACTTAATTAGGAGACAAACACGTTTTGAAATCACGTATGAAACGCCTTAAGCGGACACTCACTCTCGTGGGCATTATGGGAATGACCTTGCTGTTGACGGCTTGCTCCAATGGACCAATCACCAGCCATAGTAAGGGCCTTTGGGATCACTACATCCTCTATAATTGCTCACGCTTTATCATCTGGCTGTCACATAACTTTGGTGGTTATGGGATGGGGATCATTATCTTTACGATCATCATCCGGATTATCTTGCTGCCACTGATGTATTACCAGACAAAGCAAACACTGAAGACACAGGAGATTACGCCTCAACTAAAGGCTTTACAGAAAAAATATTCATCTCGTGATCGTGATACGATGATGAAGATGCAAGAAGAACAGCGGGCTCTTTACCGGAAAGCGGGAATTAACCCTTACGTTACGATGCTGCCACTGTTGATTCAATTGCCAGTTATGTGGGCTTTGTATCAAGCTATCTGGCGGACATCTGAACTGCGGTCTGGTTCTTTCTTATGGCTTCAACTTGGGCATACTGACCCTTACTACGTGATGCCAATTTTGGCTGCTGTCTTTACTTTAATTAGTTCATGGCTCAGCATGGCATCGATGCCAGAAAAGAACACGATGACAACCGTGATGACGTGGGGGATGCCGATCATGGTATTCTTTATGGCGCTTGGCTTCTCGTCAGCAATTACCCTTTACTGGGTAGTTACCAACGCTTTCCAAGTTGTGCAAACCTTATTGATCCAAAATCCATTTAAGATCAACCGGGAACGCAAGGAAAAGCAACAAGCAGAACGAGACAGGAAGCGAGCAATTGCCCGTGCTAAGCGGAAGGCCTTGCGGAGCCACCGCCGTCATTAATGAATAAGAGGCTGGAGAAGAAACTCAGTTTTTTCCCAGCTTTTTCTATATAGTGAGGGAGAAGACAAAAATGAAATCATTTAGCGCTAAGACGCTGGAAGAAGCCAAACAGGAAGCGGCTAAACATTTTAGTATTTCCCAGGAAATGTTAAAGATTAAGGTAGTCCAAACACCGCGACGGGGTTTCCTCGGTTTTGGGAAGCGGCCGGCAATTATTGAAGCAGCACCAATTCAGCAAAAGACCGAGCAGCCATCCCATCTCCAAAAACCGTCTCAGCAAGCAACGCCACAAAAGGCTAAGCAGACTAAAAAGAAACGGCATTCACCCAAGGCTCAATCGCATCCTGCTAAAGCTGCTATCAAAAAAGCTGCCCCTAAAAGCCCGGAAGAACTGGAACGTGAACGGGTGGCCGCTAACCACCAGCGTAATTTGAAACAGATGCGCAAGGCTGCCAATGGCTGCTGCGGTTACATAGAAGACATCTTGCGTGAACTGGGCGTGCACGGGACTGCTCAAGTCAACCAGTTGCGAGCACACAGCTTAAACATCGAAATTAAGACTAAACAGTCGTCAACCGTGATCGGTTACCATGGACGTCAGATCAATGCGCTGGAGCAACTGGGAACGGCTTACCTCAATTACCACGGTGTCCATGATCCAGGCTTGGTTCTGGATACTGCTAATTACCGGGAACGGCGCAGGAAGACCATTGCCAAGCTGGCTGACCGCTGTGTGACGGAAGTGATTGCCACTGGCCAGGCCGTCTTTCTCGACCCCATGCCGGCACGGGAAAGGAAGGAATTGCACCGCTTGTTAGAGGACAACCCGAAGGTAACGACTTACTCACACGGACGGGAACCGTTCCGCAGTGTTGTCGTTGTGCCAAGCAATTAAGACCTTAATATTGACATTCGGGAACGTGCTTTGTACAATGGCTTTGAAAATTTAATCAGAACGTTAGAGTAGTGAAAGTGCTTTGACCATCTTACTGGGTTACCAGTGGCTGGGATTGGCGCTTTTTTCTTTGGATTCTTGAGAGGAGGAACCTTCGTTGAATGCTACAGCTGGCGAGGAAACCATTGCAGCAATTGCCACCCCGATGGGTGAGGGCGGCATTTCAATCATTCGGGTAAGTGGTGACCAATCAATTGAAGTGGTCAACCATTTATTTAAGGGACGTGACCTGACCAAGGTGGCTAGCCACACCATTAACTATGGTCACATCGTCGATCCAGAAACTGGTGAAGAGATAGATGAAGTGATGGCTTCGGTGATGAAGGCTCCTAAGACCTATACCAAAGAAGACGTGGTTGAGGTGAACTGCCACGGTGGTTTGCTGGTGACTAACCAGATTTTGGAATTGATCCTGGCTAACGGCGCGCGGATGGCTGAACCTGGTGAATTCACCAAGCGGGCCTTTCTAAGCGGCCGACTCGACTTATCACAAGCCGAAGCGGTGATGGACATTATCCGGGCTAAGACGGACAAGTCTAAGCAGGTGGCGGTCAACCAGCTGGACGGGAGCTTGTCCCGACTGATCCGGAAATTCCGCCAAGAAATCTTAAACGTCTTAGCTAAAGTGGAAGTCAACATTGATTATCCTGAATACGATGATGCCGAAGTGATGACCACCAAGCTGATGAAGGATCACGCCATTAGCTTGCGTAAGAAGATGGTCAAGTTGCTCGACACGGCTAAGCAAGGGAAGGTTCTGCGGGATGGCCTGGCAACGGCGATCATCGGCCGGCCAAACGTTGGTAAGTCGAGTTTGTTAAATGCCTTGCTGCACGAAGATAAGGCGATCGTGACTAACGTGGCGGGGACAACCCGTGACGTCATCGAGGAATACGTCAACGTCAAGGGCGTGCCACTGAAGCTGATCGACACGGCTGGGATTCGTCAGACCAGCGACCAAGTCGAAAAGATCGGGGTCGAACGCAGTGAAAAGGCAATTCAGACGGCGGATTTGGTCCTACTGCTGATCGATGGCTCGGAGCCGTTAACCGATGAAGATCATGAACTGATCAAGGCGACGGCAGGTAAGCAACGGATCGTGTTGGTGAATAAGACCGACCTGCCACAAAAAGTGGATATGGGCGAACTTAAAGCAGCCCTGGACGGGGATGAATTGATTACGACATCGATCGTCACGAACAAGGGGATGGATAAGCTGGCCGCTACAATCAGCCACCTCTTCTTTAATGAAGGAATCGAGTCGAGTCAGAATCAGGTCATGCTGACCAATGCCCGGCAGATTGCTTTGCTAAAGAAGGCTAAGACAGCTCTGGACGATGTTTTGAAGGGCATTGACGATGGGATGCCGGTTGACCTCGTGCAGATCGATTTGCGGCGTAGCTGGGACTTGCTGGGTGAAATTACCGGTGACAGCTACCAGGATGAGTTAATTGACCAATTGTTCAGCCAATTCTGTTTGGGTAAGTAATGGAGGAATCGAAGCAATGGAACAGAGAAAAGCTGGAACGGCAATTCAGTATGATGCCGGCAGTTATGATGTGATTGTTGTTGGTGCGGGCCACGCTGGTTGTGAAGCGGCCCTCGCCGCCGCCCGAATGGGCAACAAAACCTTGTTGGTGACGATTAGCCTGGAAATGGTCGCCTTTATGCCGTGCAACCCTTCCGTCGGTGGACCTGCTAAGGGAATTGTTGTCAGAGAAATTGACGCACTTGGTGGCCAGATGGGTAAAAATATTGACGCCACTTACGTACAGATGCGGATGCTGAATACCGGGAAGGGCCCCGCAGTGCGTGCTTTGCGTGCTCAAGCCGATAAGCATGCCTACCACATGCAGATGAAGAAGACGATCGAAGAGACGCCAAACCTGACTCTCCGCCAGGCTACGGTGGACCAGGTAATCGTTAAGGATGGTGTCTGCCAGGGTGTCGTTACCAACACCGGTGCCCGCTACAAGGCCAAGGCCGTCGTGCTGACGGTCGGAACGGCTGCCCGGGGCAAGATCATCATCGGTGAACTCCAGTATGAGTCTGGACCGAACAACTCCAAGTCAGCGGTCAAACTGTCGCAATGTCTGGAACGCCTTGGCTTCGAACTCAAGCGTTTCAAGACCGGGACACCGCCACGAATTAACGGCAACACCATTCACTACGACGAAACGGAAGAGCAACCCGGTGACACGACGCCGCACCACTTCAGCTTCGACACGCCGGACAGCGCCTACCTGTCGATTTCTGACCAAATTTCGTGCTGGTTGACCTACACTAACCCGAACACTCACCAGATTATCCGTGATAACCTCAAACGGGCACCGATGTTCTCCGGAGTTATCAAAGGTGTAGGCCCTCGTTATTGCCCATCGATCGAAGATAAGATCGTGCGTTTTGCTGACAAGGACCACCACCAAATCTTCCTGGAACCAGAAGGGCGGACGACGGACGAATGGTACGTCGACGGTCTTTCCACCTCAATGCCGGAAGAGATCCAGCAGCGGATGCTCCACTCCGTTAAGGGGCTGGAAGATGCTCAGTTAATGCGGCCCGGCTATGCCATCGAATACGACGTGGTTTCGCCATACCAACTGCGGTCCACCCTGGAAACGAAGCTGGTCAAGAACCTCTACACGGCCGGTCAAACCAACGGGACTTCCGGCTACGAAGAAGCAGCGGGTCAAGGGTTGATCGCCGGCATCAATGCTGGTCGTCGTGCTTTGGGCAAGGGGCCTTTCGTCCTGAAACGTTCCGATGCCTACATTGGCGTTATGATCGACGATTTAGTCACTAAGGGCACCAACGAACCATACCGCCTGCTGACGAGTCGGGCCGAATACCGGTTGATTCTGCGTCACGATAACGCTGACTTCCGCTTAATGGCCAAGGGCCACGAAATTGGCCTGGTCAGCGACGAGCGTTTCCAGAAGATGGAACACAAGAAGCAACAGGTGGCCGACGAAATTAAACGGCTACAAAACGTCCGGATCAAGCCGGGACAAGAGATCGACGAATTCGTTGAAGCCCACGGCGACCATGCCTTAAAAGACGCGGTAACGGCAGCTGACTTCCTGAAACGGCCGTACGTTGATTACCAGACCCTCTTAAAGTTTGTCGGTGAACCCACTGAGCAATTGAGTCGGCAAGTGATCGAACAAGTTGAAATTCAGCTGAAGTACGCGGGCTACATTAAGAAGGAAATGGTCAGCGTTAAGCGTCTGAAGCGGATGGAAGCTAAGCGCATCCCAGATGACATCGATTACGAGGCCATCGAGGGGCTGGCAACGGAAGGTCGGCAGAAGCTGGAGAAGATTCGGCCAGAGACAATGGCCCAAGCTTCCCGGATCAGCGGGGTCAACCCGGCAGATCTGGCCATCCTGAGTGTTTACCTGCAACAGGGACACGTCGCACGGATTCAAAAAGATGAAAAATAAGTTGTGGTTAGCCCAAATATAACTTGAATTGGCTAATTGGCATATGATACGATTTTTCTAGCTATGGCAACACGGAGGTTAAGTAATGGAGTGGCAGATTGGCAATGTCAAGATTCCTAACCGGGTGGTAGTTGCCCCGATGGCTGGGGTGACCAACTCGGCTTTCCGGGTGATTTGTAAAAAGTTTGGTGCCGGTTACGTGGTTTGTGAAATGATTTCCGACCGTGGCATCATGTACCACAATAAAAAGACCCTCTCGATGATGAATGTCGACCCGGTCGAACACCCGATGGGGATTCAGATCTTTGGTGGCAGTAAGGAAACTTTGGTTCAGGCAGCACAATTCGTTGATACCAAGACCGATGCGGACGTAATTGACATCAACATGGGGTGCCCCGTCAACAAGGTGGTTAATACCGATGCGGGAGCCCGCTGGTTGCTTGATCCAGATAAGGTCTACGAAATGGTGTCATACGTCGTCGATGCTGTTTCCAAGCCGGTTACTGTCAAGATGCGGACCGGTTGGGACAGTGACCATATTTATGCCGTCAAAAACGCCTTGGCGGCTGAACGGGCCGGGGCTTCGGCCATTGCGATGCACGGGCGGACGCGGAAGCAATTCTATTCAGGTCATGCCGATTGGAACATCCTGAAAGAGGTGGCGGACGCAGTTACGATCCCGTTCATGGGTAACGGGGATGTTCGGACACCAGAGGACGCTAAGCGAATGCTGGATGAAGTCGGCTGCGATGCCGTCATGATCGGCCGGGCAGTCCTCGGCAATCCTTGGATGCTGAAGCGGACGGTGCATTACCTTGAGACCGGTGAGTTATTGCCGGAAGCCACGCCTGAACAAAAGATCTCCATTGCTAAGGAACACCTTCACGACTTAATCGAATTAAAGGGCGATTATGTCGGGGTGCGGGAGTTCCGTGGGCAGGCAGCGTACTACGTCAAGGGCATTCCGCATTCTGCACGAACGAAGGCGGCATTGATGGAGGCCACTGAGGAATCAGAAATGGACCGCCTATTTGACGAATTGCTCGTTAAGGTGCAGGATTATCAACGTGAGCGACAAGCAAGAAATTAGTTTATTGGAGGCTAGCTGTAATGGCAAAGGAAGAACATTTAAACGACCAAATGCAAGTGCGGCGCGATAAGATGAAGAAGCTGCGCGAAGAGGGCATCGACCCCTTTGGTCACAAATTCAAGCGGGATCACCTGTCCAGTGACATCCGCAAGGAATTTGGCGATTTGACTGAGGATCAATTGGCTGACCAAGGCAACATGGTCACGATCGCCGGCCGGATGATCGCTAAGCGTGGGAGCGGGAAGGCTAGTTTTGCCGACCTGATCGACCGCAGTGGTAAGATCCAAATTTACGTTCGCCAGGATATCATTGGCGAGGACGCCTACCAGGTCTTCAAGGACTCCGATATCGGTGACTTCTGGGGCCTGACTGGTGATGTGATTAAGACCCGGGTTGGTGAATTAACGGTTCGGGCTCGCAAGATGACCTTCCTGACTAAGGCACTGCGGCCACTGCCTGACAAGTACCATGGCCTGCAAGATCCTGAAACGATCTACCGCCAACGTTACCTGGACCTGATTGCTAACCCTGATAGCTTCAAGCGGTTCCACCAACGGAGCAAGATTATTACAGCTATCCGTAACTATCTGGACAGCCATGGCTTTACTGAGGTTGAAACCCCAGTTTTGAACAACCACGCCGGTGGTGCTAACGCTCGTCCGTTCAAGACGCACCACAACGCTCTGGATATTGACATGTACTTGCGGATTGCTACTGAATTGTACTTGAAGCGGATGATCGTCGGTGGCTTCGAACGGGTTTATGAACTTGGTCGTGTTTTCCGGAATGAGGGGATGGACCTCAAGCATAATCCTGAGTACACCAGTCTAGAGACCTATGTTGCCTACTATGACTTTCATGATGTAATGGACGAAACCGAAGGCATTATCAAGGCAGCTACTAAGGTCGTTGCCCCTGACATGAAAATTACTTATCAGGGTCATGATATCGACTTAGGCAAGGACTTTAAGCGGATTACCATGGTCGACGCAATCAAGGAAAAGACCGGCATCGATTTTAATAAGGACATGACTGATGCTGAAGCTCTTCAGTTAGCTAAGGATCACCATATCGAGACTGAAGATTTCTGGACTAAGGGTCACGTTATCAGTGCCTTCTTTGAAAACTTTGTAGAGAAGACGTTGGTTCAACCAACTTTTGTTTATGAATACCCAGTCGAAGTTTCCCCATTGGCTAAGCGCAATAAGGATAACCCGGCAATGACTGACCGGTTTGAACTCTATATTGCTGGCAGTGAGATGGGCAATGCCTTTAGTGAACTCAATGACCCGATTGACCAACGTCAGCGGTTTGAAGAACAAGCTAAGGAAAAGGCTCATGGTAACGAGGAAGCCGATGTAGTTGATAATGACTTCGTTGAAGCCTTGGAATACGGTATGCCGCCTACAGGTGGACTTGGCATTGGGATCGACCGTTTGGTTATGCTGCTGACCAATGCTGAATCAATTCGTGATGTTATTTTGTTCCCGACGATGCGGCCGGTAGACAACAGCGAAAACTAAATCAATCACAATTTGTACAACAAACCCCCGAAGCTGGACGAAAGGCTAACTTCGGGGGTTTATTTTAGTTTATGGTTCTTTTCTATAATCCAATATTACTTCTGAGGCTGAAACACAATTGTTTGTTCAAAACGGTGATGGTTAGCCTTAACCTGAGCAACGGCTTGCGGGTATCTGGCGAGAATGATCCGTAAGTTGCGCCGCCCCAAGCCGTGGGAGCTGTTAAAGTTGACCACTGATTGGTTTTCGTTTGGCAATTGAACTTGCTCTTCAACGGTATCGTTAGCAACGATGATGTATAGTTGTTGATCTTTGGTGAAGAGACTCAAATTGAGCTTCTTCTCAGTCGTTTTCTTGGCACCGGCGATGGCGTTATCCAGCAAGATCGCTAGGATACGGATGCCATCCGCTAAAGACATGTAGTTGGCCAAACTAACTTTTTGCGGGATTTCAATTTGGACATTGATCTTTTGGCTAATCGCTTGGCGCAGTTTGTTGTAAATTAAACTCTTAGCTGCTAGGTCTTCAATGTTATCGAGCCGTGCCAAGATGTCAGTGCCGATCGAAAGTTCCTTCTCGCTTGGCGTAATGACTTGACCTAAGATCTGCTTGACTTGTTGGGTATTATCATTAGAAGCGGCTTCTTGGAGACTAAATAGAATGTTTTTATAGTCGTGGCGGAAGCGCCGCAAATTGTCGTACATAGCTTCAATTTCACTAGTATAGGGGCGCAAATTGTTGAGTTCATAACTTAAGGCGTCAATTTGGTGACGCTTTTGGTAGTGGAGCCCAATGTCCCAGACGGCCAAGGCAAATAATAAGAAGTAGCCGATGAAGATGCACGTTAAGACGGGCGTCGGGAGGACCAACACTTTTTGGACAACTACACTTTCGAGGACTTCGAAGCCGAAGCTAATCAGGATAACGACGATTAGCCAGCCCGCCTGATGGACATTTTTGAGGAAACGCCGAAAAGGTTTGCGCAACATTTTCATTAATCCTAGGGCCACCGGCAGTTCAACTAAGATGAAGAGGGTTGAGCCGTAGTCGGCAATCTGTGAGTTCATATTCGGGTTGACGTGGTGGATGAAGTGCATCCAAACGTTGGCCAGGATAATCACGGAGATGTTTAACGGGGCAAAGGCTAAGCTCATTTCCGTTAATGTTTCAACAAGTGAATGGTGTTGTGGATTAGCGTTCCAATACAGTAGTAAAAGAATAACTAGCCATTCTAAAGCATAATTGATCGGGCCATTTTGATCGATGAACACGACGAAGACGGCAAAAATTAAATAATCATAAAATGGAATATGAAGTCGCCATTTACTTAAACTACGGATCATGGTAAAAGGTGGCAAATGATAGCGAAAGACCATAGAAAACGTAGTTAACTAGCCAGTAGAGAAGTGATGGGGATGAAGAAGGAAATGGCCAAGTGATGTTAAAATATGACATATGAAATAGTTATCCTTTCTAATTTAGGTGAAAACATGTGATGAAAAACCAATACAGTATTATCTGTCCCAAGTGTGGGGCAACCAATCCAATGGACCAAAAAAGGTGCATCAACTGTGGAGCAACACTACCGTCGCCACAAGTCCGCCCAACTAAAGTGGCACCTGCAAAACGGTCAACTAATCGTCTAATCTTGTCTGTTAGTATAGTTTTATTGGCATTGGTAATGATTATTTTAGCAGCCCACAATCAAGTTAGATCTAACCGAACCGTATCGTACAATCCCGCCAAAGTGCAGTTGCTAAACCGGCAAAAACGAGTCGTCCGTACTATTTACTACACGAAGAAAGTTGAACAATCAAAGGGCAATAATATTTATGGCAAGGTAGTACTGATTCCTAGAAGTAAAATGAGTCAGGTCGGTTATCCTCTCAAAAAAGCTTATCAACAAGCTAAACACCATTACCCATACCATTTGAACCTGGCACATCATCAAGCAGAGGTAAGATTTCAGGGACACCTCATAGTATTTGAGCATATGAAGCTGAATGATGGTAGTTGGATCAAGGAAAGCCCAGTAGAGCCGTTAAAGACTTATCCCAGTTATCACATTAAATATTATCGTTATTTCTACTTGAATGATTATTAATTTGACTGAGTGCGTTGATAAGGCCACGCTTCTTTAAACGGGAAACAGGACAGGTGGTGGCATTATTAAAGAAGCGAATCGTGCTGTCCTGGATTTCTTCAATATTGTCAATATTCACGAGAAATGAACGATGGGACCGGTAAAAGTGATATTCGGTTAACTGGTCCGCTAATTGATTGAGCGAAGCGTTGATTGGCAGCCGTTCGTTATTATCGGTTATTAAAAATGAGTGCCGCCGTTGATCATGGTTGGTTTCAAAGTACAGAATATTGTTAACGGCGATGCGAAAGACGCTGGCGTTATTGCGAAAAGTCAACTTAACGCCATTCTGTGATCTCTGTTGCTGACTTAAGATTGTGGTGAAATCTTTGGTGAGGTCGTCGCGGATGGTTCCCTGCTTTTTGTCGATAAAATCGAGGGCATTGACCCGGTATTTATAACTCTGGTAAAGGAATTCATCATGAATTGTTAAGAAGATAATATAAGCTTGTGGATCGTGTTGGCGGATGACCTGGCTCATTTTTAGTCCAGCTTGTGGCTCACCATTAATTTCTAAGTCGAGAATAAAGATGTTCCTACTGCTTGGGGATGGTAGGTGGCGATTGAGTGAGTCGGTATTAGCGAAAGATGTAATGACACTGTGGCTAAGGGCATGCTTGCTATTAATAATTGCTTGGAGGATTTGCTTAAATTGTTGTCGTTCAACATTGTTATCCTCCAATAAGAAAATGTTGAATTTCATCGCTTTTCCCTCTTTTGGTGTGTATTAAATTCATGATACAGGTTAATGTTGGCGATGGCACTCATTCGAAAATAATTTTTACGCTTAGTGCATTTAGTAACCATTTAGTGCAGTAAAAACTGAAAATGTTCTCTAACCATTGCTTTTCATGATTATTTTATTCCGTAATCAATGGATTAATTAATTTTAGAAATAAAAAAATTCATTTAGTGCACTTATAAACCATTCGGTGCATCGTCAAAAATGCAGATAGGGTAATATGATGGCGTTATATTTTATTGATGGGGGAGAGCTATTTATGTTGAAATCACGCAAGAAGCTTTACAAGGCAAAGAAGAATTGGTTAGTCGCAACTGCAATCACGGCTGGTGTGATGGGAGGAGCATTGTTAACTACAAATAATGTTCATGCTGACGTAGTTGCTCCAGCTGCTACGAACGTTGCTGCCCAGACTGCACAGAGTAGTCAGGCAACACAAGATCAGCAAGAATTAGCTAACCAGCAGCAAACTTTAGCTAGTCAGCAAGCGCAACAGCAACAGGCTAATAGTGCTGCTAACCAAGCAAATACTGACTATAACAATGCAACGGCTGACCAAGCTAATGCGCAAAATAGCGTTAATTCAGCTAACACTGCTCAACAGAATGCACAGCAGGCTGTCAACACTGCACAGAATAATTACAAGCAGTCGGTTGACCAAGCAGCTAATCAACGTTCACAACAAGCTAACCAAACAATTAACAGCTTGAAGAATAAGGCTAATGGCGGTCAGCTTGCCCAAATTGATAAAGAGATTCAGGACACTAATAATCAAATCAAGAATGGCCCGAGTGATGTGAAGAAGCTGCAATCACAAATTAGTGATTTGCAGAATCAGGTTAAGAGTTTGCAGGATGCGCAGAAGCAAAGCACAAGCAAAAGTTTTACTGTTGCAGGTCAAACACATACAGTAGATACTACTAAGAGTTTATTGGAAAATGCAGTTCGTAATAATCTTTGGGATAGTTGTTATGATAATGCTACATCCAGTAACTGGAATGGAAATGTAATTCCTGAAAATATGTATCTTAGTCCTGATGATAATAAGGGTGCAGGCAGTGGATATGCTATTCCATTAACTCATGATGAAATTCAAAATAACACTGAGCTGCAAACTTACTACAATACATTAATAACAGATGTAGATAAAGTAGATCCATCTACTGGTATGACTGATGCACAAAAGCAAGAATTAGCTATTATGATTTTAAATGCAATTAACCATGTACGGGCACAACGTGGTTTAGCACCATTTACCATGACAGAACAAAAGTATCAGCAAGCGCAAGTTCGGGCTAGTTCAGCTGTATTAAGATTTGATCATAATGAAAATGATATCATAAATGCATTTGGTAAAGATCAATACGAAAACTTAGGTGTCATTGCTGCTCATGATAATGATGGGAGCTCAAGTGATGGATTGTTATCTGGAGCTTCTAGCATGTTTGATTTATATCAAAGTGCTTTGCATACGGTTGATTCAATGCTTAACGCTGACGCAGATTCCGATTGGGGGCACCGTGACAACTTCCTTGAAGATGGTAATTGGAACGTTGGTATTGGTTTAGGTTTTGCTACTGATAATAATACTGGTAATTCAATGTATGCCTTTACTTTCGACTTTGTTAACTCAGCCGAAGGTGATGGCGATACCACGCCTAACATGATGGACCGGATTAACCAATACGCAGCTATGGGTCCAACGACCAATGATTCAACTACGCCAACTTTCAGTGATTCGTCTAAGATTATTGAATTAAATAATCAGATTGACCAGTTGAAACAAAATTTACATGATTTGCAGGTCCGTCTACGTGTTTTGCCTGCTCATTTAGTTTACCTGCAAGCTGAAAAGAATAGTATTTCTTTTGACATTAATAAGTTAAATGCTAGTGACCAGCAAGCTTACAATCAAGCTCAAAATCAACTGAACACTATTGACCAATGGAAGCAAGGCCAACTTGCTAACATGGGCCAGGATGCAACTGTTAAGAGCGCACAAGCAAAGTTGGATTCTGCCAATAAGGCATTAGCTGATGCACAGACTAAGCTTAATGCTGCTAAGGCTAACACCGCTGCTAAGTTGGATGCCTTGCACAAGGCCCAGGCTAAGGTCAATGAAGTTGAAAATGCTATTGCTCAAACCAAGAGCAGCATTGCTAGTCTGCAGGCTAAGATTGCTCAAGAAGCCGGTTCAACCACGCCAACTCATCCATCAACGCCAAGCACCAGTGGTAGCACGACTACTCCGTCAACGCCAAGCACTAGTGGTAGCACGACTACACCATCAACGCCAAGCACCAGTGGCAGCACGACTACTCCATCGACGCCAAGCACCAGTGGTAGCACGACTACTCCATCGACGCCAAGCACCAGTGGCAGCACGACTACACCATCAACGCCAAGCACCAGTGGTAGCACGACTACTCCATCGACGCCAAGCACCAGTGATAACACGACTACTCCATCGACGCCGAGTGACAGTAATAGCACAACCAACCCAACCACGCCAAGCAATAGTGCTAATACTACCAATCCATCGACTCCAAGTAATGGTGGCAACACGACAACGCCAACCGGCACGATCACCACTAATACTGCTGACACTTCTAATAACAATCAAGGACAGGCTGCACATAAGCCGACTGTTGTTCTGCCAACTAATGGTAGTGAATCAGCAGTTCACGGTCATTATGTGAACGTTGATAGTTCTATTGCTACTGGTAGCAGCGAACACACGGCGATGACTCGTGAACAGTATCGTGAACAACAAGGCAAGACATTGCCACAAACTGGTAATGATAACAGTGTTGCGATTACTGTATTAGGTGTCGTTGCTGGAATGCTCGGCTTAGGATTAGCAGCAGACAAGAAACGGTTCAATTAAATTAAATAAATAGTGCACAGTATCCTTTAGAGTTGCTACTTAAGTAATGAGAGTGGCATATCTAAAGGGTATTTTTTTGGTTACGGCGGAGTAGTTTGCTAGTAATAACTTCTAAAAAGTTCTAAAATAATATTTGACTTCTAAAAACTTCTAAAATAATTTATTAAATATACAATACAAAAAGGATGTGTATAATTATGGCGAAAAATCCCTTTAATCCAACGTTTGGTGATGTCCCTAAAATTTACATTGATACTGATCAGCGAGCAGATAAATTAGTTAATAAAATAAAGGAAAGCGATTTTGCACGTTCTTTTTTTATAACTGGAGTCCGTGGCTCTGGCAAAACATCTTTTATGACACAGGTAGAGCATGAACTGAATAAAGATAAGCACTGCCAATGTATTGACTTGGTTAATGATGCTAGTCTGTTAAATAGTTTTATTAGTCAATTAAGTAATATTAGTCAAACAAAGTGGCAGCAAATATTTAGTCAAATAGGGTTGAGCTCTATTAAATTTAAAGATTTGAGTTTTGATTTTAAGAGTGGCAGTAGTAACGGAAATGAGATTGCCAAAGCTGCTAGAATAATGATGGATCATGTTAAAAAGAATAACCAATACGTCTTAGTGATTATTGACGAGGTGGATAATAGTGAGCAAATTCGAAGCTTTGCACAAATATTCAATGAATTAAAACGTCATAATTTACCTATTTTTGTTTTGATGACAGGATTGCCAGATTTAGTGATGGATATCCAAAACGAAAAAAAGCTGACTTTTCTTTTACGTTCCGAAAAAGAAGTAATGACACCTCTACAAAACAGTAATATGGCCATTGCATATAGATCAGTTTTTCATTGTGATATGGAAGTCGCACAAAAAATGACCAAAATGGTAAAAGGGTATTCTTTTGCGTTTCAATTGTTAGGGTATTGTGCATTTGAACAATGGGAAGAGACTAAAGATGCAGTTCCAAAATTTGGCGACGAACAACTATCAAAAATTACTGAGCTTTACAAAATGAAACTATTTGATGAGTCTTATAATAAAATTTTCGCTGACCTTTCTGAAATGGATCAAAAATATTTAATAGCAGTTTTGGGTAATAAGGCGTTAAAAGATGTAGCAAAAAGATTAGAGGTCAATTCTTCATATGCTTCGCAATATCGAAGAAGAGCAATTGCTCGTCACTTGGTTCAACCCGCTTCATATGGACATGTGCAGTATGTTTTACCATTTTTTAACGAGTTTGTGCAGTCCACTCAAGATCCTAATTCCATATACTTTTATGATATTGAGTGGCATTAAATAACAATAGCGTTTTGAGATTGTTGAAGGAAGAGAGTTGAGATGATATAATAATTGCGTGCGCAAGCAATATTATAAATTTATAAAAATATCAGACAAAGGAGTTGGACAATATGAGTAAAGTCTTCGTTTTCGGTGGTTCCGGCCGGGTCGCTACAGAACTGATCAAGGACTTAGTTGCTGACGGCAACAGTGTGACCGCGGCTTCACGCCATCCCGAAAAGATCATCGATTTGGATAACGTGACTGCTGATAAATTGGACCTACACAGCAGCGTCGATGACATCGCAAAGCAAATTAAGGGCGTCGACGCTGTCTACTTCACGGCTGGTTCACGGGGTCAAGATGTCGTTCAAACTGACGCCATGGGTGCCATTAAGACGATGATGGCTGCCAAGCGAGCAGGCATCAAACGTTACGTGATGCTGAGTTCCATGTTTAGTTTGGATGTCGATAGCTGGAATCAGTTGTCATGGGCTGGGGATTACCTACCGGCTAAATTTTTCGCTGATACTTACCTCAAGGACTCATCTGGTTTGGATTACACCATTATCCAACCAACGGGCCTGAAAGAAGAAGCAGGGACTAACAAGATCCAATTGCAGGCTCCTAGTGATGGCACTATCGCCATTCCGGACGTAGCGCGGGTGTTGGCTGACAGCCTGAAGGACGCTAATACGATTAATAAGGTCATTCCGATTAGCAGTGGCGATACCGACATCGATGATGCGCTGAAGTCACTGTAAGCTGACAAATAGCTTCAATTAATACAAAATCCTCCCGCAGAATTTGCGAGAGGATTTTTTTAGGTGATTATCGATTAGCCTTTGCCCGGAAATTATGGTGAAGACTTAACCAGACGTGCTGGTCCGCGATCCCAATCAATGGGCCGTTACAGAGAATACATAGCAGGGTACCGATGTTGACCGAGTAGATATGACGAGTGACCAGAAATACCAGTAGAATCACGGCCATCGGAATCAAGAAATTAACCAACTGTGCCCAGCCAACGTGTCCCTTTAGGTAGAGGAAACGCAGGATGTTGGTCGTATCGTCGTTGGGGTGCATGACGATATTGGCCCGCTGATAGATGGAGATGGCAGCACAGAAGATGCAGATGCCGGCAAAACACAGGATAGTTCGCCAGATAATGTTGAGGTGGGGGATACCAATCCAGTCATAAAGCGCCAAGAATAAGTCGATGAAATAACTGAAGCAGGCGATGTAGATGGTTTCACCGATAAAGCGCCACTTGTCCCACTGGTGGATCAAAAGTTGGTTCACAATTGCCACCAGCACTCCCGCGATGAACATCGTCATGCCGACAGACAAATTAAAGAGTTTGGCTAGATTAACCTCGGCCGCCGTCCATGGCGCTGCACCCATATTTGTCGAAATGGTTAATCCGTTACCCAGAGCGTTGGTGATTAATCCAACAATGAGGGCGGTAACTCGAATTGGTGTTGAATTTGCTTTCTGCACGTCTCTTTTCCTTTCCAAATGTTTTGCTCAAATGAAGGTCATTATAGCAAAGACCACTTGCTAATGAAACAACTTTGGCTCGAACTTATCTTAAATCACTTAAGACTTCTTGATTATCATTGACAACTCGCGGGCTTAACGAAATAATTTAGAGTGAGATATTTTAAAGGAGAACCTTAAAAGATGCAACTCAGTAGTCAAGAAGCGCTAGTGTTATTGCGCGAACACGATCTGCTTGTCAAAGTCGTACATAATAAGACATTTACAGCTAATGATGTTCATTATGATTCCCGGCAGGTGACGCCGGGCAGTTTGTTTTTCTGCAAAGGACGGACTAAACCGGAATATTTAGCCAGTGCTCGGCAGAAGGGAGCTATCGCTTATGTTGCTCCGCAAGAAGACGCAGCCGGTGGCGATCTTCCGGGGATTATTGTCAATGATGAAGATAAGGCGATGGCATTGCTTTCGGCGGCTTTCTTTGGCTTCCCGCAGGATCAACTGTTTTTGATCGGCATTACCGGGACCAAGGGTAAGACGACGACTGCTTACTTTGCTTACGATGCCTTACGCAACCAGGACGGCAAGCAGGTAGCACTTCTTTCAACCGTCAATTCCGTGCTGGGTCCTAAGCCAGAAGATACTTTTAAGTCAGCATTGACCACGCCAGAATCACTAGATCTTTTCCGTGATATGCGGCGGGCAGTTGATAACGGCATGGATCACATGGTGATGGAAGTATCATCCCAGGCTTATCTGCGGAACCGGGTTTATGGCTTGAAGTTTGATGTCGGGATCTTTCTTAACATCTTCCCAGACCACATTGGGCGCAATGAACACCCGAATTTCGCTAATTACCAGTTCTGCAAAGAACAGCTGATGGTCAATTCCCGGCGGTGCATCATCAATGCCGACGATCCGCACTTCAAGGACTTTTACGCAACGGCTAAGTCGACGACGGATCCAGAAAACATCTTTGTCTTCGGCCGTCCTAGTGGCAACAGCGCTGTTCCGTTAGACTTTTCGTACGAAGATGACGGTGAAAACCTGCATGGTTCTAACTTTACTTTGAAGTCGCAATCTCAGCGCGCAAAAGACCTGGCAGTAGATGGTGATTACAACGTTGATATTGCCGGTGATTACAACGAAGGCAACGCAACGGCAGCTATCATCGCTAGTGGGATGGCTGGTACTAAGCCGGACGCAATTGCGGAAGCTCTTGAACACACGCGGATTCCTGGCCGGATGGATATGCTGACGACGAAGGATCACGGCACGGTTTACATCGATTACGCTCACGACTACATCAGTGTTAAGCGGCTTGTGGCTTTCTTGCGTCAGCAGACCCACGTTAGCGGCCGGGTAATCATTTTGCTCGGTGCTACGGGTGACAAGGGTATTTCGCGGCGAGAAGGCTTCGGTAAAGCCTTATCTGAAGAAAAGGCGGACGTTGCCATTCTGACGACGGATGACCCTGGCTTTGAGGATCCAAAGAAGATTGATCAGGAAATCGATAGCCATATTGATCATTCACGGGTCGGCAAGGTCGAATTCATTATGGATCGACAGGAAGCTATCGAACACGCTATTTCGCACAGTACCCCAGCTGACATCGTGGTCTTAGCCGGGAAGGGCGACGACCACTTCCAGAAGATTAAGGGGAAGAACGTTCCGTACCCGAGCGACATCACGGTAGCAGAGGATACTATTAAGAAATTGGAACATTAGTGAGCTGAAAACCAACCTTCTCGGAGCCCTGGTGGGATAGCCTAGGATGATCGTACGTAGCTATCCTTCCAGATAGGCTAGCTTCGCGTCGAAAGGGCTCGGTGGGTTTTCGCGATTGTGCTTAGTATTTGTCAAAATATGCAAATCATAGTATAAAATCCATGTTAAGATAGTAAAAAATTAATAAATTGGAGCAAAAGTAATGAGAGCATTTAAAGAGGTTTTGAGCTGGGTTATCCCAGTTGCTATTGGCCTGCTGATTGCATTATTGATCAACCAGTTCTTCCACTTTGTGCGGGTTGATGGTCCATCGATGCAACCAAACTTGCAGAATAACGAACGGGTTGTTTGCTACCGGCACGAAACGATTCACCGTGGCAACGTGATTGTCTTCAATGCAGACGGAGTTGACCCGCAGGTTTCTAAGAAGACGGATTACGTTAAGCGGGTTATCGGTTTGCCAGGCGACACGGTTAAGTCACAGAATGGCAATTTGTACGTCAACGGTAAGAAAGTTGACCAGGGCTACATCAGCCAAGTGCAACGCAAGCAAGGCACTGGCAACTGGACACTGCAGAGTATTTCTAAGCGTAACAACTGGTTGTCGCATAATGGCGCAACCAAGGTGCCAGCTGGTGAATACTTTGTATTAGGTGACCACCGGAGCGTTTCCAACGACGGCCGTTACTGGGGCTTCGTTCCTAAGAATAAAGTAACTGGGGTCGTCAAGGTCGGCTTCTGGAACAGGACACAGCCAGCACGGAATAACGTCAATAACCAGTGGAAACACTACTTCAAGTAAATATAGATTAGGCCTAACCGGGATGCTCAGGATGAGACTCGGTTGGGCCTTTTATTTTGCCAGAACCAATTTCTCGCGGCCCACGACAAAGAGGTTTACAATAAAAGAGTTATTACTTTAGCTAAGGAAGGGATTGTTTTGACAAAACATTCAGCACTCTCCAGTAAGGAGATTCAACAGTTTCACGATGACTTTGTTTCACGTGAAACATCACCAGTGATTGCCCGTGCCGTCATGAAGAACGGCATCAAGGCCAGCAGTGAAGACCCGAATATCAGCAAGCGTGACCACCGGGTGTTCAGCATTGAAGTGAAGACAGGCAAGGTTACTAACCAACGACAGAGTGGCCGTTGCTGGTCATTCGCTGCTTTAAACACCTTGCGTCACCACTTTGCACTGAAGTACAAACTGAACGATTTTGAATTGTCACAGAACTACCTCTTCTTCTGGGACCGGATCGAACGGGCTAACATGTATTTCCAAAACGTCATTGCTACGGCGGACAAGCCTTTCCATGACCGGACAGTGGACTTTTACGTTGCCACAGCCCTCGACGATGGTGGCCAGTGGTCCAACGCCGCCAGCATCATCGAAAAGTACGGGGTAGTGCCGGAATACGTGATGCCGGATACATTCAACACGAAGAACACCAGCGACGTTTCTGAAGTACTCCATGACATGATGAAGAAGGACGCCCTGGAACTGCGGCGGGCAGTGAACGAAAAGCACGCCAGTGATGATGAATTAGCCAAAATGCAACATCAGATGATGAGTGACGTTTACCGGGTTGCCGTGATGGCCTTTGGTGAACCACCGATGAAGTTTGACTTGGAGTACAGGGACGACGACAAAAAGTATCACCGTGATGCTGATTTGACGCCACTGGACTTCTATCACAAGTACTTTGACATCAACCTACATGACTACGTTCTCATCACCAATGCTCCAGATCACGAGATGAATAAGCTGTATTCAATGCCGGTTGAAGACAACGTGGTTGATGGGATTCCGTTGCAATTCCTGAATGTCCCGTTCCACTACCTGCAGGATCTGGCCATTAAGCAGTTGAAGGATAACGAAACCGTCTGGGTTGGCAATGATGTTCTCCAGCAGATGGATCGCAAACGGGGCATCATGGACGCACAGCTCTTCAAAGAAGGAGAATTGCTCGGTGTCGACTTCAAGATGAACAAGGCGGACCGCCTGGAGAGTCGGCAGGGAATGGTCTCTCATGCAATGACCCTGACTGGTGTGAACTTGGTTGATGGTGAGCCAAACCGTTGGAAGATCGAAAACTCTTGGGGCGATAAGAACGGCGACAAGGGTTACTTCGTGATGACGGAAGATTGGTTCAAGGACTACACCTACGAAGCCGTTATCAATAAGAAGTACTTGGATGATTCCTTGAAGAAGATCTGGAATTCTCAACCAGAAGAATTGCCGGCTTGGGATTCGCTGTGCTAGAACTAAATGAGTGTTTGTCTCACATTTGAACAAATAAAATAAACTGATTCTTCAAGGCTGGTGCCGCGGGGAATCAGTCGTTTTGGTTTAGCAAAAAAGCCAATTAAGGTTCCGTTGAAACTGGCTTAGTAATGGGTTATGATTAAGTTTCGGAATAGATGAAAAGATCGTTACAAAATTTGATAAATAAGGAAGATTAAAGTGAGTACAAACGTAAAATTTCAGCCCATTTTGTTAGGGACTGATTTCAATTGCTATGGTATGGCGCGTTCGTTTTATGCAGCTTACGGGATTAAAAGTATTGCCTATGGTGATACCCAACTAGCACCGACCCGCTACACCAAGCTGGTTGATGTGCGACTCCACAAGGGCTTCAACAGCAATCCTGGTTTTATGAAGATCATGAATCAGGTAGCTGAACACCTGGACCCCAATACTAAGTATCTGCTGCTCAGTTGTGGGGACGGCTACACCGAACTCATTTCTCAGCACCTGGATGAACTGAAGAAACACTTCGTTTGTCCATACGTTGACCGGCAGCTGTTCAAGGCTCTCGGGACGAAGGAAACCTTCTACCAGGCAGCCGACAAGTATGGCCTGCCGTATCCAAAGACCCGGATTATCACCAAAGAAGAGGTGGAATCCAAGGGCGCTGAAAACATTAAGCTGCCATTTGGCTTCCCGGTTGCTTTGAAGCCATCTAATAGTATCGAATGGCTGGATATCCACTTTGAGGGACGGAAGAAAGCCTACGTCCTGGATACCCGTGAACAGTTCAATGAGCTTCTGCCAAAGATCTACAAGGCTGGCTACAAGAGCGACTTCATCTGCCAAGACTTCATTCCTGGCGATGATTCCAATATGCGGGTGATCAACGCTTATGTTGACATGAACCACCACGTTCGGATGATCTGCTTGGGGCACCCGTTGCTGGAAGATCCGGCTCCGGCTGCCGTTGGTAACTACATGGCTATTTTGCCGGAAAAGAACCAGCAGATTTACGACCAAATCGTCAAGTTTCTAGAAGCCGTTAACTACGTGGGCTTTGCCGACTTCGACCTGAAATACGACCGGCGCGACGGCCAGTTTAAGGTCTTCGAAATCAACTTACGGCAAGGGCGAAGCAGTTTCTACTGCACGTTGAACGGCTACAATTTGGCAAAGTATGTCACTGATGACGTCATTTTCCACTTGCCAAAGAAGGACACGGATTACGCGGACGGCAACATGCTGTGGCTGGGATTGCCAAAGAAACTGTTCTACAAGTACGCTAAGGACAACAAGTACAAGCAACGGGCAATTAAGCTGATTGAAGCAGGCCAGTGGGGCACGACGGCTTTCGACAAGAATGACTCACTCAGGCAGCGCTTGCTGATGCATTACGCTTTCCACTTGATGAAAGCCGATTACGAGAAATACTTCGTGCAACGTTAAAAAGAATCAATAAAAAGAGAGGAAATAACTATGTGCGGAATTGCAGGATTCGTTAATGACAATGAACCTAAGGTGAAGGACAACGTTTTAAAGAACATGCTCGCACGGATTGTCCACCGTGGCCCTGATGGTGAAGGACGTTTTTCCGATAAGCACGCAGCTATTGGGATGCGCCGTCTCAGTATCATCGACGTACGCGGCGGTGACCAACCAATTTTTAACGAAAACAAGCGCTTAGCCATTGTTTTCAACGGCGAGATCTATAACTTCCGGCCACTGCGTAAGAAGCTGATCGACCTCGGCCACACCTTCACGACTACCACTGATACTGAAGTGATCCTTCACGGTTATGAAGAATGGGGCGCCGACGTCTGCAAGAAATTACGCGGAATGTTTGCCTTCGTCATCTGGAACCGTGATACTAACGAATTGTTCGGTGCCCGGGACCACTTTGGCATCAAGCCACTGTACTACGCTAAGATGAACGGCACCTTCATGTTTGGCTCAGAAATCAAATCACTGTTAGCTAACCCTGATTTCCATAAAGAACTCAACCGCGAAGCCCTCAAGCCATACATGACTTTCCAATACCCGGCTATTGACGAAACCTTCTTTAAGGGCGTCTTCCGGATTCCGGAGGGCCACTACTTCACTTACAAGGATGGTAAATTGACTACGACCCAATACTGGGATGCGGACTTCGATCCAAGTAACGAGACCTTTGACCAAGCCGTCGACAATATCGAAAATGTCGTTGACGACTCTGTTAAGGCCCACTCATTTGCTGACAAGACCGTTAAGGTTGGTTCTTTCCTGTCAGCCGGTGTTGACTCTAGCTATGTCACGGCTATGATGCGGCCCAACGAGACTTTCTCAATCGGTTTTGACCGGCGTTACGACGAAACCAAGGACAGTACGCGGCTAGCTAACTTGTTGAAACTGAAGAACAAAAACGGCAAGCTCACGGATTCCGAAGCCTTTCATACTTTCCCGAAGATTCAATACTACTTGGATGAACCAGATTCTAACCCGTCCGTCGTTCCTTTGTACTTCTTAAACAAGATGGTCAAGGATGCCGGTTACAAGGTTGTCTTATCTGGTGAAGGGGCCGACGAACTGTTTGCTGGCTATGAAGCTTATGGCTTTGACACCAAGATCAAGTCCATCCGCTGGATCACGGACCAACTGAAGAAGCTGCCACGTGAACGTCGTTACAAGATTGCACATTGGCTGAAGAACAAGCACTTCCACGGCCAGTTGCACCTGTACCGTAACCTGGCACCTGCCCGTGACTGTTTCATCGGCCAGGCTTACATCTTCAGTCCGGACGAAGCAGCTGATATTCTGAAGCCAGAATACAACTGTGGTCCAACGGTTAAGGAAATCATCGATCCAATCTTCGATAAAGTTGAGGATAAGGATCTGCCTGAAGTCGCTAAGAAACAGTACCTGGACATCCACCAATGGATGCCGGGTGACATCCTGTTGAAGGCTGACAAGATGAGTATGGCTAGTTCCGTCGAATTGCGGGTTCCGTTGCTCGACAAGGAAGTTATGCGGGTCGCTGGTCATACCCCATCCAAGTACCTCTTTAACTACAAGGACACCAAGTATGCTTTCCGGATGGCTGCCAACCGTCACCTGCCGGAAGAATGGGCAACCCGGCCGAAGTTGGGCTTCCCAGTTCCAGTACGGGAATGGCTGCGTGAGAAGAAGTACTATGATGAAATCCGTTCTGTCTTTGAAGAGGATTTCGTCAACCAGTTCTTTGACCAGGACAAGCTGCTGAAGCTGGCTGATGACAACTTCAATGGTAAGGTCGATGGCCGGCGGAAGCTTTGGACCATCTACACCTTCCTGGTATGGTACAAGCTCTACTTCGTCGATGATTACCAGATGGACGAGAGTGCACTGGATAAGTGCAAAGAACCACGGGTATACGTAGTAGGTTATTGATAATACTAAAGCGGATCGATTCGGCTTAATGTCGAGTCGGTCCGCTTTTTTAGTTAATCAATTTGCCGCGAACTAATAGCTGTCGAAAAGCGGCCAATGAATCAACCTGATTCATTGCTTGCACCCAATCGTCATCCTGCAGGCATTGCAGCAGCCGGCTGAGCACGCCGAGGTGTTGTTGCTGGTCGACGGGAGCGATGCCGACCACCAGCCTGATCTTCTTCGTCGATTTAGGAACGGTGATAAAAGGATAACGGAAGAGGGTGTAAGAGAAGCCCAGTTGGTTAACACCGGTATTCGGCGCGGCATGAGCGAGAAAAACGCCCTTGCCGATCGCCATGTTATCACCGTGTGTTTGGGTAAGCTTGATTATTTGCTCAGGGTACTTCGAACTCACCACTTCAGCTTGCACTAAGTCCGTGAAACTTTGCCGAATAGCGTTTTGCCAATCCATTGGTCGGTCGATGTAGTTGATTGATGTTGGGTGATCATCTTGATTTGTCATTATCGGCGCTTGCAGCTGGTTTTGCTGGTTAACGTAGCTGCGCAGAGCGGCTTCCAACTTGTTAGGTTCAACGATGCGGGCGTAGTTAGCGATGATATCCATTAAAGCCCCGACACTGATTTGTTGGTGGGTGACCTGTTTGAGCAGGCCGTTACTGACAAGGGCCTGTTCTATCTGTCGCCAATCTTTAGGATTAGGGATGACTGGAACCGTTAAGACACGGCAATTCTCTGGTTGTGGCAGGGGGACGGTGGATAACACCACCTGGATGTTTTTGAGTGAGACGTTTTCAAATTGGAAAGTATTATAGGGTCCGATAAAGTTAATGGTCGGGTAGTGCTGCCGTAGTTGACTGATCAGCAATTCCGAAGTACCGATGCCGCTAGAGCACACCACGAGGGCCGACTTTTTGGTGATGGGTTGACCAGTTGGGTTGCGCAAGGAACTGCTGAAATAGGTGGTGATGAGGGCTATCTCGTCGTCATTGAGCTTTTCGTGGACAATTTTATTGAAGGGCTGCATAACGGCACGGGTGATTTCAAAAGTCTCGCGGTACTGGTGCTTAATCTGTTTCAGTAGCGGGTTGTGGTAATGCAGGTGATACTTAACCCGGTAATAAGTCGATACCAAGTGGGTTGTCAGACCCTCGACCAGTTGCCCGGATTGGGTTGGTAGGTGGACGCCCGTCAAGTTGTTAAACCGTTTGATAATTTGGCTGGTGACGGGACGCAACTGCTGAATTAACGGGTCTTCAGGATCGACTTGGCGTAGTGCCTGGATGCTAATAATTTCATCAAGAAAAGCACTTTCTCCATGATTTTGAAAAATCCCGAGATCATTAAAAAATGAACTGGCCCAGACAACGGTCATCGATGGGCAGTCCGATTCTGATTTTGGCATTGGTAGGAGGGTATCAGGGCGATTTTTCAGGCGTTCAATGGTCCACTGGATAAAAATGCTTAGTAATTTGAGTGCGTGTTCGGTGAAGGATTTAGCGGTAATTTCTTCAAGGATCTGTAGCTGCTGTTCGTATAGGGAATGCGGAGTGTAGGTGATATGAGAGTTAATGAGTTGGGCCAGGTGGTCGAAGTGGCTAAAAACCCACCGTCGCTGAATCTTTTCTGGTGCTTTGACGGCTTTTCCTTGCCGGGTGTTGGTGATAATTAGGTCCTTAGCGCTTGTTTCTTTGATTTTTTTGAGATCAGTAATGATGGTGTTTTTGCTGACACCGAAACATTTGGCTAACTGGTTGAGTGAAGTATAGCGACGCGAGATCAAGGCAAAGACCATCAATAATTGTCTGTCGTCTTGCCTTAAGTGCGGGAAATAAAAATGCTGGTGGAATAGTTGCTGAAAGGACTTAGCAGGCCTCGCTTGTTGGGCCCGGGTGGCAAGAGCCTCTTTGGTGTCATCCGGTAAGATGTAACCTGCTCCCCGTAAGTTCGTGATCCCGTCTAGTCCCTTATCGTTGAGTGCACTGTTGAGGCGTTTAATTGTATAGTAAAGGCTGCGGCGTGATAACTGCAGCCTTTCTTCTATTAGGTCGATGGGCAAAGGTTCCGTACTGTCACTGAGCACTTTGACCAGTGCTGTGGCGTGCTTAATGTCGTCGATGGACATAGTGTAATCCCCCTTTTGATTGTTTTTAGTTTAGTGCAGTTTTTGCACTAAAGCAAGTGTTGTGGTTGCACTTGTGAGCGTTATCATTTTCCCATATCATATTAACTGTAAACGAAATGAGGTGATGACTTGGCAGTTTCTTACTTAACTCCAGCCACAGTTCAATTAGCCGATGGTCAAGGCTTAGATTGGACAGGTGCCATCAAGTTAGCTGCGCAGCCGTTAATTGATAACCACAGTATTGGTGCAGATTATGTGCAATCGATGATTGACGTGGTTAAGAAACAGGGACCGTATATCAATATCGGGGCCGAAATTGCGTTGGCCCATTCACGACCGTCAGAAAGTGTAAAAAAAGTTGGCTTGTCACTCTTAAAGTTGACTCACGATGTCAACTTGGTCGATGACCAGCACCCAGTGAAGTTGTGGTTTGTCTTAGCCGCTACTGATGATCATAGTCACCTAGAGGTCATCAAGCAGTTGACGCAGGTGCTGATGGATCCAGATAAAAACAAGCAGCTTTTAGAAGCAACAACTAAAGAACAAATTCTTGCAGTTTTCAACCAATAGAGGGGGAAATGATTATGAAGTTTGAAGCACTATGTCAAAGTGGACTCGGTAGCAGTTTTATGGTTCAAATGAACATCAATAACATTTTGAAGCAGGAAAACGTTAAAGAAAATATTGAAGTCAGCCACTCCGATGTCGGCAGTGCAACGCCGGACCAAGCCGACTACTTCTTTATCGACCCGACCCTGAAGACGGCAGCAGGCAGTCTTCCTGATGACCGGGTGATCGTCTTAAATAGCTTGGTTGACGCTAACGAACTGAAGGAAAAGGTCAATGCCATTCTGGACAAGGAAGGCATTAGCCACGACTAAGTTTAGCCGCCGATTAAGAGGGGGATATCAATGAGTGCACTATTAAATATTTTCCAGAGTATTGCGACGACCCCAGCGCTGCTAGTTGGGTTGATCGCTTTGCTGGGGCTGCTGCTTCAAAAGAAGTCAGCCACTGATGTTATTCAAGGTTCCATTAAGACCTTTGCCGGTTTCTTAATTCTGACCGGTGGGGCGGGAATTTTGAGTAATGCCTTAACGCCTTTTGCTAAGATGTTCAAGTTTGCCTTAGGTGTTCAAGGGGTTGTCCCGAGTAACGAAGCCGTGGTGGCCATCGCCTTAGTTAAGTACGGTTCCACCGCTGCTCTGATCATGCTGGTCGGGATGATCGTGAACGTCTTGCTGGCACGGTTTACCAAGTTCAAGTACATTTTCTTAACTGGTCAAGCTATGCTCTACGTTGCCTGCTTTGCCGCGGTTGTTATGGTTTCTGCCGGCATGGGTTCTGGTTGGAAGACCATTCTGCTTGGCGGCCTCTTTGAAGGAACGCTGTTCACTATCACGCCAGCCCTTTGTCAGCCGTTCATGCGCAAGATCACCAAGGGTGATGCCGTTGCCATGGGGCACACCGGTAACATCGGTTACGCTATCGCTGGTCTGTGCGGGAAGTTCTTTGGTGACAAGAAACACGATACCGAAGACATCCAGTTCCCAAAGGCACTTGGCTTTATGCGTGACTCAACCGTTTCAATCACCATCGTGATGGCCATTGTTTACATCATCTTGGCCATCATCTGTGGACCACACTTTGTTGAACACAGTTTGAGTAAGGGTACAAACTACATTATTTACTCCATCGTTCAAGCCGGGACATTTGCTGCTGGTTTCGCCGTTGTCCTCCAAGGTGTACGGATGATTTTGGCTGAAATCATTCCAGCCTTCCAAGGGATCGCCCAAAAGCTGGTGCCAAATTCCAAGCCAGCTCTGGACGTACCGATCATCTTCCCGTACGCTCCTAACGCTGTTCTGCTGGGATTCCTGGTATCATTCTTCGTTGGTACCATCTGCATGTTCATTATGGTCGCAATGCACACGACGGTGATCATTCCTGGTGTTGTCGGTCACTTCTTCTGTGGTGCCGCTGCTGCGATCTACGGTAACTCCATGGGTGGCCGTCGTGGTGCGATCATCGGTGCTACGATCAACAGTATCATCATCAGTTTCTTGCCACTGTTCGTTCTGCCTGTCCTCGGTGACCTGAAGATGGCTGCTTCAACCTTTGCTGATACTGACTACCTGATTCCAGGGATTGTCCTTGGTAAGCTTGGTAATATGGGTTCTACTGCACTGACTATCGGGATTATCGCCTTTACGGTGATTGTGGTTCTGATCAGCCTCTTCATGAAGAAACCTAGCAAGGCTGCCACTAAGTAGTTGGATGATCTAAGATAATAAACTATCAAACTGAGATGGCTTGATTGCAGAATTTCTGTGATCGAGCCATTTTTAATATCATTGATTGGGACACCTGTCGTATAATCAACTATGTCAGAGGGGGTGCTCAGTTTGGAACGGATCACGGAACGGCCATTGATTACCATTACGAACATCATTTGGAGCTTTAACCGTCAGGATCGTCATCCCCAAATTCTCTTGATTAAGCGGGCAGATGATCCTTTCCGTGGCGTCTGGGCGCTGCCGGAGACCTTGCTACGCAAGAGCGAGGATGCCGACAGTGCCTGTGTGCGGTTGATCAAAGAAAAGATCGGCCTAACCTTGCCAGCTAGTTCGACGGAGCAGTTAGCGACGTTTACTGCACCAGACCGGACACCTGGGGAGCGGTTCCTGGCTCTAGCTTATATGACTTTTCTGCCGACGATGCCCCATTTGAACCCGGGATATGGGGCAACTGAAGCACAATGGTTTAGTTTAAATTACCAGGGCAGTGATTATTATCTGCAACATGACCAAATCTGCTTAAAATTAGCAAGGGGCACCCGCAGTTTGGCCTTTGACCATACTGCCATTATTACTACCGCGTTGCGGCGGATTCGCAATAAATTGGATTACCAGCCCAATATCTTGAAGATCCTTGGCCCCACCTTTACTCTGCGGCAGGCCCGGGAAGTATATGCGTCGTTTTGGCAAAAGAAAGTCGACCAGATCGACAATTCTAACTTCCAAAAAACCCACCGTCGTCTTTTCAGCGAAGCCGGGGTGGTCGACAAGCCTAAACACTCGGGACGACCACCTAAGTTATACAAGTTACGAAATTAACAAGCTATATGAAAAGTGTTACAATTAATTAGGTTATAAATTTTGGAAACGCTTTTTATTTTTTTAACAGGATTAAAGTACATTTTACTTAAATAGTGGAGGAGTTTAAAAATGACCCACGAATTACTGACAGATATGTATGAATTCTCCATGGCAAACGGCTATTATGAAGCCTTGCCGCATGATCGACAGGCACGTTTTGATGTCTTCTATCGGCGGGTTCCAGATCAAGGGAGTTTTGTCATTTCGGCTGGCTTACAACAAGTTTTGGAAGAAGTGAGCCAGTGGCACTTTACGAAAGATGACCTGGATTACTTACGCTCACTTAATCACTTTTCTGATGGCTTCTTGGACTATTTGGGGAAGGCCAAGAACGAATGCACCATCAAGGCTTTGCCGGAAGGGACACCAGTGTTTCCGCGCGAACCAATCGTCAGTGTCTGCGGTCCGTTGATCGAAGCCCAGTTACTGGAAACGCTGATTCTGAACCTCATCAACCACCAGTCCTTGATTGCCACTAAGGCACGGCAGATCGTCAATGTTGCCAACGGTCACGCAGTGATGGAATTTGGTGCACGACGGGCACAGGGACCAGATGCCGCTACCTATGGCGCCCGGGCAGCCATCATCGGTGGTTGCGGCAGTACTTCTAACGTGCTGGCTGGGAAAGAATTTCACGTCCCAGCTGTCGGGACGATGGCCCACGCCTGGATCGAAAGTTTCCCGGATGAGCTGACAGCCTTTCGTGAATGGAACAAGATTTACCCAGATACATCTTCTTTGCTGGTTGATACCTATGACGTCATCAAGTCGGGGATTCCGAACGCCATCAAGGCTTTCAAAGAACTGAAGGCCCAGGGCCACAAGCCATTGAGCATTCGGATCGACTCCGGTGACATCGCCCAGCTGTCGATCGAAGCCCGGAAGATGCTGGATGATGCTGGTTTGTCCGAAGTAAAGATCACGGCTTCCAACGCCCTGGATGCGCAGGTTGTCAAGTCTTTGCTCGACGAAGGTGCACCGCTGGATAATTTCGGGATCGGTGAAAAGCTGATCACCAGTTCTTCCAGTCCGGTCCTCAGTGGGGTCTATAAGATGTCTGAACTGGAAGTCGATGGTAAGTGGCTGCCAAAGATCAAGCTGAGCAACACCCGTGAAAAGATCACGCTGCCAGGCAACAAGCAGGTTTACCGTCTGTATCACAATGGCGATCACCACAGCGCCTTTGCGGACGTCATTGCCTTGGCAGACGAAAAATTGCCGGACACAATCGAAGCCATCAATTCAGATCCGAACGCGGTTGATGTCAATGTCAAACTGACTGATTTCAAGGCTGAACCATTGATGAAGACGATGCTGAAGCCGGGCGAGAAGCCAACGACGAACGGTGATCCGTTTGCCATTCAGCATTACGTAAAGGAGCAATTGGCACACTTGCCGAAGACGACCCGTCGTCTGGTCAACCCAAGTTTCTATCCGGTTTACCTGACACCTAAACTGGCCCAGATGCAACAAAAGCTGATTGACCAGCACCGCTAAGATGCGTTAAATTGAAATAGTATTAACAACTGACTGTCATCAAAATGGCTTAAACCATTGATGGCAGTTTTTTGAAATTAGGAAAGTGAATTTATGAGGTTTTATACTTTAAGCTACATCCAAAATCACCAGGCAACGGATAAGACGGTCATCACGTCTTTGATGTTAGTCGCTGCCTTTGCATTAGTGATCTTTGCCTTCTTGTACCTGCGCGATCGTTTGAATTCACGTTATCGGGATTTAGGGATTATTGCCTTGCTCTTTTTGATGCTGTTTAGTGGCACGCAGTACGAAAGGTATATTCAGAACAACCACATCAAGTCTCAAGCAGCACAGATAGTGCCGTTTATTAAGTCTGTAGCCAAAGATAATCATGTTTCAAAAAAAGATGTTCTGGTCAATTCAACAACTTTGCAGGATGGGTTAATCGTCAGGATTAATTCGCGTAAAGAAGATTACCAGCTACACTTAAATAACGACAATAATAGCTATACTCTGACCAAGGCTCACGTCGTCAATCACCACGTTTATATTGAGAGGTAGAGAATTTTGGTGACATTAAATTATACAGATCTCTTCATCAAGTTTTTCCTAGGCATGTTCACTCTGATTTTGCAAATTAATCTTTTTGGCAAAAGCAACATAGCGCCTACTAACGCAATGGACCAGCTGCAAAACTATGTCCTAGGTGGGATTATGGGTGGTATTATCTACAATCCCAACATCACGATCCTACAATTCCTGCTGGTTTTAATTATCTGGACTTTGGTTGTCTTTATCCTGAAGTTTGCGCGTGACAACAGTGTTAAGTTCCGCAATTTGATTAACGGCAAACCCGTTCAAGTGATTAAGAATGGGCGCGTGTTGGTCGACAATTGCATGAAAGCGGGGCTGTCGGCTAACGACCTGATGTTTAAACTGCGTAGCCAAAACGTCTTTTCGGTAGAGCAAGTGAAAAATTGTATTTTTGAACAAAATGGTCAGTTGACCGTCATTGAAAACGATGAGGCTAACATTCGTTTTCCTCTGATCAGCGATGGGTCCGTCAACGTGGATGTATTGGAATTGATTCATCATTCGCAGGACTGGCTGGATCGACAAGTGCAGGCAGCTGGCTTTAATGACGTCGACGAGATTTTCCTCGGTGAGTACGTAAATCATAAGGTTCATTTAATCGGTTATAGCAATAAGGGACGATAAGGTCCGGTAAAATTGATGAACGGTTTGGGTAGGAAACGCTGCTCAAACCGTTTTTTTAGCAAAAATTAATAAAAATGGAAATTTATGGTTGATATCCTTCAGAGAGTATTAGATAATCTACATCGTGAAGATTATATCTGTGGATTGAAGAATCCGCTTACAAAGGGGGGGATGATCGATGGCGCAATCGCGAACCCTGAACCAGGAAAAAGTGGTTCAGGCAGCTACTGAGATTGCCAATAAAGATGGCCTTAGTCAATTGACAATGACTAGCTTAGCGAATTACTTGGGGATTCGGTCCCAGTCACTCTACCACTACGTCAAAAATCGGGAAGATTTGATTTCACTAGTAGGGGCGAGTGTCTTACGGCGGATCCGTGAACAAATTGTTCAACAGATTGTGGGCTTGTCGGGCAGGAAAGCTTTGCTGGCAATGGCTGATCGGCTTCGCGATGAAATGGTCAAACTGCCATTTATGGCGGGGATTTTCTATTCGATGCGTGGATTGCAGGGTGAGACGCGAATCCATGATGAGATCGTCAATTATCTGGATTTAGTCAAACAGATCGTGCAGGCCGATGGGAAAGAACCGATGGAAGTGCGACCACAAATGCTGGTAGGGGCGGTTTTTGGTTTCATTTTTTTAGATTCATTTGCCTTAACTGATAATCAACCATCAGCAGAAGAGCGCAAGCGTGAGTATGAAGTAATGATTATGCGGCTCATTACTCCTTGCAACGATAAAAAAGCCGCTAATTAAGAAAGAAGATGAGATTGAATGAATTGGTTTAGGCGTCACCACGTCGGCGGATTATTAGCATGGATTATTCTGGTAATTGCAGCCATTATTCTTCTGCCAGACGTCAACGCATTGACCAGGGCTCACTCCAATATCAGTCTGCCAAGCAACGTGCAGAGTGAAGTTGCTAACACGATGAAAAACAATTGGGGTCACGGGTCCAAGAATACCTATGAAGCCGTTGGGGTTTTTAACAACGGCGATTCCGCAATGACTCATACTCAGGTTAAGCGGGTTAAGCACACGATCAACTACTTGAAGAGGCATAAGAGCAAGTACGGGATCAAGAGTATGACCGCGGCCTACGACAATTCCGCAACCAAGAAGCAGTTGATATCCAAAGACAAATCAACTGTTTTGGTTCAGATGAACGTCAGCAAGAGTCATGATACTGTTTCTAACGAAAACAAGTCACTGATGAGTGCGATGAAGACGACGGGCCTCAAGACTTACGTCACGGGTTCGCAGATCATTCAGGATGACTTCTCTGGGGCAATCCAACAAGGATTGAAGAAAACGGAAGCTATTTCTGTTATCTTTATTTTCGTAGTTCTGGTACTGGTCTTCCGTTCACCGATCGTTCCACTGGTTTCATTACTAACGGTTGGGGTTTCGTTCATTACGTCCTTCAGTTTGGTGACTAACTTAGTCGACAAGTTTAACTTCCCATTCTCTAACTTCACCCAAGTCTTCATGGTGATCGTTCTGTTCGGGATTGGGACTGACTACAACATCCTGCTCTATAACAGGTTTAAGGAAAATCTTGGACTAGGGATGAAGACCTACGACGCCGCAATGGACGCGCGGTGGCGTGCCGGCCATACCATTTTGATGTCTGGCTCATCACTGCTGATCGGTTTTGCGGCCCTAGGTTTAGCACGATTCTCCGTTTACCGTTCGGCCGTCGGTGTGGCCGTTGGTGTAGCTGTTCTGCTGGTTGTTCTTCTTACTTTGAACCCATTCTTTATGGTGACGTTAGGGAAGAACATGTTCTGGCCATTCAAGAAGTTTGAAGGCGAATCAGCTAGTCGCCTGTGGCACTTCCAAGCCAGCAGGTCACTGAAGCACCCAATCATCGCTCTGGCACTAGTACTGGTAATTTTGCTGCCGTTTGCATTTACTTCCCAGCACCCGCTGGACTATGATGATGCGGCCGAAATCGCTGACAGTACGCCATCAAAGCATGGTTACCTCTTAGTTCAGCAGCACTTCTCAAAGGGGACCGCTGAACCGTCTGAACTGTACATTCAGTCAAACCACCGTCTTGATAACCAGAAAGACCTCATGCTGATCGATAACATTACTGGTCAGATTCACAATAGCAATGGTGTCAAACTGGCATCTTCTGCTACCCGCCCGAGTGGTGCTAAGATTAAGCGTCTGTACGTTAATAACCAATTAGGGACGGTTAATAAGCAGCTGGGCAAGGCTAACCGGGGTGTGAGTCGGCTGACGGCTGGTAGTCAGCAGATGGGTACAGGGATTACCCAGTTGTCTGCCGGAAGTCAACAGTTGGTCGATGGATTAACCCAGTTGAGTCAACAACTGAACGCTTCGATGTCCGGTTCTAGTGCTGCTCAGATTGCTCAGCTGGAGCAAGGACTGCCACAAATTAACAGTGGTATCCAGCAACTGAACAGTGCCTTGAATAACGCTGGTGGATCGATTGATACGGCCGGTCTTACCAGCAATCTGCAAAATGTTGGTACTCAGGCAACCGTGATCGGCAACAACCTGACGCAAGCTGGCAATACTTTGCGAAGCCTGTCTGGTTCTAGCGCCAGCCTCGATACCAGTTCAGCTATGTCCGCTTTCCAGAGCGCAGAATCATCAGCTCGATTAAATGACCAACAGAGATCTGTCATGGAAGGCGCCATGCGTCAAATCATGTCCAGTGCTGCTAGTTCCGCTAGTGGTCAACAAGCTTCATTGGCTGGACGTTTACAGTCAGTCGCTGCTAACATCCAAGCTGCCGGTGCTGCTGACCAGAGTTTAGGCAACTCTATGCGGGCCGTTTCTGGTTCTGCTTCATCACTTGGTGGCCTGACTAGTCAGATTGCTACTTTACGTGCTTCTGTGGCTCAATTGGCAGCTGCTTCTAATGTTGCCTTGCCAGGTGCCACTACTGCTTTGCAAACATTGACTGGTGGTTTGACGCAAGTTCAAAACGCCGTTAGTCAGGGTGCTGCCGGTGCTCTCCAACTGAATACCGGGATTAACCGGTTGGCTGCTGCTTCTCCACAACTGACTTCTGGTCTGCAGCAGTTGAATAAGGGCTTGAACTCCGGTTCTAATTACCTGGGTGGTTTGCAGAGCTCAGCTGCTGCTAAGCATCTCTACATTCCAAGCTATGTTCTGCATGGCAAGACCTTCCGGCCATCGATTCAAACTTACCTGTCTAGCGACAAGAAAGCTGCGCGGGTCGTTATTGTTTACAATTCTGATCCAAACAGTTACACGGCTACTGACCGGGCTAACTCCCTGGCTTCAATGGCACGGAAGTCACTGAAGGGGACGGACCTTGGCCACGCCCGGATCGCCATGGGTGGTCAGTCTGAACGGATTTACAACATGCGTAAGACTGCTGGTTCTGACTTTATGCGGACTGCAGTGATCATGCTGGTCGGAATTTCTCTGGCTCTGATGCTCATCACCCGTTCACTGCTTCAGCCTCTCTATATTATGGGGACGCTGGTACTGGCTTACCTGTCATCACTGTCTATCAACCACTGGTTGGTTCAAGTGTTCATGGGTCGCGACATGCTGACGTGGAACACACCATTCTTCAGTTTCATCATGCTGATTGCCTTAGGTGTGGACTACAGTATCTTCCTGATGCGGCGTTACCTGGATTACCAGGGTGAAGAAAACAATCCTAACAAGAACATCGTGCGAGCATGTGGTAACATCGGGACGGTTGTTATTTCAGCTGCTATCATCCTGAGTGGTACCTTTGCTGCCTTGATTCCATCAGGGATTCCAACACTGATCGAAGTTGCCATGACCGTGATCGTTGGTCTGATCATCCTGGTATTGATCATGCCAGAAGTCATGACTAGTGTTGTTTCACTAACTTATGGCAATCCACTGAACAAACAAGTAATCAATAAGAATCCGCAATAAAACTGCTAATTTTTGGCTAAACTAAAGCGACCCGGATAGCATCATAGCTATCCGGGTCGTTTGCTTTTTCTAACTACGACTGAAAGCCGCCATTTAGCAATGCCAACTTCCGGTCTAGGTTAGATCATTGGGCTCTCTGTGTGCATGGTGTCGAACTTCTTAACGTGCTCCACAATGCAGAGCCCTAAGTATCTAACTACGCCCGAAAGCCGCCATTTGGCAATGTCAGCTCCCGTGCTAGGTTAGATCACCGGGCTCTCTGTACGCATTGTGTCGCACTTCTATATACATTATAAATTCGGGTCCATCTTGAAGGTGAGCTTCGATAGACTAGCACCGTCCGTCAAAAGCTTCATGATCAATTGCTTGATCCGCTGGTTGTAGTGGCTGACGATTTCGTGGTTCACACCAGTCAGGTAGTTGGTCAACTCACTGCCAGTTAAGCCAGCACCCTTAACGTGCTCATCGACCGCCGCCAACTTGGTCCGTGCCCAGGCATTGAGCTCTTTCTTCATAGCCACGTCATCTTCCATGTACTCTTCATAATGCGATTCAACGATGGTAGCGAGGGCTTCGTTAAGCCAGAAGGCACTCTTCCAATCCATCGTAGGAGTTAATTTCCGGTAGGAGGGGTCAGTGTCCGTGGCGTTAGCGTAGAACGGTACGTATGGGCAGAAACTCGGCACCCCAAATTCAACCCACTGGTTAGCCGTGGCATTAGATTTCTTGTCATTAGTTGCGTGGTTGCGAACCTGAAGAATATGTGATTGTGCCGTCCGCGACAGCGAAATTGAACGGTAGATCTTGCGCTCTTCTTCGGTACCGTTGCCCAGTGGGTCGAAGCGGGTTTCGTTGTAGTGTGATCCTAGGATGTACTGGATGTCTTCGACACTGATCTTACGCTCTGGCTTCCGGATAAACGGCATTTCGGAGTCTTCTGGTGCTTGACCAGCGGCAGCCTTCGGGTTCAGGTAGCGTTGGGCAAACCAAACCCGTGGCGTGTTGTAGTGCCGATCTTTTTGGGTATCAGTACCAAAGATGTGACGGAAGTTCCATTGGTCATCATCAGGGTTGAGTTGGTGGTTAGCGACGAACTTTTGAATATTTGGGGCCCACATGTAATTGTCTGGATCTTTGAAATCAATTTGCTGGATGGCGATCTGGTTGGCAGCAACCGCGTAGCAATCATCAGGGATGCGGATCGCAACCCACTGGTGACCGGTGGCAATTTCCATATACCACACCTCGTCTTTGTCGATAAACTGGACACCATTGCCTTCAGCGGAACCATACTTAGCAACTAATTTGCCCAGGTATTCGACCCCTTCCCGGGCGGAGTGAATGAATGGCAAAACCAGGGTTGTCATCGAGTCTTCGGCCAGCCCATTTTTGACGAAGGGATCATAGCCAAGCACCCGTTCATTAGCGTAGACACTTTCGGTAGCACTTTCGCCGATGTTGGCCTCGTTAAAGCCGTCTTCTTCATTGGGACCAGCAGACTGATCGGCACTCGGCGTGGCGGTGTAGCGCATGCCGTCAGTTGGCAGTTTGACCGTCAGTTGATTATAAGGCGAGACGTAGGTTTTGTCGCGCCCGTGGACAGCTGGTTGAACCAAAAAACGCTTGCCTTCGATTGCCTTGACCCGGTCTTCATTCCGGCTGATAAAGGTTGAACCGTCAATCGAGGCCTTTTTACCTACCATCATTGAGGTACAAGCTGAGTTGCGAAAACGTGTCATTGGATCAGAACCTTTCTTTAAATCGCTTTCAATACACACTTTAATTGTACACAATCCTGGTAGGGGGTGAATCCACACAAATTGACAAATCTGTCGGATGGCCTTATCGTGAAAATTTAGATACTTATTGAAAGAAAGTAGGATTCTTACCAATGCCACAGAATAAATTAGTTGTCATTTCACTAGATTCAATGGGTTTTAACGACCTTGATCAGTGGGCAGATTTGGCACCGCATCTTAAGAAATTGCGTGATCAGGGGACTTGGGTAAAACATGTTCGGGGAATTTTTCCGACCCTGACTTACCCGTCCCACACCTCGATTATCACTGGCCAGTACCCGGCAGTTCACGGCATCGTTAACAATACAAAACTGCAGCCGCAACTCCTCTCACCGGACTGGTATTGGTACCGGCGTGACGTCAAGGCAGCTACTCTTTACGACTTAGCTAACCAAGCGGGGATGACGACGGCAGCTTTTCTGTGGCCAGTGACTGCCGGCAGTAAGATTACCTACAATATTTCTGAAATTTTTCCTAACCGCATCTGGACCAACCAGGTATTGGTATCGTTGAAGGCTAGTTCGCCGTGGTTTCTGTTACAGATGAACCATCGCTACGGTCACCTGCGTCATGGAATCAAGCAACCGTGGCTGGATGACTTCGTGACGGCGTGCGCGGTCGATACGTTGAAGAATAAAAAACCAGATCTAACACTCATCCACCTGGTTGATATGGACAGTATGCGTCACCGCTTTGGAGTACGGTCTACTGATGCCCGGGCTGCTTGGCAGCGTCTGGATCGACGCATAGCGAAGTTAGTGCAAGCCACCAAAGAAGCAGGAACTTACGATCACACGAACTTCGTTTTTCTCGGCGACCACTACCAGATCAACGTTCATAAGATGATTCACCTGAACATGCTCTTTGAGCATCAGGGATGGTTGCGATCGTATCCAGATAAGCCAACCTACCATAAGGATTGGCAGGTGACGGCAAAAACCTGTGATGGCGAAACTTATGTTTACGCACGCGACGGTGTAGATTTAGCCAAAGTACGTCAATTGCTCGAAGGTACCGAGGGAGTTGCCCACATCTACTCACAGAAAGAGGCGGCTAAGCTCGGTGCTGATCCACACTGTGCCTTCTTGGTAGAGGCTGAGCGGGGATACTACTTCACGGATGAGGTTAACCGGCCGGCAGTAGTAGAATCGGTGGACCCAACGTCATTAGGGACGCACGATCGGTATCATGGGGTTCATGGCTACGGCCCCAACCAACCAAACTACTACACGACAGCCGTCTTCGTGGGTCCGGACGTCAACCAAGGGCGTGTCATCGATGAAGAAGCCCACCTGGTCGATGAGGGACCGACCTTTGCCAAATTGTTGGGCTTACACTATCCACAACCGACAGCCGGCCACCCGATTGCTGGCGTAGTGAAGGAGGGGGAGTCCTGATGAAGTTTTCCAAACAGCAGTGGGGATGGATTTTCTACGACTGGGCAAACTCTGGTTATGGCATCCTGGTGACCACGGCGGTTTTGCCCGTATATTTTAAGGCCGTGGCCCAGTCTGCCGGGGTTAGTGCTAGCAATTCAACAGCCTACTGGGGTTATGCCAACAGTGTTGGAACCTTGATTGTTTCCTTACTGGCGCCCCTCCTGGGTACGATGGCAGATTACCCGCACATGAAGCGGCGCTGGCTAAACGTCTTTACTTGGGCGGGGATTATCCTGACCCTCTGTTTAGCCGTCGTGCCTGCTAAGCTCTGGTGGCTTCTATTAATAGTCTATATTTTTGCCAGCATCGGTTATTCAGGCGCCAACGTTTTCTATGATAGTTTTTTGACTGATGTTGCTGACAATTCGGAAATGGATGCCGTATCGACCACTGGCTATTCGATGGGCTACCTGGGTGGTGTGCTGGCCTTTCTCATTTTCTTAGTACCGGAACTGACTCATGGCCTGGGTGGTTTGATGTCGTCAGTGGCAATTGCTAAATTCAGCTTTGTGCTGGCTGCGGTATGGTGGATCATCTTTGCTTATCCCTTGTTGAAGCATGGTCATCAGCAGTACACGATGGGCGCGGTGGATCATCACTTTACCGATAGTTTACGGCGGTTACGGCAAACCCTCCGTCACCTTAGCCATTATCGGCAGGCTTGTTGGTTCCTGGTGGCCTATTTCTTCTACATCGACGGGGTTGACACGATTTTTACGATGGCAACTTCGATCGGTAAGGATATGGGAATGAAGACGGGGATGTTGATGCTGGTCCTCTTGATGGTTCAGCTGATTGCGGTGCCATTTTCTTTGCTTTATGGTTGGCTGGCCAACCGCATCCAAACCCGGAATGCTCTTTTAATCGGCATCCTAGTTTACGTTATCATCTGCCTGTCGGCACTGCATTTACATACTTTAGTCGGTTTCTGGGGGCTGGCTGTCCTCATCGGCACTAGCCAGGGTGGCATCCAAGCCTTGAGCCGGTCCTACTTTGGCCGTTTAATTCCCAAAAATTCTAGTAATGAATTTTTTGGCTTCTATAATATTTTAGGTAAATTCTCGGCCATTATCGGACCGGTCATCGTGGGAATCGTGACCCAGTTAACCGGTCGGTCAACGCTTGGTGCGGGATCGCTGAGTATCCTTTTTCTGATCGGACTGTTGATCTTCTGGCGTTTGCCAAAATTATCTAAATAAACAACAAGAGCATGACAGCGAAGCTGATGAGGCTTTGGGGTCATGCTCTTTTCATTAGGAGGTCAATTTTATTTACCGAAAGATTTTAATAGCTGATACAAGTAATAGCTGCCTTGACGATAGTCTTCTAATCGAATGTTTTCGTTAGGGGAATGTGGATCACTGCCCGAATAGTGAATCCCAACCAGCACGATTGGTAAGTTGAGTGCTTTTTGGAAAGCTCTGCCAGGACCGCCTCCGGGCATATCAGGAACTAACAGGTAATTATCATCTCCATACACTGTCTTAGCAGTTTGCTGGCAAAGTCGAACAAAGGGATCTGTTAAAGGAGTTAAGAAAGCTTCTTCACCAGCAGCGTAAGACATTTCGACGTCGGAATAACCGTTGTGGTCTAGCTGTTTACGGATAAGATCAAAAATGTGATGAGGTTTCTGACCTGCAAAGAGACGACAATCAAGTTTAGCACGAGCATTGTGGGGAAGGATGGTTTTATTGCCTTGTCCTTCAAAACCGGAAGATAATCCGTTGATGGTGAGAGTACTGCCTTGCACCAGCGCTCTTTTGGGATTCTTAGTAATAAAGGGACGTTTTAAGCCATAATGTTTCTTAATGCGCTCGGCGTCAAAGTCCATCTTATCAATTGCGTCCTTGGTGGGGTTGTCTAGTGGAACAACGTCATCGTAGAAGCCATCGACGTCAATATTTCCCTGGTCGTCGAGTAATGAGTTCAGTGCTTTCACAAGACGCCATGCAGCATTGTCGATATAACAAGCTTGGGAGGAATGGATGTCTTTATCGGCGGTAGTTACTTTCATGTCAAAGGTGAAGATGCCCTTCATACCGCAGGTGACTTGGAAGCGATCACGTTCATTTTTGGTACCACCTTCCCAGATACAGGCGTCTGCCTTTAGGTCGTTTGCGTGTTTAGCAACGTAGTCATCGATATGGGGACTACCAATTTCTTCTTCCCCTTCTACAACAAATTTCAGGTTGCAGGGAAGGCCACCGTGTTGCTGGTAATACTTGACGATAGAGAGGCGGGACATTAATTCACCCTTATCATCACTAGCACCACGTGCGAATAGTTTGCCATCTTTAATTGTCGGTTCAAACGGTTTGGTGTGCCATAGATCAAGAGGTGCCTCTGGTTGAACGTCGTAGTGGTTATAGAAAAGAAGCGTTTTAGCTTTGCCCACACTAAATTCTGCAAAAATTACAGGATTTCCGCCTAACTCGTTCCACTGTTCGATTCGGTTTGCACCTAAATCCTTAAAGGTCGATGACAGCCAGGCAACAACTTCAGGAATGCCGCGATTTTCCGTCGAAACACTGGGGATTTCAAGATAATGTTGAACGTTGGCGAGGTCGTCTACCACAAACTGTTGAACTTCGTCCTTTTGATTAGCCATTATTGTGACAATGCCCCCTTATTAAAACTTCCGTGTTCCGTGTTGGAAGACTTGCTTATCCTTTTGTTGAACGGCCTTAACGTCTTTCAATGGGTTGTCTTTCAAAACGAGGAAGTCGGCAAACTTACCTTTTTCAAGGGTGCCATAGTCATCATCAATTTTCATCAGAGTGGCTGAGCCTACGCCGGCTGATTGCAGTGCTTGGAAATTAGTCGCACCAGCTTGAACCATTAATTCTAATTCTTTTGGAGCATAAGCAAAGCGGTCAAATGGACAACCAGCATCTGTCCCGAAGGCTAGTTTGACACCCGCCTTGAAAGCACGACCGGTATTAGCAAACCAATCTTTCAGGAACTTGCCGGCTTTGTCGAGCATGTATTGAGGCACCTTGCCTTCGCCATATCTCATCAATGTCCATGGGGCAACTAACGTTGGTGTTAGATATGTTCCCTTATCTAACATCAATTGAATGTCGTCATCGCTAACGAAAGAACCGTGTTCGATTGAATCAACACCAGCGAGAATGGCGTTATGAATCCCGTTGCCGCCTTCAGCGTGTGCCGCAACAGTCATGTGTTTGGAGTGGGCTTCTTCCACGGCCGTCTTCATTTCTGCGACCGTCAATTCAGTGTCATCGATTTGGTCGGTAGCTGACATAATACCACCAGTCGACATTACTTTGATGTTACGTGCTCCTTCTTTGAAGTTTAGACGGACGGCATGCCGCATTTCATCGTTTGAGTCCACCAGATGCCCCCAAGTTGTTTGGGCGTTTTCACCTTCGACAAAGTCCGCGTGGCCACCGGTAATACACATCGGACGACCAGAAGCCATAATGTTAGGACCCGTGAATGGATGAGCCTTGCGATTCTTTTGGAGTTTAACATCGATATCAAAAATACAACCACAATCACGAATATAGGTTTGGCCTGACTGGAGAGCTTCGCGTAAGTTAGCTAGAGCCTGCAGCGTGCCTTCCGTTTCACTAATGTAGTAAAGCTTATTGGTGAGGGCGTTCATAAAAATATGTGTATGCGCGTTAATTAAGCCGGGCATAACATATTGACCCTTAAGATCTACCACTTTATCTGTGGCCGGAGCATTATCTGTTCCAATGTCTTCGATTCTGCCTTTTTCATTGACAGTAAACCAAGCATTGTTCAGTAGTTGATCCTTAGTGCCTTGGAATAAATTGACATTGGTGTAAGTAATTGTCATATAACCACTCCTTAAAAATTAGAAAATTCTAATGTTACGGAACATGCATTTAAACTAACACTAATTTATTTTAAGTGCAACCCCAAATTAAAAGCTCTTAAAATTGAGTAAAACTAAATTATTTTAAATTTGGGCTTGAATAATAGACAGATAGCACCTATAATTCATTCTAATCAATTTTTAATTTAATTTGTTTCTCAGAAAGGAGTTAGCAATATGAAATTTACTCCGTTAATGGCATTTACGGTTGTCATGTGTTTTCTTTTTCTTGGTGAGTGGGTATCGACGCGAACGAGGTCCTATCTTCCATCTATCTTTATTTCAGCGCTCCTTTTTGTCATAGGTTTTTGGACGGTTCTACCAAAAACGGTTGTTACAATGGCTACGTTTGGTGATAACTTTTCAGCTGTTGTCGTTGGGTTACTGTTAGTTCATCTAGGAACACTAATGAATTTGCGCCAATTAGCTGCTCAATGGAAAGCAATTTGCATTGCTCTTGTTGGTGTTTGTGGCACCCTGGCCCTGACATTAACCATTGGTAGTTTTATTTTTAACTGGCACACGGTTGTGGCAGCTGTACCGCCGCTGACTGGTGGATTGGTTGCAGCGCTCTTGATGACTAACGGCCTTAAAGCAGCTGGAATTACTACCTTAGTTGCCATTCCAGTTTCAATGTTCATCATGCACTCATTAATCGGTTATCCATTAACTGGCTGGCTGTTGAAAAAAGAAGGTCGGCGCGTTATTTCTGAGTACCATGCCGGTAATATTCAAAAGACAGGCCAATTCGCTGACGATAAAAAAGGTGTAGAAGAGAAAGGTCGCTTTAACAAGATTCCTAAAGCGTACCGGACTCCTGCCTTCATCATCTTTAAATTAGGATTTGTCGGTGCTCTCAGTTATGCTGTAGCTGCTTTATTACACAATGTGATTAATCCTAATATCTTTTGCCTGGTCTTTGGTGTTATTTTTCACCAACTCGGATTTTTGGAAGGAAATGCCCTCGGCAAAGCAGGAGTTACTAATTGGCTGATCTATGGCAACCTTGCCTACATTTTCTCTCAACTGAGCCTGACCTCACCACGGACATTAGCTACTGTGATTTTGCAAATTGTTGTTTTGATTGTCCTGGGTGTTGTGGGAATGTTCGTAGCCTCATTCCTTCTTCACAAGCCACTGCACATGAGTCCTTACATGGCATTTGCTTGCTCCCTGACAGCTCTCTTCGGTTTCCCAGCTGACTACGTGCTGACAACCGAGGTGGCACGAACGGTTTCTACTACTAAGGACGAGGAAGAGGTTGTTCTAGAAAACACCTTGAACCCAATGCTGGTTGGTGGATTTGCTACCGTCTCCGTCGCTTCAGTGGTCATCGCATCTATTTTCTTGAGATTGCTGTAAGGGTTGAGGTTAAAAAATGGCAAAAAAATAGAGCATGACAACAAAGCTGATGAGGCTTTGTGGGTCATGCTCTTTTTCAGTTATTCTTCCGGTTTGTGTTGGTCGACGTTGGTCATCTTCATGTAGTCCATCCACTCGTCATATTGTTGGGCGGTAACTTTGCCGCTCTTCAGTGCTGCCTGACGTAGGGTTAAACCTTCACGGGAAGCTTGCTGGGCAATTTCAGCGGCTGCGTGGTAACCGATGTGTGGAGAGAGGGACGTGACGGTCATCAAGGAATTATCCAAAAGGTCATCCATCCGTTGGGCGTTGACGGTTAAGCCCTGAATGGCTTTATCAGCGAAGTTTCGCAATGTTCCGCTCAGTAAGTCAGCTGACTCCAGGAAAGCGGCGATCATCACTGGTTTATAGACGTTCATCTCGAAATTGCCTTGGGAAGCTGCGGCGGTGATGGTTGTGTCGTTGCCGAAGACCCGGAGGGCGGCCATGGTGACGGCTTCGGCCTGGGTCGGGTTCACTTTGCCAGGCATGATGGAAGATCCTGGTTCATTGGCTGGCAGGTTGAGTTCGCGTAAGCCAGCACGTGGACCAGAAGCGAGAAAACGAATGTCCTGGGCTAATTTAAAGGCGTCGGCTGCCAAGGATTTCAGTGCGCCGTGGACAACGTTTATTCCCGAATGGTGGGCCAGACCAAAGAATTTGTTGGTATGGACGTTAAATTGGTGGCCATAGACTTGGGACAGCTTTTCGGTAATCCGCTCTGGCATTCCTGGGGCTGCGTTGAGGCCGGTGCCAACTGCCGTTCCGCCGATTGCTAATTCATAAAGGGTGGGCTTCAGTTCTTTGATGTAAGCTAGGTCATGTTTGAGAGCGGCTATGTAACCCGATAATTCCTGGCCAAAGGTGAGTGGTGTGGCATCTTGGAGGTGCGTCCGGCCAACCTTGACGGTGCGCCAATACTTCTTCTCTTTGACGACCAGTTCATTGATCAGGTGCTGGACGGCTGGTTCCAGTTGGTCTAGTGCTTGAACCGCAACGACATTCATGGCAGTGGGGAAGGTGTCATTGGATGATTGACCGCGGTTGACGTCGTCGTTAGGTAGAATTGTTAATTCTGGATGCAATTTCATCGCTTCATTGGCGACGACTTCATTGGTGTTCATATTTGTTTGGGTACCTGAGCCAGTCTGGTAGACGTGCAGAGGAAAGTCTCGACGCAGCTGCTCGTCTTTTAGCGCAAGCAAGGTATCGACGGCTTCGATGATGGCTTGTCCTTTTTCTTTATCCTCAGCACCGAGGTCAAGGTTGGCCTGGGCCGCAGCTTTTTTGATTTGCAGCAGAGCGCGGATGATTGGTAATGGCATCAATTCACCAGCAGGGAAGTTGTGACGGCTTCTCTCGGTTTGTGGTCCCCACAGGGCATCCTTGGGGATTTTGACGGGACCAATTGTGTCGCTTTCAACTCGGTATGATTCAGTCATATGCAAAACCTCTTTTCAGACACATTTTATTACTAACTGCGCAGACATCTAAGATTGTGCTTATTATTATAGCTGATTTGTACCAAAATAAGACTTTAATTCCTATTTAGGACTAGCAATTGCTTCTCTTGGTGAAAGCTGTTATATTATTAGAAAATTCTAAGTAATTTCTAATTTAGGAGGGAAGCCAATGTTTAGCCAAATTGGACAATTGATTTTTGATAGTGAAGCCGTTGCGAAAACCTCAGATTTTACGATGGGGATGGAAATCGAAATGCAACGGGTTGATGAAAACGGCAATTTTAGCCAGGAACCTTATCCGGCAGGGATTGGGGATGAAAAGACTAATCCGTGGATTACTAATGACTACCTGGAGACGATGTCAGAGACAGTGACGCCATCCGCTAAACATGCCATTGACGCCATGCACTACCTGTACCGGATCAATAATGCATTGCGTTCCGCCTTAGCTCCAGGGGAACTACTGTGGCCATTGTCGATGCCACCACGGATGCCAGAAGACAAAAGCAAGCTGCAGTTTGCCAAGATGGGTCCCAAGAAGGAAGCCTACTTGGCTGAATGGACCAAACGTCACGGCTATTCACAGGGAGCCCCGTGTGGTGCCCATATTAATCTGAGCATCGATGAGCACGTGATCAAGTTAGTACTAGAACATTTTCCGGAGAAGTTCAAAGACGAACGCGAAGTGCGCAACTACTTGTATTCTGTGCTGGCCCAGGGTTTTGTGCGTTATCGCTGGCTACTGACATATCTTTTCGGCGCCAGTCCGATTGCCGAAGCTAACTACTTTGCACCTGGTAAGGAACCGAAGCATCCTTTCCGTTCGATTCGGCAGAGTAAATATGGCTTTGGCACGAAATTTACCGGTGATTACACTAACTTAGATAAGTACATTGCCCGGATTGAACAAGGAGTGAAGCAGGGTGTCCTGACCTCTGACTATGAATTCCATGGTCCGGTTCGCTTTAAAGGAAACAAGAATCTAAAGGATCTGCCGAAGAAGGGCGTGGAATACCTGGAACTGCGGATGCTCGACCTGGACCCGAGCACATCGGTGGGTGTTCGGACCGGAACGTTGCGTTTCATCCGTTTGATGGCTAGCTACTTCATCATGCATCCGGCGTTGCACGAGACAGACGTGGACAATATTTTACAGAATGCGGATAAGATCAATGAAGAAATTGCCGAAGAAGATCCAACTAAGAAGAGTAAATATCAGTCGACCGCTTGGGCAATCATGAAGAGCCTGGAACGCTATGCTAACCAAATTCAACTAGGCCCTGAATATTCGGAAATCCTGGAAGACCTGGAAGACAGGATCATGAACACACGGACGACGCCGAGTGCTAAGCTGATGAACTACGTTAAGAATGGTTCGCTGACGGAATACGCATTGACGCGGGCCAAGCGTTACCAGGAAGCAGCCCTCGAGTCGATCAATCCTTTCCGGGGCTTTGAGAGTGGCAAAGTATACACGGCGGCGGAGTTACGGCAAGCATTGTCGCAAGAGTAAACAAAATTGGAGCAAGGGGATATTTCCTCCTGCTCCAATTTTTATTTTTGTGCTCGCTTGATTAAATCAGCAAACAGTGCCTGTGAGTAGTCATAATGTTTGAACATGTTTTCCGGATGCCACTGAACGGCCAGAATTCGGTCGTTGTCTTTTGATTCTACGGCTTCCGTAATGCCATCATCTGCTTTGGCAGTGATTTTCAACGGATCTGCAATTTTATTGAGGGCCTGGTGATGCCGAGAATTTACGTACGGTCGCTTGCCGACCAACTCAGCCAAGTGACTGCCCTTTGTTGTTGTGACGTGGTGAGAAGGGAAGTTACCAGGGGCGTCCTGTGAATGCTTCAGGGTTTTAAACGGTGCCTCGGAGAGGTCCTGGTAGACAGTGCCACCGAGAGCAACGTTGATAACCTGCATCCCACGGCAGATGCCCATCATCGCTTTACCCGCTTTGAGGGCAGCCTTGACCAAGGCAATCTCAAATTGATCCCGCTTAAAGTAGGTTGGGCCGAGCTTTTGGTGCGGTTCTTCACCAAAGAAGGTGGGATCGACGTCACTGCCACCGGCAAAGATAATACCATCGAAGAGGTTGAGGTATTCGGGGATAAGTTCTGTCGGTACGTTGGGAAAAATGACAGGAACACCACCGGATTTAAGGACGGCTTCAATCAGGGGCCGCGGAGCAAAGTTAGCGTTACGCTCATTGATAATGTTGGTGGCCACCGTTAAGGTATCGGCTGGGATAGAAATTCTTGGTCGCATGGGCAGGTCTCCTTTGCAATAGTTTGTACATAGTATAAAGAAATTGTGAATAATTGTAAATTATTAGGGCAAAGTAAAAGAGGATGGGAAACGAATTTCTCATCCTCTTATTAATAGCTAGAAATTAATCTTCTAGTTTTAATTACTTTTCACGTGAGTATGAAGCGATGTCAGCCAGAATTTCGTTCATGAAGGCATCCATGGACATTTCGTTCTGTTCCTTTTCACCGTACTTCCGGACAGAAACGCTGTTGCCCTTAACTTCGTCGTCACCAACAACCAGAGTGTATGGAACCTTCTGAGTCTGGCTTTCACGAATCTTGTAGCCCATCTTTTCGTTACGGTGGTCAACAACAACCCGCAGGTTAGCAGCCTTCATCTTCTTGGCAATCTGTTCAGCGTAGTCACCGTGCTTGTCATCTGAAACAGGGATGATGTGAACCTGTTCAGGAGCCAACCAGGTTGGGAAGGCACCCTTGTAAATTTCAGTCAGGTAAGCGATGAACCGTTCCATCGTGCCGACGATCCCACGGTGAATCATAACTGGCATGTGTTCTTGACCATCCTTGCCGACGTAAGTCAAACCGAAGCGGTCAGGCAGCATGAAGTCCAGTTGGATAGTGGACATCGTTTCGTCGTTGCCCAGAGCAGTCTTGGTTTGGATATCCAGCTTTGGACCGTAGAAGGCAGCTTCACCAACGGCTTCGTAGTAGTCGAGGTGGAGATCATCCATGGCACGCTTCAGCAGCTTCTGTGAACGTTCCCACATTTCGTCGTTAGCGTAGTACTTCTTGGTGTTCTTCGGGTCACGCAGACTCAGACGGAAGCTGTAGTCGGTGATGTCGAAGTCCTTGTAAACGTCCATGATCAGCTTTAGGATCTTGGCAAATTCGTCTTCGATTTGGTCCAGAGCAACGAAGGTGTGGCCGTCGTTCAGGGTCATTTCACGAACACGTTGCAGACCGGAGAGGGCACCGGACTTTTCGTAACGGTGCATCATCCCGAGTTCGGCAATCCGCAGTGGCAGGTCACGGTATGAACGAATGTGGTGCTTGTAAATTTGAATGTGGCTTGGGCAGTTCATTGGCCGCAGTTCAAGCATTTCGCCGTCACCCATGTCCATCGGTGGGAACATGTCGTCACGGTAGTGTGCCCAGTGACCAGAAGTCTTGTAAGCGTCCAGGTTCATCAGCACTGGCGTGTAAACGTGTTGGTAACCGTCGGCAACTTCACGGTCAATGATGTAACGTTCAATCGTCCGCCGAATCGTAGCACCCTTTGGCATCCAGTATGGCAGGCCGGCACCGACCTTTGGATCAACGAAGAAGAGGTCCAGTTGGTTACCGATGACACGGTGGTCACGTTCGCGGGCTTCTTGACGCTTCTTCATGTCGTCGTCCAGGTCAGCCTTCTTGAAGAAGATGGTCCCGTAGATCCGTTGCAGCATCGGGTTGGATGACATGCCCTTCCAGTAAGCACCGGCAACGGAGAGCAGCTTGTAGTTCTTCAAAACATCAGCGTAGGTCAGGACATCAGCTTCAGCTGGGGCGATGACGCCGGCAACGGAGTAAACGCTAACCTTGTCGCCGTCAGCAGCTTCCTTCAGCAGGGCGTTGCTGTATTGGTCGTCACTGGCTTTAGCTAAAGCATCATCCAAGCTCAATTCAACGCGTTCGATTTTAGCGTCGTCCTTGATGAACTTCTTCATAGCGTCAGCTAATTGTGGCAGTTGGTCAACTGAAACTTGTTGGTCGTCCTTGTCAGAATCAACGTGGAAGCCGTCTTCATCGACCTTTGCTTCGCCAAGACGAATGCCATCAAACTCTTGCTTCAGAGCTGCCTTCAGTAACAGAGCAGCTGTTTGCCGCAGAGCGTCCAGAGCTTCTTTTGAATCGCGGTCTACTTTACGAACTGAACCATCTGGTGATAATAACTGTACTTGTGCCATCGATATACACACTCCTTTGAGTAATAAAAAAAGCCCCTAGCACCAATTTAATGGCGCTAGGGACGTTGATTAACGAAATCAGCGTGGTTCCACCCACATTTAGAGCCTACTAAAAGACTCCCTCCATGGTGTGGTAACGGTTCACGAACCGGTCTCCCTTATTTCGGGAAACAAAAGAAAGGTGGTACGTTAACTTAGCCGGTCAACGGTGCTTCCAGCCATGGCACCGACTCCCTGTCTAACTGACTAAACTAGGCATGTCCTTTACAATTCAAAGTATAGCATCGCGCAATTTCGTGTCAAGAGAAAAATTAGAAAATTATTAAATCAGTTTAGTGGCTTTGCGTACCGTTATTGGTATTATTGCCACCACCGCTGTTGCTTTGGCTATTATTGCTTTGATTGCCGCCGTTGTTGTTTTGGGCTCCTTGGTTAGAGGAGTTGCCATTACCACCATAAGTCCGCTGGCCACCGGTTTGGCCGCCGCCATTGTTAGATGAACGGTTGTTGTTGGATTGGCCACCATTGGACTGGGTGCTGCCTTGGGAACCGCCGTTGCCATTGCTACGTCCTGTCGTAGTCGTTGTGGTTTGGCTGCCGCCAGTATAACCATCGTTATCATCATCATCGGTCGTAGCAGTGCCGTTAGAAGAGCTACTAGAGTGGTGGTGTTTGTGATGATGCTTTTTGTGGTGATGTTGTTTGCGGTGGGAACTCGTGCTAGTCGATACACTGGCGGAGTCGCTGTTGGTGTTAACAGGGTTTTGTTGTTTGAAAGCAAAGACGATAATCATGACAACCAGAACGGCTAACAGAATCCCAAGCAGGATCCGGAAGAGTTTGCTGCCGCCCTTATGCGGACCCTTGCCATAGTGAAATTGCTTAGCTTTACGAGGTCGTTTTTTACTGAAAAGTGATTTATGTTGTTTGGGCTTTGGTGAGTCGTAACGGCCCATTCGTGTATTACGATTTGGTTCCAAGTTGTTGTTCATTTTATTTTCACCTCAGTAGGAAAGGCTAATATAGTTTATCTCACCTATTATACCATGAACTGCCCGATGGTTGAAAAGAACCAAACCACGAGCGGGGGGAGGTACTATGATTCCTCTTACATGGATAATAATTTAATGCACAGTACAACAACGGCCCCTAGCATTCGAAAATCCGAACGCTAGAGGCCTATTGTTACTTGGGGGGGTGACTAACAAAGTCATAAACGACTTCTGTCATGCTCCCACTCGTGATTGGAAAGTGAAATTAATGATTGACGTGAATTAATTACTTAGCTTCAACAGATTCGCCCTTGTCGTGGCCGATGTGCTGTGCACGGAACCGCTTTTCACCAGTACGGAATTCGTAGCAGGTCCAGAGCAACAAAGCAATGATGGCAACGATCGTGATCCAGGCAAGAACATCAGCCGTGCCCTTCTTCCAAAGGCCGAAGCCTTCAAAGGTTTGTGGCATGTTGTAAAGGTTTAAGAAGGTCAGTAACAGAATTGAAACCCAACCGAAGAATTTAACGGCCTTGTTGTTCTTAAATTCACCCATTTCAACCTTACTGTCAGTCATCATGATCAGTGGCAGCATGGAGAATGGCAGGTCAATAGCCAGGAACACTTGTGAGTTTTCCATCAGCATGTTCAGGGCTTCGTGTTGTTGAATAGCAGTTTCTTTACCAGTCATGGCAACACAAATTAGAACAGGGATGATAGAGATAACACGGGTAACCAGACGACGGGCCCACAGGGGCATCTTCATGTGAATGAAACCTTCCATGATAACTTGACCAGTCAGGGTACCAGTAATAGTGGAGTTTTGACCTGAAGCCAGCAAAGCAACGGCAAACAGGGTGGCCAGCAGACCAGACTTAGCAACGGCAATTAACAGGTTGTTGCTAAGCATGGAAGTGTTGTTCAAAGCTTCATATAGACCGAAGAAACTGGAGTCCTTAATGGCACCCATCTTGAAGACAGCCACACCAACGATCAGCAGCAATGAGTTAACAACAAAGGCCAGTGACAGTTGAATGTTGGAGTCCCAAGTGGTGAAACGAACGGTTTGACGAACACTTTCTGGGTCGTTATGGTCGATTTCACGGGTTTGAGAAATAGCTGAGTGCAGGTACAGGTTGTGCGGCATAACGGTGGCACCGACGATACCTAAAGTACCAGTTAATGGTGAAATACCACCAACGATTGGACCCTTAGCAATAGCTTTGGTTGATGGGATCAAGCCCTTAGCAGCGCCTAACCAATCTGGACGTGACAGTGCAACTTCGTAAGCAAAGACAACCAGAATAACCAGAATCAGGCAAGCAACGATAGCTTCGATTTTCCGGAAACCAATCTTGGTCAGCAGCAGCAGAACCAGAACATCCAGTACAGTAATGAATACGGCTGGTACCAATGGAATATGGAATAATAGGTTCAGAGCGATCGCAGCCCCGATAACTTCGGCGATATCAGTCGCCATGATAGCAAGTTCAGTCATAATCCAAAGGACGATCCCTAAGGCCTTACCTGTCCGGGCACGGGTCGCTTGCGCCAAGTCCATTTGGCTCACGATCCCAAGTTTAGCAGCCATGTATTGCAGTAGCATCGCAATTAAACTTGAGATCAGGATCGCAGTCATTAAAGTGTATTGGAAGCTTTGACCACCGGTGATTGAAGTTGACCAGTTACCTGGGTCCATGTAACCAACGGCAACCAGGGCACCAGGACCAGAGTAAGCAAATAATGTTCTCCAGAATCCTTTGCCCTTTGGAACTTTAACCGTACCATTGATTTCTTCCAGCGATTTCCCGTTGGCGTATTCAATCAAGTGGTGTTGCTTCTTTGGACGTTTTGTATTGTCCACTTGTAAATCCACCTTTCTGTGTAAATGTTAAGGTCGTTGATAAACGACGTTAGTCTCTTTCAAAACCTTTTTTAGGCTAACATAAAAAACAACATAATTCAATCTAAGTTTTCATCTAAAGTACCCCAAAAAAGCGCTTTTATGGGATTTTTTTGAAAATCCTTGCCTTTTTCGAACATGTGTTCGTATAATATGAGCAAAGGGGGAAGGTTAACGATGAATTATGAACACGAACCGCATGGCTTATTTTTTATGATCGACAATAAATCTTTTTACGCAAGCGTGGAATGTGTAGCTCGTGGCTTGAATCCCCTGAAAGCCACACTCATTGTGATGTCCGAAACTGCCAATACGGGGAAGGGTCTAGTGCTGGCTGCTTCGCCGATGGCCAAAAAAGAGTTTGGCATTAGCAATGTTGATCGTGAATACCAGGTACCCCGTGACCCACGTTTATTGGTAGTGCCTCCCCGGATGAATCTTTATATAGAAAAGAACCTGGCTATTAACCAAATCTTCCAAGAATTTGTCGCGCCTCCTCAGTGTTGGCCGTATTCTATCGACGAGAGCATTTTGGATATGTCAAAATCATGGCACCTTTTTGGCAAAACTCCTGAAGAGGTAGCACTGCGTATCCAAAGAACGGTGCGAGATCGTCTCGGCCTCTACACAACGGTCGGTATCGGTGAGAATCCCTTGCAAGCTAAGCTAGCCTTAGACTTGCTAGCTAAACATAGTCGTAATTTTCGGGGAACACTGACCTATCGTAATTTTTGTGAAAAAATTTGGCCAATCACTGATCTGACTAAGGTATGGAGCATCGGCAAGCGAACTGCTAAGCACTTACACCGCCTTGGAATTTATTCCATCAGTGACTTGGCACATGCCAATCCCTATCAATTAAGTAGTGAAATGGGAGTCATGGGGCAGCAACTCTATGCACTATCTTGGGGCATTGACCGTAGCCAATTAGATAGGATTCCGTTAGTCAAAGACCACAGCTGGAGCAATTCACAGGTGCTACCACGCGATTACCATACTGCTGCTGAAATTACGGTAGTGCTTCGTGAAATTACCCAGCAGGTGGTTTCTCGGATGCGCCACCACCATCAATTGACAGCTTGTGTTAGCTTATGGATTGGTTTTTCTGGTCGGCAGGCGGAGTTAGGGCGGTCGGGCTTTGCTCACCAGTGCAAAATTGATCCGACAGATGATAGTCGCATTATTATTGATGCTGTATTAGACATTTTTCGCCAATCATGGGATGGGGAGACAATTCGCAACGTGGCGGTAAGCCTGGGTAGACTCTGCCCAGCTAGTGGCCAACAACTATCCCTCTTTACTCCTGTCAATCAGCAAGTTAAACAGTATCGTTTTGATCACTTGGTGGATCACCTGCGGGATCGCTTTGGAACTAACAAGGTCTTCTATGCTAACAGCTTGCTACAGGGTGGAACGATGCTGGAACGAGCTGGACTTGTGGGTGGTCATAATGGTGGCAATAGTTTTGCTTAAGTCTGATGAATGATGTTAAGACTCCTTCAAAGTGTGATAAGCTTAGTGCAACAACAATACACTATAGATAGAATGGAGAAAAATATGGCGTTCCTAACACTGAAAGACATTCATAAGTCATATTTCCTGGGAAATGAAGAATTTCCGGTTTTAAAGGGGATCAACCTTAGCTTTGAGCGGGGCGAGTTTGTTTCTATCCTTGGCGAATCTGGCGGCGGTAAGACGACACTGATGAACATCATCGGCGGTTTGGATCGTGAATTTGACGGTGAAGTTGTCGTTAATGGCAAAGCACTGGACCACCACAAAGAAAAGATGATGGATCAATATCGCCGAGAAACAATTGGTTATATCTACCAATCCTATAACCTCATTCCGCACTTAACGGTGTTAGATAACGTTTTGATGGCATTGGATATGACCACGCTAGATCGTAAGCAGCGACACCAGCGGGCAGTCCAGTTGCTAACGAGGGTAGGACTAGAGTCGCAACTAAAGAAGCATCCCAACCAGCTGTCGGGTGGTCAGAAGCAACGGGTTGCCATTGCGCGTGCTTTAGCCACGGATCCTCAATTGATTATTGCCGATGAACCGACGGGGGCCTTAGATTCGGCTAACACTCAAGAAATTTTGAAGCTCCTGGATGATATTGCGCGTGAAGGCAAGCTGGTAATTGCCGTGACCCACTCTCAGGAAGTGGCCGACCACGGGACGCGAATCATTCATTTGGCTGATGGCAAGATTAGTGGCGATGAACGCCTAAAGGATGCATATCCCATCCCAGTCGATCAGGAACAAATCCAATCTAAGCAATTATCTGCTGCTGCTAGCTACCGGACTGCTTTTAAACACTTTTCCTATAACTTCTGGCGGAATTTCTTAATTATCCTCGGTACAGCAGTCGGGATTTTTGCTGTTTTGTTATTCAGTGGTTTAGGCAATGGGGTTAATGGCTATATCAACAACCAGATCAATAGTCTGATGAATCCGCACGTCATTACGGTTATTCGCAACACTAGCGGCAAAAAGATGACGATGGAAGAATTGCAGGATTCGATGCAGAATTTCGCTTCTAATCCACGTGCAATGCTCCTCAGTCATCATGAGATGAACCGGCTGCGCAACGTGAAGGGTGTTAATGGTGTTTATCCGGGTTATTCTATTCCTACCTATAAAGCAGAGTTTGCTGGAAAATCGGTTAGTGGTAGCACAATTGGCACGTGGACTAAACACCAGAGCAGCCACGTGATCAAACATGGCCATCGCCCGGGCAATGGTGAAGTGGTTATTAGTCGGCGTGAAGCTGCTAACCTTAGGGGTGAACGCCATTACAAATCATTGATGGGCAAACGGGTTAACTTCAGTTTCAACTGGTTTAATTCTCAGGACGCCCCCGTTCAGGTCAATCTGAAGCTCAAAGTTGTTGGAATTACTGATTCCAATACTGGATCAGCCATTACAGCCACAACTTACCAAACGATGAAACGCGGTCTGACAAATGCCCATGCAGTGACGGAACCAAATTCTGCTGCAGTTTATGTCAAAGAGCTGAACCAAGTATCAACGGTTGCTAGCCGTATCAACTCTTTAAAGGGTAAAGACCATAAGTACGTTTTAGGATCAATTACCGTCGGTTCAATTCTGAAAACTCTCAATAGCTACGTGAAGGTCGCTTCGCGGGTTCTCTCATCTATCGCTGGAATTTCGTTGCTGGTTTCTGCACTGATGATCATCGTCACGATGTACATGTCGGTCTCAGAACGTACCAAGGAAATTGGGATTCTTCGTGCTTTGGGTGAGCGACGGAGCGATATCCGGCGGCTCTTTACATCGGAGTCCATCTTTATCGGCCTCTTTGCGGCTATCTTGGCTGAAGTTTTAGCTTTGATTATTTCGTCAGTGTTCAATCACGCCATTTATGGTCTAATTCATTACAACATCGTCCAACTGATGCCAATCAACTTGGTTAATGGTTTTGTGATTGCCCTGGTTATTTCGTTTATCGCAGCGTTATTGCCAGCACGACGGGCAGCACGATTGAACCCTATTGATGCATTGTCAGCTGAATAAATACACTAATTCAAATATAACTGTCCTCAGTATTCATCCACTTAAATACTGAGGGCTTTTCTTTTATGCAAAATAGGAGTATGATTAAGCACGTATTAATATCCAGATTATGTATAAAGGAGGCGCTGGGATGGATCGCAAAAAACGCCGAGCTTTAATTTTAAAATTGATCAAACAACAACCCATCAGTACTCAAGATGAGTTGTTGAAGCTGTTGGCCGCACAGGGAGTCAATGCCACCCAGGCTACTGTTTCACGGGATATTCACTCCATGAATATCGTGAAAGAAAACGACAATGGGATTTTGCGTTATTCCCAACTAGCTGCTAATAATGACAACCGTTACCGTGAACTCTATGATGCAATCGCTAATGACGTTGACGACATCACGACCGTTCAGTTCATCAATGTCATTAAAAATCCGCCGAACTCCAGTTTTGCGACTGTGATGGCCGGATTGTTTGATGAGGTAAAGCTACCAGAAGTGGCAGGGACGATTGCTGGCAACGACACGTTGATTGTTATTTGCAAGTCACCAGAAGGTGCACAGAAGATCGCAAAAATGATCACCGAACATATGCATAATTGATGTAGGGATCTCAAATAAATAAGTTAGGCTCACCAAAATTGCGGTATGATAACCATAGAGGTGACTAGCAATGACGAAAGTTTACGTTGATTCGAAGTTAGGCGATCAAACAATTAGTTGTTCAGATCACACTACTGGTGAAATGAGTGTGGAACCTAGTGGCAAAAGCAAGGAGTATTGCTTCCGCTTCTACGGACATATGCATCCTTCTTTCTCATTGATGAGCAGCGATTACCATAATGGGGAAGATGTGACGGTGAAAACCGCTAACGTGGTCGAGAAGTTCCAACTAGATTTCAAGTAAATAGGCATCTATATGAAAAGCTCCGCAATTCGCTAATTACGAATTGCGGGGCTTTTTGAATTTTTAGCTTTACATCTTAAGAATTTGTTCAGTATGACTAACGATGTCTGCAATCAAAGTCATTACTTGTGGATTTTTGAGATGATAAACAATTACTTTGCCTTTTCGGTCGTAATTTACCAGGTTAAAGGCCCTCATTTGCTGTAACTGATGGGACACGGCTGATTGCTCCCAATTCAACGCGGAGCTAATTTGTGATACGCTCATCGGCTGCTGTAAGAGCAGGTACAGAAGCTGCAAACGCTTAGGGTGCCCAAGGAGTTTGAATAATTTGCTGACGGTTTGTAAATCCTCTAATTCTGGTGCTTGATAGCTGCTCACAATAAATCACGACTTTCCCAATATCGTTCCTAATTAAAGATTAGCTTGCTATTTTTGCAAATACAAGACTTGATCAATTAACAAAAAAATGATAAGCATGTTCATTACGAACACACTTAATCATTTTTCCCCAGGTTAATTTAAAATCAAACTACAGAACTAAAGTTTGACCGACCAAAATCGTGTATGGTGAACTAATGCCGTTGATTTGGGCAAGAGTGTGCCAATCTAAACCATAACGCTGAGCAATGCCGTAGAGCGTATCACCGCTTTGAACGGTGTAGCTGCCAGATGTACGACTACTAGATGTATAGCTACCAGAAGTTGCGTGACTAGCGGAGGTATTACCACTTACCTTCAGCTGTTGACCGACATAAATCATATTTGGATTAGACAGGCCATTTAAGTTGGCTAAGTATTCGTAATTAGTACCATATTGTGCCGCGATACTAGATAAGGTATCCCCACTTTTGACGGTGTATACGGCAGAACTGTGGCTCGAAGCAGCTGCTGGTTGTTGAGAACTACTGTGAGACTGATAGTTCTGATTGGTCTGAGCAGCTCGATTAATGGTTAGCGTTTGGCCGACATAGATCAGGTTCGGGTTGCTGATGTTGTTGATGTTGGCCAAGTGACTGTATGTTGTGTTGAACTTTTCGGCAATGCCGGACAGGGTGTCGCCGCTTTGAACGGTGTAAGTTTCACTGGCACTAGCAGTGGCCGTGCTGGAAGCTTTGGCAGAGCTAGTCGATGTATGGGACGTGGCTTGGCTATGGCTTTGTGAAGCAGCGTGGCTATTTTGTGAACTGTTCTGAGCTGCACTACTCGTTGGAGTAGAGCTGGAAACAAGCAAACGCTGGCCTACATAAATAAGGTTTGGATTGCTAAGACCATTGATGCTTGCCAGGTGAGTGTAAGTTGTATTGTATTGACTAGCAATGCCAGACAGGGTGTCGCCACTTTGGACGGTATAGTAATTGCTGCTGTTGCTATTGTTGTTGCTAGTTTGGTTGTTGACGATATCATGGTTACCACTGTTGTTGTTAATCGGCGTCACTTGCTTGCCGGCCAAAGCAACGGAGTCTAATTGGGTAAGGTTGTACGTCCGAACTAAACTGATCAACGATGAAGCATAACTAGGATCGGTGGCATAACCATCAGCATGGAGCTTGTTAGCAACACTGACGTAGTTGGTGTCACCTAACAGGTTGTGGTAACGGGAGTTGCTGTACAAGAAGTTACCATGGTCTTCCACGGATTCTGCATTGTTAGCGTATGCCCGGAAGTAGTCATTGATATAAACGCTCCGGCCACCGTAAACTTCACGTGTTGGTAAGTTGATGGAGTGACCATTATATGATCCCTTGATTCCAAAGAGGTTGTGGGCTGTTGTTGACAAACTAGAACGACCCCAGCCGCTTTCGAGGATGGCTTGGGCTACCGTGATGGATGGCAGAACACCATATTTGTTCCATCCTTCAATTGCACCGCTAGCAACACTTTGAATAAATTGCTGGTTGCTTGCGTTATTGCTGAAGTGTAATGAATTGAGGTCAACGTTGTTGGCAGCAGCCGGAACAGTGACGACGGCTTTTTCAGAATTGGCCTGTGACTCAGCTGATGAAGTTGCAGAAGATGCAGCCGTTTCGTTTGCCGAACTAGCACCGGATTGGAAAGAAACAGTTGCAGCTTTTAGACTAGCGCTGGCAGCACTTTGACTATTAGCAGATTGGTTGCTGTTTGATGATTGTGCAGAGGCAGAACTCGTTGCTTGACTAGCATTGCTGCTATTGGCTGAAGCTGCACTAGTAGCTGATTGGGTAGCTGCAGAAGTGGCTTGGTCACTTTCAGCACTACTACCAGCTTTCAAAGTGGTTTGGTTGTTGTTACTATTAGCGGCCGTTTTGCTAGCATCTTGGTTGTTGTCCTGGTTGGCATTGCTTTGCTCGTCGGCGTGAGCAATACTGCCACCAGCCGTCAGTAAGGCTAAAGTAGTGATGCCAGCAACGACCCATTTACGGCCACTTTTATATAACTTAAAATGTTTTTTTACTTCTGAATTTTCCTGCATATTGTTGAGTCCCCCTCAGTAGACCGTTTCATTTATTAATTGATCAATCTATATTCTGAATAAGAGAAAAAGGTTAAGAATTTCCAAAGGTCTTTAATTATTTTAAAAGGTATCATGATTAATATGGATCGTCAACGAATTTATCACCCATTGTGATTCATTTAGTTCAAAATGACCATAACATTTACATTTTATAAAATTATTAAACTTAGGGCAAGGATCTTATCAATTGAAAAGTAGATAGACGTAAAAAAGAGCCAGTGAAAAATTGTTTCACCAGCTCTTGCTTTTAATTAATTATGAATGATTAGGTTAATCATTATCGCCCTTGGATTGCATGAAACGTTGAAGCAAGCCAATTTCTTCAATCGTTGGTTCGGTTGATTCAGACTTGATATCGTGTACGCGCTCTACAGACAACTGGCTACCTAAAGCAACCTCATTGTCAGTCATTTCTTTTTTACGTTCAAATTCAATAATTTGGTGGGAGAGATCATTTTCCTTGTCAGCCATTATCGAACGTCCCCTTTCAATCAAAAACCTTTAACTTCTATTGTAGTCGTTTTATTCGCCAAAAGGCAAGGACCTTAGAACGACTGAACGACTTTGAAGATTCCTGTTACGATCAGGTAGAAAGAAATCAGCCAGACCAGCATGATTGCTGACAGCATTGGCTGGAAGAGCATGATGACGGCAATGACGATTTGCAGGATGCTGAAGATCACCATAAAGATCGTCCAAGCTGGACCATGGAAACGACTGAACAGACTAATGGTCGAAACATCGGCAATGGCGTCGAAGAGAAACCAGAAAGCAAAAATGTAGACGATGACGGTACTGCCAAAGTTGTGGAAGAATAAGAATACAATTCCTAAAATAATATCAACAATTGCCATTATCAGCAGCCAACCGGCATTAAATCCTAATAGGTCCTTGATGCCTACCCGGCACCATAATTCGTAAATCCCCCGTAATAAAAGACCAATTGCTACCAAAATCGTTAATAGGTGTAGCGTTTTATCGGGGCGGTTAAATGACAAGCATCCCAGTACAATGAGCAGGATACCTAAGATTAAATTTCCCCAACCAAACGGTTTTGGTTGTCTTGCACTAAACAATTCAATCACTCCTTTGCAATAATAACTTTACTATTATACCTTAATTATATTTTATCAAAATTAGCAAAATTAATTAGAAAAGGTAATGATTGGTTAGATTGGCGGAAATTTAGCCGGGTTTGTGTCATAATAAAGGGCAAGTTAGAGATGGGAGTGCTGAAAAATGAATTGGAATTGGTTAGGATGGCTGTGTTGGCTTGCAGTAGTCGTCTTATGCGTCTTTACAGTCAAATACATCCGCAATCATCAACTAATGTTAATTGCTAAAACAAAGAAACGGTTTAGCAGTAAATTATTTATTCGCTATGTCCTGTTAACGATTTTGTCTTTAGCATGCATTGGCTTGATGGCATACTTTACCTTTTTCCGCTCGGTTGACGTGCATAATACACAGGCTGTCACGACGAGTGAGACTTATGAACCACTGCAGTTGGGCAATACGAAGCATGGGTTCTATTACGTTGTCGCCAACCGTAGTCGGATGGGGAAGCACCCGGTTGTTTCTTATACTTATTGGACTAAAAATTCTAAAAACACGACGGATTCCCGCTTCGGTTCAATTGCTGACTCTAATTCCTATATCAGTACGCAAGCCTCTGTTTATCCGTGGAATAAAAAACGATTGAAAGAAGAGAATCGTCGAACAGGTCGTGCCTTTGTGGCTCAGATGACCATTCACTACAAGAATACTCCGCTCAATGGTTTGGGTGTTCGTTGTGGCCGGGTGGCAACAACTTATACGCTCTTGCGGATTCCGGGCGCAAATATGATTGATTTGAATTAAACAGTTAACAGACAGTATGACAAAGACCTCTAGTATTCGTTAGATCCGAACACTAGAGGCCTATTTTTGTGTTGTTAACTGGGCTATTACTTCACTTCATACGTCCCCATATCGTCTGCCAAAACGATTCGACCGGCGTACTTCTTACCAGGATCCTTGGTTAGTCCCACTTTATTGAAAGCAAAGGTGACGGTTGCGTCTGCTTTGACGGCACAACCCATGACTTCGCCAGTATCCGTGTTGATGCCAGATGGCATGTCGACAGCCAATTTGACGGCTGATGATTGATTAATCTGTTTGATCACATCGGTGTAGTTGCCAGTGACGGGGCGGTTAATGCCGATTCCGAAGATAGCATCGACGATCATTGTTGCACCGTCGAGGTCTTTTAAATCAGTGCTTTCGGGTATCTGGTAGTAATGGCAAATGTGTTCCTGAAGTTTGTGTTCATCACTGGCGTGGTCAAGATTACCGACATTAATGATGGATACGTGTAAACCAGCAATGTGAAGCAAACGGGCGAGTGCTAAGACGTCACCACCGTTATTGCCGCTACCAGCCACGATAACAACTTTGCCTTGTGACAACGGAAATCCCGATAAAATTTCATCGCGTACGGCCAATGCTGCCCGTTCCATTAAAACGGCTGATGGGATGCCAATCTCATGAATTGTTGCTTGGTCATAGTGCCTCATTTGTTCAGCAGTCACAGTTTTTGCCATTAAAGGTCCCTCCAAAAATAATGTAAACAGACATATCATAACACTTTTATTGTTAGTGGCAGGGGATGACAAAGTTCGTGGAATTAGCTAAGATGAATGGCAAAAGCACGGCTAAGGAGCAAGATCTATGGGCAAAAAAGCAAAATATGAAACTCATCGTTACGTGGGTATTCCAGTCATCGAAGACGATAATGGCGGCTATCAATTTAAACGCGATGCGGATGGCGGCGTCAAAGTCCACACTTGGCGCATCGGCAAGCATACCAAGGGCAAATTTGATCGTCCAGGTCAATTGTTGATGACGGAAAACCACTTGATGGTCATGATTTTGGAAGAATTGCCATTAGCGTTTAAAGACCGCCATAGCGTGGTGCCAATGCAACGTTTTTTGACAGTTCACGCGAGTGACCAGCTGCTAAAAGACGGCCAACATATTTTGGCTAAGCAGTGATTTTCATTATGGGGTGAGCAATCGTGGCACAATTATCAATACAGTTTTTTACTGGTCGGCCCACACCGGTAATTGCCCGTGACCTTTTGGGAAAACGATTGGTTTACGATACTGGTCAGGCAAAACTGGCTGGATTGATTGTCGAAACGGAGGCCTATTGTGGTGTCAATGATGTGGCATCGCATGCTTACGGAGAACGTCACACGGCTTACACCGCTTCGCTGTTTAAATCTCCGGGAACGTGGTACCTTTATCAGATTCGTGGTTGGATTTGCTGCGATATCGTTACCCAAGAAACTGGAGAGCCCCAAAGTGTGTTGCTGCGGGCTATCCAGCCTCTGCAAGGTGTAGCGACGATGGCTAATCATCGTCACCGTCAGGGAGTGGCCATGACGAATGGCCCAGCTAAGTTAGTGCAAGCGTTGGGAATTCAAGATCGAAAATTAGATGGTGCTTCGTTGTTGCGGGCACCATTGACGATCGACGATTTCCAAGCGCGCCAACCAGAAACAATCGCTTGCTCCCAACGGATTGGGACGACACCACAGGGGCCACACGCTGATGAGCAGTGGCGATTTTTCGTAGATGGCAATCCCTACGTATCGGGCATGCGAAAACGGCAAGTCAATCAACAGACATTAGGATGGAGGCGATAAGATGGCTCTGACATACCAACAGTTATTGGTTGCGGTGCCAGCAATTATACAGGCAGGTAATGTTCCCAACATCGTCGGTGAAGCCGGGATTGGTAAATCAGCCCTGGTGAAAGATGTTGCTCAACACCTGAAGGCGTCACTATTTACGACCGTCGTCAGTTTGGTAGAAAAAGGCGATTTGGCGATTCCGGTGCCACCGTTGACCAGCGATTCTTTCGTCCAGACCCAGCATTACGGCCGTCTCGCTGATGTTCAGTATGGTTATTCAGAGACATTGGTTTCTATTATTAAACAGGCTGAAAAGCACCCTGGGCAACCAATTATCTGGTTTCTGGATGAATTTAACCGGGGAACCCAGGCCGTCCAGAGTGAATTGATGAACCTGGTTTTACAACGGCAAGTCAATGCTCTCCGCTTACCCGATGAAGTTAAGATTGTTATTGCAGAAAACCCTGACAGTAGCATGGAAGAATTCGCTGACAGTAATTATGCCGTCGCGGCTGGGGATGCAGCCATCCGTGACCGGACCGTCCGGTTGGTCATGCGTAGTTCAGTCGATGACTGGCTGCAGTGGGCCGGTGTTCAGGATCACGGGCACGACCGGGTTCACCGTCTAGTACGTCAGTATATTCAGGAAAATCCCGATGCCCTGGCGCCAGAAGAACATGGCGATGATCTTTACCCGACACCACGTTCGTGGGAACGGGTATCACGTAACCTCACCGAATTACAGAAATTGAATCCCCGACAGCAAAATGCTCTCATGGCGGATGTCTTTAGTGGCGATCTTGGTACGACAGTTGGGGTGGCCTTTGCACAATTTGTGAAGGAACATGGCCAGCAGCTGTCAGTCGATGACTTGGCCAATGGTAATCACCGTGACCGCTTTGAACAGGCAGATGAAATGGGACGTTTAACCGCCCTGAAGCAGTGGATTCAGCAAGATGATCATCAGGGATGGTCCATTGCTGAACACGCAGCTAATTTTTTAGCAGCAGCTCAACAACTGAGCCCGGACGGTCAATATAGTTTGGCTGAAGCTATTGGGGAAAGCAAGCAGCCAATCTTAGAGCAACTCAGTCAACGTTTAGGAGATGATCCGCAAGCAGCCAATCTTTATCACTGGCTTGCGCGGGTTGCAACGCAAAGCGACAAAGGAAGCGATTAGTTGGCAAGTCGACGGCTTACAACTTTGTATGATCAACTAAATGCACAGTTGAATACTGGGACGGGTACTGAACTGGCAGATGCCTACCTTAACCAAGCGGTGGTGGACGTATTGCGGACTAACCGGTTGACGGGCGAGATACTGTTGCGTTTGCCCCGTTACGCCATTGACCAATCGACAGCGGTTTTGGGTCTGACTTGGCATGATCAGCAATTGGCAATCGCCTTTAATCCGCAACAATTAACCGCGATTGAGCCAGACCAACTGTTGGCCTTGCTGAGTCATGAGGCGCTGCACGTTATTTGGCGTCACCCTTTTCGTTATGCGAATCGGGCGGACCAGGCTAATGTGAAAGTGGCTTGTGATATTGCGGTGAACCAGTATTTGGACCAGGTGCCTGCTGGGACTGCGACACTAGGATCATTGCGCCGTTTGTTGCACCGCAATGTCCCAGCTCACCAGGACTCGGCTTTTTACCTCAAGTTGATCGAAAAAGCCCATTTGAAGTTGCAACCGACGACGGATAAGCATGGGCAACTCCTCAACCGTCATTTGGATGAACGGCAGGGTAGCAGGCCGCGTCCTGCTAAGGCCTTGCCACAATTGGAATCTCATCTTGGTTGGCATGGTGAAAGCAGCGGGGTCAACCGTACCTGGCGCTTAGGGCAGCTGCAAAATTTGCTGAAAGCTGCTTGGCGCGAGACACCCCAACATGATCGGGGACTGTTGCCGGGCAATATTCGTCAGGCTCTTGAGAAGCCGCGGCAGCGGCCGATGATGAAATGGAGTCGTCAGTTGAGACTCGATTTAGGCAGTGTCGCCCGTGGCTATCAAGATTCCTGGGGTCGCTTTAACCGTCGCCAGCCGATGAGGATGGATTTGCCAGGACGGATGACCAAATACGTGATGGAGCTTGACATCTTCGTCGATAATTCGGGTTCCATGCCCAATGACAAGATCAGCCAATTATTAAGTACGATCAACGCCCTCGGTCAACAATTTCAGGTTCAAGCAACGGTCTATCCTTTTGATGCCAAAGTTCAGGAACAAGGAATTCAGCAGCTTCAGCCAGGTCGACGAGTGGATTACCGACGAGTTGGTGGTGGGGGCACCAGTTTCCAAGCGATTTTTGACTATCTGCACCAACACCATGTCGACAAGAATGGCCATTTGGTGATTATCATGACTGACGGCTGGGGTGAAAAACAGCTTAATGCTTATGGCTACCGCAACGTTGTCTGGCTACTGACAACGAGCCGGGACCAGTTGTCAGTCATTAGCCCGCCTGGCCGAATTATTGAAATCAAGGAGGATTCATGATGGCAGAATTAACACCAGAACAAATGCGCGAGATTTTGAGGCATGGTTCACGTTATCAGCGGGCGGTCCAGCTGCTGCATGAAGACTGGGATTTTAAGAAGAGCCCCATTGCTAATGAATTGGTGGACGCAGTAGATGTATCATGGGCTCGTCTGCTGCAGCGGCAGGGATTGATTACTGGGCGAGTGAACCTAGATGATTACCGCTCGGCCAGTCAGTTGATAGCACGTTATCCGCAGTGGTTTTCCGCCGCAGGACGCCAAGAATTACTGGCAGAATTCAATTAGATTCCTTGCTCCCCTTGATCGCTTTCACAATAGCGAAATGTTAAAATTAAGGTGATCGATTGTAGCTTTGGGGCCTGATAACAGGAGGAGTTTGTTATGGGACAGCGAACAGCTGTCAAATTGAAATGGGTTGTGGTGGCCTGCTTTATGAACAGCACCGGAGCCTCTTTTTTGTGGCCGTTAACCACGATGTACGTGCATAATTACCTGCACCAAACACTGACAACGGCTGGTGTCGTCACACTGATAATGTCAGCAGCAATGATTTTTGGCAATTATTTGGGAGGACACCTGTTTGATCATTGGCGTCCGTATTTGACAGCGGTCATCGGGGCAGGAATAGCCGTGGCCGCCGTGGTGCTTTTGATTGTTTTCCATGGCTGGCCTATTTTTGGCGTCCTGATGTCACTGGTAAGTTTTGGTGACGGAATCAACATGACGATCACTAACGCTTATGGTTCCGCTGTTACGGGACATGGGCAACGCTATGTTTTCAACATCATTTATATTGCCTATAATCTCGGGATTGTTATTGGGACGCTACTCGTCGGGGTTCTGTTCCCAATTGGGATTGTCATTACCTTTGTTGTCACCTCGATTTTTTACTTGGCGCTTCTGCTGGTCACTCTGTTCACCTTTAACGTCAACTTTACGAAAGTTGAAAAACGGGCCCAGAGTAAAACCAAAGAACGGAATAAAGTTAGTTCCACTGGCCATCACCAACGGATTATCCTGATTCGGTTAATTTGTCTGAACTTGATTGTCGCTTACCTCGCTTATTCGCTGTGGGAAAGTATTATGTCGGTCCACATCACCAATATGGGGATTCCATTCTTCGTATACAGCCTCTTGTGGACGATCAATGGTTTATTAATCGTATGTGGGCAGCCGTTAGTTAATATGCTCTCACCGTATGTGCGACTAAGTACGCAGATTATCGTTGGTTTAATCATCTTTGCTTCATCGTTTGTCATCTTGATCTTCTCCCATTCCCTGGCGGGTTTTACGATCTCAATGATCATTTTGACGATTGGTGATATGCTGAGCCTTCCGGGAGCACCAGCCTGGGTGGCAACGATGACTACTTTAGACGAAGCCGGGCACTATCAAGGCTTAGTCAGCATGACTTCTTCGATCGGGCGGGCAATTGGTCCGTTGTACGGCGGTTTTGCGATTGATGAATGGAATTACCGTTTCTTGTTCACTAGTTGTGTTGCCATGATGGCCGTGTCCATTGTGGCAGTGGTTATTTACATGAGGTGGATGCAACGCAGACAAAACTAATCAGGGGGAGTGAGTGTAGTGAAACGTCGGTTAACATTGCCACGTTTAGCCATTATTGCTTTACTCGTCAACACAATCTATAGCATGGTCTGGCCGGTTAGTACGCTGTATCTCCACCAGGAATTCCATCTTTCTCTCACACAGACGGGCATGATATTGATGATCTACTCTTTTTTAAATGCCCTGGGCAGCTACGTGGCTGGCCAGCTCTTTGACCGCCTTAACAAATATGCGGTTTTGATGATTGGGATCATCGGTACACTGATTATTTCCTTAATTGGCTTGATATTGCCCGGGATGTTGGGTTATGTCATCTTCTTACTTCCGTATGGTTTTTTAACCGGTTGGGCGCTGACAGTAGAGTATTCGATGGTCAGTTATATGGATGCCGGTGGCTATTCACGCCGCGATTTCAACTTACTTTATCTGGCTGTCAATATTGGTCTGGTACTCGGTTCCGGATCAATCGGTTATCTGTATGACGGTCACGGCATTCAACGTCTTATGATGGTAATCGTTATTATTGCTACCTGTGTCTTGGCCTTTGCTTTATTGGTGATGCCGTTTAAATATCCTAATAAGGCTGCGACACTGAATCGGCAAGGCTCACGCCATAAGTCTAGTGGAAAAACGGCTTTAATTATCTGGCTAGTAATGGCCAGCCTCCTAATAATGTGGCTCTGTTATTCCCAGTGGATGACTAATATGTCTGTTTATTTGGCAGAACTACACTACCGGCCAACCTTTTATAGCCATTTATGGGTTATCAATGGTATTGGCATCACTGTCATCCAACTGCTGCTTTTGCGTAATCCACACATCTTCAAGCAGGCACTGGGTCAAGCCCGTACGGGGTTACTCTTTTGCCTCCTTTCTTTTGTAGTGATCATCTGTTCTCACCAGAGTGCTTGGATTATCGCGGGGATGATTTTCTTAACTTGTGGTGAAGCACTCTACGTTCCAGCGGCTCCTGTTGTTGTCGATGAAAATACACCTTATGCGCAGAAGGGACGCAATCAAGGACTGGTTAATGTCTTTTCTTCTGTCGGCAAGGCACTGGGACCATTTTGGGGTGGCCTCATGATTGATCATTTTGGCTACCAACCACTATTTATCGTTGTGGTGGTTGCCTTGATTATTGCCCGGGAAATATTAATCATTCATGGGAAACGCCTTGCCCCATCTAAATAAAATTAGCCACCCAGGTAGGTCTGTTCTTGCAGTGCTTATCAGGGTGGCTTTGTTGTAGAAACTGGTATACTGAAAGGGTAAATATTGAAGGGAGTGTGGCTCGATGGCAATTAACGAGCAACAAATTAAGGATGACCTGTACGAAGCAGTCAATGCGGACTGGGTTAAGCAGGCCAAGATTCCAGCGGATAAACCGGCAACGGGAGGCTTTGTTGAACTAGAAGATGGAGTCGAAAAGCACCTGATGGCTGATCTTGACGCCTTTGTGGCGGGTAAAGAGCAGGATAAGCGCCCACAGACTAACCAGTTTTCTGAGATGCTAAAGTTGTACCAATTGGCTGGTGATTTCAAACGCCGTGATGAAGAGGGCACCGAACCATCTCGGGAAGGCGTTGACCGGATTCAGAAGCTGCAATCTTATCAGGATTACCAGAACGGCTGGAAAGATACGATTTTACGTGGCGAGACTTCACCCGTTGATTTTGACATCGATGCTGACATGAAACACGCGACAACTTACGCTCTTTTTGCCAGCGCTCCAGGCCTGATCCTGCCCGATAAAACTTACTATGCTAAGGATAATCAGCAGGGACCAGCTCTCTTGAAGATTTGGAAGCAGATGGTCGTTCAATTGCTGCAGAAGTTTGGCTTTACTGAAGATGATGCTAAAACCATTGCTGACCAAGCCGTTCAGTTTGATTCCTTGTTAGTTCCACACGTAAAGAGTGCGGAAGAGGCAGCTGATTACAGTAAGCTCTATAATCCACAGACGATGGATGAATTTGCTGGACACACTAAGCAGCTTGATCTCCGGGCCATTGTCCAAGAGCTGATTGGTACCACGCCAGACAAGATCATCGTCACCGAACCGGCATACTTCGAAGCCCTGGATGATATCCTGGCTGACCACTTTGAACTCTTTAAGTCATGGCTGTTGACTAAGCGGGTCGTAGCCGATTCACATTATCTGAGTGAAGAGCTGCGTCAACTTAGTGGGACGTACGGCCGTGCCATTTCTGGACGGAAAGAAGCCGTTAACCAACACAAATTTGCTTACTATCTGACTGGCAGCATGTTCTCCCAGGTCCTTGGCACCTACTACGGGCAACAGTACTTTGGCCCCGAAGCTAAGCAGGACGTTATCAAAATGGTGCACCGGATGGTTGGCGTTTACGAGAATAGGCTGCGTAACAACGACTGGCTCAGTGCTGCTACTCGTCAGCAAGCCATTAAGAAGTTGGATAATCTGGGCATCCAAGTCGGTTACCCGGATAAGATTCCGGCTATCTTTGACCAACTGAAGATCGATCCTGGCCAAACGCTGCTGGCTAACTTAAATAACCTCAGTGTGACCTTCAGCAAAGACCAGTTTAGCCGTTATGGCAAACAAGTCGACCGAATGCGTTGGGAAATGAGTGCATCGACAGTCAACGCTTACTACGCTCCGTTCAAGAACATCATTGTCTTCCCGGCAGCTATTCTGCAGGCACCGTTCTATTCACTGAAACAGAAGAGCAGCGAGAACTACGGCGGGATCGGCGCCGTTATGGCCCACGAAATTTCCCATGCTTTTGACAATAATGGTTCATTGTTTGATGAACACGGTAATCTGCATAACTGGTGGACAAAAGAAGACAAGGAACACTTCCAGAAACTGGCCCAAAAGATGATTGATGAGTTTAACGGGCTGAAATTTGCTGGGCATCCGGTTAACGGCAAATTAACGGTTTCGGAAAACATCGCTGATGGTGGTGGCTTGTCCTGTGCCCTCTCAGCAGCTAAGCAGGAAGATGATGTTGACCTGCGCGCCTTCTTCATCAATTGGGGCCGGATTTGGCGGATGAAGGCCACCGACCAATATAAGCAATTGTTGTTGTCAATTGACGTTCACGCTCCTAATAAACTGCGGGCTAACGTCCAAGCCCAGAACCAGGACGACTTCTACACCACCTTTGGAATTCATGAAGGCGATGGAATGTACCTGGCACCAGACAAACGGGTTAATATTTGGTAAGGCGGTGAGCTGATTGACCACAATCAAAGTTGTTGAAGCTGATATTACAACGCTGAAGGTCGATGCTATCGTCAATGCTGCCAACACTGGCCTTCGTGGTGGCGGTGGTGTCGATGGTGCCATCCACCGGGCAGCGGGGATGGCAGAACTCAACGCGGCCTGTGCGAAATTTCATGGCTGCCGGACGGGGGAAGCCGTGATTACCCCGGGTTTTAAGCTGCCAGCTAAGTACATCATTCATACCCCGGGACCGGTTTGGCACGGTGGTAATCATAATGAGGACCAACTGCTGGCAAACAGCTATCAGCATTCATTGGAGTTAGCTGCTCAAAATAATTGCCGCGACGTTGCCTTTTCGTCTATCAGTACGGGCGTTTATGGCTTCCCGTTAGAGCGGGCAGCGAAGATCGCTATTAAAACGATCCGTGATTTCATTCAAAAAGATGATAGTTTGAAGGAAGTTATTATCTGCGCCTTTGATCCGCGAACGGCAAAGGCTTATCGACAGGCGATTGCAGAATAAAGAAAAATGGTCAGCACTTACGGGTGCTGGCCAATTTTGTTACTAGAGTTCGACTTTTTTCACCTTAACCTGGTAGGTTGTGGCTGGAGCCTTGACGTTAACAGTGTCACCAACCTGCTGATGCATTAATGATTTACCTAACGGTGAATCAAAGGACAACTTTTGTTCGTTTAATGAAGCTTCTTCAGCTTCCTGCTTGCCGACAATCTGGTAGGTTTCTTGACTGTGATCATCAGTGAATTCAATCGTAACGTGGGCTCCGAGTTGGACGGTGCCATTGTCCTTGGGATCGACGATTTTAGCGTAAGTTAGAAGATGATCAAGGTAGCGCATCCGGCTTTCCAGATGACGCAATTCACGTTTAGCAGTGCTGTATTCGGTGTTTTCGGATAAATCTCCTAGCGCCCGGGCTGCCTTTAACTGAGCAATTTTAAAGGGCCGCTGCTTCTTGAGGTCTTCGATTTCTTGTTGAATTTCATGATAACCCTTGCTAGTCATTTGCTGGAATTGGATTTCAGCCATGTGCATTCCCCCTTACTCGACCACTATGCTAGGCTCTTTGCCATTGCAGCGTCAAGCCAGCCGTAATTATTGCGCGTCCTTAAGGCCTGGCGTTACACTAATCCAGTGACCTGATGAAAAGAGGAGAATGGAAAATGAGTATCGAAATTCCGTCAAATATGGATGAAGTAGCAATGAAGATCGCCCAAGCCAACGTTCATGGTAAACACCTTGAAGCTGACGACGTTATTAGTGATGCGGTAAAAGACATGCTGCAAGCGTACATGGATGCTGCATTGGAAGGCCATTACGACGATGTTAAGTGGGATCAAAAAGATTTGGTTGTGACTGATATTATGGGCAAGGAAGTCGGTCGTGTCAGTCCTGAAAGCCAGGATTTTATTGGTGACTTTAAGGATTCTGCCGACAAACTATCCCTCAAGTTATCGGACGCTGCTGATAAAATTGTCGGCGGTCGGTAATGGGAACATTTGTGTCACTTCTCAAAAGTTAGTAGCAAATCGTTGCTTACCAGCAGCCTTTGCGAGATAATTTAAAAGGTTATTCACTATTTGAGAAGAGGAAAATAATAATGAAGTTTTTGCATCGTTTGATTGTCGTTGCTGCGGCATTGTTGTTGGCAGTAACAGTTAGTGGTTGTGGTAAGAAGAGTGCCCAGGCTCATCTGATCCACCCGCACACGTTAACCGTTGGGGTGGAAGGCACTTACGCTCCTTATGCCTACCGGAAGAATGGTAAGTTGACTGGGTTTGAAATTGAATTGTCCAAGAAACTAGCTAAACAAATGGGCTACAAGGTTAAGTTTGTTCCAACTAAGTGGGACTCACTGATTGCTGGACTGGGATCCAAGAAGTTCGACGTTGTGCTTGACAATATTGCTGAAACGCCAGCCCGCAAGAAAGCTTATACTTTCTCAACACCGTATATTTACTCTAAAGATGCTTTGATTATGAAGAAGAACAACAATTCTCTTCACAATATGAAAGATATCAAGGGTAAGAAGATTGCTGCTGGTACTGGTTCAGTCAATGCCGATAACGTTAAGAAGTGGCATGGTAATGTTGTAACGATGAGCGACTTCTCCGCTGCTGTTTCCTTGGTACGGCAAGGACGGGTGGCTGCTTTGCTCGACGCCAACGAAGCCTACCTCTATTACCAACGGCAGAACCCGTCGGCTGATCTCAAGTCAGTGGTTGTACCATCAAAGGAAGTCCCAACCCAAAAAGTGGCTGTTCTAATGAGTAAGCATAACCCAGGCCTGAAGACTAAGGTCAACCGGGCACTGAGCCACTTACGCAAAAATGGTACGCTGAAGCGCCTGTCAATGAAGTACTTTAACAGCAACATCACTAAGCCATAAGGATAGCGGCACCTAGCAAAGGGGATGAATGGCATGTGGCACATTATCGTTACAACGACGCCACAGTTGATCAAGGCTGGTTTAAAATATACGATTCCCATCTCAATCATTTCGTTTGTCCTGGGATTGATTATTGCGGTAGTGACCGCGTTGATTAGACGTTCCAATCCACATGGCAACTTGCTAGTACATGGTTTATGGCAGCTAGCTAAGTGGATCTTTGACTTCTATGTTTGGCTGTTCCGTTCAACCCCGTTGCTGGTTCAGCTGTTCATCGTGTTCTTTGGCTTGCCAAATATTGGCATCCAGTTCAACGCGTGGACGGCGGGCATCATTACTTTCTCGTTGAACTGCGGGGCTTACGAATCCGAAACCATTCGGGCATCGATTAATTCTATTCCCCAGAGCCAATGGGAAGCAGCATATTCGATTGGGATGACCTACCAACAGGTTTTGTGGCGAATCATTTTTCCCCAAGCCTTGCGTATCGCGGTACCACCGCTGTCCAATGCCTTTATTAGCTTAGTCAAGGACACGTCACTGGCCAGCTCGATTACCATCATGGAAATGTTCATGGTCAGCCAGCAGATCGTCGCTCACAACTACCAGCCATTACTGATGTATTCGCTGGTAGCGATTATCTACGCGGTCTTCTGCACGGTCCTTTCCATCTTGCAACACTATCTTGAAAAGTGGACCTCCCGTTATGTTGCCGATTCAAAGGAGGGTGCCTAATGATCAAACTGAGCCATGTTGATAAACGTTATGCTGAACACCATGCCCTGGTGGATGTATCGGTTGAATTTCCGGAACACCAGACGACGGTGATCTTAGGACCGTCTGGTGCCGGTAAATCCACTTTGCTGCGTTCACTCAACCTATTAGAGCGTCCGCAAAAGGGAACGATGCAGCTCGACGATTTGACGATCGATTTTAGTTCTGACCTGACTAGCAAGACGATTCTGACTGCCCGGCGCAAAACGGCGATGGTTTTCCAGAGTTGGAACCTGTTTCCTCATTTGACGGTTTTACAGAACATCACTGAAGGACCGCGCTATGTACTTAAGCAACCGGTTGACCAGGCTAACCAGCGGGCACACGCATTGTTGCGGCAGGTGGACCTAGATGATACTGCCGACCGTTACCCGCGCCAACTCTCTGGTGGTCAGCAACAGCGAATTTCCATTTGTCGGGCTTTAGCGATGAATCCTTCTTACTTGTTGTTTGATGAGCCAACCAGTGCCCTTGATCCAGAATTAGAGGCCCAGGTGCTGCGCGTCTTGCAACGCTTAGCTCATGAGCAGCATTCGATGATCGTCGTTACCCATAACATGGAATTTGCCCGTCGTGTTGCTGACCGGTTGATTTTCGTGGAAGACGGTCGGATTGAATTTAATGGCAGCAGTGACGATTTCTTTAACCACCCAACCGAGCGGATTAAAGAATTCTTAGCGGCAATGAAATTTTAAGATGGAGCTGGTAATTTGCTTTCTCAAAGGCTTGAGGAGGTGAATTACCAGTTTTTCATTTTTTTGTGATTTTCCCCTTGCCTTAAAGTTTGCTATAAGGATTAGCATTAGCAGTGTTGAAAATGATATAAAAACAGAGGAGGAAATTATAATGAAACTCGCTATTTTAGCTGCTAATGGACAGATTGCTCGCTTGGTTGAGGATCGGATTTTAAACGAAGACCAGTTTAAGGACGTTGACTTGACGCTGATGTTGCGGAACAGCAGCCGACTGAATGACCTCGCATCCAATCCGCGGGTTACTGTCCTCGAAGGCGACCTCAACAACCCTGCTGATGTGGACAAGGCCGTCAAGGGTCAAGACATGGTGTTCAATGCCGTAATTGACCATGACGAAGGACAAAACCGGCCAACTAATAACATCATCAACGCCATGAAGAAGGAAGGGGTCAAACGTCTGATCCTGACCAACCTGCTGGGCATCTATGACGAAGTGCCTGGTGCATTTGGTAAGTGGAACCGGGACACCTGCTTTGGTGGCAAGGTCACTGCCGACAATGCCGCTGTGAAGTCTGACCAGCTAGCAGCAGATTCCGGTTTGACTTACACCACGTTGCGTTTGCCATGGTTGAACGACCGTGATGAGGTGAAGTACACCCTGACCCACAAGGATGAACCATTTGTCGGTGTATCTGGCTCTCGGAAGTCCATTGCCGATGTTGTTCTGAAGATTGTAGCAGATCCTTCATTCGGTGCCAACGATAGTTTGGGTATTGCTGATCCAGATACGCAAGGCAACGACCGGCCAGTTTACTAATTCTCAGTTTTGTCAACCAGTCTGCAAACTAATCAGCAAAATGGGGGACCACTATGCAAATTCAACAAGTTGCCAGCCAGTTGGCAATCCAACCTGATACCATTCGCCGGTGGGAAAGGGTAGGTCTGATTCCGCCAGTACGACGTGATAGTGATGGTTTACGCATTTTTTCCGACCGTGATGTCGATTGGCTCAAGTGCGTCAAGATATTGAATCAACTAGGGGTGTCTGATGATTTCCAGCGTGAATACATGAAATTGGTATCACTTGGCAATCAGGCCGAACCAGCACGACACTCTTTGATCAAGGAAGAACTTGCTAAAATTCAGAATAATCATCACTGCTTATTAACGGCTATTGACCAATTGGAAAAATTAGCTGAAGATAGGTAGTAACTACCTTCACACTTAATAGTTCAGGATGGAGGATGGATTATGAACATTAAAGATGTTAGTGAGCAATTAGATGTTTCACGGGAAACACTGCGTTATTGGGAAAACATCGGTCTCTTGCCAAAAGTTCCCCGTAATAGCAGTGGTTACCGGGACTACACCGAAAACGAAATCAAGTGGGTGCTTTTTATCAAGGCAATGCGCAATGGCGGAATGTCAGTGGAATCCCTGGTTGATTTTGTGAAAGTCTACCGTGAACACAAGGGCAGTCGTGCGGCCCAAAAATCATTAGTCAAAGAGCAGTACGAACAACTAGTTGCTCGCCGTGACGCAATGAACCAAACCATTAATTATCTGAAATACAAATTAGATCACTTCGAGGATCACGTAATTCCCTTCCTCGAGGAAAAGAATTACTACGAATTACGTAAAAAGGCGATGCTGGAAAAGCAGAACCAAGATGATCCAGAAGAATAGTTGGCATGATGTGACCAATTATGCTTGATTGAACAAAAGGCTCCAATGTTCGGGTTGACCGAATACTGGAGCCTTGTTTTATTTAATGATGGTTAAATTATGCGGCTGTTGTGCTTTGATCTGCGGGTGCTTTTGTAAGTACTGGATAATCAGTTTGCTGGTGACGGTATGGATCTGGCGGGTGATCTTAGCGGCCGAAAACATCGGGTACTTGCCACCACCGCTAGCACGATAACGACCCGTCGTGAATTCAAGGACCTGGTTTGGCTGGACGTCCTTGCCGTGGTATTGCAGTTGGGTGACACGCTGACCTACTGGTTTTCGCAGGTCAAAGGTGTAGTCGATCCCAGAATAATAGTCGTAATTATAGAGGCGTTGCTTCGGGTGCAGAAAACTGTCGGCAACGATCACGTTACCGTCTGCGTCGAGTTCCCACATGGAAGCACAGCGTTCGAGGGCGGCTTTCAGGTCGGCACCCGTCGTTTTCTCAACGGCTGGGGTATTAGGGTAGACGTAGCTATTGAGGACGTTGCGGATGGTTACTTGGTGGTCAAAACCGCGCACTTCGTCGTTGAAGAGGGATGTCGCGGCAATATCGGTGCCAGTAGCATCCATTTGGACACGGTTGATCAAATCGAGGTAAGCATGACCATGTAAGCGAGCCTGAAGTGGATCGTGAATCAACATATCACCATCGATGGTAGCAAGTGGTTGACTCAGCCAATGTTCGACGTCAGTCTGCCACGCGGTGGTAATCTGCTGCAGGTAAGGCTCTAACGGAGCATCACTAGTCGAGATGAGTTGACTTTGGCTACTGGTGACTTGCTTATTCTGGTCGATTTCCAATGAAATACAGCCCACTTTAGCTCCCCGGAAGCCCGGTTGGGTGACAGGGACGCCGTTAACTTTAGTAGCAATTTCTCGGTGCTGGTGACCAGTGACCAGCGCGTCGATCCCCGGAACTTGCTTTAAGATGGCGCTGGCTTCGTTTTCACCAGTGAGTGCTTCAACGGCCTTACCAGTTTCGAGATCTCCTTCAAAACCGCCATGGTAAGCGACGATGACAATATCAGCGACTTGGTGAAGGAGTGGGACCCACTTTTTAGCAGCACTGAGCGCACTCCTAAACTTGAGACCGGTAATGTGTTGTGCTGGCTCCCATTCGGGGACGTACTGGGTTGTAAGACCGAGAATGGCTACCTTCACGCCGTGCTTTTGCAAAAGCAGATATTGACTGTCCGCCAGTCCGTGTTTTTGGGCATAACCGATGTTCGCACAGAGAATAGGGAAGTGGCGGTGTGCCCAAACGTGTTTGAGGTAATCTTGACCGAAACTGAATTCGTGATTGCCGAGCACCGCTGCTGTCGGGTGCATATGATTTAAGATTTGGGAATATAACTGATCATAATGTTTACTCTGTCTAGTGTCGTGAGCATATTCAGCCATGGGATTGCCCTCGATGAAATCTCCGTTTTCAATATACAGGACCATCTCGTTCGGATTAGCGGCCTGACGAATGTCGTTGACAACCTGAGCTGCCTTAAGGTAGCCAAAAGGTTGGTTGTCGTCCGCTTTGCGAAAGCTCGTTGGAAAGATATGACTATGGATATCGCTCGTCGATAAAATTGTAATTTTCATGGATCCTTACCCGTTCGTCTAATAAGATACTTTCACTTTAGCATTATACGAACTAATAAGCAATGATATTTAGTTAATGTTCGCTTATTGATGGCAAAAATATTAGTTGCAGTTCTGATAACAATCCCATTCCGAAGTTTTATGAACTTTAAATGATTATAAGACAAAAAATCCCCAATCCGTCTATCATGGCGAGTTGGGGAATAATAATAGATTCAAATTATTTAACTTGGTAGCGTAGCCAGACAGCACCATCAGGGTAACTCTGGACATTCTTTAATTTCAACGGAACCGGACGTCCATCAGTCAGACCATCGAATAGGGCTGGCTGGTTGCTTCGCCCATCGACGCCGGGACCGATCACAACGCTGATTTCATCTACCAGACCAGCCTTTAAAAAGCCGCCGTTAATACGGCCACCGCCGACGACTGCCAGCCGTTTGATACCAAATTGATCACCTAGGATTTCCATGGCGCGTTGAAGATTGACGTGTTTGTTACCTGTTGCAATCCATGAAATGTGGTTTTTATTAAGGTAGTCAACGTAATCCTGGCTGACATTGGTCGTCGTCAGAATGAGATGTGGGAAGGTAGCATGGGATTCGTCAGACCAACGCAGACAGCCCTTGGAATCAGTCGCAATGTTGTATGCTTTGGCGTCGTTATTCTTGGCAAATTCTTCTTTACCTAGTGGTGTGCCATCCTGCTGTTTAATTTGACCATCAGCCATTTCAGTGCCAGCCGTAACACCGCCGCTGACCCGTGTTGGGGCATCGATCGCTGACAAGGTGGAGTAATATTCATCATTGCCATCCAACTGGGCAGTCATTCCGCAGTCGATGCGCCCGTCGATAGACATCATCATGTGGACGATAATGTAAGGTTTGGACATATTCAAACACTCCTTAGTTGATTTGCTTCCAGCGTATCATGTTCATATAACTATGTGAAATTGCTATTTTTAATATTAAGCCATGCAGATAGGGCATCGGACGAAAAAGAGCTAGCATTGACTGCTAGCTCTTATGATATTAATGGTTGGCATTATTGGCTAACGATAACCAGGGACTTGATAGCTTCACGCTTGTCCATGGCTTCGTAGGCCTGTTGAATTTGGTCGAGGGTAAAGCGCTTAGTAAAGACTTTCCCTGGATGGATCTTGCCACTGAGAACGGCATCGAGAAGAACTTCACGGTCGTACGTAGTGACAGAAGCAATTCCACCGCGGAGACCGATATTCTTCCAGAAGAGGGTGTTAGAAGATGGTTCCGTTTGTGGAACACCGACACGACCGATGATGGCACCTGGACGGGCAACCTTGCCGGCTTGTTCGATGGCAGAAACCGCACCTACACATTCGAGCACTGCGTCGGCACCGTTGCCGTCAGTCAGTTCCAGCACCTTCTTAACAGCATCATCGCCACGTTCACTAACGATGTCGGTTGCTCCGAACTCTTTAGCCAACTTGGCCCGGTCTTCGTGGTGACTCATGGTAATGATGCGCTTAGCACCACGCAGCTTAGCGCCGATAACGGCGCATAGACCAACGGCACCGTCACCGATAACAACGACGGTGTCACCATCTTTCACTTCAGCACTAGCGGCAGAGTGGTAACCAGTAGCCATTACGTCGGCAAGCGTCAGCAGGTCATTCAGCTGTGCGTCACTGTAATCATCAGGTTTGCCTGGAATCTTAACGAGGGCCCAGTTAGCGTTAGTGAAACGCAGGTATTCACCTTGGTAACCACCGTTGCCACCAGCTTCCTGGTTCATGCAATCACCGTCAAAGCCGGCTTTGCAAGCGGCACAGTGTCCACAGCCATGGGTGAATGGAGCGATGACAAAGTCACCAGGCTTGATATCCTTCACGGCTGAACCCACTTGATCAACGACTGCGATAGCTTCGTGGCCGACGAGGGAACCGTGCTTACGTTCACTAATGCCACGGTACCACCACAGATCAGATCCGCACACACAGGCGCGGACGATCTTCAGAATGGCGTCAGTTGGCTTTTGCAGTGTTGGTTTGTCGACTTCGTGGACTTCCATCTTTCCTGGTTCAACGAAAACTGCTGCTTTCATATGATTGCCTCCTAAATTAAACTTCTTACATTACGGTGTTTAATATAAACCCTATAGTGGACTCGAAGGCAAGTGGTGAGAAGAAAAAAGGCCGCTCAGCTGGTGAGCTGAACGGTACTTGTATTTTATAGGTGCTTCTTAACGTCGTAAGCCTTCGCCTTTTCTTGGCTAGCCGGCTTTTCGTCTTTGGCATAAAAGATGGCATATTCTTCGTCATTAGGCCCCTTGGCAATAACCAGGTCGTCGACTTTCTTCTCTTTCTTGTAAATTTGGCCCTTCCGAATTGCTTCGTTGTAGTCATGGATGTTAGCGATTGAGTCGCCCGGATTAAAGAAAATACGTGTTTCCATCAAATCACTCCTTTACGCGGCTGCGGAGTCGTGTCTCTTTATCATTATTATACCGTTTTTTCACTGGTGACGCGATTATGCCAGGTAAAGTCGCTTTAAATCGGCAATGTCGTTATCTGAAAAACCGAGAACATCCTTGAAGTAGCCTTCGACACTGCCGGCTTCCCGGCGAATGACATCGAGTGCAGCTTGAAGAAATTCCGTCTTGGCAGTTGCCATCTGCATAACATTGCTGACGGTAATGTCGTTACCACCAGCAGCCTTGATTTCTTGGACGCGTCGTTGACGATGTTCCACTGAGCAGTCATTGGTCAACAGGTAATCTTGTTGTGCCAGCTCTTTAGATACGCCGAGCAACCGCAATGTCAGGTAGGCAGCAACGCCAGTCCGATCTTTACCCGCCGCACAGTGAAAGACGACTGCTCCATCTTTATCAGCGAGCAGGTTGGCAAAATAGTTGTGGTAGGCTCTTTGACCGATGGGCTTAGCCAGCATGTCATGGTAAGCAGTTTTCATCAATTGATCGCCCAGGTGGGGATCGGTTGCCAGATCGTGACTAGAAGAAAACCAGGGAAGATTAGCCCCGGTTTCATCGGAGATAAAAACGGGTAGATGACGATACTGGGCCCCATCCCACTGGGGATCGGGTTCTGATTTAACTTCGCAGTTGTCACGCAAGTCGAGGATGCGGTCAACGTGGCGGTCGATGAATCCCTGTTGTTCGTCAGAATCGAGGATGTTCAGCCGTCCGGTGCGGTAAAGCCGTCCCCATTGGACATGGTGACCATCTGCGGTTTCGTAGCCACCGAGGTCACGGAAGTTATAGCCATGGCGGACGGGGATGATTCGTTTATTTTCCATTAGTCGACGCTCCCTTCATTTTCTGAATAACATTAACTAAGTGTTTGGCAATTTCAACCGATCCGGCCTGGTTAGGATGAGTGTGGTCTGTAAAGTGATGGCACCAGCCCTGGGTGCTGACTAGCTGGCAGCCAGTTTGTCGCGCGGCATTTGCGATTAATGATGCGTTGCGTTGTGAAATGGGGGTAAGAACGATCACCGGAGCAGGCCACTGCTTCTGAATTTGTTTGATTAAGGCCACAAAGCGTTGGCAAAAGACAGCCGGATCAGGCTGGTGATCATTGGTTCCTAGGTTCACCAAGACTAGTTGACAAGGCCGGGCTTGCCAAACATTATCCCGATCGATGTGATCGATCCATTTGTCCGCTGACGGAACGCCACCGGTTCCCGGGGCAAGCACGCCGCTAGCAGAGTAGGCAATCCGGTCGACGTCGAAACCACACTGGTCAGCTGCCAGTTGGAGATAGTTACTTTCCGGGCGGTAGTCAAAGGACGAATTTTTACCAGCTACCCAGCAACCGGCAGTGATGGAATCACCAATGGCGACGAGGCGTTGACGAGGTTCAGCTTTGGTGATCTTTCCGCTGATAGCCATACTAGTGATGGCAAAGCCCTGATTGCCAGTCCAGACTTGGTCGATGTCGTTATTGCCGGCGGTCATGATCTCGACATTGACAGAATGGTCCACGACAATGTGCAGAGGCATTTCATCGACTGCCACTCGTTGCCACGATCGACCCGCAATTCGCCAAGCGTAGACCTGGGGATTTGCCAAGGGATTACCATTGTTGAGTGCGTTGATGGTAATGGCTGCGTGTTTGAGCACCCGAAAGCGTAAATAGCTACCTAAATTGGTAGTGTACAGCACCTGTTGTCCGTGGATAGTTCTCACTTGCCAACGACCAAACAGTTCACAATATTGTGGGATTTGTGTGGCTGATAAATTCATTGAGCTTGCTCGTCTTGATTATCTTCGGGCATGTTCAAGGTGACGCCGCGGTGTTGCACACTGGTGCTAAAGACAATTTGGGTGCTGGTTTTGCCGAATTTTTGTTGAATGACGTTGATAAAATCATCTAAATCGGACGTGGATGGGAAGACCACTTCCATGACTTCGGAGAAATCACCGGTCACACAGTTGCATTCGATTACGTTAGGGATCTGTTGGATGTAAGGGTAGAATTCTTTCTTTTGCCGTGGCTCCAATTGGACTTGTACAAAGGCTTTAACGTGGAAGTTCAATTTTTCGAGGTTGACGGTGCTGTGATAGCCAGTAATAATTCCCTTTTTTTCGAGTTTACTGATCCGGGCAGCAATAGCTGGTGACGAAATATAGCAAGTCTGCGACATTTGCTTCAGTGATACGCGTGCGTTCTGCTGCAACATATTAATAATTTGACGGTCAATCTTATCCATAGCTTTGAAAAGCTCCCTTAAAACTTAATAATCTTAACCAAATTGTAGGGGCTTTATTCGTTAAAGTCAATCGAAAGAGAAAATCAGCTTTGTACTTTTGTTTCAGGCGAGGTTGGTAGTACAATTAAACTAAAGAGGGATTGGAGGTCTGATGATGAGCCAAGAATATGAAAACATCCTGGTTCCGGTAGACGGTTCTAAGGAAGCAGAATTAGCCTTTCATAAGGCAATTGCAACTGCTAAGCGTAATGATGCCCACATCGATGTTTTAAACGTTATTGATACGCGGGCAATGGCATACAATTTTGCCGGTATGTCCAATGGGAGCATTGCTTACCAGTTAGTAGAAAAAGCAAAGGATTACTTGGACGGTCTGCTGGAAAACGTGGATTTTGACAACATTGATATCCACGTTCGGCTCGGCAACCCCAAGACCGTTATTTCATTCGATTTTCCGCACGATCACCACAATGATTTAATTATGATTGGTGCTAGTGGTCTGTCACGGATGCAACGCGCAATGATTGGTTCTGTTACGTCATTTGTTAACCGCAACGCCCGCATCGACGTTCTGGTTGTCCGCACAAATGATGACAACCAGTTGCCAAAAGATAAGAAGTAATAGATGCTTTGACAAACTAAAGGCCGAAGAGGTTTTGCCTCTCCGGCCTTTTTTACGTACAAAAAAAGCCCCGCCATGATAGCGGAGCTTTAAAAAGTTAGTATTAACTAACGTATTTTAATTTAGTCCAAGATGCTGAAGCCCAGTTGCTTGATGTCCTTGTTGAAGCCATCAACAGTGTTCTTTGAAATCTCCATTGGAGTTTGGCCACGCTTAGCGTTGAACTTTTCCAGAATTGCAGGTGGAACAGTGATGATGTCAACGCCCATCTTTTGTGCGTCAAAGATGTTGGCTACTTCACGAGTTGAAGCCCAAAGAACTTCACACTTAGGAAGCTTGTGAGCATATTCAACAGACTTCTTAACAAAGTCAACCCATTCGTTACCAGCGTCAGCAACACGGCCAACGAAGATTGACATGTATGAAGGAACGTTAGGGTCAACTGCTTCAGTAGCTGCCTTAACTTCGTCGGCAGTAGCAATGGCAGTAACGTTAACCTTGATACCTTCGTGTGAAAGGCTGCTGATAACCTTGGTGTTAAGTTCACCTTTTTCGTTGCATACAGGAACCTTAACAAAGACATTGTCGCCAAGGGCGGTAATCTTGTGAGCTTCCTTCAACATAGTGTCAGGGTCAGTGCTGAACACTTCGAATGAAATACTGTAGTTAGGGAAGTCCTTTACAGCTTCAGTGGCAAAGTCCATGTAGTTCTTAATGCCAGCACGCTTCATCAGTGATGGGTTAGTGGTGAAGCCCTTAAGGTAGTCGTGCTTAGCCATCTTCTTCATGTCGTCAAGTACGGCACCGTCTGAAAATACCTTGATCTTAAGATCCTGCATTATTTTTTCCTCCAATATGCATGAAAGTAAACAGTGTACTGAGTTGAAACATTAACTTTTGTACGTTTATATTGTCTGCGTTCAGGGACAATTTGTCAACCACATAGTTTGATGAAAGCCTTTTCTTGGGCAAATTTAATTATCTGGGTCATGCTAGGCCCTTCAAATATCACTAAGTAAAAGGCTAACATAGGAATATTTAGCTAATTATTGTTCCTTGTACCAAGTGTAGTGGAAGTGACCAGGACGGTCGACACGCTCGTAAGTGTGAGCACCGAAGTAATCACGTTGTGCTTGCAGCAGGTTAGCTGGCAGAACGGCAGCACGGTAGGAGTCGTAGTAATTGATGGCAGCTGACAGTGCAGGTACTGGAACACCAGCCTTAACGGCCAGGGCAACGACGTCCCGGATAGCCATCTGGTACTTCTTGGCGATGTCCGTGAAGTAGTCGTCCATCAACAGGTTGTCCAGGTCAGGGTTCTTTTCAAAGGCGTCGGTGATCTTTTGCAGGAATTGGGCACGGATAATGCAACCTTCACGCCAGATCTGTGCCAGTTCACCGAACTTCAGGTCCCAGTTGTAGTGTTCGGAATCGATCCGCATTTGTTCGAAGCCTTGGGCGTATGACATAACCTTGCCAAAGTAGAGGGCTTGGCGAATCTTTTCAACGAATTCCTTCTTTTCGTCGTCAGAAAGCTTTGCTTCTTCAACTTCTGCAGGCAGTTCCTTGTTGGCAGCCAGACGTTCCTTCTTCATCATGGAGATGTAACGAGCGTAAACGGCTTCCGTGATGACTGATTGTGGGGCACCGTCTTCCAGAGCGGTTTCTGAACTCCACTTACCAGTACCCTTGTTGGCACCACGGTCCAGAATCATGTCAACGATTGGCTTAGACTTGTCGTCGCCAAGGTCGTCAGTCCGGGTAAGAATGTCGGCCGTAATGTTGATCAGGTAACTGTTCAGTTCACCTTGGTCCCAGTCATGGAAGGTAGCGGCGATGTCCTTAACAGGCATCTTCAGGACGTTACGCATGATGTTGTAGCTTTCGTCGATCAGCTCTTCATCACCGTATTCGATACCGTTGTGAACCATCTTAACATAGTGACCAGCACCGTTAGGACCAATGTAGGCAACACATGGCTTGCCATCCTTAGCCTTAGCAGCGATCTGGGTAAGAATTGGGGCAACCAGGTCGTAAGCTTCTTTTTGACCACCAGGCATCAAAGCCGGGCCGTGCAGGGCACCCAGTTCACCACCGGAAACACCCATGCCGATGAAGTTAATACCAGACTTGTCCAGCTTGGCATTACGGGCCATCGTGTCATGGAAGTTAGTGTTACCACCGTCAATCAGGACGTCACCCTTGTCCAGCAGTGGCAGCAATTGATTGATCACAGCATCAGTAGCTGCACCGGCCTTAACCATCAGTAAAATCCGCCGAGGGGTTTCCAGTGACTTAACGAAGTCTTCGATCGTGTAACTTGGGATCAGCTTCTTGTCACTGTGGTCCTTCATCATTTCATCAGTCCGGTTGCGGTGACGGTTGAAGACACCGACCGTAAAACCGCGGCTTTCAATGTTGAGTGCCAAGTTTTTACCCATGACGGCTAAGCCGACAACACCAATTTGTGCTTTTTGATCAGACATCAAATTCACGCTCCTTAAATTAATTATTTGTATTATAGCAAACAACCGTTTGCAAACATAATAAAGTGTTACGAATATAGTTGCTTTTTATGAAAGACTGCCAATGCAAAAAATGAATCATTAAATTAGTGATGATTCTTATTGATTTCATCCTGATGATTCTGAGCTTGGTAGATCCAGTGACGACCATCACGTGCCAACAGATCATCGGAAGCCTTTGGCCCCATCGTACCAGGACGGTAGTTAGGGAAGTCGGGCTTTTCAATGTCCCAGAGGTTGCGGATAACGTCGATGAACTTCCAGGAGTAGGCAATCAGTGGCCAAGAAGCGAAGTTCGTGTGGTTGTTTTCCAGGGCATCGAGGAAAAGACGCTCGTAAGGACCCGGTGTTTCATCGTGGGCCTCGTCGCTTTGCTTGTAATCCAAATCAACTGGAATCGTGGTGAATCCTTGCCCGGCGTTCTTAGCATTCAAACGCAGGGAGAAGCCAGAAGTTGGTTCGACATAAATGGTCAAAACGTTAGAACGCAGGTTTTGGCTGTCATTGTCCTGCCCATGAGGGTTCTTGAAGATGTCGATAACGGGCTTCTTGAAGACAACGTCGATTCGGGTAAACTTGTCTGCTAGTTTCTTACCAGTCCGAATGTAGAATGGCACACCGTACCAGCGATAGTTATCAAACATCAATTTGGCAGCCACGAAGGTTTCGGTATTAGAGTGAGGATCCACACCGTTTTCTTCACGGTACTGGTGACCACCCTTGTCGTCAGCATCATATTGGCCACGAACAAAGTTGGCGTCAGCCTCTGATGGTGAGTACCGGCGAAGACTCCGCAGTGCTTTGACCTTTTCATACATGACGTCATTATCGGTAAAGGCAACAGGTTCTTCCATGGCTAACTGGGCAACAATTTGCATGATGTGGTTTTGGACCATATCACGGAGGGCACCGGATTCGTCATAATAACCGGCACGTTCTTCAACACCAAGGTCTTCACTCAGTGTTACCTGGATGTTGTCAATGTAGTTGTTGTTCCACATGGATTCGATGATCGGGTTGCCAAAGCGTAGTGCTTCGATATTAAGGATCATTTCCTTAGCCAGATAGTGGTCGATCCGGAAGATTTGGTCATCACGGAAAGTCTCGGAAAGCTCGTCATTCAGCTTCTTAGCTGAGTCAAAGTCATTACCGAATGGCTTTTCGATGATGAGCCGGTTGAAGCCCTTGCTTGGCTTCAAGTGCTTGTTGTTTAAATTGCGGGCGATGGTGCCAAAGAATTGTGGAGCAACGGACATGTAGAAGAGCCGGTTGCCTTCAGCACCAAATTTTTCGTCCAGGTCAGCAATCCGTTTGTAAAGTACCTTGTAGTGTTCGGCATCGGTAACGTCATGCGATTGAAAGAAGAAGTGAGTTGAGAATTTATCAGCTTGACCAGCTTGATTTTCTGTTTCTTTGCTGATTGATTCTCTAACGATCTTTTGGAATTCTTCATCACTCAACGGGTGACGTGAGGTTCCTAGCAGGGCAAAATGCTCGCCTAAGTAGCCCTTCTTGTAAAGGCTAAATAATGAAGGGTAGAGCTTGCGCCGTGCAAGGTCGCCAACACCCCCGAACAAGGTGATAACTACTCGATTTTCTGCCAATTCATTCACTCCCTCAAAAAGTTATACATATTAGCTATAAAACGCGCATCCTATTATAGACTTACCAATGGCTAAATGCACGAAAAATGAGCTTTTCAGTTGCTATCGCCAACGTCATTCAATATAAACCTTCCAGCGTGCTTCAAGGCAAGACCTTATTTAGATTTTCTCAGAGATAACATTGCGAAGGATGGTTAGCGGCAACTGACAGTAGTGATGATCCGGTTTTTGGATAACGACGCGGTCACTGTTAATGCCCACCACTTGTCCATCAACTGCTAAGGGGTGGTGATTTTCATCAAGGACATTGAGCTGAATGTGTACTAGGAACTGACTTTGCCAGGCTTGCATTAGTCGTTGATTGAGTTCTGTAGCTTTCTGTGCCTTGTGAAGTTTCTCCGGTTTAGCCTTCTCGGCACGGTTGAGGGCAGCAGTGTGGTCAGAAAGGAAAAATCCTTGCCACTTGAGCATCCCCCGATCGTGATAGCGGTGAATAAAAAAATGCTGAGCTAGTTGCTCAGCTTCTTTGGTAGGATATTGAGATACTTTCATGCTGAGCCTTCTTTAGTCGTTTTTGAACATACGTTCGATGATAATATATCACAACTTCAGAGGGCTGCGCCAGCTTTTAGTTAATCAGACGTCGATGTTCAGTAATCAATCCGGCAATGATGAAGAGAACGGTCACAATTAGCATCACAATCTCACTCAACGCCCAATTATTCGTCATGGCTTTGAGTTGACCGATAATAACCGGCCCAATGGCGGCAATAAAGTAACCGAGAGATTGAACCATCCCCGAGAGGCTGCTGGTATCGGCGGCATTGGTGGTTTTCAGACTAAAGAGCGTCATCGTAAAGGAAAATGTACCGGCTGTTCCTAACCCGAGTAAGGCGCTAATCAAGGCATAGTAGGGGAACCCACTGATTGGCAGCATCAGCAGGATCGTGCCGATGACAACCAAGGCACCTGTAACCCAAACCATGATTTGCCGGTTTTGCAGACGGGCAGCCAGTACTGGTGCCGCAAAAGATGCTGGTAAAGAAAACAGTTGGAAGAGGCTAGCTACGATGCTGGCGGTGGTATGACTCATACCGGCACTTTCGGACATTGCCGGTAGCCAGGCGACGATCGTGTAAAAAATAAATGAAGATGCCCCAAAATAGATGAGCATGGCCCAAGCACGGGGATTCTTCCACATATTGGCACCTTTCGTGCTTGACTGGTGATCATGGTGATTGAAGCGCAGGTTAGGTATCCACAGCAATAACGTTATAAGAGGCAGCAAGCTCAGAATCGTCACGGCAAAGTGCCACCCCGAAGCTTGTGCCAGTGGCGTGATTGCATAAGCACCGATTGCACTGAATAGTGATAGGGCAACGTTGTAGAGGCTAGTCATAGAACCGACACGGGTTGGTAAATTGTCGGTGATCAGCGCAGGCAATAAGACATTGATAAAGGTGATGGCGACCCCCACCAGAATTGTGCCCCAGATAAGCATGGAGTAATTAGCAATCCGCATCAGTGAGCCAATCGTCAACAGTGCCAAACTAATGGCAATCGTGGTTTCATTACCCCACCGTCGGCTGATGGCGGGGATGATGACGGAAAATAGTCCAAAACAAATGAGGGGAATCGTGGTGAGGATTCCAAGACTTGTTTCTGGGATATTAAATGATTGAGCGATCTCTTTCACAATGGAAGGGATAGACGTGATTGGTGTCCGCATGCAAGCACCAAGTAAAAATATGCCAGGGATCAGCAAACGGCTGTGTTTTACGGAATTATTCATTTGACTGATGTCCTTTCGTGTTCTAAACTCACGCCATTATAGCACAGAACGGTGTAATTTAAAACGTTTTACGTACTGCCATGATTATCTTTTTAGAATTGATTTATTGGCGATGAAAACGGATCCGTTTTACTGTACATTCATTGAACATTTGAGGTCAGCTGTTTGACGGAGTCCGCTTTCACACATATAATCAAATTGTGAATCAAAACGGAGGAAATTATGAACGCGAAATTATACCCATACCTGACTTTTGAAAATGCTGGGGAGGCCCTTCAATATTACCAAGAAGAATTTGGTGCAACGGTTTTAAGTGAAAGACCATTTACGGAAGAACAGGCTGAGCATTTAGGCTTACAGGTGGATGATCTTTCCACTACCACTGCCTATGCAGAATTTAGCATTGCGGGACAGAGGCTGATCTGTGCCGATGCTATCATGGGTCAGCCACAATCATCATCTCAGGTGGCCATTATGTTGGACTTTGGAGATGATGAGGGGGCGGCTAAAGCCTTTTTTGATCGGGTTAGTGCTTCCAATCGGCAACGAGTGACAATCCCGTTTGGCCCTCACCAACAGGGTGGCAAACTAGGCTACATCGTTGATCGCTTTGGTGTCAATTGGGCCATCAGTGCTGGGCTCATTAACCATGACGATGAAGACGAACAATAATTGACATAGCAAAACGCCCAACGGCTGGCAATTACCAACTGTTGGGCGTTTATTTTGTCTGAGATTTACAATTCTTGATATTTATCTGTCAGAATCGTCTTTTTCAGATTCAACTTCATTCAGGCGCTTAACCAAGATTTCATAAATCCGCTCGACGTCTTGGGATGTCCCCCGAAGCTCATAATCTGCCAAGAATGGAGCGTGGAAACGATGAGCATACATCCGCGCGGTTAAGCAATACTGCTCGTTGAAGTTTTTATTGCCGCTGCCAACAATGCCCAAGCACTTTTCTGCATTGTTGTTTGACGCAATATATTCCCCCAGTGAATTGGTCATTAATTCCGTAAATCCAGAATCGATGCCGTTTCCGCCATCTAAGTATGTTGGCACAAAGACGAAGAAAGGCTTGCTTTCCGGAGCCGGAATGGTTTGATTAGTAATTTCACGAAGGGTAATTTCCGCGTTTTTGGGGTTAATGCTATGTTGTTGTTTGGCAAATGTCTGCAGGTGCGTTAAGAAGGACCGCGTATTGCCTTCAATTGAAATGTAAAGAATGTTGATAGCTGCCATTGGAAATCCTCTTCTTAAAATTGATTATGTGTAATTATTTTAAACTACTAAAACATTATAATCCATTTTGTCCTAATTTGGGTCAGTATGTGGGATAGCATTGTGGTTAATTGGTTTTACTATCACTATCCGCAAGGCTATCATCACTACTCTGGCTCTGCTGGGACTTAGTTTGCTCAGCCGGAACACGTTTGACGTTCATCCATAATACGAATGAATTTTCGTATTTAGTGATGGTGATGATGAAGTCATGGAGCCTGATTTTGTCCCCTTCGTGGATGTGGGGATGTGCTCTGAGAATATATCCAGACAGGGTGACTGAGTTCATCTGTTCGAACTCTTCAAAATCCACGTTAAAGAAACGCTCAAAGTCATAAGTGGTAGTCTTACCAGCAACGTCGAAGGTGCCATCGTCACGCTTTTTAATGATGTCATCAGAAACATTGTCGATTTCGTCACGGACGGTGCCGAATAGTTCTTCGTAGATATCCTTATCGGTGACGATCCCACTGGTCCCACCATACTCGTCGACGACAACGACCATTGGCGTTCGGGTACGGATCATTTGCCGCAGGATATCGGTAATGAGGGTGCTTTCCGGAGTCGTCGGTAAATGCCGAATTAACTTGGTTAGTGGAACATCTGGATTAGAACGACTCTGGCGAATCAAATCGTAATTAAAGACGTAGCCCAGGATTTTATCCTTATTGTGGTCGGCTACGACTGGCAAACGGCTGTACTGACTTTGGACATACAACTTAATGGCATCTTCCAGTGAAGCATTGACATCAATGACCGTCAGACGCGTCCGGTCAATCATGACATCATGGGCAGTCTTGTCAGTAAAATCAAAAGCCCGCTCCATGTAAACAAGGTCGGCCCGGTCCATTTCTCCGCCACGGACGGCATTACGAGAAAGACTGATAATTTCACCTTGCGAAAGAACCTGCTTGCTTTCATCTGCGGGCTGTAAGCCAAAGAGCTTAACGATGCCGTTAGCTGAGATATTGAGCAACCAGACGAATGGGTAAAAAATGACGTGGAAATAATGCAGTGGCGTTACCACCAGCATCAAGATTTTTACCGGTAAATCAATGGCGATGTTCTTTGGTACGATTTCCGTTAGGACCACTTCAAAGTAGGTCAGGATAATCACACCAAGCACGGAACTAATGGCGTGCACAGCAGTGTTGTTAATGGACAATTGTGGTGCCTTAATGAGGGCAGCCAGCAAGTACTCGATGGTATCTTCACCAACCCAACCGAGGATGATCCCACAGACGGATGTCCCGACCTGAGTCGTTGATAGGTATTCGGTAAGGTTAGTCACCATGTTCAAAGCACGGTTAATTTTTGTCGAGGGTTTGTTTCTCTTGGCCTGCATTTCACGTAGTGCCGTGACACGCGTTTGGACCAGAGCAAACTCCGCAAAGACAAAAAACGCAGCAAAGATAAATGTAACGATGATAATAGCAAAATTGCTTAATATCTGACCGTCGTTCAATTTATTGATTCCCCGTTTCTTATAATTAAGTTTATTTTTTAGCGACTATTGCTCCTAGTATATCACGGTTATCTGGTGGTGAGTTCAATAGCTGAAGATTCACATCCTAATTTTATGGCCATGACCTAGTCTCTTGTATTATCATATGAAGTAAAGCGAATTATTAGGGGGAAATATCGTGGCAGAAATAATTGCTGATGGGGTCAACGTGGCCGCTAAAAACGGAACGAAGCTAACGGATGCGAGTTTTAATTGGCGTTCGCCAAACTTGATTGCGTTATGCAGTAATGATTCGGAATTATTAATCACTATTTCTGCTGCTATCAGTGGTCAACTGCCTTTGACCGAAGGAAAATTGACGGTCAACGGACAACCGGCTTCCGAACTGCGTCGCCATGCTGACCAAGTTATTGCTTGGGTCAGTGATCGCCCGATGAGACCGCGGATGAAGGTGAACAAATTAGTTGAGCGGCTGATTAAACGCGAGAAAGATCCGGTTTCAAAACAGCAAGCTTCAGCCATTTTGCAAGAGCTTGGGATTCCAGCCGATCTTCGTTGCCGTGATTTGGATGATCAGCAACACTTGTTATTGGAGCTTGTTTTGCCGGTATTTGCTCAGCGGCATTTTATTATGTGTGACCAACGCTTCGATAAGCTTAATTCCGCCAATACGGTGAAGGCATGGTCTCTGCTTCGTGATTATGCTCATAAAACGAGTTCGCTCGTGGTGATGGCCAGCAATGATGTGACCACGATGTTGAAGTGGGCGGACGTTATCTACTATTTTGACCGTGGCCATTTGACATCTACTAGGCAGTTGCCAACCCATGATAGCAGTGACTGTGTGGTAACGGTGACCGGTACAGGTTTTCCGGCTGAGACGGCGGAGCGTCTGGGAGCACAGATGCTGGAAGAGGCACCGAATGAAACGCGGATGCTTTTTTCTGGTAATATTCAGGCACTACTGCCACTATTAGAGCAAAATACAATTACTGACGTTCGGATTACGGACGCGTCAATTAAGGATGAATTGATGGCTTATTAAGATGAAGGGATGCTTAGATGGTACTGGAAATTGTTAATCAACATCAGGATGAATTAGCCCATGCCCTTGCTAAGACATTGCAACCACGGGCAGTGGGTATGCAGCCAACTTTTGATTCTCAGTTGCCACCTGCTGCCACACTCTGCTGGCTGCCGGCAACTTTAGCCCCGGTGGATGAGTTGGTAGATGGGCTTGTTCGTTACGTGGATCATTCAGATCAAGCACCAGCTAAAATTATTGCTTTGACGGCAGCAGGGATTTGTGATGATCTGACTGATGACCAGGCCAAGCAGCTTTACGGCAATAATTTTCAAGACGTACTATATGCTCACCAGTATGCCATCAAGATGATTGATGAATTAGAGCTTCCTTATACTGCAGTCCGGGTTCCCAAAATAGTTGGAGATGATGTGTCTGCTGAAGTGACGACAGAAGGACAGCCGTTAGCTGGTCTCAGAGTAGGGCAAGGACAATTAGCATCATTCTTAGCAACAGTGATGACGACTGATCGCTATCTCAACCAATCGATCGGCATAGGAGGAAAATAATGACAGTTAGTGAAGAATATCAAGAATGGGAAAAACGCCTCAGCAAAATTAGCTTTGGCCACTGGGACGACTTACCTGGCATCGATCTCTATGTTGATCAAGTAGTGGCTGTAGTGAATGAGCAGCTCAATACCCTGGGCTTAGTCGATGTCACCCGGTCGATGATCAATAACTACGTTAAGCATGGCTTGGTACTGGCACCCGTTAAAAAGAAATATGCTCGTTACCAGATTGCCACGATTTTGACTATTTCATTATTCAAAAATCTGTATTCCCTTTCGTCGATCAGCTCGGCAATTAGCCAATTGACGATCAATAACTATCCTCAGCAGATCTATAACCGTTTTATCGACCTGCTCAACGCTCAGCTAGCCGGGACAGAGGCGCCAGCTAACAAAAACCTGGTTCCTGAGAATGAACAGATGATTCAACTCGTCGTCAACGCCTTTGTTTACCGCTTGCGTTCAGCGGAGATGCTCCGCTTGATGGAGAAACACCAGCAACCGCAAGAAATTAAAAAGGACTAAACGAAAAAATCGCTCCAGCAGCTTGAGATAGTTGCCGGAGCGATATTTGTTTATCTAGTTTTTATAGGTTTTCGTCCATCACAAAGGTGAGTTTAGAGAGCCCAAGCCCTTGCATCATCAAGTCGGCCATCAATTTCTTAGTACGTTTTGCCATTTCAGCAACTAATTCCTTTTCGCTCTTGCTGAGGTAGGCATTAATTTGGTTGTCTTCCATGCCCTCAACCTTTGGAGCCGTTTTGTCGATCCAACTGTAGAAGAATTGACGGGCACTCTTGAGATAGTCAAGATCAGGCTTTGTAAATTCGGGGTGGTGACTCTCGACAAGCATTGAAAGTCCACGGTACATCCAGTAAGCACTCTTCAAATCCATGTTCATCTTCATCGGTGTTTGCCGGTAACTAATGTCGATGTCGTCGGCGTTGTTAAAGAATGGAACGTATGGGGTGAACGACGGGATCCCGAAGCACAGCCAGAGAATGCACGAAGCTGCTTCTGGAAGGTCATTGCGGACCTGGAGAACGTGAGAGTTTTGGGTCCTGTTCAGTGAAATTGGCCGGAAGAGGTGCTTTTGCTCTTCGGTTCCCAAGTGACCCAACGGATCGTAAGGAGTACCTTGGTAGTGACTGCTGAGGACGCTTTGAACTTCTTCCAGGGTAATCTTGTGGCTAGCCCGCATGATAAATGGGAGGTTAAAGTCCAGCGGATCCAGCTTGACATTGGGACTGAGGACCTTGTGACCGTACCATTGACGGCAGGTATTGTAATGCTGGTCAAAGACATCGGCAGTGCCAAAGATCCGGCGGAAGTTCCAACCGTGCAGATCGGGGTTCAAGTGGTGCTTCTCCACAAATTCACGGATGTTATTGGACCACATGAAGTTGTCCCGGTCATCGAAGTTGACTTCCTGGATGGCAATCCGGTTGCCAGTGACGGCATAGGAATCATCGGGGATGCGTTCTGCTACCCAGCAGTGTCCGGTGACAATTTCCATATACCAGATTTCATCTTTGTCGACGAAGATGACACCATTACCTTCAGCGGAACCATACCGGGCAACGAGCTGACCCAGGTACTGTACACCCTGGCGAGCGCTATTGATGAACGGCAAGGTCATTGCGACGATGGCATCCTCATTAATTCCACTCTCCGTGTTCAATGGATCGGCGGCGAGCACTCGTTCATTAGCGTAAACACTTTCTGTGGCGCTCATGCCGACGTTTTTTTCATTAAAGCCACTTTCGTCGTAAGTTCCTTCATTGCGCAGGTCGACGTTAGGAACACCTTGGTAGCGATAGCCGTCTGCTGGACGTTCGCCGATGAAGTGGTTGAGGTAAGCTTTGGTCTGATTAGGGTGGTCATGGTAGGCCGGGTATGAGACCAGTTTTAAAGGATTAAGCGGCTTGCCAGTATCGTCGTTTCGGGCCGCCATGGTTGAGCCGTCGATGGTGGCGTCTTTGCCGACCAGGACAGTTGTACAAGCTGAACGTTTTCTTTCCATAAATATGTACCGCCTTTCGCTAATATCTTTAGTTGAAATCTTAGTGTTGTTGCAAGTCCGCAAATTCTGCGTGGACAAGTTTTGCCAAATCTTCGGCGTCAACTTTGACTGACCTACCGATCTGTCCAGCAGAGACGTAGATTTGCCTGCTGACCTTAGCGTCGTTATCGATGAAGATCGGATAGTGGTATTTTTCATAAATGCCAACCGGAGTATTGGCACCGTGAACGTAACCGGTAGTAGCCAACAACTTCTTTAATGGTACCATCTCGACTTTTTTGTTTCCTGACACCTTAGCCAGCATTTTTTCGTTTAAGCGGGTGTCAATCGGCACTACGCCGACCAAAGGGCCGGTTTTATTGCCGGAAAGAACCAGTGTTTTATAGATAGTATGCTCTTCCAATGAACCGTGGTCGACAGTCAAAGTGCGGACATCACCATCCTGGTGGGTTGGAAAAACAGCTGACTCATATTTAACGCCGTTTTTGTCCAGGATTTGCTCAACCTGGGTCTTTTTGAGACGTTTTTTCTTCTTGCTCATGCTAATGTAGCTCCCTTTTCAAGAAAAAATTTTAGCTCTGGGGCGGACCAATTTTATCCATAATGCACCCCACTGCTAAATGTCTGTTATACTATGAATGATTATATCCCATTAACCGTCGGAAGAAAGTAAGGAGAAAGAATACGATGGCAGATTTGGTGTATCGCAAAGTAATGCGGGATATTAAGAAGAAGATTCTGGATAGTGAATATCCGAAAATGAAGCTTCCCGATGAACGAACGCTCAGCAAGATTTACAAAGTTAGCCGCAGTTCGATCAAACGTGCCTTAGGAATTTTAGCTCAGCAGGGGATTATATTTAAAAAGCGTGGTTCTGGCACCTTTATCAACCCTCTTTATTTAAAAAACCGGGCGATGTTCAATTACGAAGGCAGTAACATCGGGATTACCGATAGTTTTCAACTGGATGGTAAAAGGCAGGGTATTCAGCTGCTCGACTACCAGGTGATTCCAGCCAGTCCGGAGATGCAGCAAGATCTTTTCCTAGAACCTGATGAGTTTGTGTACAAAATCCGTCGTCTGCGTTTAGCTGATGACAATCCGTTTATCATTGAAACAGGTTATATTCCTATTCGCATTGCCCCGACCCTTTCACCGGCAGTCGTTAAGGGCTCGATCTTCAATTACCTGGAGAAGGCTAAGGGTAAGTCGGTTACCCGCTCATTTATGACAATCTCGGTTTCTCCGTCCGAAGAGGAAGACCAACAGTATTTGAACCTGAGCGCTAAGGAACCAGTTGCGTTAATGGAAGGGATTTTCTTTCTGGACGATGGCACACCGTTTGAAGTATCCAATATGCGAGTTCACTATAAGTACATGAAGTACAATACCTTCGTTAATTTAAATGAAGAATAGCGAAAGATGCCCACATGAGAATTAACCCCTGAGTTGGACAAGAAATCCGGCTTAGGGGTTCTTTTATGACTAAATTTAATTTTTATTTGTGGGATTTTGACTAAGCGGTAAAGTTGACAAAATGTTGGGACGACCCAATTATTTTTGATTATGTCAGCAAGTAGAAAATTAGATAAGCTATTGCACGTTAAATGGTATAGTGAAGCGCTTTGATAATTGGACCGTATCAATTCCTAAAGAGGTTGACTTATAGAAGAAATGCGTTATGATACTTAGTGTAAATTGATTGAATGATTTACGTTGTGTCAGCTTAAACAGATTTGATTTAAGGAGTGTTTATTAAGATGGCAGTTGATTACGATTCCAAGCAATACTTGGAAAGTGTTGATGCTTACTGGCGTGCTGCAAACTACCTTTCAGTTGGTACGCTGTTCTTGATGCATAACCCACTGCTCCGTCGTGACCTCAAGGCTTCAGATGTTAAGCCTAAGCCAATTGGTCACTGGGGCACTATTGTTCCACAAAACTTCATTTACGCGCACTTGAACCGTGTAATTAAGAAGTATGACCTGAACATGTTCTACATTGAAGGTTCCGGTCACGGTGGCCAAGTTATGGTTAACAACTCATACCTGGATGGTTCATACACGGACATTTACCCAGAATTCACCCAGGACGAAACTGGTATGGCAAAGCTGTTCAAGCACTTCTCATTCCCAGGTGGGACTGCTTCACACGCTGCTCCTGAAACTCCAGGTTCAATCCACGAAGGTGGGGAACTTGGTTACGCACTGTCACACGGTGTTGGTGCCATTCTTGACAACCCTGACGTAATTGCCGCTGTTGAAATCGGTGACGGTGAATCTGAAACTGGCCCTCTGGCAACTTCATGGTTCTCCAACCGTTTCATCAACCCAATTAAAGACGGTGCTGTTCTGCCAATCGTTCAAATCAACGGCTTCAAGATTTCAAACCCAACCATCATCTCTCGGATGAGCGATGACGACCTTACCAAGTACTACGGCGGTATGGGTTGGGATCCTCACTTTGTCAATGTTTATGGCAAGTCACACATGGAAGCCCACGAAGAAATGGCTAAGACGATGGACGCTGTTGTTGAAGAAATCAAGAACATTCAAAAGAATGCTCGTGAAAACAACGACGAAAAGATGCCTCGTTGGCCAATGATCGTTCTGCGTGCTCCTAAGGGCTGGACTGGTCCTAAGAAGGACTTGGATGGTAACCCGATTGAAAACTCATTCCGTGCTCACCAAATTCCAATTCCGGTTGACCAAGCACACATGGAACACAAGGACATGCTTGTTGACTGGATGAAGTCATACAAGCCTGAAGAACTGTTCGACGAAAATGGTCACCCAGTAGACCTCGTTGAAGAAAACGTTCCAACTCCTGACCAACGTATGTCCACTAACCCAATTACTAATGGTGGACTTGACCCTAAGCCACTGAACCTGCCTGACTACCGTAAGTTTGCCATCAAGTTTGACAAGCCTGGTTCGGTTATCAAGCAAGACATGATCGAATGGGGCAAGTGGTTGGCTGAAGTTTCCAAGCTGAACCCAACTACTTTCCGTGGCTTCGGTCCTGACGAAACTAAGTCAAACCGTATGTATGCTCTTCTTGACGATGACAAGCGTCAATGGGAAGCAGACATTCACGAACCAAACGACGAAAACCTGGCACCTGAAGGCCGTGTCATTGACTCACAACTTTCAGAACACCAGTGTGAAGGCTTCCTTGAAGGTTACACTCTGACTGGTCGTCATGGTTTCTTCGCAACTTACGAATCATTCTCACGTGTTGTTGACTCAATGCTGACTCAACACATGAAGTGGATGCGTAAGGCTCAAGAAAACTACTGGCGTAAGGACTACCCAGCTCTGAACTTCGTTAACACTTCAACTGTGTTCCAACAAGACCACAACGGTTACACTCACCAAGATCCAGGTCTGTTGACTCACATGTTCGAAAAGAACCGTCCAGACTTGGTACACGAATACCTGCCAGCTGACACCAACGAACTTCTGGCTGTTGGTAACAAGGCATTTAACGACACTGAATGCATTAACATCATTGTTACTTCAAAGCACCCACGTCCACAATGGTTCTCAATCGACGAAGCTACTGAAATCGTAAACAACGGTCTCAAGTACATCGACTGGGCATCTACGGACCAAGGCTCTGACCCTGACATTGTCTTTGCATCAACTTGCACGGAACCAACTGAAGAATCACTGGCCGCTATTGAAATTCTGCACAAGAACTTCCCAGAACTGAAGATTCGTTACATTAACATTGTTAACATCGACCGTCTTCAGACTCAGAAGATCAACAAGAACGGTCTGTCAGACGAAGAATTCGATGACCTGTTCACTACTGACAAGCCAATCATCTTCGCATGGCACGGTTACGACTCAATGATCAAGGACATCTTCTTTGACCGTCACAACCACAACGTTCACGTACACTGCTACGAAGAAAATGGTGACATCACCACTCCATTCGACATGCGTGTTCTGAACGAACTTGACCGCTGGCACTTGGCTAAGGACGCTATCCAAAGCATCCCTGGCTACGCTGAAAAGTCAGCTTCATTCTGCCAGAAGATGGATGACATGGTTGCAAAGCACAACCAATACATCCGTGACGAAGGTACTGACCTTCCTGAAATCAAGGACTGGAAGTGGCATGGCCTTAACTAAGCTCTCTGTTGAGTTTGGTTAATACCAACTACTAAAAAATTGACTCCCTGCACCGCAGGGGGTCTTTTTTTGATGAAAAAATCGGACTTTTGCCCTTTTTTATTGAAAACGGTTGTATAATTAACTAGATTACGGTACATTTAATGTATTTCATGAGAGACATAAGGAGGACATTTGTTATGTCAAAAATTGTAAAAGGGATTGCCGCAAGTGATGGGATTGGTATTGCCAAGGCTTACTTGTTAGTTGATCCTGACCTTAGTTTTGATAAGAAGAAGATTAGTGATACCGACGCTGAATATGCCCGTGTTGAAAAGGCATTCGATGCATCAATCACTGAATTGAACACTATCAAGGAAAACGCTAAGGGTCGTCTGGGCGACGACGAATTGGCAGTCTTTGATGCCCACATTGCTATTCTTTCTGACCCAGAAATGAAGAAGCAAATCAAGGCTGAAATTGACTCCAAGAAGGTATCTGCTGAAGAAGCAACCAGTGACGTAATGAATGGCTTTGCTGAAACTTTGGCAGCCATGAAGGACAACAAGTACATGCAAGAACGTGCTGCCGACGTTAAGGACGTTTCTAAGCGTGCTTTGAGTCACTTGCTTGGTAAGAAGTTGCCAAACATCGCCGCAATTGATGAACCAGTTGTCATCATTGCCCACGAAATCACCCCATCCGATACTTCGCAAATGGATAAGAAGTACGTTAAGGGTATGGTAACTGACATGGGTGGCCGGACCAGCCACGCTGCCATCATGTCACGGACTCTGCGGATTCCTGCCATCGTTGGTTCTGAATCAATTACCAAGGACGTTAAGAATGGCCAAACGGTTATTGTCGACGGTCTGCATGGTAATGCCATCGTTGACCCGAGTGACGACGAAGTTAAGGAATACCAGGCTAAGGCTGACGCCTTTGAAAAGGAACGTGCTGAATGGGCAAAGCTGGTTGACGCACCTTCCAAGTCTAAGGACGGCAAGGATTTCGAAATCTGTGCCAACATTGGTACTCCTGATGACGTTGCTGATGCCGTTAAGCAGGGCGCTGACGGCGTTGGCCTGTTCCGTTCAGAATTCCTTTACATGGGTTCTGACCACATGCCAACCGAAGATGAACAATTCAATGCTTACAAGAAGGCCGTTCAGGGCATGAATGGTAAGGCCGTTGTGGTACGGACCCTGGACATCGGTGGTGACAAGCCTTTGACTTACCTGCCACTTCCTGAAGAAATGAACCCATTCTTAGGTTACCGGGCTATCCGGATTTGCTTGGACCGCACCGAAATCTTCAAGACTCAGTTGCGTGCTTTGATTCGTGCTTCTGAATTTGGGCCAATCCAAATCATGTTCCCAATGATTGCTACCCTTCAAGAATTGCTGGATGCTAAGAAGATCTTCAACGAATGCAAGGCTGAATTACAAAAAGACAAGCCAGGTCTGGGCGACAACATTAAGATCGGTATGATGATCGAAGTTCCTCTGGCTGCTATTTATGCAGATGAATTGGCTAAGCACGTTGACTTCTTCAGCATTGGCACTAACGACTTGATCCAATACTGCTTCGCTGCTGACCGTGGTAATGATTCTGTTTCTTACCTCTACCAGCCACTTAACCCAGCTCTGTTGCGGCTGATCAAGCACGTTATCACTTCAGCTCACGCACATGGCACTAAGGCCGCAATGTGTGGTGAAATGGCTGGTGACCAACTGGCACTGCCACTGCTGATGGGTATGGGTCTTGATGAATACTCAATGAGTGCTACGTCCATCCTGCGGACCCGGAGTATGATGTCCAAGCTGGACACCAAGGAATGTGCAGCATTAGCTGACAAGGCTATCAATGAATGCCACACTACTCCAGAAGTTCAAAAGTTAGTTAAGGATGAACTGCACCTGGACTAATCTGAACAGATAAAAAGACCGTCAACGCTTAGCGCGCTGGCGGTTTTTTGTTGACATGGATGTCTGAACTAATGTGTGACAATAACGTCACACGAAGCGTTACGAACTACATAGTTAGTAACGGAACCAACGAGCATCCGTTCGACACCGGAAAGACCAGTCGATCCCATCACGATTAAATCGTTTTGGTGATCTTTTAGGAAATCCTTGGCGATTACTCGTTTTGGACTGCCAAAACGGACGTGAATAGAAACATCATCAAGTCCATTTTTCTTTGCCCGTCGTTTGAGGTCGTTTAACCTGGCATGGGTAAGGGTGACGAGGTTGTAAGCTTGGTCACCACTAATGGACCCTGCTTTGGCGTAACCGTCATTGATCTGGTTGATTTGAACCACATTCAATAAATCTAAATGGGCGTGGTTCCGTTTGGCAATGGCTGTCGCGTGGTCAACGACACGGGAAGTCACTTTGGAACCATCCACTGGTGCCAAAATCCGCTGATAATGAATTTTATCCATTAATTGATAACTCCTCTTATATATAGAAACTTTTCGGAGTTAATTATACTATGAAATATGGTAATATAATCGTATCTATGTAAAACTCAAATTGATTTTTAGGAAGTGGATACTTTGAAGAGGAATAAAAACCTGATTATCGGGCTCGTTATTCTGCTAATAGTTGTTCTTTTCGGTGGCTACCAAATGCGTGCACATACCCATTTCCGCCACAATGTTACCATCAACGGGATTAACGTTGGTGGAATGACCGTTGCCCAAGCACGGGATAAGGTCAATGCCAACCAGGAAGGTAAGTTGGTATTCCAAAATGGCAAAGTTAAACGTGATAAAAAATTAGGATCTGAACAAAAATTGTCAACGGCTGAAGTTCAGACCATGTTTAATTCTCAACGAAAGATTTTGCCTGGGCGAGCTCAGCACTTCCAAAAGTATTACCAGGGAACAGAAAGTTCGCGGAGTCACCTGAAGGCTTTAGCTGGACGCAAGGTTAGTTACCAACTTAATGGTTCAACCTATACCTTCAAGGCTAACGACTTGCTGAATGGTACTACTTATGAAGATGGGGCTTACCATGTCAATCCGGCAGCAATCACTGCTCAGTTAAACAAGATCAATGCCGAAAAGTCCACAATGGGTAAGACTTACCATGTTACTACCCCTGATGGGGACAAAGATGTCAAAGCTAAGACTTATGGCTGGGAAATTAATGTGCCTAAAGCATCTACCGCCATCTCAAACGCTCTGACTTCTAACAAGCAAAGTGTTAATGGTGGCAACTACCTAAAGGGCAATGCCTTTAATATTTACGGAACTGGCTATGGCGTTAAAGATAATGGCGGCATTGGTAAGAACTACGTTGCCGTTTCACTTGCTAAACAGCACCTGTGGGTTTACAAGAACAATAAGGTGGTTACTAGCATTAACATTGTTTCTGGGACTAATAATGGTAGCGACAACACGCCAACTGGTGTCTTCTACATTGGTTATAAGCAAAGCCCGAGCGTTCTGCGGGGTAAAAACAGCAACGGTTCTGCCTATGCCAGCAAGGTTAGTCGCTGGATGCCATTTACCGAAGACGGTTGTGGGATTCACGACGCTAGCTGGCGTAATGACTGGAGTTCCACTGCCTACGAAAGCAACGGTTCACACGGTTGTTTGAACGTAAGGCCAAGTGAAATTGATCAGGTATGGAGCAATGTTGATAAGGATGAACCCGTTGTCATCTTTTAGTTAACTGAAGAGGAGTTTTTTGATGAAGAACGTATCAAAAGTCATTGCTTTCTCCCTCATTTCGATGATCATTGCTTTGGTTATTGATCTGGTAATGTTTCACCAAATGGGTACCAATCTATTGAGCGAGGAAGTATTATGGCGAGCAGGGTTGATCGTCGTTCTATGGATCGTCGTGACGGCTTTGGCTGCATTACGGATGCGCTTTTGTGGCTACGTCACCATTCTGGTGATGCTCTACTACGCAGCGGCTGATTTTGGGGGCTTTATCACCGTTAGTCCAAAATCTTCAGCTTATGGGCTGTCAATTGAAGTTCTGAGCATTCTCGGGATTATCATTTCTGTAGTCGGCATTTGGTATGGCATCCAGCAACGACGCCAGTACGATGTTGACCGAATTAACAATAGGGGGTCAGCAAATGGAAATCAGCGTAAGTGATTACTTAGCACAGTTGCAAGCCGACCAAGTCCATGCAGAACAGACCGCGGTTACGGGTGCCAAGGTACAACAAGTAAAGACAATTCAAACCGGTTTGGAATACGTGATGGATCAGCTTGATAGTGGTTATCTCGCTAGCTACGAATGGGACGTCAGTCTGGTCCACAAGATGTCAGCCGTAATTCGTCTAGAAGCCAACTTAATCAACATTCCGATGGGTGAGAGCGAACGGCTGTTGCCCAAGCTAATCGAGGGCGTTGACCAACCACAGGCAGTTAACCTCTACCTCACTATCCAAAACGATGACGTTAACCGCTCTGGTTTTCGTATTGATATCTTGGCTGACGCGGATGTCCTAGCTACAAAGAAGGCCAGTGATTTAGTTAAACCTGCTCAGCAGTGGATTACCGAAAAGCTAGCGATGATCAATGAGAATCACCAGGAAGCTGCTGAAAAGGCTAAGAAGAAATCAACTAAGAAGTCGACCAAGAAATCTACCAAAAAGGCCTCAACCAAGCGTACCAAACGGGCTAAGAGTAGCAAATAGTTGAATTTTGGCCATTCGCGTGTTAGTTTAGATACTGCGATGAGCCGAGAGGTCAGACAACCAACCCATAATTGGTTGTTCCGCGCGAGCGGATTTTGATTTTTCGAGTGGGGCACGTTAACCCGCCGGATTGCGGGGTGCCCGGAGCAGAACGTATGTGAACTGCGTTGTGTTCCTGAGATAGTATCAATACATAGAAAGAGGCGTTGGCAATGAGCTGCCAACGCCTCTTTTGTTTTTCTGTCAAATTAACTAGCTAAATAAATTTGTTCGTCGATTAAATCGAAGGACTTCAGTTGTTGGTTGACTTTCTCGAGTCCTTTCTGCGAGAGGTGCGCTTCTTTCCAGAATTGGGGAGAATCGGTGGCCCCGTTTTTTTCGCCAATGACCAGTAGGTGCAAGTCTGGATAATCCTGCCGAATCAGGTTAAGGACATCCATGTCGATCGTGAGCTTGTCAGGCGACCAAGACATGATGACATATTGGACATCATGGCCATATTTTTGAATAGCCGAGAGGGCATCCAGTTTTTCAACCTTGGTCACATCATGACGACCGGTTTGGTTTTCCTTAGTCCAGTCTTTGCTGTCGGTGGGGTAGACTTTTTGGCCAGGATTAAGATTTTGTAAGCCAGCAGAAATGTAGCCATTACCGGCCATGATTTCGAGGACGGGAGCACCATCTAAGTATTCACTCAATGCTTTGATGTAGGTGGCATTGACGTAAGACCACATGCCATAGCGGTCCTCTAAGTAATCGCGGTAGTTGCGCAAAAGCTTGTCCAGTTGTGGCAAAGCCTTGGTGTACTGATCCCAAAGCTGGTCCCCCTTTTTGTCGTGTGGTGGATATTTGGCTTGGACCTGTTGGTAAATTACGTCTTGGATGTTATCTGGTAATAGGAGTTTAGGAAGTGGTTGTGGTAACAGCCCCTGCTGAATTAGTCGATCGCTTTCTAAGACGTTATTGATGAGTAGCTTAATTTGGGGGATGCCATCAAACAGTTGGGCATAGCGCTTCAGCTGATCGATGTAGCCTTCCTGTTCTTTTTGTTGATTTTGACGCGCTATCTTTTTGAGGTGTTTGAGTTGTTTTTTGTTCAATCCCGAAGCCTCCTAGAAGTGCAGGTTCAATTCTTCTTGTTTGCCGTAGAATTTGTCAGTGTCTTTACGGTTGTTGCGTCCCTTGAGGTAACCATCGATCAATTGGAAGATTTCGTAACGGTCTTCATCAGTTAATTTTTGGTGGTTAAAGGTAAGGTTTTTGCCGGAAAAGAAAAGTTTGCCTAAGTCGTAATCGTCGCGTTCACTGCGACCGGTTAAGTAGTCTAAACTGACATCGAAGTATTCAGCTAGTTTGCGTGCTTCAATGTAGTTAGGTGTTCGGATGCCACGTTCCCAATTGCCAATCTGTGAAGCAGTATTAGCGTGTTCGCCTGGTGCTAGGTGTTCGTTCAGTGCGCTTGCTAATTCTTTCAGTGTGATTTTTTGTCCTCGACGGAGGGCCCGAAGCCTTTCTGGAAACATGTGTGATCACTTCCTTAAATTGATCTCAATAATATCTATTTTAACATTTTCTACAGAGCGTGACCGAAAGGGGAAAAGATGTTAGAATGGCTAAATAGTTTGATAATCAAAGAATTACGCTGAGGAGGAGAATTATGCCTGCCACCGCTCGACATAAAAAACGCTGGCCGAAGATCATCGGCTGGATCGTGGCTATTATCGTCCTGCTGGACTTAATTGGGGGAGCCATCTTTTTTCAAATTTCGTTTGTCCGGAGTCATAAAAGTTTTATTCACCAGCACCCGATCAGACGGACCGATCGTCTGTATCACCAGGAAGTATGGTTCCGGGATATCCATAAACAGCAATGAAGAATGACGGCCGCCAACGGTCGCGACCGCTTAGTGGCCGACTATATTCCAGCAGGTCACCGGACAGAGAAAACGGCTTTGATTTGCCACGGCTTCATGAACCGTAAGGAAACGATGGGAGCATACGCTGCGATGTTTCACCAGATGGACTATAACGTCCTGATTCCTGATGCACGGGCACATGGCCAAAGTACTGGCAAGTTGATCGGCTATGGCTGGCCCGAACGGCAGGACCAACGACTGTGGATTCGGCGAATCATCAGGCACAACGGCAAGAATAGCAAAATTGTCATGTTTGGTGTCAGTATGGGCGGTGCCACGACGATGATGACAAGTGGCCTCAACTTACCTCCGCAGGTGAAATGCTTTATTGAAGACTGTGGCTACAGCAGTGTGCTCAATGAATTGAGTTATGAAGCTGGGGCACGTTACCACTTGCCAGCTTTTGTGACGGTACAATTTGAAACGGCGATGAGTTTATACAACAGGGTCCTCAATGGTTTTTATTTGCGCCAGGCTAGCTCTACAGAAGCATTGCACCATAACTACCGTCCAATGCTCTTCATCCATGGCTCGCGCGATGATTTTGTGCCGACGCGAATGGTTTACCAAAATTACCATGCAACGCGGGGACCACGGGAATTATGGATTGTTCCTGGTGCGAAACATGCTAGTTCGTACCAAACTAAGCCGCACCAGTATCAGCAGCACGTGAAGGCTTTTGTGAACCGCTATGTTCGTTAAGGCAAAAAAGTATTTTAATTAAAAAATCGTGTTGACATTATGAGAAATATCTAATATTATAATGTCAATCATTCAGAAACCGCGTTGAAGAGATGAGTAATTGCCGGCGCCTTTTCCAGAGAGCTGTGTTTGGTGAGATGCAGTATTGGTAATGGTAACGAAGATGGTCTTGGAGCGATGGCAGCCGTGAGCTTTTGGTTAGCGACTGACGGGTTGATACACGATATCGTATCTGGGCTTTCCATTTGGAGCGCCCATTGAGAGAGTATGACTCTTTGAGTGATACTAATTAGGGTGGTAACACGCTAAGTCAATTTTGATGTAGCGCCCCTAGGATCAGTGCAGTGCTGATCCTAGGGGCTTTTTTATTTGAGAGGGGTTCTTGTTAATGACTGAATTTACTAAACGGACAGTTTCACCATTTCGTTATGACATTGTCGGTAGTTTTCTGCGACCGACTGAACTGAAGGACGCACGCGCTAAATATGCTAAGGGTGAAATTAGCCACGATGAGTTGACCGAAGTAGAAAACCACGCCATCGTCGATCTGTTGCATAAGGAAGAAGCGGCTGGCCTCCATGCGGTGACTGACGGTGAATTTCGGCGGAGCTGGTGGCACCTCGACTTTATCTGGGGCCTGAACGGCATCACGAAAGCTAAGGCTGATGAAGGGTATGAATTCAATGATGAGACCACGCGAGCCGAAACGGCTAAAGTGGTTGGTAAAGTCAGCGGAACCAATCACCCATTTGTCGATCACTTCAAATTTGTGCGGGACCACGTTAAGGCGGGGACGCAAGTCAAACAAACGATTCCGTCACCGGCACAGGCTTTGCTGGAATTTTTGCGTCCCGAAAATATTCCGGGAGTTAAAAAAGTTTATGGTTCATTTGACGATTTGACCGCTGATCTAGCTACGGCTTACCAACAGGTAGTGAAGGAATTCTACGATGCAGGGTGTCGGACGCTGCAATTTGATGACTGTACCTGGGGCACTTACGCTGACTGGAACGCACATCCAGATCATGCTACTAATAATTTAAACAAAGATCAATTAAACAAATTGGAACAACAATCTGTTGACCTCAACAATGCTGTCTTAAATAACTTGCCAGCGGATGATCTGACCGTGAATACCCATGTTTGCCGTGGGAATTACCACTCAACTTGGGCAGCCAGTGGTGGCTATGCACCCGTTGCTGACACGCTCTTTGCACAGGAAAATGTGCATGCCTTTTATCTTGAGTACGACAGTGATCGTGCCGGAGGCTTCGAACCACTGGCTAAGGTTCCTGATGACAAGTACGTTGTACTGGGATTGATCACTTCTAAGTCTGGTGATCTTGAAGATCCTGAAAAGATCAAACAACGCATTCAGGAAGCCGCTAAGTTCCACCCACTGGATCATCTTTGCTTGAGTACCCAGTGTGGTTTTGCTTCAACGGAAGAAGGTAACATCCTGACGGAAGATCAACAGTGGGCTAAGATCAAACTAGTTAAGGATATCGCTACTGAAGTTTGGGGCAATTAAACAAGAATAAACTATTGGCTAAAAAATCCCGGCGATTGGCCGGGATTTTTCTAGTCTATTGACTGGGAATGAACCATTTCGTCCGTTGATATCCGGGCATTGAGCGCGTTCGCCAAAGCCTGGTTAATTTGACCGTCACTAAGCTGCGAGCGAACGTAACTGTGCTCTTGCTGGAATGCTTCGACAAAGAGACTGGTAACAAGGTCATCGTCGACGGTGCCGTGTTGGTTAAAGAAACGTTGGCGATTGAAGTATACTTGCCGGACAGCGGCTACTTCGTTGACGTTATCAGGTGTTTGGACTTCTGATAGGTACTGTTCAACGGTTAAGTTCACTTCTTTTAAAATTTTAGAGAAAGATATTGGTTTGACGTTATGCAGTTTCTCCTTGTTGGCCTTCATTTTGCGTTGGAAGTGCCGCCGTTTCATGCGCCGCCGGAAGGTAGAAATGATATTGCGCAGGACGTGGTGCCCGTTGAAAACGAGCATCCGGGTGACGTGTTTTTCGTAGAAGTCCGTCGTGGCGTCTGAAATTTGTCCGGTGGCGTTCAGTTGATCCACCGTAGCAATTTCAACGCTTTGGGTTCCTTCCAGAATCCTTTCGTACTCCTCTTTATCAATACTTGTCATTTCTGTCATTTGACTAGTCAGTTGGTTGATGACGATGCCGGTTTCCTGGTTATTGTGCACGCCATAGTGGGTTTGCAGGTACGTGATGGCAGTTTGCACAGCGGCTACCAGGTGACTCTGGAATTCTTCACTGTTATAGCCACACTTTTTGGCTGGCAGCACACGAGGAAAGATGACGGCCCCGACGAAGAGACTGGTCAGAATGACCACTGCCGTAATGATGATCATCAGGTTGCGGAAGGAGTCAACGTGGTTGCGAATAGCGACGGGGATGGAAAAGGCCATCGCTAAAGCAATGGTTCCGTGAATGCCGCCGATTGCCAGCAAAAACGATCCCCGGTTAGGTGATTGCTGATATTTTTCAAAATTAAGTTTAACTAAACCGAAGCGCGCCCACAGGAAGCGAATCAAGGTCATGGCTACGTATAGTCCAACCCCAATTTCCAAGGCAATGAGGAGCAGCTTGACGTCAATGCCATGAAGGATTTGGGGCAGCGTAGCGCCAAGGAAAACGAAAACCAAGCCGTTTAAAATGTCGCGAACGATGTTCCACGAAGCAGCCCCGACAACCTGCATTTCGGTTGAAGTGAGTTGTAGACGATTGTAGAGGATACTGTGGGCAACACCAGCCGCCACGACCGCTAAAATGCCAGAGAGATGCAGTTCTTCAGCCAGGTAGTAGACCACCAGGGGAGTCATCATGTCGATTGGCAGGACGATGGAAGTGATGTCGGCGTATTGGCTCATTAGCCACAACCGCAGACGGACGATGATAAAACCGAGGATTAATCCGAAAATAATGCCACCGAAGAAGACGTAGAGAAAAGTACCGATGCCGCTGCCCAGCGAGAAAACGCCATCGGTAAGTGAGGCGAGAGCGAGATTAAAAAGCACAATGCCTGAAGCATCGTTAAATAGCGATTCGTATTCGAGGGTGTTATTGACATTTTCGGGCATGCTGACGGTAGTCGTCAAGGACTTCACCGCAACCGCATCCGTCGGGGTAATAACCGCAGCCAGCATGAATGAGAGGGGCAGGGTAAAGGACTTAGGAATGGCTAAGTGGAGACCGAGACCCAGGATGACGACCGTAACGATGGCTAGTCCCACCGCCATGGACATAATGGTTTTGATGTTTTTAGTTAGGTGCCGGGCCGATTGCCTTTGCCCATCGTTATACAGCAGTGGTGCAATGATCAGCATCATAAACAGTTCTGGGTGCAAGCGAAACATGCTGGCGTGCAGGGGTAATAGGGATAGGATAATCCCGGCTGCGATTTGATAGATGGCCAGGGGTAGGCGTGGCAAAATCATGTGAACAATGTTGGCGGCAACGACAGCGACGATCAAATAGAATATTCCGGCGACGGTTTCCATGCTCTTTTTCCTTTCTCTGCGTTCTTAGACGGACACAAGCTAGCTTTTATTATAAGCGAAGACATGATGGCCGCGAAACAACAAAGCCGGAGAAATCGAATTTCTCCGGCTTGTTAGATTATGTCGTTGTAATTAGTGTTCTTTGAACAGACCAGTCAGGTAATCCATGAAGGTCTTCAGGTAGCGATCCTTGTCGACGTTGACAGCAACGTTGACGTTCGGGTTAGGATCATTGAGCTTCTTGTTGTCACCGATAGTCCGGCCGTAGTTGTGGCCTTCGTAAACAACCTTCATGTGCATTGGAATGGTTGTGACGAATGATGGGTCAAGTGAAACGCCGACTGCCAGTGGGTCGTGCAGGGCACAGCCGTTCTTGTCGATGTCGAGGTTGTAGTAGGCGTCGATGTAGAAGTCGGTAATATCAGCGTAAGCCTTGCCGGCCTTGGTGCCGAGTGCCCGCCACTTAGCAGTTTCCTTCTTGGTTAAGAGGGTCCGCAGGGTAACGTCCAGACCAACCATAGTTTCGGGCAGGTCGCTAGAAAGCACGGTGTTAGCCGCTTTAGCATCTTGGTTGATGTTAGCTTCAGCGACGTCAGTGACGTTACCTTCCACCGTCAGGGCACCACCCATGAAGGTGACGTTGCCGATCAGCTTGGTGATCGACGGGTCCTTTTCGATAGCAGCGGCCAAGTTGGTCATCGGGCCAGTTGGAACGATGATCAGGTCTTTGCCATACTTGTGGGCAGCTTCAATGAAGAAGTCAACGCCAGATTCTTCTTCGACTTGGCGCTTCGGCTTTGGCAGCTGTACTTCACCAATCCCGTTGTTACCGTGGATATCCTTGGAAACCTGCATGACATCAAAGTGGTCACTAGTGCTGGAATGCGGCAGCCCCTTGTAAACAGGCACCTGGGTTTGGCCCAGCAGTTCCAGTAGCTTCAGTGAGTTTTCGGCACAGACGTCTAAGAGGTTGTTGCCATATGAAGCGACAATCCCAATTAGGTCAACGTCAGGGGCAGCGGTGGCGTAGGCAATGGCCAGTGAGTCGTCAACACCGGTGTCGAGGTCCAGGATCATTTTTTTCTTTGCCATTTGTTAAGTCCTCCCGTTAAACGTTTTTCTTGTTACATCTATTATGATACAGACTTGGAAGCGCAAACACAAGCAAAAAAGTAAAATGTTTTACCAAAACTGGCAGAATATTTCATCGATCGGCAATGATCTGATACAATAATGGTCGTATCAACTGGGGAGAAAAGAAGGGACAGGATAATGAGTGATATGTATGATGCAACTGTTGTCGGTGGTGGCCCTGCAGGGATGTTCGCGGCTTTTTATTGTGGCTTGAATAAACTGAAGGTTCAGTTAATTGAGGCTTTGCCACAATTTGGCGGACAACTGACGGCTCTGTATCCGGAAAAGAAGATTTGGGACGTAGCGGGACTGCCTGGTGTGAAGTCTGCAGACCTGGTGAAAAAGCTTGAAGACCAGCTGCAGTTAGTACCAGTCGACAAATTTACTGGTGAAAAAGTAACGGATGTCGTTAAAGAAGACGATGGTACTTTTAAGATTGTCAGTGGTAACCGTGTTTCCCACAGCAAGGCTGTCATCATTGCTCTGGGCAACGGGGCCTTTAAGGCGCGTCCCTTGGCATTACCTGGCGCTGATGAAATGACTGGCAAGCAAATTCGCTACTTCGTTCGTCATAAAGAAGAATTTGCTGGTAAGCGGGTAGCCGTTCTTGGTGGTGGTAACTCAGCTTTGGACAACGCCCAGATGCTGGCACCGGTCGCTAAAGAAGTCGACGTCATTCACCGTCGCGATAACTTCCGTGGCCACAAGTTAGTTGTTGACGAATTGCGCTCAACAGAAAACGTTAACTTAATCACCCCTTATTTACCACGTGAGATCACGCTCAATGGTGATGGCTCAGTACAACTGACACTGCGCAAGATGCACAGTAATGACGAGGAACAGACACTGACGGTGGACTACATTATCGTTAACTATGGCTTCACCGCTAATAATGCCGCTTTGCGAGACTGGTCATTGGATCTGGCTAGTGAACGCAACCAGCTGACGGTAAACACGTCGATGGCAACCAATATTTCGGGCGTTTATGCCATCGGGGATGGGGTCCACTACGAAGGACGGACGCCATTGATCGCTACTGGCTTTGGTGAAGCGCCAATTGCTGCCACGGCGATCACTAAGCTGCTTTACCCAGAACGGACTGTTTCTGGTCACAGCAGCTCCTTGGACCTGAAGAAGCCCAACTAACGTGTTAGCAAAATAGTAATAATAAGGCCCCAGTCTCCGACGTTACCGAAGATTGGGGCTTTAACTATAGTATCTTTATAACTGGAGTGTAATTGACAAGGAGACTCCTTTTCAGTGAGGTGGTGAATGATGACTGGGATTGAAGGACTGACATTAGCAGCTGGAATATTGACTATTATGATCTGGTTAGCTTTTGCTGTTGCAGATCGACGGGCCAGACGGATTGGCTGGCGGCCACGGCATCAGGCTTGGGGCCTATTGTTGATTAATATTTTGCTGCTACTACCATTCGCATTTACTATCTTTGAACTGGAAATTGGCTTTTTCATGCCGTGGATCGTTCGGTGGGCACTCACCTCATTATCCTGTTTAGGTGCCATCCTCGATGTTATTTGGCTGACTTATTTTGCCTATTTTTGGCGGGTGCGCCACAGTTCTTTGCCAACCGATAGGGATTATATCATTGTTCTGGGCTGTTTCATCGGCCGTCATTATCTCTCCCCATTTCTTAAGTGGCGTTGTGATTTGGCCCTTAAAATTTACCAGCGTTCGCCACGAACCAAATTAGTCTTGTGCGGTGGGCAGGGCAGTGATGAGGCCATGTCTGAAGCGCAAGCGATGTTTCGTTATTTGCGTTCGCAAGGGGTACCAGCGGAACGAATGATTTTGGATCAACGATCGACCTCGACCGCTGAAAACCTGCTTTTTGCTCGCCAATTGATTCAACGGGATTGGCAAGAGAACCAGGATGCGACTATTACGCTCGTCACCAATGACTATCACGTCCTGCGAGCCTTGGTCTATGTACGTCGCTTGAATTGGCAGATCAGTGGTGCTGGGGCGGTGATGCCAGTGCCATGCTTAATTAACCAAATTGTCCGTGAATACGGAGCTTTATTGAAGATGAATCCAGCTGGCATTGTGGTGATGGTGTTGTTGTCAATCATCATTGGCTGGTTGATTGTGATGTAAAGAAAAAGGCGGGGCCCTTATCGGCTCTGCCTTTTCAGCTTCTTAGCTTAATTATCATTACTGCCCCTTATTGCTATCAGGGTTTGTAATCTTAATCCGGTTGGAATCCGTGGACTTGTGGTTCTTTTCCGGAGCATTGGTCTGGTAATCGCTGACCGTACTCTTGTTACCATTCTTGTTGTACAAACTAGTTGATTTATTCCCCAGTTTGCGTTCAATCCGCTTTTCCCGCTTTAGTCCACCCGAGTAGTTATAATCAGATGGTTTGACGGTCTTGAAGCCCTTTGGATGATAGAAGCGCAGCAAGTTCTTTTCGTTCAGTGAATCGGATAGACGAAGCTCATTGATGACGTGCTTGTGATCTGCCTTTAAGTGCTTCTTTTGTGCCTTAGTCAATTTGGCAACGTGACCGTCACTGTTCTTATAGATTGTGCCACTGACACTGGTGTAGTGTGGGGTGACAAAATCTTGGTTACGGAAGGCCACGATTTGGTCGTGGTGACTCGAGAAGAGATCTGTCCCGAATTGAATGTAACGCTTCGTGCTGATCCCTAATAGGTGCATTAGTGTTGGCAAAACATCGATTTCGCCGCCATACGTGTGGCTGATGTAACCATGATTGCCAGCATTAGGAATGACGAACATCATTGGCACCCGTTGCAGTTGAGCGTTGTCAAAGTCGGTCCATGTGTCCGCGGACTTACCTAGGACACTCGCCAGGCTCTTGTTTTCACTATTGGAAATTCCGTAGTGGTCACCATAAATCATGATGATACTGTGGTTGTATAATCCCGTCTTCTTCAGGTAGTTGAAGAATTCTTGGACAGACTGATCCAGGTAGTGGGCTGTGACAAAGTAGTTGTCAACGGTCGTGTCACCCGTATTGGTGGTTTGGAAGTTGGGATCCTTATCTTCATTGTCAAGGTCGAACGGGAAGTGATTCGTGACGGTCAGATACTTGACGTAGAACGGTTGTTGTAAGTTTTGCAGGTATTTGACTGAGTTAGCGAAGAGCAACTTGTCTTTTAGACCATAACCAGTCGACTTATCACCAGAAGTGTCAAAGTAACTAGAGTCAAAGAAGTATTGGTAGCCGAGGTTTTTGTAGACATTGTTGCGGTTCCAGAAACTAGCAACGTTGCCGTGGAAAACCCCGGTAGTATAACCACCACGCTGTTTGAGTATAGCAGGTGCGCCTTGGAAAGTATTGTCGCTGCCTAGAGTGGCAAAAAGTGAACCTTGTGGTAAGCCGAAGGTACTGGTTTCGAGCATGTTTTCGGCGTCCGAAGTTTTACCCTGGCCGACTTGGTGGAAGAAGTTGTCAAAGGCGTAAGTCTCCTTGCTGTGGTACAGGGAATTTAGGAATGGCGTGACCTCTTGACCATTGATCTTTTTGTCGATGATGAATTGCTGGAAACTTTCTAGGTGAATGATGATCACGTTACGCCCCTTAGCGATGCCGTACATCTTCTTGTTAGGGGCGGCGTAGTGTGACTTGGTGTATTTTCGGACTTGTGACAGCTCTGATGGTGTGGCTGTTTTACGCATATCGTTGATGTGCTGCGACTTAACTAAGTCATAGGCGGTAAAGAAGTCAACACCCATGTATTTAACAATGTAGGTGCGGTCAAAGGTCCGCGCCAGCAGTTGTGGGCGGTTCATTTCGGCAACCATTAAGTTAAGCCCACAAACAACGATGGCAATTGACGTGATGGCAAAAGATAACCGTGTGCTGAGTGCCCGGGGATCAAAATGGATCCGTCGGAAGAGCATTAATAACAAAATGATGACTAGATCTGCCCAGTAGAGCAAGTCATGGATATTTGTCAACGCCAGAGAACTACCAGAAAGTCCCTGATTAACCTTGGAATAGCCGGTCATCGTGGCAATTGTCATGAAATCCGTGAATTCACGAAAGTAGATGACATTGAGGTAAAGCAAAAGCGTGTTCAGTGCATCGATTCCTAGTAAGACGGGATAGAAGAAGCGCGAACGCTTAAAATAAAAGGCAATCCCAAAGAGCAGCATTGTCGTGCCCAGTGGGTTTAAGATCAAAATAATGTATTGAAAAATGCCGCTAACACCGAGTTTGAAGTCGGCAAAGTAAGCTAACAGAGTTTTCAACCAAAAAAGGACCACCAGAATTGTGAATAAACCAATCCGTGTGTCCGCAAAATTGCTGAGTTTCTTCATCAGATTAATAATCCTCGCGTAATTAACTCTTTCAATATTTCATTGATTATATATGGTATTCTATCACACTTTGCTAAAGTGGCTTTTTGAAAAAATCAGTCTTAACCGAAAGTAAAAATTGTGCACGGTCAAAGCAGCGGGGTAAAATGAAGTTGTGAATAATTAAGAATGGAGGAATGGATGATGACAAAGCTGAATTTATATCTTGTTCGTCACGGCCAGACTTATTTCAATATTTACAATAAATTGCAGGGCTGGAGTAATTCGCCACTGACAGAAAAGGGTAAGGAAAACGCCGTCCATGCTGGTGAAATGCTGAAGAATGTTCACTTTGCAGCGGCTTTTTGCAGTGATACCACACGGGCCCAGGAAACCATCAAAAAAATTCTGGAAATGAACCAGGCAGATTCAGTGAAAAAGGCTACTTATTCTCCATACTTCCGGGAGGAATTCTATGGTGTCTTCGAAGGCACTAATATGTCCCTAGCTTGGGAAATGGCCGGATTACCACACGGCTATAAATCCTTTAAAGACATTGTGACTGCACATTCCATCGGTACTGCTAAGGATTACTTGCATGATGCCGACCCCTTCCACCAAGCAGAAAATAATCAGATGTACTGGGACCGGGTCAACAAAGGACTGGCCTTGATTCAAAATAGTGATCTTCACGATGGCGACAATGTTTTGTGGGTCAGCCATGGTAATACCTTGCTCAGCTTGGTTGAACGCTTTGGCGGAGGTAAATATGACGTTACCAAGCGCCCAGCTAACGGCAGTTTGACGAAGCTGTTGATGGACGGTGACAAGATCAGCGTCACCGCTTATAATTTAACAAAATTGAACGAATAATTCGTAGGGAGAGAGGGAGCAGATGGCATATCTAATTGGTGTTGATGTTGGTACAACGAGTATTAAGGCTGTGCTGTATGATGAGCATGCCAATATTTTAGGACAGGCCAGTCGCTATAGTCGGCTTTTTCGGGATTCCACTGGAATGGCAGAACTAGATCCGGAACAGTTGGTTCAAGATGTGGTGGCTGTCATTCGTGAAACTGTTGACAGTGTGCCCAATGCTGCTAATCACGTGGCGGCTGTTGCCTTTTCCAGTGCCAACCAGAGTGTGCTCTTGTTAGATCGAAATCACCAGACTATTTCCCGGGTAATAACGTGGGCTGATACCCGGGCAGCTGACGTGGCCGATCGCTTACGTCAATCGTTGGCGGCTGAATCACTCTACACGCGAACGGGGACGCCAATTCACCCGATGTCACCACTGATTAAGCTGATGTGGCTCCAAGAAGCTCACCCGGACGTGATGGCTCGGACTAAATATGTCGCCGATATTAAGTCTTATCTCTTTTACCGTTTCTTTGGCTGCTTCCGGGTTGATATTTCGGTTGCCAGTGGAACGGGGATGTTTAACATTAACCAACGCCACTGGGATGCTGATGCCATCAAACGAGCCGGCGTAAAAATCGATCAATTACCGGAAATTGTTAACGGAACGACCCAGGAGAAGGGTTTACGACCTGAGATAGCTAAGGCAATGGGGCTGAAACCCGCAACACCGTTTGTTTATGGTGCCTTCGATGGTGCAATGGCTAATCTCGGGGTGGGGGCTCTGCACTCTAACACTATTGCCATCACGATCGGAACATCTGCTGCCGTCCGGGTGGTAACAGATCATCCGGTCATCGATCCCCAGCAACGACTCTTTTGCTATGCCCTCGACAAGTACCACTGGGTCATCGGCGGGCCGTTAAATAACGGTGGCGACGTTTACCAGTGGGCTGTCGATCAACTGCTCGATGGTCATATGACTGCGGAAAACCGGGAACAACGTTATGCACGAGCCAATCAATTAATTACTTCAACACCAGCTGGAGCCCATGGATTGCTTTTTTACCCATTTTTGGGCGGTGAGAGAGCTCCATTGTGGGATGCTGATGCACGTGGCAGTTTTTATGGCTTATCCGAATTACATACCAGGGCGGACATGCTGCGGGCCGTGATGGAAGGCATTAACATGAACATTGCTTCTGTTTACAGCTTACTGGTTGATCTTGTTGGCAAACCAAAGAAGGTTACTGCGACGGGCGGTTTTGCACGTTCTTCTATTTGGCGGCAAATGTTACCGGACGTATTGGATTGTGATGTGGAAATTCCAGCCAGTTTCCAATCTGGGTGCTTGGGTGCTGTTGTAATGGCCATGCAAAGTCTGGGAATGGTTGATGATTTGGGAGCTGTCCAGAATTTCATCGGCAAAAAACAGCATTATTCGCCACAAGCAGAGCCTGCAGATGTTTACCAGCATATCTTGCCCATCTTTACCCAACTAGAGCAGATGATGCAACCGAGTTTTAAGCTCTTAGTAGAATTGCAGGAGCAGCTAGCTAATTTTGAAGATAACGGAGGACATGATGATAAAGCCAAACTCTAAGTGGCGCTTTTATAGCAAGCAAAGTTTCTTTGCCGTGCTTTATGGTGTCTTATCCGCGATGGGCGTAAACCTTTTCTTGAGCAATGCACATTCGTATTCTGTAGGATTCATCGGGATTGCTCAATTACTCAATGCCATTCTGCATCCTCTCGGGATTCCGCTGTCGATTGGAGAGTGGCTGTTGATACTCAACGTTCCGCTCTTTATCTTTGCCTGGCGGGTCTTTGGGATGCGTTACATTATTTTTTCGCTCTTCGCCTTATTAGCTAACGTTATTTTCCTGCGGGTCATTCCGTCGGCAACGCTGGTGACAGATCCCTTAACCAACACAATCGTGGGCAACGCTTTGATTGGGGCTGGTGTTGGCTTGTGCTTTAATCAAGGATTTACGACGGGCGGAGCTGACATTTTAACGACCTTTTTCCAGTCGCGTTATCACTGGAAAGTCGGCTTTATTAACAACGTCATCAATGGCCTGATTTTGCTAGGTGCAGCCATCTATTTTGGCCCGGGTCGCATCATCTACAGCCTGATTGGGATGATCGTGGTCAGCTGGTTGATGGATTACCTGTTTGTGATGCAAAAGGAGACTAGCGTCTTGATCCTGACGAAGCATCGGCAGGAGGTACAACGTGTACTTAAGCATTATGTTCATGGTGCCACCTTATTGCACGGAACTGGTGTCTATACCGAACAGGAGACCGACGTGATCCTAATCGTTGTGCAACGTGGCGAGTTACCAGCACTTAAGCAGCTGATTCGCAGTGTGGACACGGGATCATGGATTATTACCCAACCGGCCAATGTTGAGATGGGCAATTACCACGTGACGAATTCTTTCAAGGACTAATTTACAATTCAAAGCGTTGTATGACTTCAAACGGTCTGCAGCGCTTTTTGCGTATCGTGGTGCGACATATGTGCATTTTCTCAACAATCAAGGTTATAATAAAGGAGTTAAGCTGAAAAAAGAATATAAAGGAGTCAGCTAAGATGGGTGAACATAAACGTTTATTAGATACATTTAAGCCTGAACACTACGATGTCTATTTAGATATCAGCCGGGCAGACAAGACAATCAAAGGAACCACCACGATTACTGGTGAAGCGGTTCAATCACCAATTTCCATCAATCAAAAGTACCTGATGATTGATGACGTGACCGTTAATGACCAGGTCGTGCCATTTGACGTTAGTGAAAAAGATGAGGTGCTGAACGTCCAAGCACCACAAGGTAAAGTGACGGTTAAGATCGATTACCACGCTAAGCTGACTGACACGATGATGGGAATTTACCCGTCATACTACCAGGTGGATGGTCAAAAAAAGCAGTTGGTAGGAACGCAATTCGAAACTACGGCAGCCCGTCAGGCATTCCCGTGTGTTGATGAACCAGCAGCCAAGGCAACTTTCAGCCTGGCCATTAAGTTTGACGAACACAAGGGCGAAACCGTCATTGCTAACACGCCAGAGGATCACGTTAAGGACGGCGTGCACTACTTCAAGCAAACGGTACGGATGTCCACTTACTTGGTTGCCTTTGCCTTTGGTGAAATGCAGAGTAAGATCACTCACACCAAGAGCGGTGTCGAAGTTGGCGTCTTCAGTACCAAGGCCCACCAACCCAAAGAACTGGACTTTGCTTTGGACATTGCCAAGCGTTGCATTGAGTTCTACGAAGACTTCTACCAGACGCCATACCCACTGGATCATTCATACCAGCTGGCTTTACCTGACTTCTCAGCCGGTGCCATGGAAAACTGGGGCCTGATCACCTACCGGGAAGCTTACCTGACGGTTGATCCGGATAATACTACTTTGGAGAATAAACAGTTAGTTGCTACTGTCATCACACACGAACTGGCTCACCAGTGGTTCGGTGACCTGGTAACCATGAAGTGGTGGGATGATCTGTGGCTGAACGAAAGCTTTGCTAACATGATGGAATACGTTGCTGTCGATGCCCTCGAACCTGATTGGCATATCTGGGAAATGTTCCAGACCAGCGAAGCTCCGATGGCTTTGCAACGTGATGCTACCGATGGGGTTCAACCGGTCCACGTCGACGTCAACGATCCGGCGGAAATTGACTCCATCTTTGACGCAGCCATTGTCTACGCCAAGGGTTCACGGATGCTAGTCATGGTTCGCTCCTTGCTGGGTGACGACGCTCTGCGCAAGGGCTTGAAGAACTACTTTGCCGCTCACAAATACAGCAACGCTGCCGGTGACGATCTGTGGAAAGCCCTTGGTGACGCTTCAGGGATGGACATCGGGGCGATCATGCATTCATGGCTGGAACAACCCGGTTACCCAGTTGTCTCTGCCACCGTTGAAGACGGCCAGTTATTGCTTCGTCAACAGCAGTTCTTCATCGGTGAACACAAGGATGCCGGTCGGACTTGGCAGATCCCGTTGAATGCCAACTATGATGGTCTTCCAGAAATCATGAAAGACTCAGAAATCAAAGTGGGTGACTACAGCAAGCTGCGCGAGCAAGCTGGCAAGCCACTAATCATCAATGATGGCAACAATTCACACTTTATCGTGAAATATGATGACCAGTTGATGAAAGATATTCTGGATCATCTGGATGCACTGTCCCCAATTGACCAACTGGCTATCTTACAGGATGCCCGGTTACTAGCTCAGGGTCAGCAACGTTCTTACGCAGAACTGGTTCCGCTGATTATGCGCTTTGCTAACAGCCATTCTGCCGTGGTTAACAACGCCTTGTACCGGATTGCTAACTACCTCAAGAACTTCGTCACCCCAGGTGAAACTGAAGATCAGCTGCGCAAACTCTTTGGCAAACTCAGCCACGAACAGATGCAACGTCTGGGTTGGGAAAGCCAGGAAGGCGAGAGCAACGATGACCAACTGACCCGTCCTTACATCCTCAGCGCCGCCCTGTACGCCAAGGATGAGGATGCCATTCAAGCGGCTCACCGTCTCTTCGAAGCTTTCCAGGACAAGCCGGCTGATCTGGCAGCCGATGTGCGGCTCTTTGTTCTGCGCAATGAAGTGCAGAATTACGGCAGCGGAGTTCTCTTCGATCATCTGCTGAACGACTATGTTCAGACGTCTGATCCTTCCTACAAGGAAGACATCTGCGCTGCTTTGACCAGTACACCAGATGACCAATTGCTGGCTAAGTTAGTTGATAAGTTTGAAGATGCAGCTACGATTAAGCCACAAGACCTGCGTGCCTGGTACCGTGGTGTCCTGGCCAACCAAAAGGGCCAGCAGCGTGCCTGGGATTGGCTGCGTGACCAGTGGGATTGGTTGGATAAGACCGTCGGTGGTGACATGGAATTTGCTACCTACATTACGGTGACAGCCGGTATCTTCCACACAACCAAGCGTTTGAACGAATTTAAAGACTTCTTCAATCCAAAGATCAACACACCAGGCTTGACCCGTGAAATCAAGATGGACACCAACATCATCGCGGGGAAGGCTTCTCTGGTTGAGGACGAAGGCAAGGCCGTCAATGAAGCCATTGCTAAGGAACTGTAAAAAGATAATTTAATTCCAATTACATAGAAAAAGATCCCTCTGGAATTTGTGATCAAATTCTGGATGGATCTTATTTTTTGATGTGCTATTATTTTTTCCACAAGAAATTGACTAAGGCACGATCAACTTGCTTATTTTCATGAAGTTTGCTGTGTTGTCCCATTCGCCCAGTTATTTCTAGTTCATGATAAGATTTGGCCCGTGGTTTCACCAGATACTTATATGATTTAGCTGAATTGACGGGAACTTGGCCGTCTGAATGACTGCCATCCTTTAAATCACCATAGATATTAAGAACTTTGGCAGTTTGAGGATAGTTGTGTCGCAATTTCAGTAATCCCTTGTATTCTGAAACCATGTGGTTGGGTTTACCTAACGACTGAGAGATGATTTTGTAATGCTTAGCATTGCCGATCGCATTGAGGCCATTGTAGTGACCGGCGATGGAAACTTGTTTCTCAAGGGTTGGCATATGTGGATCGTTACCATGATCAAGAATATAGTAAGCAATCTGCATGTTACCCATGGAGTGACCAACTAAGTTCATCTTTTGAAAATGGTACTTCTTTTGCATGGCCAGGACGACATCAGTGACGTAACGACTGACGTGTTGGTAGCCTTTGGCATTATTGTCCTTGGCGCTGGTAATGCTCTTATTATCTAGCAAATTAACTTCGATGATTGGGTTTCGTGCGCCACGAGGAATACTACCGTGCCAAGACACGTGACCTGATTTAGCTACATCGGCCCGAACAACAGTATTGGAGACACCTTCATTTTTGGCGTAGTTGACCATCTGACGTTCTGCACGGTAGCTGCTGCCCCAGCCGTGAACGAAGAGGGTAGGGGTGGTTGAAGAAATGTATTGTTTGCTGTGGATGCTTCGGTGGATGAATCGCCCAGCAAAGAAGATTCCGCCAATGATAATCACAAAAGCGAGAACAAGGGTAATTATTTTACGACGTCTAGTCATCTCAGAGACTCCTTTGATGAAAATATACCTATGAAGCAGTTATTAACGGACGCGTTTGAAATGCAGATGCACACCACCGTCTGCTAATTTTTGAGCACCGGTGAATGCAAAAGTGTCGTCGACGTACTCACCCATCGTATCAAAGAATGAACGGATTTCATCGTTACCATTGATGTGCGGTGCTACTACTAAGGATAATTCATCGACTAAGTGTTGCCGCAGGAAGACACCGTTAATAATGGCGCCACCAGAAACAACCAGCGGGTCGATGGCATAGTGTTCTTTTAACTTCACTAGCAATTCGTTGAGGTCGAATTCACGTTCACCACAAACGATGTAGGGGATGTTTTTCTGCCGCAAAAATGCTAAGTAGTTCAGGGAAGCACTTTTTGTGACGGCTTCAATAACCCGCATCTTAAAACCATCCTGATTCCAGTAAGGAGTTGCCCAGTTTAACTTGCCATGACGGTCAAAAGAGATTGCCCACGTAGTTGTGTCAGGCAGGTTGGGAAGATAGTCGTCATAATTGATGCCGGTAGCATCATATTCACTAAAGTCATCTTTAGCTGGAGCCGCATTTTCGATCATGGTGGCACTGCCGTTGCCATTGGCATTACTCATTTTAAACAAGGCTGGACCATAATAAGCGCCTGATTCTGTGGACCCATATTGACCTTGGAACTTGCCATCGATTGAGACGTACATGTGGATAATTACTTTTGCTCGTTTCATGATTTTCCTCCTTTATTGCTTAAGCTACTTTTTTCATCACGGCTGCCATGATTTGGTCAGCATCGCCACGCAAAGTCAGATTTGCTCGACTATCAAAATCGTTAGCTGCCCGGTTGATGTTAACGACGGTTGCATGTGAGTTGACGTTGCTGTAATAACCGTTGGAACCTACCACAATGACGAGATCGGCCTGGGCCATCCATTCATTAGCCTGTTCGTATGCATGATCGTCGATGCCAATGTGATGAAAGATGGGATCTGGCGAGATTAAGCTACCACATGCTGGGCACCGTGGGACAGCTTCTTTGAGAATATTGATGTCATAAATTTTTCCACAATTGAGACAGTGATTGACATTCAATGATCGCCAAATATCAGCGACGTGCTTATTTCCAGCAATTTCATGAAGGTAATCGACGTTGGTCGTTACCACCCCGTCGAGTTTGCCGGTTTCTTCCAGTTTCGCTAGGGCACGGTGACTAGTTGTTGGGCCGTTATCAAAGATGGGATCGATGAAAATCCGGTGAAAGCCGCGATAAAAACTGGTAGGGTGTTGTTCGAGATTGCTTTCTGAGGACAATGACATGCTCGTAAGACCAGACAGATGTTGTAAATCTGGGATACCGGCAGCAGTGGAAATGCCAGCGCCGGTAATGGCGTAGGTATGTTGTGATTGGTTGATTAACTTTGCCAGTTGATCGATATCACTGTCAGTGAATGAGTTGGCTGTTTTACTAAAAAGACGCATAGTGAGGCCTCCTTAATATACTGGGACTAGGTGAATATGGGCATGACCAATTCGTTGGCCAGCGACCCGTCCGACGTGACTAAATATTTGATATCCTTGGGGATGAAATTCTTGGTCTAGCTTGGTTTTGGCTTGGTTTAGCAACTCAATCATTTGAATTTGAATGTCTTGATGAATGTCAAACCAAGTTACAAAGTGCTGTTTTGGAACGACCAGCAAGTGTCCCTTAGCCATCGGATGGATATCAAAGAAAGCTTTGGCACCATCGTTTTGGAGAATGATCTTGTTATCATCTAAATGGCAGAATACACAATTTCGGTTAAAGATATTGATCACCTTCATTCCATCCTGATTTCCTTAGTAATTTTGCTAATGATGGACTTGGTAAAAGATGGATCAAACTTGTTTTGATACTCAGTCTTCAAGATTTGACTTTTTTTCATTGAGACGTAGTCATCGATGACGGTGTTAACGGTGAGCTTATGCGACACCAGGTAATTGGGGTCGATTAGTTTGGGGATCATTAAGCGATCCTGTAATATCCATAATTCGGGCCGCGTTTTGTTAAAGATACTTTGTCGCTGGCCCTCATTAAAGAAGGCAATTTGTTGGTCATCATATTGACTGATGTGTGTCTGCAATCGCTCTAGCTTTTCGGGGAACTCATCATGAAGATCATGCAAAAAAATTGAAGATAGATGACTGTTTAAGACCAATGTTTTCTCTAGCTGTTGTTCGAGTGATTTGACCCACTCGTCAGCGCTGGTGGGAAATTGTGGGGCAGTAAATTGTTGTAAATACTGGATATATTCATCCACAACGGCGTCAATAATGTCTTCACGTGATTTGAAATGGCGATAGACAGTCGAACGACTAGCTGACATCATGTTGATAAAATCGTCCATTTTTAAATTTTCAAAACCAGTTTTGAGAAGCTGATTTAAAATTCGGTACACTAACTGTTTGCGTTTATCTTGTTTCATTTTGATCACCTTGATGGTTATTATACACATTTTTGAAATAAATGAAACATTTTTTATCTTTTTTATTTCAAAACAGTGAATAAAAAAGTCGCAGGAAATCGAAGACCTCTTGCGACTATCTTGTTTGACTATCGATAAAGCTTATAGGTTATCACCCAACTCATACTGGTACTTGGAGTTCAGCAGGGTATGGTGAATTAAGCTGTCCAACAATTCACGTGTTTTATCACTGATGTGGTCAGCCGTAGCGATGCTTTCCCTAGTCAAGAAGTCCTGTAGCTCTTGACCGGATAGCTTAGCAGCCTTGGCGTCAATTTCATCGACCCGGCCAACACCATAGCTCTGGCAGCCATCGCGGAAAGCATTAACTTCGTTGATGTAGTCGTGGTAGCGTGGTTCAACGACGACTTCGAGCAATTTGTGCATCCAGTAAGCACTGTTGATATCAAATTTTTCGTCAGCAGTCTTGTAGTTGGTTGGGGTGTCGTTGATGTTCGTGTAGAACGGAACGTACGGACTGTAGGCGTAGAAGCCAAAGTCAATCCACTGGATAGCAGCATATTCAGCAGGGACGTCGTTTCGAATTTGCAAGATGCTGGATTCCTGGTTACGGTCAAGGGCGATCGGACGGAACTTTTGCATATCTTTCTTGTCACCAGAAGCAAAGGTGTCGAATGGATCGTACTTGGTACCATTGTAGTGGGAACTCAGGAAGTACTGAACGTCTTCGATGGCGATCTTCTTTTCAGGTTTGCGTAACCACGGAATATCCTGACTGGTAGGATCTTGTTCAATCGATGGGTTAAACAGTTTTTGACCGTACCAAGTCCGCGGTGTGTTGTAGGTGGAGTCAGCTTCATTCTGACTGCCGAAAATGTTGCGGAAGTTAAACGTGCCAGGGTTTGGGTTGAGGTGGTGACGTTCAACGAAGTCCTTCAGGTCGGGGTCGCACAGGAAGTGGTCAGGGTCATTGAAGTCAAAGTCTTCGATGCACATGATGTTGGGACAAATTGCATAGCAATCATCCGGAATCCGTTCAGCAGCCCAGTGGTGACCAGCAGCCGTTTCGAAGTACCAGATTTCGTCTTTGTTGGAGAAGGCGATCCCGTTTGATTCACCAGTACCGTACTTTTCGATGTACTTACCCAGCAATTCAACCCCTTCACGTGGCGTCTTGATAAACGGCATCACGATGGAGAACATGGAGTCTTCATCGACACCGTTTTTGACCAGCGGGTCGTGGCCCAGACAACGGGGATTGGTCAGTTCGGTTTCGGTGGAGCTCATTGCAACGTTATATTGGTTGATGCCTTGTTCGCCCCAGATTCCCTTCATACCTTGGTCTTCGTTGCCGTTTGGTGTACTGGTGTAGCGGGCACCATCACCGTGAAGGTCGCATTCGAAGCCGTTGTACTTTGAAACGTAGTGAACGCCATCGTAGTTTTTGGCTGGGATGACAACGAACTTCTTTGGGTTGATACCGTCGTAGCCGTCTTCATCGCGGGCAATAATGGTTGATCCGTCCATGGATGCGCACTTGCCAACGAGGATGGCAGTACATGATGAACCTTGAATTTTATGCTTTGACATTGAGATACCCCTTTCGCGTTAAAACGATAATGTAAACACTTTAATTATAACGCACCCAATCTTTTCAGTGCCACCAGCGTTTGTTGAACATGATCCAGAGGCAAATGCCCATTAAGATGAGGGCGATCAGGACGGTGATTTGCCAGGCAAAAGCAGAATTGGCAAATGGCAATGTTTTGACGTTTTCCCCATAGAAACCAGACACGATTGTCGGAATTGACAGGACGATCGAGTAGACAGTCAGGAACTTCATCGTTTCGTTTAGGTTGCTGTCCAAAACTTTGGTATAGGCATTGGACACCCGCTCAGAAACGTCCGATGTCATCTGGGCCATTTCTAGACCTTGCTGGGCTTCGACAATGACGTCATCCAAGTCGTTCTGTTGCTTGGTGGAAAGATCGGGGTAACGCCGCTTCAGTTCTTCCAACAAAGAAACGTTGCCTTTGAGTGACGTCAAAATATAAACAAGACCAGTTTCAATTTCCGTCATCTCGGTAATGGCTTTACGGGCAGTATGCTTGCCCAGACTTTCCTGGAGCTGTTGTCGCTGCTGGTCAGCCTTGCGGAGCGGACCAAAATAGGCCGTTGACAACTGGTAGAGGACCGGGAAAACCAGGTTAAAGCGATCGGAAATGCTGCCATTTTTTTGTAACAAGGCTAATTCTTTGGCAATTAATCCGTTGACAAAGTTGGTCTGTGCATTGGTAAACGTGATGAGGTTGTTACGCGTCAGCATAATGCCGATGGGAGCAGTTTGCGCTGAAGCTTGGGAATGTGTTGGCACGTAGACGTCGAAGATCAGCAGGGTCACGCCAGCCGCTGGGTCAACTTCTACCCGGGCTTTTTCGTACGGGTCAATAGCGTAGCCAAGCATTTCCTGGGTAACTTCGTACTTATTGATCAAGGCTTGTCGTTCGTTGGGCAAGGGCTCAAAGACACTGATCCATTGGCTGTTGCTATTGATTTTTTCTGTGCTGAGCATGCGATTCCCTCCAATCTCTGTACCTAACTAATTGAACTATTTAATCTCGAAAAAGTAAAGCTAACAATCGGGAGATTATTGCTATAATGGTTCGAAACAGGAGGAATTTTGATGAAAGTACGGTGGACAATTGATGAGCAACTTTCTCAGCAGCAACAGCAGATAACATTGCGTGATTTGTTGCAGAAGCAGTGGCTGTTACCGCGACGTTTTGTGCATTTTTTGAGAATTGGTCGCCGGGTGCTTTTAAATGACCATTATCAATCGATGAATGCGGTGGTGCATCCTGGCGACCATGTTCAACTAAATTTCCTGGGAAACGAATTTCGGACGGCAACGTCTTCATATGTACCATCGACAGATCCTCGTTTGAATATTCTTTACGAGAATCGCGATTTATTGGTAGTCAATAAGCCGGCAGGCCAAAAATCGCATCCTAATTATGACGGTGAACCAGGAACACTGATGAACGATGTGGCTGGCTATCTGAAGCAAAGTTCCTCTTCTAGTGCGGCTTACATGGTTCACCGTTTGGATCAGCAGACCAGCGGGGCAATGATCGTGGCTAAAAACCCAGTGGTGGTGCCGATTCTTGACCGACTTATTAGTAGCGGTCAGATTCATCGTTATTATCTAGCAATTGTGGAGGGATCGTTGAGTCCAGATAGTGGTCGCTTCTCGTGGCCGATCGGTCGCGATCCGGAAGATAAACGCAAGCGGATGGTCGACGGCACTCATGCTCAGCATGCGCTTACCAACTATCAGGTTTTGAGCTTAGGCACGCGTGCTAGTCTCGTCAAGTTGCGGTTGGCGACGGGCCGCACTCATCAAATTAGGGTGCATTTGGCTCATTCGGGGCACCCCTTAGTTGGCGATCCATTGTACAATCCGGCATCACCAGTCAAGCGGCTAATGCTGCATGGTTATGCTCTGCGGCTTGTATTGCCCTTTAGTATGCAAACTTTAGCTATTCATGCTCCAACTCCTCGCTTTTTCAAGCAAAAACTGATAGACTTTGACTTAGAAAATAGAACTCAATAAGGAGGAATTAGTTGTCACTTTTAGCCAAACTTTATGGCCCGTTCTTCAGTCTTGAAAACTGGGAGAACGTCATTACATCCGGCCAGGACTGGTTGATCATTTTATCGTTGGTGATGATTGAATGTTTGCTTTCGGTAGATAATGCGATTGTACTGGCGGCTCAGACTCGGGTGTTGCCGACATTGAAGGAACAAGAAGAATCTCTCTTTTACGGGATTTGGGGTTCTTACCTCTTTCGGTTCCTAATTATCGGTGTCGGGACCTACCTTATCCATTTTTGGGAAATTAAGGTAATTGGGGCGGCTTATCTGATTTACCTGGTATACCGTTTCTTTAGTAGTAAATTCTTCGGTAAAAAGCCAGCACACCACCGTAGTCGACAACAGACGGCGAGGCTGCGTTCAAAGCTAAAGGGACGTAAGTTCTTCTGGTCGGTTGTCGCACAGATCGAATTTATGGATATCATTTTCTCCATTGATTCAGTGCTGGCGTCACTTGCTGTTTCCAGCAATCCGGTAGTGGTGCTGATCGGTGGGATGATTGGGATTCTCTGCATGCGAGGAATTGCTGAAGTGATTATCAAACTGATGAGAAAGATTCCAGAGTTGGAACCCATGGCCTACGTCTTGATTGCCATCATTGCGGTTAAGCTTTTCCTGACGATTCCAGCAATCGGTATTGAAATTCCTTCAGACTGGTTTGGCCTGTTTATTGTGGGGATCTTTGCAGTGACGCTGGTTATCCACTTTATCCGGCGGGCTAACCACGCAAGAAAGGGGAGAAAAGCAGATAATGGCGACTGATGCAACGACCGACAACTTTGATCAAGCAGTTGCTGGTCCCCTGACCATTGTTGATTTCTGGGCACCTTGGTGTGGTCCATGCAAGATGACTGAACCAGTGCTTAAAAAATTGGAAGAAAATTATGGATCGCAGATCAAATTTGTGCGTTTTAACGTCGATGGTCAGCAGGATCAGGCAACGAAATTTAAAGTTTACAGTGTGCCGTCACTAGTACTTTTTCGCAATGGAAAAGCCAAAGAAAAGGTGACAGGTGTTTATCCATACGACAAATTGGCACACTACTTAGAACGCAAAATAGCAGAATGACATTTACGGCGGGGCTGGCAATGAGTTTGCTGGTTCTGCTTTTTTGTTTGGGCTCTCTGTACGAGTTGGTTGCCCAGATAACGTGCTCCCAACTCAGAGCCCTAAGTATCTAACTACGAACGGCCGTCGCCCCGTTTCGTGCCAACGTCCGTCCTAGGTTAGGTCACCGGGCTCTTTGTACGAGTTGGTTGCCCAGATAACGTGCTCCCAACTCAGAGCCCTAAGTATCTAACTACGAACGGCAGCCGCCCCATTCTGTGCCAGCTCCCGTTCTAGGTTAGATCACCGGGCTCTCTGTACGAGTTGGTCGCACTTCCCAATCGCGAAAACCCACCGAGCTCCTAGAGGATAGCTACAGACGAACGCCGACACGTGAACGTGCCAACGTCCGTCCTAGGCTATCCCATCCGGAGCTCCGAGAAGGTGGTTTTTCAGCTTATATATTGCAATCGTTTCCATAATATGGTATCTTACAGATAGACGTAAAACGATTTACAAGATGGAAGTAGACCTTTGAGGAGGGAACGAAATGTCAAACAAAGTTGCAATTTTAGGAAGTATTAATGTCGACACCACTTACCACGTTGAGCGGTTCCCACAACCTGGTGAAACGATTGCCGCACTGAGCAAGAGCTCTGCAGCTGGTGGCAAGGGTGCCAACCAAGCCGTTGCCGCTGCTCGTTCTGGTGCCAAGACTTACTTTATCGGTAAGGTCGGGGATGATAATGAAGGCGAGTTTATGCTGGAATCCTTGAAGGACGAAGGCATTGACACGTCATGCATCCGTGTAGATCATGGCCACGGCACTGGCACGGCGGCTATCACTCTCGACGCTAATGGGCAAAACGACATCATGGTCTATGGTGGTGCTAACCAGGCCCTGACAATTGATGACTTGAAGGGTACAGATAGCGTTTTGGACGACGTCGACTTTTTGATCAGTCAGTTTGAAACTCCACAAGTTGTTACGACTGCGGCTTTTAAGGAAGCTAAGAAGCATAACGTAACGACTATCCTTAATCCTGCTCCAGCTAAAACGATCCATCCAGATCTGTTGAAGTACACTGACATGGTTACCCCAAACGAAACCGAAAGTGCCTTGCTTTCAGGAATCAAGCTGGACGGCGAAGACAGTATGGTTAAGACCGCTAAGTTCTTTGCAAGTCAGGGCGTAAAGTACACACTGATTACTCTTGGATCTAAGGGTGTCTTTTACGCAACTCCTGAGGGTCATGGCTTAGTACCAGCATTTAAGGTTAAGGCTGTTGACACGACTGCTGCTGGTGACACCTTCATCGGCGCAACAGTGTCACAGCTGCATAAGAACCTTGATAACGTTGAGGATGCCCTGGTTTATGGGCAACGGGCTTCCAGTCTGACGGTTCAACAGATGGGCGCCATGCCATCAATCCCAACGGGTGAAAAAGTTCGCGAAGCTTTGGATCGTGACTAAATACTCTTTGTTCGCTTCCTAATGCCTAACAAGAGTACACTAAAGCTGGATATTTGGGATAGGGAGGAAGCAAAAATGAACGATAGTCAAAACAAAGCATATGATCATCTACACCAAGAACTGTTAAAGCAGGTTCGGCCGACGCAGCGTGCGTATTTGGACGTGTACTTTGGTAAAGATGCAGGTTATGAAGACGACAAAATGGCGGCCTTGAACTTCTTGGCTCATCACGACGTGAATGATGACACCACTGAGGCAATCTGCAAGCTAATGATGCAGCAAAATATCAGTCATTACCTGGGACATGGTCAGGAGAAACAGCGCCTTCAAGAGCAATATAAGGATTTGCAGACAATTGATGCGGCGATGGGTGCCCGACTAGGATCGAATATTGCATCGGATTCGCCGAAGATGGCGGATTTAGCTAAGTTGAAACATGACAGAGATGAGTAAAGAAAAAGAGCGACAAAAAAATGTCGCTCTTTTTCTTTATGCTATTTTTCCTGGTTGAAACGCGGCCGGTAATGCTGGTAAAGCAGCATGCCGATGATCAAGGTTGCTGTATCCGCGGCGGCTTGGGCTGCCAGGATTCCCGTATAACCAAAGAGATGGTTCAGGACAACTAAGGCAATGTAGAAGCAGATACCCTGCCGTGCTAATGCTAGTAGAAATGCCGGAACAGCTTTTCCTAGTGATTGGAAAGTGGTGGTGAAGACCAAAATTGCACCGGCAAAAGCGGTTGAGGACACGAGCCAACGGACCATCAGGGTACCTTCACGGACAATAGTTGGCCGGTTCATGAAGAAACGGATGAATTGTGGGGCGAAGATTTGGATGATAATGGTCATCACGAGGGCAAAGCCTACGACCACTTGGAGATCAAACTTGATAGTTTCGTTGTAGCGCTTCTTATCTTTGGCACCATAGGTATATCCGATCAGTGGTTGGGCGCCATAAGCAAAGCCAACGAAAATCATGGAAATGATCATGCTGACTTTAATGGCGATCCCCATGGCTGCCACACTGTCGGCACCGTAGTGGATGAGATAACGATTGGTCATGGCTGCAGCAAATGTCGTCATCAGGTTGATGATAGAAGCTGGAATCCCGATTTCCAATACTTGGCGAACAAATTCCATCGGTAGGTGAGCATGACGAGGATTAAACGAGAGATAATGACTCTTTTTGACCATGAAGTAAACCATTAATACGTCACCGATGACGGTACTAGTGACGGTGGCAAGAGCGGAACCCGCAGCACCGAGACCACATGTGAAGATGAAGAATGGATTTAAGAAAATGTTGATAACCGTACCAACCATGCTAGAAATCATGGATTGAACGGCCAACCCTTCAGTCCGTAAAGTATTGGTTGGTGTCAAACCAAAAATGATGAAGGGTGCTCCGGCCGCAATCACTAAGTAGTATTCACGAGCATATTTCCATGTGGCCTGGGAAGCACCAAGCATATGAATGAAAGGTGTCTGCCAGATGAAAAGAGCAATGCCAATAATGATGCCACAGATGATAGCAGCGTAGCAACATGTACTATTAACATTCCGGGCGAGCTCATTACGCTTTTCCCCGAAGAGCCGTGAGATCAGGGAACTGCCGCCAATACCGAAGATGTCGCCGATAGCAATCATTAAGGTAAAGAGTGGTGCACCTTGAGATACTCCAGCCACCAGAGCAGGGATGCCGGTCTTAGCGACAAAGTAGGTGTCAACCATGTTATAAAACAGGGTTACCAGCATACTGAGGGCGATTGGCAGTGCAAGTGTAAAATAAGCTTTTTTAATTGATGTATTTTCAAATAAATCTTGCATATTAATCCTCCGAGTGTAAATCGACAAGTAATTATTCTATACTTTTAACCCACAAAAGCCAAACAATGTGTGACATAAATAGGTTATTTAATCGCCTTTGAACGAACTTTCTAAAAGTTAGCGTTGACATATGTTCAATGTGGTGCGACGATGAAACCAATTCAACAAAGAAAGGGCGATTTTTGATGGCAAAAGTTGAAAGTTTTACATTAGACCATACTAAGGTCAAGGCTCCATATGTTCGTTTAATTACGGTTGAAAAAGGACAAAAGGGTGACGAGATTAGTAACTATGACCTGCGTTTAGTTCAACCAAACGTGAACGCTATTCCAACCGCCGGCCTGCACACGATTGAACACTTGTTAGCAGGTTTGCTGCGTGACCGTCTGGACGGTGTTATTGACTGTTCACCATTTGGCTGCCGGACTGGTTTCCACTTGATCACTTGGGGTCGTCACAGCACGACCGAAGTCGCTAAGGCTTTGAAGTCATCACTGGAACAAATCGCCTACCATACTGAATGGAAGGATGTCCAAGGTACTACCATTAAGAGTTGTGGTAACTACCGTGACCACTCACTCTTCTCAGCTAAGGAATGGTCTAAGAAGATCCTGTCCGAAGGCATCAGCGACGATCCGTTTGAACGTCACGTGGTTGATTAAAGAGTAAGCTGATAAAACAACCTTCTAGGAGCCCCAGTGAGATAGCCGAGGATAACCGTTGATACGGAACGGGTCGACGGATTGTCCGTAGCTATCTTTAAGGGGCTCGGTTATTTATCGCGATTGTTGCATGATAAGTTATTTCTGCTTTTAATTAGAAATTTTTTAAAAAATCACAAATTACCTATTGTACAAAAACCCCCTCAATGGTTACAATTGCTGTTGAGGATCTCTATGTGAGAGATCATATCTATTGTTTTCTAGAAAAGGAGAAGGAAATTCATGAGTACCAAATTAGATCATCAATCTGTTGATGCGCTGCGTTTCTTGGCTGCTGACATGATTCAAAAAGCCAACAGTGGTCACCCAGGTGTTGCGATTGACATCGCCCCAATGGCTTACCAGCTTTGGGAAAAGAACATGAACTTCAACCCAGAAGATCCTAAGTGGATCAACCGGGACCGTTTTGTTCTGTCCGCTGGTCACGGTTCATCACAACTTTACGCTCTGCTGCACTTCAACGGCTTTGGCGTTTCAATGGATGACATCAAGCAGTTCCGTCAATGGGGTTCATTGACTCCAGGCCACCCAGAATACGGCCACACCCCTGGTGTTGACGCTACTACTGGTCCTCTGGGCCAAGGTATCTCAATGGCTGTCGGCATGGCACTTGCCGAAAAGCACCTGGCTGCTGTTTACAACAAGCCTGGCTACGATGTCATTGACCACTACACTTACACCATTCTTGGTGATGGTGACCTGAACGAAGGTGTCAGTGAAGAAGCACTGAACATCGCCGGTGACAAGGGTCTTGGCAAGCTGATTGCTCTGTACGACTCTAACGACGTTACCCTTGACGGTCCTCTGTCATTGAGTACTAGTGAAAAGGTTAAGGAACGTGTTGAAGCAGCTGGCTGGGACTACCAGTTAGTTGAACAAGGTAACACTGACCTTGACGACATTGACGCTGCTATCAAGCATGCCCAACACACTAGCAAGCCATCAATGATCGAAATCAAGACCACTATCGGTTACGGCAGTCCACAAGCTGGCACTAACGCCGTTCACGGTAACCCACTGGGTGAAGACAACCTGAAGGCTATGCGTGAAAAGCTTGGCTGGAGCTACAAGCCATTTGAATTCCCTAAGGAAATCACTGACAACTTTGACAAGTGCGTAGCTGCTAAGAAGCCAGCTTACGATGCTTGGAAGAAGATGTACGACGAATACACCAGCAAGTACCCAGAAGATGCAAAACACCTGACTTCTGCAAAGCTTGACACTGATGGCCTGAAGTCATCATTCAAGCCTGGCGATGAAGTTGCTACCCGTGTTGCATGCAACGACGCTCTGCAACAATTAGCAGCTAAGAACCCTCAACTTTGGGGCGGTGCTGCTGACCTGTACTCATCAAACAAGACTTACCTGTCAGACGACGGCGACTTCACTGCTGACAATCCGAAGGGCCGCAACGTATACTTCGGTATTCGTGAATTCGGTATGGCTACTTCCGTCAACGGGATCAACCTTCACGGTGGTTCTCGCTTCTTCGGTAGCACCTTCTTCGTATTTAGCGACTACCTTCGTGGTGCCGTTCGTGTCGCAGCTCTGATGCACCTGCCATCAATCTTCATCTTCTCACACGACTCCATTGCCGTTGGTGAAGACGGTCCTACCCACGAACCAATTGAACAACTGGCAAGCTTCCGTGCAATGCCTGGTCTGAACGTTATTCGTCCAGCCGACGCTCACGAAATGATCTCTGCTTGGAAGTTCATCGGTGCTAAGACTGATGCTCCTACGATGCTGGTTGCTTCACGTCAGAAGCTGCCTGTTCTGAAGGAAACTGAAGATGCCCCAGTTGAAAAGGGTGGTTACATCCTGGCCGACTCCGACAAGGACACTCCAGATGGCATTCTGATTGCTTCTGGTTCTGAAGTTGCTCTGGCACTTAATGCCAAGAAGGAACTGGCAAAGCAAGGTGTTGACGTACGTGTCGTATCAATGCCAAGCACCGACCTGTTCAACCAACAATCAGCTGACTACCGTGAAAAGGTTCTGCCAAAGGCTGTTACTAAGCGGATGGCAATCGAAATGGCTGCTAGCCAAACCTGGTACCAATACACTGGTCTTGACGGTGCTGTCTTCGGCATCGACAAGTTTGGTGCTTCTGCACCGGGTCCACAAGTCATCGAAAAGTATGGCTTCACGGTTGACAACGTTGTTAAGAGTTTCAAGGACTTGCTCAACAAGTAAGCACATAAACCATAAATTTTTGAAGGTTGCATAACCTTTCCCCCGAAAGTCGCCCAAATGTGGGCGGCTTTTTTTGTTGTTGATAGCTGCACATTGGGAAACCAGGTTATTCAACTATGATAAAATTACTGCAAAGGGAGGATGGGCTGATGAGAGAATACGTCAACGACCAGCTAAATGACCGGGAACGCGTAGAAGTGGCTAAGCTTGAGTACCAGGAATTGCAACTTGACCAGCGAATCACCTTATCTGGTGGCCAATACCTTGGTGAAGTTTGGCAACTTTCACCGGTTGGTTTCCGGGCATTTGCGATTGCAGACTCTTTAGCTGATCCTCATGAAGTGACCGTTCTCTACCGGGGCTCCACCATGATGCCTCTTGATCCTGATGTGTGGACTAGCGAATGGCTTGATACGAACCTACCGATCGGTCGTGCTTTAATGAGCCAACACCATCACGTACCAAAACAATTAGTAGAAGCCAGTCGGTGGCTGTCCCAGTTAATAAAGTTAGCGCCCCGAGCTAAATTCTACGTTTATGGTCATTCATTGGGATCAATCAATGCTCAATATGCCATTATCATGTGTCATCACCCAGAGCAAATTGCCAATGCCTGGTTATATGAGGGATCGAACGTCTACCGTTTGTTGGACGCAGATGAGAGAAAGCAGGCTGTGCAGTTTAAGGGCCAGATTCAACAATACATTGATCCCCTAGATTCACTAGCGATTGGCTATACAGACTTTTCCCACGTCATCGGTCAGTTGCATTATGTTGATTCACTGTTGAAGCCACGGATCATTCAACACATGTGGGGTGGATACCGTTATGATGACCACGGAAGTTTACGTCTTCGAATGCCAGATGATCCTTTGGTGCAATCATGTCAAAACTTTACCCATGATTTGCTTACTAGCCACCCGTTGCAGATACCTGATGATGACAGTCAAACTATCACTAATTTGCGTAAGCTCATGGCTATGGCTGCTGAGCTACGGGAATCACTAATACAATGAATCTGAGCCTTGATAAGGCGCTAGTTAATGTTACAATGTGGATGAAAACAGTTTCATATTGATAATTGATTTGGCTTTTTATTGTGAATATTTCAATAGCACTATCGCTGACAACTGTTGATATGACTAGCACAATACTGTTTATCATTGATAACCATAATTGGTGGAAGGATGAACTTGTAATGAAGAAAACAATCGATGTTGATCAAACTCGTGATGGCCTTTGGATGGACACTAATATCACTTATGCTCAAGTTCCAGGTTGGTTAGGCAACACGACTCGGGATATGAAACTTACCGTCATCCGTCATTTCCAGACCGGTGATAACAAACGTTTTCCGGTGATTTTCTGGTTTGCCGGTGGTGGCTGGATGGATACCGACCAAAATGTGCATTTGCCTAACCTTGTTGATTTTGCTAACCATGGCTACATTGTGGTGGGTGTTGAATACCGCGACAGTAATAAGGTTCAGTTCCCTGGCCAACTCGAGGATGCAAAGGCTGCCATTCGATACATGCGTGCTAATGCCGATCGTTTCCAGGCTGATCCTAACCGTTTTGCAGTGCTGGGTGAGTCTGCAGGTGGTCATATGGCCAGCATGCTCGGTGTTACCAATGGCATCAAGAAATTTGATAAGGGTCAGTATCTAAACGTCTCCAGTGATGTTCAAGTAGCAGTGCCTTTCTATGGTGTTGTGGATCCGCTGAGTGCAAAGCAGAATAGTGCCAGTGACGACTTCGACTTTGTCTACCGCAATTTGTTGGGAGCAGAGCCTGAGGATGCCCCTGAGTTAGACCAGGCTGCCAATCCGATTCACTACATCGATGATAAAACAGTACCATTTTTGATCCTGCATGGGACGAAGGATGTTGTTGTTCCGGTCAGCGATAGCGAAAAACTGTATGACACGTTGCGTGCTCATGATGTTCCGGCAGATCTGTACGAAATTAACGGGGCTAGCCACATGGATGCCAAATTCCTGCAGCCACAAGTTTTGCAGATTGTGATGGACTTTTTAGCCAAGTACCTCAAATAAAAAGTATTAACAAAAAGATTGTTTGAGAAAAAGACAGTCGCTGTTTAGCGCAGCGGCTGTCTTTTTGGGGTTATTCACTGTTTAGCTTGGAGAAGGGGATTAGTCGTCCCAAACCTTCTTAGCAATGTTGAAGGCAGACCAAGCGTTTGGCCAACCAACGTAGAATGCCAGTTGGGTAATCATTTCAGCGATTTCTTGCTTGGTGATACCGTTCTTCTTGGCAGTCTGCATGTGGTAAGTCAATTGACCAAAAGCACCCTTGGTAATCAGGGCAGTAACAGTCAAGAAACTACGGTCACGTGGGCTGAGTTCCTTTTCACGAGACCAAACTTGGCCAAACAGTACGTCATCGTTCAGTTCAGCGAACTTTGGAGCAAAGTCGCCAAGTTGGTCGCGTCCAGCAGTTTGTTTAACAGCCATCTCTAATTCCTCCTATTTATTTAATTTAATTAAAGTAAATTGATTACTTGTCCAGTTGGTCGTAGTAAGCGTCGTCAACCTTTTCGCACCATTCACTGGTACCCTTAGTGATGGCGATGTGAGAGAACCAACTGTCCTTAGTGGCACCATGCCAGTGCTTAACACCTTCGTGGATAGCAACGACGTCACCAGGGTGAAGCTTGCGAGCTGGCTTGCCTTCTTCTTGGTACCAACCTTCACCAGCAGTTACCAGAAGAATTTGGAAACCGTTGTGGTGAATGTGCCAGTCGTTACGGCAGCCGGGTTCGAAGTTAACATTGCCGATGTTAATGTCAATGTTGTCGTCAGGGCTTACCAGACCGTTAAGGTAACTAGTGCCGATAAAGTACTTGGCAAAGGCAACGTTCTTGTCACCAAAACCAAACATGTCGTTCTTTACTTCTTTTTCGTTTTTAGCCATAAATCATAACTCCTTTGTTTAAGTTTTGTTCCTTTCAACACTGTCTATATTAGGTTAACTAGCTAGCAATGTAAAATGCTTATTTTCTTTTTGCGTTAATGCCTGAAATGAATCATTTTTTGACTGTCAAACGTTTTACAATTGTCTTTCTTAATGGACAGAGACCCGATATAATAAAGGATGTAAACGGTTTGATGGAGGATTAATGATGACAGAGAGGTATAAAAGCGTTTTTGATATCATTGGCCCAATCATGGTTGGCCCTTCGAGTTCACACACCGCAGGGACACTTCAGATTGGCCGAATGGCGCGGATAATTTTCGGTGGGGATCCCGCTGAATTAGTGGTGCATTACTATGATTCCTTTGCTCATACTCACTTGGGACACGGCACGGATTACGCCATCGTTGCCGGTGTACTGGGAATGGAGCCTGATGATCGGCGTGTACCGATGGCTGTACGCATGGCTCGCAATCTGGGAATTAAGATTCGTTTTATTGAAGAAAAACAACACAGTCCCGTCGGCCACCCCAACACGGCTTGGCTGGAACTGACCAATGCTGATCACACTTTGAAGGTGGGGTTAATCGGTTGTTCCATCGGTGGGGGGATGATCGAAGTACGGCGGATCCGCTACAATGACGTTACCTTTAATACGCCAGGACCACTGCCGATCATCTTATTACGTGATGTTGAACACAGTGCTGATGTGCACATCAAACTATTAAAGATGGTGATGGCACTGGGACCAGTGATGAACCAGCAGAGTACGATTGGCAAGCATGCGGCTATCTACTCATTTACAATGAAGGAACCGGTCAAACCAGCACAGCTCAAAAAGCTGCACGAGGCTTTTCCTAAATTGGCGTTGTTACAAGTGGAGGAATAAATATGTATAAGTCAGTAGAAGATCTGATTGATACCGCGACTGCCCGACGCAAGCCAGTATCCGATTTGATGATTGAGCAGGAAATGCAGACGACGGGGCTGAGTCGCGACGAAGTTTGGAAAAAGATGGAACGCAACTTGGAAGTGATGCATAGTGCCGTCGAAAAAGGCAGTAATGCTGGCGGTGTTTATTCCAAAACGGGACTGACCGGCGGTGATGCCGCGAAAATAAAGGAATACCGCGAAACTCACCATTCACTGAGCGGGGATGCTGTCATGACAGCTGTCCAGGGTGCAATTGCCACCAACGAAGTCAACGCTGCCATGGGGATCATCTGCGCGACGCCGACAGCCGGTTCGTCTGGGACTCTGCCTGGCATTCTCTTTATGCTAAAGAAACGGATCAACTTATCCCATGAGCAAGAGGTGCGCTTCCTCTTTACAGCTGGTGCCTATGGCCTGGTCATCGCTAACAATGCCTGCATTGCTGGTGCTAGTGGTGGCTGTCAGGCTGAAGTGGGTAGCGCCTCTGCGATGGGGGCTGCTGCAGCCGTTGAGGTGGCCGGTGGGACACCAGAAGAATCTGGTAACGCCCTGGCCATTGCCATGGCTAATTTGGAAGGCCTGGTTTGCGATCCGGTGGCTGGCTTGGTCGAAGTACCATGTGTCAAACGGAATGCCATTGGGGCGACGAATGCTCTCGTCGCAGCCGACATGGCTTTAGCGGGCTGCACCAGTAGGATTCCGGTGGATGAAGTGATCTCCGCGATGAATGAAGTTGGCCATTCGATGTCGTCCGCTTTGCGGGAGACGGGCCAAGGTGGTCTGGCTGGCACGAAGACCGGCAAGATGATCCGTCATCGGCTGTTTCATGAAGTATAATTAATTGACAAACTAAAAACCGTTGCTCGCACTGGGCAACGGTTTTGCTATTTAATAGCTTCATTAATCTTCGAAATATTCGTACAACTTGTCGGCATTCAACTGTTGCTTTTCTTTGCCCTTAAAGTCGGCCACGATCTGACCCTCTTTCAGAACCAGCAGGCGGTTGCCGTATGTTAAGGCATCTTCCAGGTGGTGGGTGATCATCAGGGCAGTTAGGTGGTCCTGCTTGATTCGCTCATCTGTGGCATGCAGCAGGGAACGACTGGTATGGGGGTCTAGTGCTGCCGTATGTTCATCCAGTAAGAGCAGATCGGGCCGTTTCAAAGTAGCCATCAGAAATGATAGTGCCTGGCGTTGACCACCAGAGAGGTCGCCGGTCGCTGTTGTCATCCGTTCCTCCAGACCGTTGTGCATTGAAGCAGCGAGCTGGGTGAAGCGGTCCATGTTTTGCTTGAGCTTTCGCGGAACCAGGTAGCGGTGTTCTCCACGTTTGGTGGCTAACAGCATGTTTTCTGCGACGTTCATCCGGGGAGCCGTCCCGACTTTGGGGTCTTGGAACACCCGCGACAAGAAGTTAGTTCGTTGCTCCACGCTCATGTTGGTGATGTCGGCACCGTTATGGTAGATTCTTCCAGCATCGGCAGGTAAGTTACCGCTGATGACGTTGAACAAGGTGGACTTGCCCGCACCGTTAGTCCCGACGATGGTAATAAAGTCGCCTTCATTGATGGTGAGGTTAATTCCCTTCAGGATGGTTGTCTCGTTTGCCGTCCCCTTGTTGACGACTGTCTTAACGTTTTCCAGTTTTAGCATTGGTTCAGTCATGAGTTTTAACCCCCTTGAGGAATGGTTCTTTGATGTGCAGAATATTGTTCAACTGTGGCAGCATCATGCAGATAGCGAGGACGATTGATGAAATCAGGTTCAGGTCGTTGGTGCTGAAACCGAGTTGGAGTACGGCTAACAAAATCAGCCGGTAGATGATACTGCCGAGGGTCACGGCGACCAGACGCTGGTTCAGTGTTAACTCACCAAAAGCAACTTCACCGATAATGATGGATGCCAAGGCGATAACGATGGTCCCAATCCCCATGTTGACGTCGGCATAACCGTTGCTCTGGGCGATAAGGGCACCACACAGACCGACGATCCCGTTGGAAACGCTGAGGCCGACGATGATCATGCCATCGGTGTGAATGCCAAGAGAACGCGCCATGGTTGGGTTGTCACCAGTAGCGATGAAGGCCTGGCCGTAGTCGGTTTGCAAGAAGAAAATGATCAATGCCGTGATGATGATAATCACGATGAAACCGAGGGTAACGGTATCGAAGTATTGTGGCAAACTGCTGAAGTGGGACAGTAGGGTGGAATGGCCTAGCAGTGAGACGTTGGACTTGCCCATGATCCGCAGGTTGACGGAGTAAGCGGCGGTCATCGTCAGGATCCCAGCAAGCAGGCTGTCGATTTTGGCCTTCGTGTAGAGGAGCCCGGTGATTAGTCCGGCAACCATCCCCGCCAGGAAGGCGTAGAAAGTAGCTGCCATTGGGGATGCTCCGTGAACGATGGCGGTGACGGCGGTAGCAGCCCCCAGGGGGAAGGTTCCTTCAACCGTCATATCGGCGATGTTCAAGATCCGGAAAGTAAGGTAGAGGCCGAGACCCAGCAGAGCCCACAAGAGTCCTTGGCCAATTGCTGAAGTAATAAGGTTCATTATTTGAATACCTCCCCGTGTTTTTCTGCTTCGTGCTTGAAGTGTGCTGGGATGTGTAAGCCCAACTTCTTAGCTTGTTTTTCGTTCAAAACAGGTTCACCTTTGCGGATGAATTTAATCGGTGTCGTGCTTGGCTTTTTGCCCTTAAGGACCTGGGCAGTTGCTTTACCACCACGAACACCCAGCTGGTATTGGTTGATCCCGTAAGTAGCGACCCCGCCTTGCTTGACCATCGTGTCGGCAGCGGGGAAAACAGGCTTCTTAACGGCATTGGCGTTCTTGACCAGTGTCTGCATCGCACCGGCGATGGTGTTGTCGGTTGGGACAATTACGGCATCATTTGCAGCCAAGGCTTGTTGTGAGACCTGGTTGAGGTCGTTACTATTGGCGATGGAGTACGGCTTGAGTGTGACGTGCTCGCGCTTAGCTTCCTTGACAAACAATTTTTCTTCAGTTGAAGCGGAATTATCACTAGACGTGTAGATGATCCCAAAACTCTTGGCGTGTGGCATGAATTCACGGTAGAGCTTGAATTGTTGCTTGATCGGGGCTTGGTCGGAGACACCGGTAATGTTGCCGCCGGGATGGTTATTATCTTTGACCAGTCCTGAACCTTTCGGGTTAGTGACGGCACCGAGGATAATCGGTGTCTTCTTGGTTGAGTTAGCCACTGCTTGGGCAGCAGGGGTCGTGATTGTGAAGATGACGTTTTCGTTGTCATTGACCAACTTGTTAGCCATCGTCTTCAGATTACTTTGGTCGCCCTGGGCATTTTGGTAATCGATTTTAATGTTCTTGCCCTTGTGGTAACCTTCCTCGGCCATCCCGTGCAGGAAGCCCTTGTAAATTTGGTCTAGTGCCGGGTGATGCATCAGTTGCAGGACCCCAACTCGTGGTTCCCGTCTAGCAACGGTTCCCCCGCTTTCTTGGAAAAAGGCGACCCCGAGAAAGGCTAACAGGATCACGATCAACGCGTACATTCGTTTCATAAGTATCCTCCTCAATAATCCCAATAATAATTGCAAAGAAAAACGGCAGCTCCACACATGGGGCTGCCGTGATAAGGCAAAAGAAAAGCCCGCATGTGGATCCATGCAGGCACATTAAAGATCAGCCGGCACAGATACGATCTGCCATCCCAGGTCGCATCCATGACGGATCAACCTGAGCTACCGGCTTTGCCAACGATTATTCCGTTTGCTTGGCGTATAACTCATGTTGTGATCTCCCTTCGTTAATTGATTGTGTTTAGTATAAGCGACTTCTTGGCGGTCGTCAATACAAAAATTAAAATTGCGTGAGAAAAATGAAGCCCGTTCTCTTATTTTGCTGCGACTGCTTCTTGGGTAAAGCTCTTGCCTAGCTGGAAAGCGAGGGTTGGGTAGAAGCGAAGGTGGTTAACCGAAGTGTGAGCGGCCAGGATCTGACCAGCATAAGTCCATCCCATGTGATCGACGATGGCCTTAAATTCGGATTTCAGCGGGTCGAAGTTCTCACTTTCGGAGCTAGCAAGGAGAATGGCTTGTTTGTCGCCATGCAGATCCTTGTCACGTTCGATCATGTGGTCGATGACAGCCTTCAATTGGGCTGACATCCCAAAATACCGCATCGGCGTGGAAAAAGCGATGACATCTGCATGGATCATCTCTGATAAGAGCTTTTGAATCCGTTCGTCGCCTGGGATGATTTTGTTATCCTTACCGACTTGCAGTGGTGGGACCGGCTTTTGGCCTGCATCGAATACAGTGACATCATTGCCGGCTTCTTTAGCACCGTCAACTAACTTGTTGGCAAGCAGGATTGAGGTGCCCGGGTGGTGAGCGCTACCTGTAATGACTAAAAACTTCATTTTAGTACCTCCCTACAACTTTTACAAGCACTACATCTTAATATTAACACCTTTATGAGACAAATGTCGGTATAATGTACTATAAATATTTTTTACGACGTTTATTATTATTTATGAGAAAGAGATAAAAAGCCCCTTTAAAGGCGCAACAAGCGCTTCCAAAGGGACTTATCATAAATTTGTTTGTAACTAATTATTTTGCAAGTTTATATGCATCTTGAGCGGCATCGTAGTGGAACTCGCTGCGTTGACCGTCCATGATGACGTAGATTGTTTCGTAAACAGGTTTGTAACCATGCTTGGCGAGTTTCACAGTAACATCGTGGTTGGCATCAACGGTGACGTCATAGAGGTTATATTCGCCTTGTTGGTACTTGAAGTCCTGTCCATCGTCTTGGTAGTGTTGGTAACTGCCTTGGTCGCCATAAAGGACGAAACTCATCGTCTTTTCAGGCTCATCACTGACGTGCATGGCTTTGTTGCCCCATGGCAGGATGGTGTTCTTCTTGATGAACATCGGCAGCCGGTCGATCGGAGCGTTGACGACGATGGATTGCTTGCCGTCGTATTCAGCGTGACTCCAGAAGTCAACCCACTGGCCAGCTGGCAGGTAGACGAGTCGTTCGGTTGAGCCTTCCGTAACGATTGGGGCTACCAGTACGTCGTTGCCGATCATGTATTCGTCGTTAATTTGCCGGCTCTTTGGATCGTCTTCGTAGTTTAGAACTAATGGCCGCATGACTGGCAGACCAGCTGATTCTTCGTGCTTGAATTGGTCATAAAGGTAAGGAATAAAACGGTAGCGAAGGTTCAGGTACTTGCGGTAGATGTCCAGCGTCTGTTTGTCAAATGACCATGGTTCCTGGTAACGAGAACCGAGGATGGAGTGGTTCCGGTAAAGAGGTACCAGCAGGGCAGCTTCAATCCACCGGGTCAGTAATTCTGGGGTGGTGTCTTCCTGGAAGCCACCGATATCAGTACCTGCAAATGCGAAGCCGGACATGCCAAGACTGGCCAATTGTGGAATTGATAATTGCAGGTGAGACCAAACCGCGGTGTTGTCACCGGTCCAAACAGTCGAGTACTTTTGGGTGCCAGAGTAAGCAGCACGGGTGATGACGTAAGGACGCTTACCTGTCTCTTTCCTCATTCCCTCGTAAGCAGCCTGTGCTTGCAGGTGACCGAAGACGTTATGCATTTCGGCGTGGGTTGACTTTTCTTTGCCGTTTGAGAATTCAAGGTCGTTCGGCAGTTCACCATTGAAGTTAGCTGGTTCGTCCATGTCGTTCCAAACACCGCATGCGCCCATGTCAGCGAAGAACTTCATGTGCTTAGCCCACCATGCGCGAACGTCAGGGTTACCGAAGTCAGGGAAGACGGAGTCGCCAGGCCAGACATTACCGACGTAAACGGAGCCGTCCGGGTTCTTAACGAAGTAGCCGTTCTTAATTCCTTCCTTGTAAATATCGTACTTATCGTCCTTCTTCACGCCAGCGTCAAGAATCGGCATCAGGCGGATGCCACGCTTGCGCATCTTAGCGACGAAGGCTTTCGGGTCATCGTATTTCTTTTGATCCCAAGTGAAGTCACGGTATCCACGCATGTAGTCAATGTCTAAGTGAATGACATCGATCGGCAGGTTGTACTTAGCGAAGCCATCGGCAATCGATTCAACACGCTTGTCGCTGGTACTGTAGCCCCAGCGTGATTGTTGGTAACCGAGCGTCCACTTTTGTGGCAACGGAACGACACCGGTCAGGTAGGTGTAGTTACGAACTACATCCTTCAGGCTGTCACCACCCATGATGTAGTAGTTGATGTTGCCACCAACGGCGTAGAAGTAATAGTAATTAGTAGATTCCTTGCCGAGATCGAAGTGGCTCTTGTAGGTGTTGTCGAAGAAGATTCCGTAAGGATGGCCGTTCTTGAGACCGTAAACGACGGGGATGGATTTGTAGAGGTGGGTTTGGGTTTCGTTGTGCAGTACCGGAACGTCAGAGTTCCAGTTGTCATATTCGTAACCACGCTTGTTTAAGAAGCCCGGCTTGTCACCTAGGCCGTAAAAGTATTCATCGTCGGCCAGGGACTTAACAATTTCAAATTTAGTGTTGTCAGGGTTAGCTTTGGCGGCAACATTGTGTCCTTCTGACATGACGGTCTTACGGTGTTCATCGTCCATGTCGGTTGGCAACGGCTTGCGTTGACCGCGGTAGTCAGTAACCAGTGGGTTGCCAGCAGCGTCATAGACGTCAAGTTTACCATCACCATAAACCTTAGCGACTAACTTGGCAGTTGCGATCTCGAGATGGTCGCCACGGTCATTGACCTTGATAGCTGTCTTTTGTTCTTTATCGCCTTCAATAGCGTATGAATGACGAATGCAGTGGTGATCCTGGAAGATCTGGATGATTTCATCAGTTAATACGTGAAGCTGCAGTGGCTTACCACTGTCAAAATTGATGGTAATCGTTTGTCCATCTTGTTGGTAATCTTGAATTTTGTTGCTCATCGTTAAAGAGCGTCCTTTCATGGTTAAATTTTTAATCAGTAGTTTATGTATTCGCTTACACTGAGTATAGTAACATATTACGTAAACGTTTACAATAGGATTCTCAAAGAGAATAAAACGTTTACGTAAATATGCTATAATAGATAAAACTGGTCGAAGAAATGAAGGAATGATGAATGAAAGCAACAATTAAGGATATTGCGAAGATGACGGGATTGTCGACAGCGACGGTTTCCCGGGTACTTGCTCATAAACAGGGCACCTATCGACAATCGACAGCCAAGCGTGTGCGGGAAGCCGCGGATAAGCTGGGATATAAACGCAACGTGGCGGCGGCTGAATTAGCGGCTAACGATGTTTCGACCATTGCCGTGATCATTAACAACACCGAGACTAACTTCTGGCTGCGCGTATTAGACGGGATTCAGGCCGAAGCTAATCGTCAGGGCCGCCAAGTGATGATTTTTTATGCCGGCAATAACGATGAAAAGATGCTGGACCAAGCAATCAACGCGGCAGTGGAACGCCAAACGGCTGCCATTCTTCTGGTTTCCACCAAGGTCAATGAACAGCAATTGTCCGTTATCGAGAGCACACGGGTGCCATACCGCTTCATTTCTATCTATGATTCACGCACTAGTCATCGTCCCTTTATTTCTTCAGATAACGTTGAAATTGGTCGCATGGCGACTCAATATCTCTTGAAACGTGGCCACCGCAAGATTGGCATGGTCGGGATCGATAAGTCTTCGACCGGTCAAGAACGCCTGCTAGGTTACCAGGAAATGATGACCAAGGCTCGGCTATCCATTGCTCCAGGATGGGTTCAATACGGGGACTACAGCCTGCAAAGCGGGAAGGAATTGTTTTCCCACATTGCTGATCTTGGCTTAACGGCTGTGATTGCCAGCAGTGATATGATCGGGGCTGGCTTGATGGTCAGCGCCCAGGAGGCGGGGGTCAGTGTACCTGATGACCTATCTATTATTTCTATTGATGGGACGATGATCTGCGACGTTACCAACCCGCAACTAACCAGTGTCACCCAAAACTTTTACCAGATGGGTGTTCAGAGTGTTAAGGATTTAGTTGATAGTAAGAATGCTGAAAATCACCAATTCGTGCCTGTTGAGGTAAAGGAACGGGCCAGCGTACGGCCTTTGGATGTTAATTAATTCAATAAAATATTAACTAAACGACAAAAACCACCTGCCAACCGTGATTCCGGCTAGCAGGTGGTTTGTTAGTTATTCATGTAAATTGAGGCTCTAGGCAACAGCATCTTCTGCAGTAGCCTTGCTTGCCTTCACACCTTCATGAATGCGCCATACCAGGATGGCAGCGATCAACATGGAGATGCCGGCAATCAGCAGCATTGCTGGTTGGTTCTTGCCAGTCATTGGGAAGATGGCAAAACTCAGCAGAGATGCGATGATTTGTGGCATACAGATACCAATGTTGAAGAGGCCAATGTATGAACCTTCGTTAACCCCGTTCAGGGATGAAGTCAACATGGTAAATGGCAATGTGTGAATCGTGAAGTAAGAGCAGCCAAAGAGGATGAAGGCAACGATAGTCAATGCCTTGCTCTGTGCCAGGGAAACGGTAATCAAACCGATACCACCGAGCAACAGGCCGGCTGAGTACCAACGCTTCCGTGAAGTAGCCTTAGCGTGTGAGTAGAGGAAGCCCCATACGATTCCGGCAATACTCAGGATGGCGGTCAGAACACCATACCAGTTACCAGCAGCTTGGAAGCCGGCACTCGTTGGGTTAGCGGTGTGCCATACGTTCTTAGCAAGGGTCCCAGTTGAGTAAGTCCAAACGTACATGATAGCAACCCAGCTAAAGAATTGAACCAGACATAGGTCCCAGAAGGCACGTGGAGCAGTCTTTAATAAGTGCCAGAGACTGACGGATTGCTTGTTAGCCTTTGGGTCGATGCCGTGATACTTGGCGTAAGTGTCAGGGTCGTATTCCTTAACGTTGAAGACGGTCCACATACTGGTGACGAAGAGGACGATTGCAGCGATGACGTAGGCCCAGATAACGGTGTTAGGAACGACACCTTTCTTGGCGGTGTTGTGCATCCCGAATGCGGCAAATAGGAATGGCATCAGTGAGGCCAGGATACCGCCGGCATTGAAGAAGATTTGTTGGAGTGACCAAGCAAAGTTCTTCTGCTTGTTGTTAACCATATCACCGAGGATCATACGGAATGGTTGCATACATACGTTGTTGAACAGGTCCATGAAGCAAACAGCGAATGCGGCAAAGACCATGGCGGCAACTGAACCGTAACCAAAGCCCAGCGAACCAGAGAATGGCAGCATCAGCAATGCCAGTGCAGCAATTGGGGCACCGAAGAGCAGGTAAGGCATCCGCCGACCGAAACGGTTCCAGGTCCGATCAGAATATTTACCAATCAGTGGTTGAACGATCATTCCCATCAGTGGTGGGAAGATGAAGAAGAACCCTAACGTGTTCGGGTTGGCACCGATTGATTGGAAGATCCGGCTCATCTGTGAGCTTTGCAGTGAGAATCCCATGTTGATTCCCAAGAAACCAAAGGTGATGGCGAAGATCACCCGTTTTGGTAAGTCGGGCAGTTTAGCATCCAAAGCTACCCGCTTTTTCTGATTATTGTTCTTGTCCAATTTACTTACTCCCTTTAGTTAAACGTTTACTTTTTGAAGCGAAAAAATAATTGCAAGGTAGTTATCAAAACCAAATAGGCGACGCTTCTCAAGTAAACATTTGAATTAAGCGTTTTCGTAAACGTTTACATCAACTACAATTCTTATCTTAGCACTAAATATTCTAAAATCAAGCGCTTTCATTAATTTTATTTATCGAGCGTAAAAATAGGCCTTTTGCAGTCTCCAGAATGGTAAAATAAGAATATTTGAAAAAGAGGGGGACCTTTCGATGTGTACGTCAATTCTTTATACTGCTGGTGACCACTATTTTGGCCGCAACTTGGACCTGGAAGTTTCGTTTGGCCAGGAAATAGTGATTACGCCGCGTGACTTTCCGTTACCTTTCCGCAAGATCAGTACCATCAACCATCACTATGCGATGACGGGGATGGCTTTGGTCCAGGATGGCTATCCGTTGTATTTTGATGGCGCTAACGAAAAAGGACTGGGGATGGCCGGCCTGAATTTTGATGGACCAGCTCACTACTTCCCAGTTGAAGACGGAAAGAAAAACGTGACGCCATTTGAATTTATTCCATATATTCTGGGCCAATGCCAAGACGTGGCAGAGGCTAAGGAATTGATGAAAGACCTGAATTTAGTTGATATCAGCTTTTCAGATAAGTTTCCATTGTCACCATTGCATTGGCTGGTGGCTGACAAAACTGGTGCTGCCATCGTCGTTGAATCCACGAAATCCGGCCTTCATGTTTACGATGACCCCGTAAAAGTGTTGACTAATAATCCAGAGTTCCCGGCCCAGTTTGCGAAACTCGCTGACTATGCCGCTGTGCAGCCGGGAATTGCCGAGAACACGCTGGCACCTGGTGTAAAACTTAATTCATACAGCCGCGGACAGGGGACCGCTGCTCTGCCAGGCGGTGTTGATTCATCCAGTCGCTTTGTCAAAGTCGCCTTTACTTTGGCCCACGCTCCACAAGGTGATAATGAAGTGGAGAATGTTACTAATTATTTCCACTGCCTGCATTCAGTAGAACAACAAAAGGGCGTCGATGAAGTGGCTAAAGATACGTACGAATACACGATCTACTCTGACGGAATGAATCTGACGACAGGAACCTTCTACTACACGACTTATAACAACAACCAGATCAACGCCGTGAAGATGGGTGAAGCAGATCGGCAGGGCAAGGAACTGTTAACTTTCCCGTTAGCTGATAAACAGACAATTAATTTTCAACATTAAATGAAACTAAAAAGCGGGTTGCTGCTACTCGGTTATGAGTAACAACAGCCCGTTTTGTGTTGCATGTTTCACGTGAAACAATGGCTGACATGATAAAAGCCCCTAGCATTTTCAAACCTTGCTAGGGGCTTTGGTAGTTAAAGCTCTTTGGACTTCAGCTATCTTTTTCCATAATCATTATTTGCCATAAGTTAGTTTAGATTACTGCTCCTGCTTTTTCTGTGCTGCTTTCAGGTCATTGATCGCATTTGTCAATTGCTTATGCAGCTGCTTTAAGTGCGGAGCTTCGCGAATGACCAATTGCGGGTAGTTATGCAGGAAACGCCGTTCGTTCCAGTTCGGGTGAACTAATTCTAGCAGACGCTTGCGCCGCTTTTGTTGATTCAGCCGCCGGGTTGCTAGTTCATCGAGCAATTGAATATGGAGCCGTTCGTTTTCAGCTTGAACTCGTTGCTCCCAGATGGCGGCGTGTTCGCGGAATTGCCGAGTGTTGATAACGGTGACGACCGTGTCGATACTCATGATGAAGGCGACGATGATTGAACCCAACTGGTTGGTTTGAGCCTCGACCCAGTTAACCATCTGCATCATCGGTGGTTGTACCCATTTGACAAGGATCACCACTGAAATGCCCCAGAAGAGGGAAATGGCCGGCGCCACCCGTCCATCCAGGTTTCCCCAGAGATTGGAATAATCCCACAGTTTTAAGTGGAATGCTCGTTCCAGAATGACGCTGGCAAAGAATTCAAAGATGGTTGCCACGATAAAGCCAATGATAAAGAGGCCGATAACGTTGCGACTAAATTGGTCAGTCGACAGGAGAATGGTGACGACCGCGAAGCCATAGATTGGGCAATATGGGCCCGCCAAGAAGCCACGATACTGAAACTTCCGCGCTTTGATCGAACAATAGACCGTTTCCCAAGCCCAGCCGATGACGGAATAGGCGAAGAAGAGCAGAATTACATCATTCATTGTGTATGTCATGACATGCCTACCCTTCTACCCGCACTCCAGAGTCGTCAATAGCGAGGCTCCACAGGTCATCGGTGAGGTCTGCCTGTTGCAAGGCTGACTGGAATGCTGGCAATCGATCTGATTTTAACAGTGTCATCACGGTTGGACCAGCACCGCTGAGGTAGGTGGCGAGAGCACCGGTTTGGTGGCCAATCTGGCGGATCTTCATTAACTCGGGAACCAGCTTGGCCCGGTATTGTTCATGAAATTTGTCTGCTTCTAGCAAAGGACCAACTAAGTCGTAGCGTTGGGCAAAGAGGGCAGCTACCAGGGTATTTGCAATGGCACTACCATGAGTTGCCTGAGCATATGGCAATTGTTCAGGCAGGGTTGCTCGGGCATCGGCTGTCTTCAGGTTGTAGTGTGGAATGTAAGCTGCTAAGGAGTACGGAAAGTGAGGTGCCTTCACTGCCGCAAAGTGGCCGTTCAAATTGGTTCCGATGACGATCCCGCCGAGGATAGCTGGAGCGGCGTTATCCGGGTGGCCTTCCACCTGGCTGGCGAGTTCAATCTTCTCGTCATCGCTGAGGTTCAGATGCCCTAGCTGGTTAGCCAGCTCTACCCCTGCGACGACAGCGGTCGCGCTGCTGCCCAGGCCGTGTGCTAGCGGCACTTCCGATTCAATGGAAAGCTGGTGGGTAGGCAGGTCGGACTTGATGTTGAGAGCCGTTTTGACAATCAGATTGCTCTCATCGTGTGGTAGTCCGCCAAGATGGTGAGCGACTTGCCAGTTTTTGCTAACTGGTCCCACCGTTAAGGTGAGGTAGCGGTTGACCGCCATCCCGATTGAATCAAATCCCGGCCCGAGGTTAGCGCTGGACGCGGGAACAATAATACGCATGATGAACTCCTCCTAGTTAGGCAGCACCTTGTAGGCTGCCAGCAGTGTAATCGAATTGTTATCGTTTTGGTCCAGGGCGGCTTTCAGCTGAGCCAATTGCTCCTGATCCATACCGTGGGTGACTACCGCCAACCGGGCTTGGTTAGCTGTTGCTGATGTTTGGACGATCTGTAAGAAACCGGCACCGATATCGGCGAAGACCTTGGCCAGGCGCATCATTTCACCGGGAACATCGCGCATCGTTAATGACAGGTAGTAGCGATAGCGGATATCTTCGGGCTTAGCCGATTTAAATTCTTGCTGGTAGTTGTTGAAACCGTGACCGGTGGTGTGAAGGATCAGGTTCTTGGTAACTGAGATGATGTCACTCAGGACACTGTTAGCAGTTGGCAGACCACCGGCACCAGGACCGTAGAAGAGGATGTCACCGACAGCCTGCCCGGTGACCATGACGGCATTGCGCTCGTCATTGACGGTGGCTAGTGGGGTGCCATTGGGGACGAGCACCGGGGCAACTTCGGCAAAGACCTTGTCGCCAACCAGGCGGGAAATACCAACCAGTTTGATGGTGTAGCCAAAGGCAGCAGCCTGTTTGATGTCTTCCCTACTAATATTCTGAATGCCTTCGATATGGAGGTCATTGAGAGTTAAGCGCGTCCCAAATGAGAACTGGCTGAGAATAATCATCTTGTAGGCAGCGTCAAAACCAGCGACGTCATTAGTCGGGTCTGCTTCGGCAAAGCCGAGGTCTTGTGCCTTCTTTAAAGCGTCAGCGTATGACATCCCATTCTGGTTCATTTTGGTCAGAATGTAGTTGGTCGTTCCGTTAACGATTCCCTTGACTTCGACGATCTTATCGGCCGGGAAACTGTTGGCAATCGTCCGCAGAATAGGAATTCCACCAGCCACGGAAGCTTCATACATCAAGTCACAGCCGTGTTCGCTGGCAAGCTTACTAAGGGCGGTCCCGTTGGTAGCGATCAGGTCCTTGTTAGCCGTGACGACGTGTTTACCCTTCTTGAGCAGGGCACTGATTCGTTCGTTGGCGGGGTGGATACCACCCATCACTTCGACGACGATGGGGATTTCCGGGTCGTTGAGTAATTCGTCAAAGTCACTGGTGAGATAAGTGTCTTGAAGTGGAACGGCACGGTGCTTACTGGTGTTATGGACGACGATGGTTTTGACGTGCAGACGGCGACCAGTGATATTGGAGATCTTATCTTCATTATCCTGGATCATCTTAAGAACCCCGGACCCGACTGTGCCGAGCCCAATCATGCCGATTTGAATTTCTTTCATCGATTTTTCCTTTCGTGAGTGGTTCATTGACGCAGTATATTTTCTCTCATCATTTTATCATATTTGATAAATCTTACGTTATAATTGGGGAAGAGAAATGACTTAATTCAAGGAGGATTAGCATGCAATATCGTAGTACCCGCGGTGACGAAAGCACGGGAATTAACGCGGCTGAAGCCGTTATCCAAGGCTTGGCCCCAGATGGTGGCTTGTACGTGCCAGTTCATTTTCCTGAAGGCTGTTTAGATTTGAAACGATTGCCGGGAATATCCTTGCAGGAGGCGTCCCGCTTTGTTTTGCACACGATGATGGATGATTTCCCAGCAAAGCAGATCGATGCTAGCATCAAGGCTGCTTATGGTAAGCAGTGGGATGATAGTAGGATCACGCCGCTTAGTCAGGATAAAGCCGGCAATTACTACCTCGAGCTTTTCCATGGGCCGACGTTAGCCTTTAAGGATGTTGCTTTGCAACTTTTGCCGCAGCTGATGACGCGCGCCCAAAAGCTGACGGGTAACCAGCGGGGGATCGTTATTCTGACTGCTACTTCCGGGGATACCGGGACGGCTTCGATGGATGGCTTTAGCGATGTTGATGGGACCCAGGTGGCAGTTTTTTATCCGCACCATGGCGTCAGCCCGATCCAGCTTCACCAGATGCTGTCAGAACCTGGTGATAATTTGGCGGCCTATGGGGTCGAAGGGAACTTCGATGATGCTCAAACAAACGTTAAAAAGATCTTTAATGATAAGCAGATGGAACAACGTTTGGCTGATCACGACCTCCAGTTCTCGTCAGCTAATTCGATGAACATCGGTCGACTGATTCCGCAGATGGCCTATTACCTCTATGCTTATGGTCAGCTGGCCCAACGCGGTACAATCCAGCTGGGCGATCCAGTTAACTTTGCCGTCCCGACCGGTAACTTTGGTGATATCCTAGCTGCCTACTATTGTGAGAAACTGGGTCTACCGATCAAGAAGTTGATCTGCGCTTCTAACCAGAACAACGTACTGACCGATTTCTTTAATACCGGGACCTACGACAAACGGCGGACTTTTACTGTCACGAACGCACCTTCAATGGACATCCTGGTTTCCAGCAACCTGGAACGGCTGCTCTTTGATGCTGCGGACGGGGATGTGGCGATGGTTAAAAAGTTGATGGATCAACTGAACAGTGACGGCCATTATCAGATCACGCCAGCGATGAAGGATTACCTCGATCAACGCTTTGTGGCGGATTATGCAGATGAACAGCAAGTGCGCGACGAGATCACCCGTCTTTACCAGGAAGCAAAGTATGCTATCGATCCGCATACCGCTGTGGCTTCCGCAGTTACGCACCGTTACCAGATCAATAGCCATGATGACACTCCGACGGTAATTGTGGCGACGGCTAGTCCATATAAATTTGCCGAGACAGTCTACCACTGTGTCACCCACCGCAATGATTTGCAAGAACCAGGTCTGCCGGCCATTAAACAGTTGCACCAAGCGCTGGGCGGTGATTTGCCGGCTTCCGTTCAAGCCTTATTTGACCGTGCTGATCGATCGGAACAGGTGGTTGAACCATCCGAAATGGAAGATGCCATTGCTAAACAGTTGAAAATTTAATCAAATGACTTTGACCGCTGCGCGCCGTAAGCGTAGCGGCTTTTTTTGTGCTGAAATAGCGGTATATTAGTCTTGTAAACGATTGCATAAACTGTTATAGTGTTGGTGTATTGAAACAACCAACCTTTACTGAAAGGACGGAATGTAATAATGGCAGAATTACCAACAACAAGTACAAAGGGCCAAACGGTCACGATTAATTACAAACGGCCAGTCAAGTTGACGGTGCTCACGCCAACGATTATTCGTTTCTTTGAGGATCACGATGAACCTGGCAAGTCATACGCTATTGAAGGCGACAAGCAGCAGGACACTAGCTTCACTTTTGAAAACCTGGGCGACCACTTCGAACTGAAGACCAGCAAGGTTACTCTTAAGCTGGATGCGGAACGCCACATTGAATTTGATGACGCTGATGGTAACGTCTTAGCAACGAGTTACCACGGCCAACGGAAACTGCTGGACTTCGGGATGGACGAAGCTCACAAGACATTGGCATCATGGGAAGGCCACGCTGCTAATGGTAATGCGGTGGGCAGTGACGACCGCTACTACGAACTGCGTTTTGCACTAGCTAAGAATGAACACTTCTATGGCCTTGGTGACAAGACCGGGTACATGGACAAGCGTGGTTATGAATACGACAACTGGAACACGGATAACCCGAAGCCACACTTGGAAACGACGACGCGGCTGTACAAGTCCATTCCGATTCTCTACGGGATGCGGAACGGCCATCCATACGGCCTCTTCTTCGACAACCCATACCGCAGTCACTTGGACCTCGGCCGTGAAAACCGCAACTACTACTTCTACGCAGCCGTCGACGGCAACATCGACCTTTACCTGATCGGCGGGGATAGCCTGAAAGACGTCGTTACCAATTACACTTACTTGACCGGGCGGACACCGCTGCCACAGCGCTGGATGCTTGGTTACCAGCAATCACGTTGGGGCTACAGTCGGAGCGCTGATGAAGTAGAAGGCATCGTCAACGGCTTCAAGAAGAACAACCTGCCACTGGATGCTATCCACTTCGACATCGACTACATGGAAGGCTACAGGGTCTTCACTTTTGACAAGAAGAAGTTCCGTGGCGACCCGAAGAAGTTCATCGCTGACCTGAAGAAGCGTGGCGTTCGGGTAGTCTGCATCATCGACCCTGGTGTCAAGAAGGACCCGGCCTACAAGGTTTATCAAGAAGGAATCAAGAAGGGCTACTTCGTCAAGAACCCTGATGGCTCCGTTTATGAAAACAAGGTATGGCCTGGCACTTCCGTCTTCCCAGACTTTGGTCGCAAGGAAGTACGCGAATGGTGGGCTAAGAACGATCACTTCCTGACCAAGCTCGGTGTCAGCGGCATTTGGAACGACATGAATGAACCAGCTAGCTTCGAAGGTGAAATTCCTGACAACATCGTCTTTACCGACGGTGACCACAAGTCTACTCACAAGAAGATGCATAACGTTTACGGGCACAACATGGCCAAGGCAACTTACCAGGGAATCAAGGAAAGCACCGGCAAGCGGCCATACGTCATCACCCGTGCTGCTTACGCTGGTACACAGAAGTACTCCACTGTCTGGACCGGTGATAACCAAAGTCTGTGGCCACACCTCCAGTTGTCGATCCCGCAACTGTGCAACCTGGAAATGAGTGGTTTTGACTTCTCTGGTGTTGACCTCGGCGGTTTCGGCGCTGATTCTCACCCACAGCTGTTAACCCGGTGGATCGAAGGTGGCATCTTTAGTCCTTTGCTGCGTAACCACTCCTCAATGGGGACCCGTTACCAAGAACCATGGGCCTTCGGTGAGCCAACCCTGTCGATTTACCGCAAGTACCTGCACCTGCGGTACCACTTCATTCCGTACCTGTACGACCTCTTCGCCCAAGAAAGCCGCAACGGTTTGCCAATTATGCGGTCATTGCTGCTGAACTACGAGGACGATCCAGAAACTTATGACATCAATGATGAATACATGGTTGGAGACAAGGTATTAGCAGCTCCGATCGTTCGTCAAGATGAATTCAAGCGTCTGGTTTACCTGCCAGCTGGTCAATGGGTCGACTTCTGGAACGGCCGTGAATATGCTGGTAAGCAATACATCATGGCTGATGCACCGTTGGACAAGCTGCCACTTTACATTAAGAAGGGCAGTTTGCTGCCATGGGGTGAACTCGTGGACCACATCAGCGATGAACCTGACAAGCAGATGACCTTCCAACTTTACGGTCAATCTGGTGAATGTGATCACTACCAGGATGATGGAACCGACTTCAAGTACCAGAACGGTGAATACAACGTTTACCACGTTGCTGTTGCCGCTGATGACAAGGTTAGCGTCAGCTTCAAGCACCAAGGCTTCAAGCCAATTTATGAACGGATCATCGTTAAGACTGACAAGGCAAAGCACGTTCTGGTTTATGATGAGAATAGCCAGAAGTATGTGGAAGAATAGTTTGAGATAGTGAATTAGATAAATAAACGGGGGTTGTGACCATACCCCCTATACATGGATAAAAAGTGAACACATAGTACAACAATGGCCTCTAGTATTCGGCAAATCCGAACGCTAAAGGCCTATTGTTGCTTGTGGGGGCGTGACTATGGAGTCATAAATGACTTCTGTCGCGCTCCCTATTTTTATTTCCTCTTCTTCGGCCACTTCAAGCCATCCGCAATCAGTTGGTTCATGATTTTATCGGAAACGGGGATGACAGGGTCATAAGTAGGTGTCGAAATGCGGTAATTAGCCTTTTGCTTGCGATATTGCAAGGGGCTGACACCGACCTTTCGTTTAAACAACCGGGAGAAGTTTTTGCTATCTGGAAAATGTACCTGGCTAGCTACTGCGTAAACGGGATCATTTCCTAATGCGAGCAAACGTTTGGCATATCGCAAACGAAGCTCGATCAAGAACTGATAAAGGGAAACGTTGTATTTTTCCTTGAATTGCTTATTCATGTAGGGCACGGAAAAGCGGGTGACACTCTCCAGGTCTTTGATGTGTTCGATCTCCAGAAAGTGAATGGTGAGATACTTATAGACACTTTCAGCAATTTCCATATGAGAATTATTTTCTTGACGGCTTTTCACTAATTCGGCGTAGTCCTCACTGAGAATCAGCAAAAATTGGGCGATAGCTAGATCGGCAATGTAACTGTTTTTTTCTTGGCCCATATTGATTAAATCGATGGCTGAAGTGATGACTTTCTGAACATTGTAGAGCCGGCCGTGTCGCGGAAAAACAGCTTCGTGTTTTGCTGGCTGGTGATATTGATTGTCGATCTTGACCTCAGTGCGGGGAAAGAAATGAATCCAGACATATCTAGTCCCACGGGGGATTTTTCTGAACCCCCTGGCTTGCTGAAATGGAGGGACTACTAAAAACTCGTTCTTGTAGACAGTGAAGAAGTGACGCCCAACGGACAGATAGACTACTCCCTGTAATACTAACAAGATTCCATAGTTGCCCGGTTGAATTAATTTTTTTCGTTCCCATTCCTGAGTGCCTAGGAATAGTCCAGAAACGTAATAAAACGGAATTTTATTGAGATTAAAGCGAAAAAAGTTATTGGCCATCTTAATTCCTCTTGAAAATTAATAAATTCGTTTTCAACACCATATAACATTTTACTACTATTTTATGTCGCACTGGAATCAGTATAATTAAAAATAGTAAGCGCTTACCAAATAATCAAACCAGAATTATTTGGAAAGAAGGATCATCATGGAAATTTATCAAAAGGATGGTTGTCTCTATCAGCTCAATAATGGCGAAAAGATCGAGATTCGCCCATGGGGCACTAATAGTTTGCGGGTTAGAAGCACAAAGTTTGATAACTATACTGGTCGCAAAAATGCTTTGACAATGCCACTTCCGGAAGACCAGACGGCTGAGGTTTCCGTTGCTGACAATAAGCAAGCGGGATCGATCACGAATGGTAACATCACGGCTAAGTTTGACCCGTACGGTAATATTGCTTTCTTCAACCAGGATAAGAAGCTGTTATTGCAGGGCTGGCAACGTACACGAATTACGGCCATGGATCCTGGTACTAATGAATATAAAATGAATCACTTCAACAGTGCCCTCGACCTTGATTGGCACGAATTAAAGGGGATTGCTGGTGGTGACTTTAAGCTGCATGTTCGCTTTGAAGCAGATCCAGACGAACGGATCTACGGGATGGGCCAGTATCAGCAAAACTTCCTGAACTTAAAGAATGCTAAGCTCGAACTGGCATTACGGAATTCTCAAGCTTCCGTGCCATTCTATATTTCTAATAAGGGTTATGGGTTCTTGTGGAACAACCCATCGGTCGGCGAAGTATCATTTGCCAAAAACTTAACTGACTGGAAATCACGCGCTACTAAAGAAATGGATTTCTGGATTACGGCTGGTGACACGCCACACCAAATTGAAGAACAGTATGCAGCCGTTGCTGGAACGGTTCCGATGATGCCGGATTACGCCATGGGTTACTGGCAATGCAAGCTGCGTTATCAAACCCAGGACGAATTGTTGGCGGCTGCCCGAGAATTTAAGAAACGTGATTTGCCGATCAGCGTGATCGTCATTGACTTCTTCCACTGGCCAAAGTCCGGTGAATGGTGCTTTGATAAGAAGTACTGGCCAGATCCAAAGGCAATGATTAAGGAATTGCATGATATGGGCATCAAGCTGATGGTTTCGGTTTGGCCAACTGTGGACGAGACGAGTTCACACTACAAAGAAATGCGTGATAAGGGCTACTTGGTTCAGGCAGAACGTGGTGTGCCGATCACGATGGACTTCTTAGGTAACAATGGTTTTGCGGACTTTACTAATCCAAAGACCCAACAATACGTTTGGAAATTATTGAAGAAGAATTACTATGACCAGGGTGTCGATCTGTTTTGGTTGGATGAAGCTGAACCAGAATATTCCATTTATGATTACGACAACTATCGTTACCACGATGGCAGCCTGCTCGAAGTTGGCAACCGCTTCCCAGTTGGCTATTCCAAGATGGTCTTCGATGGAATGCGGAAGCAGGATCCACAACACAAAGTCATCAACTTAGTACGTAGCGCCTGGGCTGGTAGCCAGCGTTATGGTGCCTTGGTATGGTCTGGCGATATTGATTCCAGCTTCCGGGCTTTACGGAACCAGTTATGCATCGGTCTTAACATGGGAATTGCCGGAATTCCGTGGTGGACGACTGATATTGGCGGCTTTATTGGCGGTGAAACTGCTAATCCAGCATTCCATGAACTGGTTACCCGCTGGTTTGAATTTGCAACCTTCTGCCCAGTTATGCGGATGCATGGAGATCGTGAACCACATGCTAAGCCGTTGGGTACTGAAGGCGGTGGCAAGATGCCAACTGGTGCTCCAACTGAACCATGGGCTTATGGCGACAAAGTTTATAGAATCATGAAACAGTACATGACTTTGCGTTATCAAATGCATGACTACATCAAGAAACTGATGCAGGATGCTCACGAAAAGGGGACGCCGGTTATTTCACCGCTTTTCTATCACTATGACAAAGATGCTAAGGACTGGCAGGTTGAAGATGAATACATGTTTGGTCCGCAGGTCTTAGTAGCACCAGTGCTTTACGAAAAAGAAGAACAGCGAGATGTTTACCTACCAGCTGGCTACCAGTGGATTAACGTTTACACCGGTGAAACTGTTGATGGTGGACAGACAGTGACTGTTAAGACACCGCTGGCACAGATTCCGCTATTTACTCGTGCGGACAAGCCGGTTAAAGAACTGCTTGATTTTGGCAAAAGCCTGCATGACTGACAGTAGGGTGGTGTAATCATGAGTAATTCAAATCCTAATGCTACGGGATTGCTGCCCTTTCGCGAACGCTTTGGTTGGTCCATCGGTGACCTAGGTCAAAACCTGATTATCCAGACGATTAGCACCTACCTCCTATTCTTCTATACGAACGTCTATGGGCTTCCTGCAGCAGACGCTGCAACCATGTTTTTGGTGGTTCGGATGATTGATGCCATCAACGACCCGATTGTCGGGACCTTTGTCGATGGTCATAATACCCGTTGGGGGAAATACCGTGGATATTTACTGATCACGACGATTCCGCTAGCGATTATGGCTACGCTTTGTTTCATCGTGCCAAACTTCGGCAGTGTAGGGAAATTAGTGTATGCTTACGTCACCTATGTGGGAATGTCGCTGCTTTACACGACTGTTAATATTCCATACGGCTCACTGAACGCTGCCATGACACGTAACAATAGCGAATTGATCTCAATGAATTCGATGCGGATGTTCTTAGCCCAGATCGGTGGGATTTTAGTTACCTTTGGCATTCCGGTCTTCGTTAAGTTGTATTCAGGTGGCTATTATTCTGGCGTGAAGGCCCAACGCGGTTGGTTCTTGACGATGCTGAGCTACGCTGTTTTGGCTGCTGTCATCCTTCTCTTTACCTTCAGCCAGTCGGTTGAACATATCCATATGGATACGACACAATCCGCAAACATCAAGGTTCGTGATCTGTTCCGTCAGCTAAAGTTAAACCACCCGTTACAAATTCTGGCTGGCTTCTTTATCGTGACCTTTGGATTGATGTCGGTCACGGGTGCAGTTGGGGCTTATTACATGACCTACAATGCCAATGACCCCGACCTAATGAAATGGTACAACTTGATTGGCCTCTTACCGATTTTCATTGTTCTGCCATTACAACCAAAGATCAGTAAGAAATTTGGGACCCAGGCTCTGATGCAGACGAGTTTGCTGGTTTCCATCATAGGTTCAGTGATGATGTTCCTGAGTCCGGCAACTAACATTGCCCTGACTTTCATCGGCCACGCATTACAAAACAGCGGGATTCTCTTTGCGGAAACCTATGAATGGGCACTTGTTCCTCAAACCATCACGTACGGTGAATGGAAGACGGGCCGGCGCGAAAACGGGATTGTCAACGCGATTGTCGGTTTCTTCTTCAAATTTGGGATGGCTCTCGGCGGCATTATTCCAGGATATGTCTTATCTGCATTCGGTTTTGCTGCCGGTCAAACTCAAACGGCCCACAGCTTGCTTGGTATTAAGATATTAGCAACTATCGTGCCAATTATCTTAACGGTCCTGGCAATGATAGTCTTCTATTTCTACCGTTTGACCAATGAAAAAGTGGAGCAGCTCAACCGTGAGATTGAGGCACGAAAACAAGCCAACTAAAGACAGGTGAATGAAAGCGAGGTGCATAACCCCGCTTTTTTCATGCTTACTTTCAGGCCTCCCCAGCCAATCTGTGCTAATATAGGTTCCGCATAGGAGGACGAACAGACATGAGTTTGCTTGAAGTGGACGGCCTGACGATGAGTTACGCCGATAAAGAATTATACAAGGACGCCAGCTTTGCCCTGGAAAAGCACGAGCACATGGGCGTTGTGGGTCAGAATGGTGCTGGCAAATCAACCCTGATTAAGATTTTGATTGGCAAGGTTCTGCCAGTCGATGGAACGGTGAAGTGGCAACCAGGGACTTCGATCGGCTACCTGGACCAATACGTGGATATTCCGGAAGACGAAACGCTGATCGATTTTCTGCACAGTGCCTACGCGGACTTGTACAAGGCTGAAGCTGAAATGAACAAGATCTATGAAGATCCGAATGCCATGACCGATCAGAAGATGTTGGATAAGGCCGGCCAACTCCAAGAAAAGCTGGAATCCCATGGCTTTTATGATATCGACACCGAAGTCGAACGGGTGATGAACGGTTTAGGACTGACTGAACTAGGAAAGGACAAGCCAGTTGGTGAGATGAGTGGTGGCCAGCGTTCCAAAGCTATCCTGGCTAAACTGCTGTTGCAGAACCCGGACGTCATTCTTCTCGACGAACCGACGAACTACCTTGACACGGCCCACATCGATTGGCTGATCGACTACCTGCAAAACTTTGACGGAGCTGCCATGATCATCTCCCACGATTACGACTTTCTGGAGCAGGTGACGGACACGATCGTCGATGTTTCCTTTGGCAAGATCACTAAGTACCGTGGCAGTTTCCAACACGCGATGCGGCAAAAGGCAGAGCGCCAGGAAGCCCAGGAAAAGGCCTACGAAAAACAGCAAGAAGTAATCGAGAAGGCCCAACGCTTTATCCGCAAGAACAAGGCCGGATCGAAGTCCAACATGGCTAAGTCCCGGGAAAAGATGCTGAACCGGATGAAACGGGTGGATCCACCTTCGGAAAACTTGCAGGCCAGCTTCCACTTTCCGTATGAAGAATCCGGCAGTGCCAACGCTTTGCGGGTGGAGCAATTATCCGTCGGTTACAATAAGCCATTGTTAAAGCCGGTCACTTTCTCGATGACGATGGGCGAGAAGATGCTCTTTACGGGATACAATGGTGTCGGTAAGTCCACACTGATCAAGACCATCTTAGGTAAATTAGCGGCGAAGGGCGGAAAGGCGACCTTCTCACCGTCTGCTAAGGTCAACTACTTTGACCAGTTGCTGGAGTGGGATCAGCCCAACTTGACGCCGTTGCAGACAATTCAAGACCTCTTCCCGACGATGAAGCCGCAGACAATTCGCAAGAAATTAGCACGAGCTGGTATCAATGCTGCTAACGCGGCTAAGCCAATGCATGAGCTCTCTGGTGGTGAGCAGACCAAGGTTAAGCTGGCTATTCTAGAATTGACGCCGTGCAACTTCCTGGTGATGGACGAACCGACTAACCACTTGGATGATGAAACAAAGGATGGGCTGAAGAAGGCCCTGCAAGAATTCCCAGGCAACCTGATTTTGGTCAGCCACGAAGCTAGTTTCACGACCGGCTGGCTGGATAAGGTACTGGATGTTGAGAAGTTAAGTTTGAAGAAGTAAGTTGAAACGAAAAAGGCGCCCCGCGATGAAGCGAGACGCCTTTTCCTATGCATGATGGTAGGAAATTGGTATTAAGGTGATATTGAATTACAGTTTTGGTCCTAATGGGAACTTGGTCCCGAAGAGGAAGTTGAAAATGGCGCTTGGTGCGTAGTAATGCATGTCTTCGTGTCCGTATTCTGGAAGAATCAGGTGGTGTTTCTCTGACGTGATCCGGTTGTAGATGGCAAACTGGGTCGATGGGAAGACGGTGTCGTCCTCCAGTCCCGTTAGCATCAAGACCGGACACTTAACCCGGTGGGAGAAGTTCTTGACGTCGATGTAGTCGAGAATACTTAAGAACTTGTCTTCGGTCAGATGTAGTGGATCGTTGAACTTGAAGTAACGGAACATTTCATCGTACGGCAGATCACGATCGCCCATTTCCAGCGTCCGTTTGAAGTCGCCAAGAAACGGGTACTGGGTGACACATTTCTGAATCTTCGGATTCAGAGCCGCTCCCACGAGTGAAAGGGCACCACCCTGGGAGCCACCCCAGGTATAAAGCCGTTTAGCATCGACCCCGTCCAGTTTAGCTACGATGTTGATCAAGGTATAGACATCGAGGTAAACGTCCTTGAAGAAGAGGTGGTCACGACCCTGGGTGACTCCCCGGATGATCTGGCCGAGGACGGTGCAACCGTCCCAGACGCCATTGTCTTCGGAGAGACCTTGTTGTCCACGGGTATCGAGGTTAACGATCCCGATGTTGGCAGCTGGCCATTCCAGCAGACGAATCCAGTCAGAAGCCTGACCCATGTAGCCATGGAAAGTGAAGACTACTGGGAAAGGCTTTTTTGTTTTTGGAAAGACGCACTTGGCATGGATCCGGGCATCATTGGTACCCCGGAACCAGAGGTCATAAAAGTTGACACTATCAACACCAAAGTCGCGTTTCTCCAGTTTAGCCTGAGGGTCGGGAACGTCTTGCAACTGTTTGTCCCAAAAGGCATCGAAATCAGCAGGAACTTCCCGGCGCCCAGTATATTTCTTCATTTGTTCAATTGACATTGAATCAGCAGGCATTATTTATCAGATCCTTTGTAATCTTGGTCAATCGTCTTAGCAGTCAGACCAGTGACGTTGTGACCAAATTGTGGAGTGACCAGACCGACAAGCCAGCTGATCAGGAAGGCGAGAATGAAGGCTACACAAGGGGTAACCAGGGTAGCGACACCCTTCGTCTGCAGGTAGTAAGTAATACCAGCACTAAGCAGAACACCGACAACAACACTGAAGCGGTTAGCTGACTTGGTAAAGATACCAGCAGCGAAGATCCCGGCAACTGGTACACCGAACAGACCGGTAACGGAAAGGAAGAGGTTCCAAGTCTGAGCAGTGTTACCTAAGAGCAGGTAGATGGCGATAGCCAGGCTTAAGCAACCGGAAATGATAATGATGATCCGGGCCAGCGTAACGTCGCTGACGTTCTTGAACTTATCGTTAAAGAAGCGCTGCTTGAAGTCGGTAATGGCACAAGATGAAATGGCGTTCAGACTGGAAGCAATCGTTGATTGAGCAGCAGCGAATATTCCGGCGATGATCAGACCAGCTAAGCCGGCTGGGATTTCTTTAATAACAAAGTATGGCACGATGGCACTGGTGTTGAAACCGTGTGGCAGTGAACCAGTGGTGTGGTAGAAGCAGTATAACAGGGTCCCCATCCCGAAGAAAGTAGGAATGGTGATCAGGGCTAACCAACCGTTAGTCCAGAGTGACTTGGCAGTAGCCTTGATGCTTGGCGTCGTTTGGTAACGTTGCACAACGTCTTGACTACCGGTGTATTGGTACATTGAGTTGAAGAACTGACCGGCAAAGATGACTGGCAGGAAGAGTGCCAGGTTGTGTGGATTCCAGTCAGCACTTGAGAAGATCTTGTGGTGTGCAGCAGCGATGTGAACAACATTGCCGAAACCACCGACGTGAATGATGGCCATCAGGCAAATCAGAAGGGCACCACCCAGAAGCAGGAAACCTTGGATAACGTCGGTCCAAACAACACCTTCGATACCACCAAGGAAGGCGTAGATGATACACATAGCACCGATCAAAACGGCAATCAGAATTGGGTTGATCTTAGAAACAGAAGTGATCGCCAGAATTGGCAAGTAAATAACAATCGCAACACGACCGATGTGGTAAAGCATGAAGAGAGCACTCCCCAGGCACCGCATTACCGGTCCAAACCGTTCTTCCAGGTATTCGTAAGCGGTAGTAACCTTTAACTTACGGAAGAATGGAACGTAGTAATGAATCAAAATTGGGATGATCAGGAAGATGGTCATCGTTCCGACTGCGTAACCCCAGTCGGTCAGGAAAGCTTGTTCAGGCGTTGACATAAAAGTGATGGCACTCAGCGTCGTAGCCCAAATACTGAAACCAGCGGCCCAGGCAGGAATCCGCCCTTCAGCCTTGAAGAAGGAATCGGTACTCTTGCTGGCACGTTTGGTAAAGTAAACACCGATACCAAGCATGGCGACAAGATAAATGATTAAGACAGCCCAGTTAAGGGCCCCAAAACCTGTTTTTTGCATGATGATTTGTCTCCTTTGTGAAACTAATCATTGTTCGTCCTCACGTGTGTCAGCTTGTTGGTTGCGAACAATAAAGAATTTAAGAATAAACGGAGCAAGTAAGGTTGTGATGACGGTGACGGTAACCATCGCGGTGTAGTGGTTGGTATTAATGACATTGGAAGCAAGAGCAACGTTAGCCACAACCAGGGCCATTTCACCACGTGAGACCATCCCTGCACCAACAATGTTGCATTGGTGCCAGCTCAGCCCGAAGCAGCGGGCACCAAGCCCACAACCGATTTGTTTGCCGAGGATGGCAGTGATAATCAATAAAGTAATAAATAGCAAGTCGTGTGACATCCCGGCAAACTTTACGTTTAAGCCAATACTGATAAAGAATGCAGGAATAAAGACGGCATACCCAATCGGCTCAACTTTGGAAGCCAGCGGTTTGGAATAAGGAGTCTGGGAGATGGCTAGGCCAGCGAAGTAAGATCCCAGCACATCACTCATTCCCATCGCAACAGCCAGGGCAGCACCCCCAAAGCAAAGAATCATTGCACCAGCTGTTAAACTTTCTGTGGAATTGAGCTGTTGAAAACGGGTTAGGAACCATGGCACGATCCACCGACCGCAGGCCCAGACGATGACGAAGAATAAAATCTTTGGCACGATCATTTGGAACATCGATTGCTTGGCGCCCGTGTAAATACCAGTAGCGATTCCCAGTAAAATAACGCACATGATATCGTCGGCCACTGCGGCACCGAGAATGACAGCTCCAGCGCTCGTGTTGAGGTAATTGAGTTCTTTTAATACCTGGACGGTGATGCTAACGGAGGTGGCACTTAGTACTAATCCCATGAACAGGGAAGCTTTCACAGGGAAACCGAACATGTCATGACAAAGCAGGAAGGCGGTGCCAGTAGGGAAGATCACCCCAAGGGTGGCGACCACTAGCGAAGGCTTCCAATATTTTAAGAGCAAGCCCAAATCACCTTCGAGACCCGCAATGAACATCAGGACGATAACCCCGATCTCAGAGAAATAGTGGGTGAAAGTAGTTGGCTGCATAAAGTTCAGAACAGCTGGACCCACGATAACCCCGATCAGTAAAGCCCCAATGACTCCTGGGCACTTTAACCAACTGGCTAAGTGGGTGCTAAGAGTAACTAGCAGCAGGATTAAAAAGAGTTGTACTAAGTAGTTCATACAGTCACGTTCCTAAGTAATTGATTCGTTTATTTTAAGACAGCATTGACTAACTCAATTTGTTCGTCGATCTGTTCCGCCGGAATAGCGTATTCGAGGACTACCGGAACTTTGGCATCAAGTTGTTTTACCATTGCCGGCCAATCTTGAGTCTTATCAAGCAAAATAGTATCACGATCTTTGATCTCTTTGAGGTGGAAAATAGTGACGTATGGCAATAATTTTTGCAAAGCATCTGGTGCAGCTACGTCAACCCATGCCCAGTTGCCGGCGTCGAAGGTGTAGCCAATTTCAGGAACGGCATCATAGAGAATGCTAGCAGCTTTGCTAACTTTACTCAGTGTGCCGAATTCGTTGGGTTGGTTTTCGATCGTGACTTGGCAGCTAGCGGAGCTGAGTTGCGATTTCAGTGCTTGCAGTTGGCTTTGACTCAGGCTTGGATTGCCTAAGCTGATCTTTAAACCATTGAGATGATACTTAGCAGCTAATTGTAAATAATCATTGAGATGAGCATTGATTTTGTCACCATCGAAGAGTTCTTCGGGGATGGAATAGCGCAAATCCCAATTTTGTTCTTGGCAAACTTGGCTGATATGTTGGAGTTCCTGGTCACGTGTTTCTTCTTTGAAGAATTCACCACGAACTTCAACGCTGCTAATTGGTTTGCCCACCAGCCGGTCAACGCAATCCGATTGACTAGTTCCGTTTTGCAGGTCGTCCAGGAAGACGGCGGTGTTGATCGATACGGACAAGATAATGACCTCCTTAGATATGAGGATATAAAGAAAAACCGCACTCACGGCGATTTAAAAAGAACCGCTATGAGTCCGGTTGAGAAAAATATTAACTAGCTATTACAACTTCACTGTATCATGTAATTGGCTTTTTGTAAACACTTTATATTTACGATAATTGTTGACATGAATGCAATATAGGAAGATAAAATTTTTAAAGATATTAAAGCAAAATATTACTTACATTATTATTTGAGGCCTGATAAATGAGCCTCTTTTTCGCGATAATTATATATCGATAATAATTACCATCATCGAACCCTTCTGATAAGAGAAGGGGGCTAGGCTTACGTTAAAAATTATTTTAGTCTAGACCGACTTGATAAAATATTTTTCACATCTTATAATTAAGACGTCGGTTGAGGAATTGACACTAACTATTACAAGCAAATCAACTGTAATGAACTGAAGTGGTGCCGGATAGCATCCACTGACCTTAAAAAGGAGTTAACTAAAATGAAGAAAGTATTCGCTGCTTTAATGACTGCTTTTGACGCTGATGGCAATATTGATGAACAAGGCACTCGTGAAATTATCCGTCATGACATTGATGTCGAAGGCGTTGATGGTCTTTACGTTGGTGGCAGTACCGGTGAAAACTTCGAATTGGGCACAGATGAAAAGAAGAAGATCTTCGACATTGCCTGGGACGAAGCCGGTAAAGATGACGTTGATTTGATTGCTCAAGTTGGTAGTCCTAACCTCCACGAAGCTAAGATGTTGGCAAAGTACGTTACTGAAGAATTAGGATTCAAGACTATTTCAGCCGTAACGCCTTTCTACTACCAATACACCTTTGATGAAATTAAGCATTACTACGATGAAATCGTTAAGGACGTTGACGCCAACCTGCTGGTTTACTCAATTCCTGCATTAACTGGTGTTAACCTTTCACTGGACAACTTTGCTAAGCTGTTTGAAAACCCTAAGGTAATCGGTGTTAAGTACACGAACCCAGACTTCTTCCTGCTCGAACGTCTGCGCAAGCGTTTCCCAGACAAGATCATTATGTCTGGCTTTGATGAAATGCTGCTGCCAGCTCTGGCACTGGATGTCAACGGCTGCATCGGCAGTACTTTCAACCTGAACGCTAAGAAGGCTAAGGCAGAAATCAAGGCCTTCGAAGATGGCGACATCGACAAGGCACGTCAGCTGCAACACGAAAGCAACGACCTGATCGCTGACCTGTTGGACAATGGTATTTACCCATCAATCAAGCTGGTTCTGCAAAAGATGGGTGTTCACGCTGGTTACACTCGTGAACCAATGGCACACGCTGACGACAAGGTTAAGGCTGGTGCCGACAAGATTTACCAGAAGTACTTCGCTAACTAAGAGGGAGCAATTGCAATATGAAGAACACATTTTTAGATGATGTGAAAGGCCACTTGATCGTTTCATGTCAGGCTTTGCCGGATGAACCGCTTCACAGCTCGTTTATCATGTCACGGATGGCTCTCGCTGCTAAAGAAGCGGGTGCTAGTGGGCTTCGTGCTAACTCAGTAGTTGATATTCAAGCCATTCAGGATGAAGTTGACCTGCCGATTATCGGCATTGCCAAGGTGGATTATGATGATTCGCCGGTTTACATCACGCCAACGATGAAGGAAATGCGGGCTATCGCTGCTACCGGGGTTCCAGTAGTGGCCACCGATGTCACCGGGCAGAAACGTCCACACGGTGTTCAGTTGGCAGATATCGTTCAGGAATTCCGGAAAGAATTCCCTGATACCTTGCTGATGGCAGATACCGGTTCACTGGACAATGTTCGGGAAGCTAACAAACTCGGCTTTGACCTGATCGGGACGACGATGCATGGCTACACTCCTGATACTGAAGGAATGAACATTGCCGATAATGACTTTGAATACTTGAAACAGGTATTGAAGGTCGCAGATGCACCGGTTGTTTGCGAAGGTAAGATTAATCGTCCAGAAAAGGCACGCCGTGTATTAGACCTGGGGGCATACACAGTTGTTGTCGGTGGGGCGATTACCCGACCAAAGCAAATTGCTGAAGAATTTATCGCTGAAATTAATAAGTAAGATTTTAAGAGGCTGGGCGTTGTCTCAGCTTCTTTGGTGTATAAAAAAGAATCCTATATTTTAGTAAGTATTAGACTATTCCAACAAAAAGCGTATGATAGTCTGAAGGACAAAGGAGAAACAATTATGACAACCGTTTTTGAACACGCAACGATTTATACGGGTAGCCAGGTCATTCGTGATGGGTACATTCGTTTTGATGCAAAAGTGGAAGACGTTGGCCCAGTCGCTGATTACTTCCCACGGGCCAACGAAAAAGTCGTTGACATGCGTGGCAAGATTTTGGTTCCTGGATTCATCGACGTTCACACTCACGGTGGCTACAGCTTTGACACCATGGACGGGGATGCTGAAGAGCTGGACAAGATGGTGCGGACTGTTGCCCATGAAGAAGGGGTTACGACCATCTTCCCAACCACGATGACCCAGTCGAAGGAAAAGATCGACAAGGCCATGGCTAGCATCAATGAAGCCGCTCAGCATAACCGCCTGATCGGTGGGACTCACCTGGAAGGCCCATTCGTTTCACCAGTTTACAAGGGTGCTCAACCAGAACAATACATCATCAAGCCAGATCCAGACCTGCTGGACCACTGGGACAAGCTATCCGGCGGTCGTGTCAAGCTGATCACCTATGCTCCAGAAAATGCTGATGCCAAGTTCGAAAACTACTGCTTGAGTCACGGTATAGTGCTGTCAGCTGGGCACTCTAACGCCACCCGTGCTCAGATGAAGGCTTCCAAGGCTTCACACGTCACTCACCTGTACAATGCCCAACGTGAATTCCGTCACCGTGAACCTGGTGTTACGGGGCATGCTCTGTTGGAAGACAACATCATCTGTGAAATGATCTGTGATGGTTTCCACGTTTGCCCTGACATGATTAACCTGGCTTACAAGCTGAAGGGATCACACCGCATTGAATTAGTTACCGACTCACTGCGGGCTAAGGGGATGCCAGAAGGGATCTCCGAACTTGGTGGTCAAAAAGTTATCGTCAAGAACAAGCAAGCTCGGCTTGAGAATGGTCACCTGGCCGCTTCAATTGTGCAATACAACGATGCAGTGAAGAACATCGTTAAATTCACTGGTTGCAGCATTAACGACGCTGTTCAAATGAGTTCAGCCAACCAGGCACGTGAATTCCACCTTGAAGGCAAGGGCTCACTGGAACAGGGATCTGACGCCGACATTAACGTTATGACGCCAGAATTAGATCTGCTGCAGACGTACAGTTACGGTCAATTGATGGAGGCTGTTAAGTAGACCTATCAAAATGGTGCTGTAGTTGAGAAGTATTGATTTAAGCGGAGGTGTGAAATATGAAAATAAGTGATCAAATTGAGAACATTTTCCCTAGTTTGCCGCGGCAAGAACGGAAAGTGGCAATGATCGCTGTGCAAAAGTCGGAACAAGTCCAACAAATGTCAATTTCGGAATTGGCGGGCCAGGCTGCGGTCAGCAACGCTACGATCACCCGCTTTGTCAAACGTCTTGGCTGTGGTAACTTTGCTGGTTTTAAGATTTCATTAGCGCGTGGCAGTGAGGATAGCGAGCCATCGGAAACCGACGAAAGTGATGCAACGACGAGTGTGCTGGACTTTTACAGTAAGGTTTTGAACAAGACCCGGCACAAGTTGAATTCTGATGAATTGCGCCAAGCGGTCGACTGGATTACGACGAGTCATCGGGTATATCTGTTTGGAATTGGTAGTTCGGGTTATTCAGCCCACGAATTTAACCAACGTCTGATGCGGATGGGTATCTATTCCATTGCGATGACCGAAAGTCAAATTATGGCAATGGTTGGATCGCTGACTGGACCGCAAGACCTTGTTATTGCTTTGTCGAATTCCGGGCGAACTTTGTCCGTCAACGAGGCGGTCAACCTGGTTCGTAACCAGGGGACCAGGGTAATATCAATCACGTCCTATCCTGACAGCCCTTTGGCCAAACTGAGTGATTTGTCATTGCTTGTTCAAAATACGCGCTTTATTGATAATTCGCGCTTTATTAACTCACAATTCTCAATCATGTATGTCATCGACATTCTGACGACATTGCTGGTTCAGAACAAGAAGTTCAACCAGAAGATGTCGCGGACGATCGGTATGGTTGAGGATAAGCGGTTGAGCAGTTTTGGTGGTAATTAAACTGAAATAACGATTGGCTCCTCATGCTGATGATTGGTATGAGGAGTTATTTTTATACGAAAAATCCCCGAACGGCTGCGCTGTCGTTCGGGGTTCATTATTGAGAGGAGAAAGGAATTGCTTAATTAGTATTGTTTTTGGAGTTTGCTTGCCGCTGCCTTGTCGATGATCATAACGACGTCAGGGTGCTTTTGTAAAATGCTAGCAGGCACGTCGGGAGTGACTGGCCCTTCGATGGTTGCGGCCACCGCGTCGGCTTTGTTGGCACCGTAGGCTTCCAGCATGATCTTCTTGCCTGCCATGATGGAGCCAATCCCCATGGAAAGGGCTGACCGTGGCACTTCGTCTTCGTTGTCGAAGAAACGGGCATTGGCGTCGATCGTCGATTGCGTCAGTTTGACTTCGTGAGTCCCACCATCGACAGGACTACCAGGTTCGTTAAAGGCAATGTGACCGTTACGGCCGATACCTAAGAGCTGGAAATCAATCGGGTGATCCTTGATCAGTTGGTCATAACGTTTGCATTCAGCGTCAATGTCCTTGGCGAGACCATTGGGAACATCGGAGTGAGCAAATGGCTTGGCATTAAACAATTGCTGTTGCATGAAGTAGTGGTAACTTTGGTCATTTTCTGGTGACAGGCCAACGTATTCGTCCAAGTTAATGGAACGGCATGAACTAAAGTCGATATCACTGTTGCGCAGTTGAGCATAAGTGGTCTTTGGGGTACCACCGGTTGCTAAGCCGAAGCAACGAGCACCATTATCAAACGCATCTTTAAACTCTTTGAAGCCGGCCTTTCCGCCTTCTTCTGGGTCGTTTACGATAATAACTTTCATGTTCTTAAATCTCCTTAATTATTATTGGTCCACACCAATAATAACGCTTTCAAGAGTGATTTGCAAGCTCTGATCAAAGTTAAGTGAATAGTTCCCAAAAGGGTTATAATTAGAGTTGTAACTCACGAAAAGGATGGTAGTTTTATGGCACGTCAGTTAATTAAAATTTTTTCACATAATGACCTCGATGGTTTTGGGGCGCCACAGGTATTGCTGAGTGTTCAGCCATTTATGTTTCCCGATACTGAATTTGAAGTTACAAATATTGGAGCCGGCCAGATCGACGCAGCTTTGGATCACTGGTTCCAAAATCCGCAATTAAGCAACTATTCTGACGTCTACATGATGGACATGACGCCGGATAGTGAACACACTTTTGAAGAGTTAAATCAACACTTTGCTAATCATTGGCTGGTGTTTGACCATCACGAAACGGAACAAGAGGCGCGCCAAAAGTATGCAGCTAACAGTGTGGAAGCGGCTGATCCCGATATTTTGCCGAGTGCCGCCAGCATTGCGTGGGATTGGGTTAAAAAGCAGAGCACTTTTAACAAGCTTCCTGAAGGACGGAAGGCAGAGTTATCGGAGCTAGTTGAACTGATTCGGGCCTATGATACCTGGGATTGGGAGAATGATCCAGATTTGCCGGCTTCCGAAAAAGAAGGGGCTGACGAACTCAACGAGCTCTTCTGGTTCTACCCGAAAGCCCGGTCTCAGCAATTCATCAGTCAGGTCTTTAGCAAGGGCTGGACCGTTTATCACGAAGAAAATGAACTGCTAATCAAGACCATCACTGAACGGCGGGCTGACTACCTGAAACACCATCTGCGGGACGCCCTCACTGCTGAAATCGATGGCCACCAATTTGGGATTGTCTATGCCAGCGACTACAATTCGCAAATTGCTCACCAACTCCTGGCTGATAATCCAGAGTTGGAAGCTGCCTTAGTTGTCGGCCCAACTAGTGTTTCCTTGCGGAGCAATGACAAGATGGATGTCGCTAAGTTTGCCGAGAAGTATTACCAGGGTGGTGGCCACGCCAATGCTGCTGGTGGACGCCTGCCGATTAACCCCGTGCAGGTCGGTGAGCATGCCGTTCTTGACCATCTCAAAGCTGATGTTGCAGCCAGCAAGACGAAGCCAGATGAGGACCAGCAAAGCACACTTGCTGATAATCTAGACCCGGATGTGGCAGCAAAGATGGCCAAACTATTTAAGAAAGACAACTAATCAGAATTGTAAGAAAGCCATTGAAGATGGGATTGTTTGTGTCTCCCTTCTCCAATGGCTTTTCTCGTTTTACATCACTTTGGCTTCTTGAGATAAACGCTGCTTGATCTTTTCGGGGGTGTCGTCATCCGTAATCACCATTGCCAGCTCCTTAATGTCGGCGTAATGAACTACGGATTGATGATCGAATTTGGTGTGGTCAACCAAAGCAATTGTCTGTGAGCAGTGGTCGATCATTTTGCGCTTCAGCTCAGCTTCGTAGAGGTCAAAGTCGGACAGTCCTTTAGAAGAACTAATGGCGTAGCTTGACGTGAAGAAAGTGCCGATATTGAAATTATTGAGGAAAGCTAAATTGAGGTTGCTGTCGATGACGTTTGATTGTGGCTGGGCCACACCGCCTAGAACGATGGTGGTAATCTTAGGATTTTCTTTCAGCATGGTTGCAGTGTCGAGCCCGTTAGTGATGACGGTGATGCGCTTTTCTTGGTCAACTAGTTCACGCGCCAACGCCATGCAGGTAGTGCTGGCGTCCAGCAAGATACAATCGCCATTGTGGATAAGCTGAGCCGCTTTAACGGCGATCGCATGCTTAGATGATAGGTTGACGTTGCGCCGATCATGGAATTTTGTCCCGTTCAGTTGTTCATCGTTCTCTGCTTTAATGGCGCCACCGTGGGTGCGGGTGAGGAGCTTTTGGTCTTGCAAAACTTTGAGATCGTTGCGAATCGTTACCGTGGAAACGTTAAACTGCTCTGATAATTGATTGACCGCAACTGATCCGTTGTCGTTGACCATCTCGACAATTTCGTTTCTTCTTTCGTTAGCAAACATCAGCCTATTTCCTCCTCACAAGAATCCAAATTGGTTATATTTCAAATATTAAATAATTAGTTATTTTGATTAATTGCTAAAAGATATTTTAACAATTACTTGGGCCCTGAATACCTGAATATTATAAATATTGGTCTATGACCGTGAACTAAAGTTTGATTATTAACAAAGTAAAATCAAAAATTTACATCGATGTTTCATTTGAAGCACCTAACTAACTGTTACATTCTATGAATTAGCAAGATCTTAAGCGAGAAAGCGCCGTGCTTTCTCGCTTTCCTTTTCATTATAAAGCTAATCAATACTAAATGAAAGTAAAAGAAAGATAAAATGCCGTGTTATCCTTGAAAACCAAATCACAATGATGAAACATATCCCGCTGATAATCGCTAAACAGAACAAAATGAAAGCTATTTTTTCGTTATGATTTTTCAAAAATAAAATTTAAGAGCACCTAATTATTTGACAAAAGGTAATATACGGCCAAAAGACGCCTGATAGTTCAATCAAACACAAAAGAATAACGTTTGACAAGCGCTTACATCCTTGATAAAACAAAAGTGTCAGAAAGGGGACAAAAGAAAATGAAAGTTGGAATCGGAGCTGACATCAACGGAACGCAACTGAAACAAGCATTAATTACTTATCTGAGTAGTGAGGGTTATGAAATCACCGATTACGGAGCAGGTGATGCGGCAGCAACAATGTATCCTGATGTGGCATTGCGCGTGTGCCAGGCTATCAACAGCGGTGAGGTTGAACGTGGCATTTTGATCTGCGGCACCGGCCTGGGAATGGAAATCGCTGCTAATAAAGTGAAAGGCATTCGGGCGGCCGTGGCCGAAGATGTTTATTCTGCCGAAAGGGCCATCCTCAGTAACAATGCCCAGGTTATCACCATGGGAGCACGGGTGATCGGGCCAGAAGTCGCCAAACTCTGTGCAGATGCCTTTTTGAGCAATGAATTTACCCTAGCAGGCCATGGCAAAGCCTCAAATGCTAAGGTTGAGCGAATCATGCAAATCGAAGAAGAACAGATGTCATATTAAAAGGAGATCAGTCATGAGAAAACCAATTACTGCCGTCACTACTGGAGATCCAGCCGGGATCGGCCCAGAAATCTGTGTAGAAGCTTTAACAAAGCAGGAAGTTTATGACAAGATGAATCCCTTCCTAATCGGTGACGAAACCGTCATCCGTAAGGCAATGAAGGTGAAGGGCATTGATTATCGCATTCACCTGATTCAGGATCCACAAGAAGGTATCTACCAGCGCGGCACTATCGACCTGATGACCACTGGTAGCTACGATGTCGATTCGATCGAGTACGGCAAAGTACAAAAGCTCTGTGGACGGATGGCAATGGACTTCATTATGAAATCCATTGACCTCGGCAACAACGGTCAGATCGATGTTGTCGGCACGGCCCCGATTAACAAGCAGGCTATTAAGCTCGTCGGGGTACCAGAACCAGGACATACCGAAATTTTCCAGGATTACACACATTCACCATACGCACTGACGATGTTCAACGTGGAAAAGCTACGGGTCTTTTTCCTGTCACGCCACATTTCTTTACAGAACGCAATCAAGTTTGCTAATAAGGAACACTGTTTGGAATTTCTAACCAATATCGACGAAGTGATGCGTGGCCTCGGCTTTGATCACCCCGAAATCGCTTTGGCAGCCCTTAACCCACATGGTTCTGATAACGGTCTCTTCGGGACGGAAGAACATGATGAACTGATCCCAGCCGTTCAGGAAGCACGCCAACGGGGAATCAATGCGGTCGGACCGGTTCCGGCTGATTCGGTTTTCTGGAAAATGCGTAAGGGCCATTATGACGCTATTCTTTCGCTTTACCACGACCAAGGTCACATTGCTTGCAAGACGCTGGACTTTGAAAAAGCGATCACCATCACCTGGGGGTTGCCATTTATGCGTTCAGCAGTGGACCACGGAACGGCTTTTGACATCGCTGGGAAAGGCATTGCCCAATCCGTCAGCATGGTTGAATCCCTGACCGTTGCCTGCGATTACTGGCAGATGCAACAGCGGGCACGGGCACGTCAAGCAACGGTTGCAGCTCATTAAGAGCCAACGATTGAAACAAATGAAGGATAACAAGGAGGTTTTCTAATGACTGCAATTGGTGTGATTGCTGATGATTTAACTGGTGCCACGACTGTGGGTACCTTGCTGGCACGAGCTGGTATCAAAACGGCAGCTTATTTTTCGCCGGATGATATGCCAGGTGCTGACCAATATCAAGCAATTGTGATGACGACTGACAGCCGCCACATGAAGGCTGAAGATGCCGATGCGGCAGTGACAAAGGTGATGAAGAAGCTGCAACGGTGCCACGTGGACTACTTTACCAAACGGATCGACACCACCTACCGTGGTGGCCTTGGTACAGAAATCGACGCCATGCTAAGGCAGATGCCAGCTGACACGATGGCAATGGTAGTACCGGCGATGCCACAATCCAAGCGAATTCTAGCAGGTGGCTACGCCATCATTGAAAATACGGCGCTGGAAGAAACGGAAGTAGCCCATGATGTGCTGACTCCCGTGACGGAAACCTTTATTCCGAAACTGATCGCCGGACAGACGCACCATAAAGTGGGTGTGCTGGACTTGGAAACAGTTTTGGCTGGCCCGGCCGCTGTTAAAGAAGTCCTGGAACGCCGTCAAGCCGAAGGATGCCGGGTGATTGTTTGTGATTCCGTCAGCATGGCACACGTCCAACTGATTGCCAACAGTGTGGTCGAGCTCGGCTGGTCGACCCTGGCCGTTGATCCGGGTCCATTCACGTACGCCTTAGCCCTTGCTCATGGCTTAGGACAGGAAAAGGCTGACACGACTTCAGATAATGCATCATCTATTGATCCAGAAGAGAGCGGACATGTCCTAGTAGTCGCCGGCAGTGCAACGGGTGTTACCCGCAAGCAAATCGATTATTTGGCTGCCAACGACACGGTCGACGTTATTTCAGTCGATCCGCGTTCAATTGTGATGAATGACCGGTTAGCTCACCAGATGATTACAGCACAAACCGACCGTCTTTTAGCTAGTCTCAGTGATCCAGCAACGAACGTGACGATTCTGGAAACAGCAGTTTATAGCCCTGTTCTCGATCTGAAGCAGGTTGAAGCGGAAGACCATCTACCATCTGGACAAGCGTCGGCCAATATCAATTTGGCAGTTGCCCAGATTGTTCACCAAGCCCTAGCCGAGTGGACGGGCCACTTGGACGGCCTTTACATGACCGGCGGTGACACGATGGTCACGACACTGAAGCACTTGGGTGCAAAGGGAATTGGTCTGCGTGATTACGTCATTCCACAGACTGATCTTGGTCAAATTATCGGCGGTGATTTTGCCGGTACTTTCACGATCGGCAAAGGTGGCATGACGGGGAAAGAAGATACCGCCGTCGTCGCTGTTAACCGTTGCTTCGCTGAGTCACGGCAGTTAGTTCAACAAAAGGTGGTCACACTATGAAGTTACTGAAAAAATTTCCTGGCGGAATGATTATCATTCCGATGCTCTGTGCGATTTTGATTAATACTTTTATCCCAGGAGTTCTGAATTTAGGTGGACCTACCACGGGCCTCTTCAAAGCCGGGAACCAGGCGATGATGGGCTTGTTCCTGATTGTCTGCGGATCCCAGATCAACTTTAAGACGGTTGGCCGACCGCTGTACAAGGGAATTGTCCTGCTAGCGCTGAAGTTTATTATTGGTGCAGCCATCGGTTGGACTGTCGGTAGTATCTGGGGTGCTAAAGGGGTGATTGGACTGACGCCACTGGCAGTGATGGCTAGCATGCTGTCCGCTAACAGTTCTCTATACATCGCTTTGTGTGCCGAGTACGGCAACTCATCAGATTCTGGTGCCATTGCGATCTTTTGTATCCACGATGGCCCGTTCCTGACGATGATTGCGATGGGTGTTTCGGGGATGGCCAACATTCCGTGGACCTCGATCATTGCCATGATTATTCCACTCTTTGTTGGTGCCATTTGGGGCAACCTCGATGGTGAATTTAAGTCCCTGTGTCAGAAATCACAAAATTTCGTCATTATCTGGATGTCATTCGGGATTGGTTCTAATTCCAGCCTCGGCACCATCGTTAAGGCAGGTTTGCCTGGTGTCGCTCTGGGGATTATCGCACCGATCATCGGGATTGTTTACTTCTTTGTTTACAACCTCTTCCTCAAGAAAAAGACTTCATTGGGCTTTGCCCTCGGTTCCGTGGCTGCGAATTCGGCGTTGACGCCGGGTCTGGTTGCTGCTGCCGATCCCGCTCTGAAGGGTGTAGCGGGGATGGCTGCTGCCCAATGTGCCACCGCTTCGATCATTACTATGCTAATCATCCCGTTCCTCGTCGGCTGGGGCGATAAATTCCTGAAGAAGCATTACTCAGCTGATAGGTTGAACGAACAGCCAGCCATGCAAGCCGGTGTTAAGCGAGCCGTCGATAAAGCTAAAACGAGAGTACGAGCTGCGACGTCACCAGTACCTGGTAAAACTCAAGGGGGCACGGTCTGATGTCACGCGAGCCGGTCGTTGGTTTTAGCCTCAAAAATTACATCAATACGATTGAAGACAACGCTGCTTTAGTTCGAGAACTAAATCGACGGTGCGGTCAGGAAAGCGGGGTTGAACAGTTTTTACTGCCTAGTTTAGGCACAATTGAAAACACGGCTCAAATTCTTCTCGACAATAATAGTCAAATCGGTTTTGGCGCGCAAAACGTCGGACCAGCTGCCAATGGTGCCTGGACGGGCGAATATTCGATTGAGACATTAGCTAGCCTGCATGGCTCATACGTTGAAGTCGGGCACCACGAACGATTGCTGTACTTTCATGAAGATGCCGGCATGATTAACCGGAAACTGAAGCTAGTGTTGCAATTTGAAATGACACCGGTGTTATGTATTGGTGAAGGACAGCGAAAACTATCGCCAGCAGACTTCAGCGATCGTATTCACCGCTTGTTGGAACGCTATTTATGTGGGATCGATGTTGAGACGGTCGGTAAGATGATCATTGCCTATGAACCGGGATGGGCAATAGGACAGCGTACCGCTGCAAATCCGCAATTTGTGCATCAAGCGATGGCAAGTATTCGCCGCAGTTTAGCGCAATTGACAAGCCCCCTGATTGCCGACCAGGTGCGCCTAATCTATGGTGGTTCGGTTTCGAAACTGTCCACGCCGGCAATTGTGGATGATGACAACACCGATGGCATCTTTGTGGGTCGTTTTGGCCATGACCCTGCTAACTATCAGGCTATGTTAGATGAAGTCAAGAAAGCAAAGATGAAGTAATCAAAAGGCTCCTTGTCGCGTGTGACAGGGGGCCTTTGCTAGCTCGTCATGTTACAATTTTGCTAGATCAAAAACGGAGGGAATAATTATGTCAGTTAATGTCTACGTCGTTCGCCACGGTCAGACGATGTTCAATCTTTACCACCGGATGCAAGGTTGGTCGGATTCGCCACTTACTGAGTCAGGAATTAAAGATGCAGTGCGGGCCGGCAAAGCGCTAGCTCATCTTCACCTTGACTACGTTTTTACCAGCGACCTGCGGCGGGCGGTCGATACAGCCAAGTGGATCATGAAACAACACGATGCTGATAACCAACCAGCCATCACCCAAGACATTCATTTCCGGGAAGTCAACCTCGGCTTCATGGAAGGGGAACCCGGCGATACCATGGGTGATATTCTTAGTGGTAAGTGGCGCCATTATCATAGCTGGGCCGAATTTATGCAGGACTACACGATGGCTCAGGCCCGTGACATTATGCACGAAAAAGACCCTTACCACTTGGCAGAAAGCAATGACCAGTTTATCAGCCGGATCAAGCAAGGGGTTGACCGGTTACGTCGCTTGCCTGATGGCAGCAACGTCCTCCTGGTAGACCATGGCCTGGTAGTGCGTTCACTGATGGAGCTTTATGCTTCACCAGATGTTTATGACGGGACGGAAGCACCGAAGAATGCCCATATCTCGAAGATGGTTTTGGATGGTGACAAGACGACGGTTGAGTACTTTAACCGGGTTGATTTACCTTGAAAAAATAGTAAAGCTATTGAATGTTACGTGAGTAGCATGTGAAATAACCCCTTAAGTTGGATTGTTTGTCCAACTTAGGGGGTCCTTTATATTTAACATAAGACAGCTAGATTCTGACAGTTTCTAACAATAACTTGAAAAAATTAATCAGCATATCCTAACCAGTGACCATTGCCGTCAAAGTTAGACCAACGGCCATTGATGTATTGTCGACCGGTGAACATAGCACCACTGTTGCTCATGTAATACCAAGCACCGTTGATGTATTGCCAGCCAGTTACCATGGCACCACTATTGTTCATGTAGTACCAGGTACCGTTAATCAATTGCCAGCCAGTTACCATAGCACCACTATTATTCATGTAGTACCAGGTACCGTTAATGCGTTGCCAACCAGTCAACATAGCACCACTATTATTCATGTAGTACCAAGTGCCGTTAATGCGTTGCCAACCAGTCAACATAGCACCACTATTATTCATGTAGTACCAGGTGCTGTTAATGCGTTGCCAACCAGTTAACATAGCACCACTATTGTTCATGTAGTACCAAGTGCCATTAATGCGTTGCCAGCCAGTTACCATGGCACCACTATTATTCATGTAGTACCAAGTGCCATTAATGCGTTGCCAGCCAGTTAACATAGCGCCGCTGTTGTTCATGTAGTACCAAGTACCATTAATGCGTTGCCAACCAGTTAGCATGGCACCACTATTGTTCATGTAGTACCAGGTACCGTTAATGCGTTGCCAACCTGTTAGCATAGCACCGCTATTGTTCATGTAGTACCAGGTACCATAAATACGTTACCAACCAGTTTGACGAACGCCATTATGATAGTAGTACCAGGTACCGTTGCTTAAATTCCAACCATTAGTAATAGCATTATTATTGGAATTTGACTTTGCTTGGAGTTTCTGTAAGTTAGCCTTAGCTTGATTCAATTTAGCATTAGCTGTAGTTTGTTCAGACTTGGCTTGCGATAAAATATTTTGAGCTTGGGTTAATGCCTGCTGAGATGCAGAAAGGTTAGTCATAGCGTTTTGAATAACCTTTTGCAATATAGAAACCTTATTACTGTTATTTTCATTAATAGGTACAATAGTTTCGTCATATTTAGTTGGGTCTACAACTTCATTATTATTGCGACTTTCATTATGGTTGGTAATGTTATTAAAATGGAACATTATGATTCCAGATGGCTGTTTGGTCATCTGTATTGCAAAATCCTGTTGTGTTCCTTGATCAACCAAATTATCTTTTGATTTTTGACTAATATTATCTTGATGTTCATCCAGTAAGGCTTGTGCATGCAGCGTTTCAAATACAGCACGATCAGGATTCAACACGTTGTAAGGATCATTTGAATCAGATATGCCAACACCGAGGATCATTAGCTTAAGACTATAATAAATGCCAGATTTTGCATCACTTAATGTAATTACTGATCCTCCCCCTGGGAAATATGAAGCACATTCATAGTAATTGTTCCTATCGTTTAAACCATTTTCTCGGGCAGCTTTGGTAATGGAAGCAACGTCATGGTTAGTCTTGTTCCAATGAGCTTGAATAGAATTGTTTTTAGAATCAGTAGCGAATTTTAAAGCACCTTTAGTGATTACTACAGGTTGAAGTCCCAATTGTTCACGGACATTATTAAGGATATTGGCCGCGTATCCTGTTAATTCTAATTGTTGAGATTCTGTGAGGTTATTTGGATTAATCTTAATGAATTCATCGGCTGGGTCTCCTTTGAACCTGTTTGTATCATACATCTTTTTAAGGGAAATTTTGTCCTGATTAGTAGGTGTATTGTTATCATACATATCCTTGAAATATTGCCGATAAGCAGGCACATCGAGAGTGATAGTGTCAACAACTGTTTTACCATGTTCTAAACCATTGAGAGCATTTTGTACGTCTTTCAATGCTTCAGTATCTTCGTAAACGTCGGTTTGTTTAGTATTAAGCTCATTTTGTGCAGCACTGACTTTGGCATCAGCTGAATCTTTCTGGGCCTGAGCATCATTGACAACATTTTGAGCAGCCTTAATAGCAGCTGACTGGTTATTGTCAGTATTGTTGGATTGACTGTTAATAGCCTGTGCACTAGCGTAGTTTTGGCTAGCAGATTGTTGTGTTGTTAGATCAGTAGATTGACTACCAGTTGATTGATTACTGTATTGATCACCAGATACTTGCTGATTATATAACGTAGCAGCATGAGCAGTCTGACCTGCAAGAGTACTGCCACCAGCAATCGCAGCTAGAACAACAGTAGTGACTAATAGATTTTTCTTAACATTAAACTTTTTATTTTTCATATGGATTCAGCTCCCCCCTAAGCTATATAATCAAGAAAATAATAACATAATTGAAATCATCTACATATTTTTTCAAGAATATGCTTAAAATTTCATTTAATATATGTTCTATTATTTTAGACACTTAACTGAATAGTTCACACATTACATACTTAGTAGTTGTAACTAAAAAAGGCCCTCCAAGTAGTCAGATGAATTTTATATTTCATCTTTATACTTAGAGGGCATTATAGATTCGAAATCTTGTCTTATCTAAAGCAGCGTAAGTAAGGTGTCCAACTTTAAGGTTGGTTCACTTCAACGCAGTGACTTTTTGATTTTTGGACTAAATCTTCAGCAAATCCGCCGGCGTCTTCAGCGGGAAGTCGGCATTCGCGATTGCCTTTGGGTTGACGGAACCGTACATGGCACCGGCAAATTTCACCCCAGCGGCATGGGCTGCCTTACCGTCGTTGGGTGTATCGCCAACGTACACTGTGTTTTCCGGTTTAGCGTCCAGCTTCTTCATGGCTGCCAGAATAGGGTCTGGGAATGGCTTGTGACGTTTCGTGTCAGTTGCAGTGATCCGTGCCATCATGTATTTGTCAAAGCTGAAACGGTCAGCAACGTGAGCCTTGTATTCATCGCGGATCTTGGAAGTGGCAACGGCCAGCTTGATACCGGGACGTTTCGATAACTGGGCGAGCATGTCGTCGACACCATCGATCACGTGAACCCGGTCCTCGTGTTGGTAGGCCACGTCGATGTTGTCTTGCAGAGCAGCGTCTAATTTATCGGCGGGTATTCCAGCGTCTTCAAGCATCTCACGAGCAGGGATGCCGAACCAGCGCCGGATCTTAGCTGGCTGGTCTTTTTTATCAATCACGATTCCGTATTTAGCTAAGACGGCAAAAGCGGCGGGCATGTACATGTCGACGGTATCGAGCAAGGTGCCATCAACGTCGAAAATAAAGTTGGTAATTTGCTTAGTCACGATCATTTCTCCTTGGGTTTGGACTATGTCACCATTATATAACAGAAAGAAAATCCCGGAAAAAACATAATTTTCCGGGATTTTTGTCAGTTAATCAATTTTTATTTATTCGTTGAAGTTGCCGCTCTCAACGTCACGGATGAAGTCAGCTAAGTGCTTGTAGTAGACATCAGGATTGTCCATCATGTGGTGGTGACCACCGTTTGGTGTCGTGACCAGGCGGGCATGCGGAATCTTTTCCTGCATGATTTTGGCAGTTGTCAGCGGCATCGTTTCGTGTTCACCAAAAGTCAGCAGGGTTGGCATGGTGATGTTCTTTAACTGGTCACGGAAGTGCCATTTAGCCAGTTTCCCAGTAATCAAGAATTCGTTGTCACCCTGGAAGGTATGATAGATCGTCGGGTCGGTCAGATCCTTCAGGTGACGAATCTTAGCCGGTTGGGCCCGGTCAATGTAGCCGGCGTTGAGAATGTCCACGCAGTGCTGATAGCGTTCGTTGTCATAGTTGTTATCGCGCTCGCATTGTTTCATGAAGTCGACGTCGTCCTTTGGCAAAGCCTTTTCCCGGATTTCGTTGACACTCTTCACGTATTCGTCGATTTCGTCGACCATTGATGAAATGATGGCGCCCTTTAGGTGCTGGCCGTATTTAACGGCATATTCCTGCACTAGCAAGCCACCCCAACTTTGGCCGATCAGGTAGAAGTGGTCAATTCCTAACTTTTGACGAACTTCTTCGACTTCGTCCAGGAAATAGTCGTAATTTAGAATTTCCTTACGTACTTTAGGATCAGAGAAGTCTGGTGAATCGGAGTACAGTGATCCGAGTTGGTCGTACATATGGACCTGGACATCAAGGCCTTGCTTCTTCAGTTGGTCAGCAGTGTCTTCCCAGTATTCGTGGTTAGCACCAGGACCGCCGTGCAGACAGAGCAAGTGGATCGTGCCGTGGCCTTGGGTGTTAGTCCAAAGGTGGTAGCCATTATGTAAGGTGATGATTGTGGTTCCTTGTTTCATGATTTACCTCCATTAAATAAATTGGTGTACTTCATTTTAACGCATTTGTTGATGACAACACAATCCACGTCACTAATTCAATTGAACAGTTGATGGGATGGTCAGTGAGCTATTGCCGAGGTCAACGGTATAGGTGATGTCATCATTGCCGCGCAGCGTCATCCCAAAATCGGTGGAGAAGATCACCAGCAACAGTGAGTGACCCTTAACTAGATGGTGAAAGATTGGCTGAAGTGGCAGCTTGATGTCAACCATCTGCTTAGCTTCCAGTTTGGAATTTACACCGGCACCATGGCGATTCTGCAGGTTGATATGGCCATAGGAAATCACTTTGTAAGGTGTGACGGCTTTTTGCAGCTTGAATTCGCGTAGATTATCGTACTTCCACTGGTAACCAAGGGGCAAACCGTTTTGGTTGATCAATTGGGGGCTAATGGTGAGCCGGTGGGCATCGCCAAAGTCCAGTAGCTGGGCACTGACCATGCCATAGTTTTTTGATGACGCTACTCGCAGGTTGATCATCGGGGTACCCCGTAACAAGGTATCGTGATCAGCTGTTGGGCCAAAGAGGCGGATGCTGAATTTATTATCTGTAGAAACCAATTCCCGCTGCCATTGGTCAATGTGGCTGCACCACTGCTTGAAGCGTGCGGGATCTTGATGATCATTGAATGATCCAGAATTATCAGGTACTGCGTCAGTGTCGACCATCGAATGCTTATTGAAGAAGTACTGCAGCTTTTGACCACGAGACCAGTTCTGGTATGGCGTCCAGGTTTCGGGAGTGACGTTGTCTTGGACGAGGACCCGCGGCAGAACTTCGTCGGCGTGACTATGTTGGCCCCAGAGCTTCTCACCGAGCCAGAGGTTGACCATTTCTGAGAAGTCGAGGGAACGAAAAGCGTTGATGTAAATGTGCTGTCCTTGGTGCAGGATCAGGTGGTTGGCAACAGGCAATCCTTGGAGGGCGTCATAGAGCCGCTTGACATTGACTGGCTTGACGTTCCAGTCGTTGAGACCGTGAACCATCATGACGTCACATTTGATGTGTTCGAAGTTAATCCGGTAATTACGGGCAGCCCAGAATTTGTTATATGACCCCGTCTCCCGGTCTTCAGCTGCCTGCATGGCCTTGATGTAGCGACTGTTGAGGCCTTCGATTCGCTGGTAGTCGGCAGCCCGCTTCGTCCGACTAAAACATTCATCGCATAAAACGTCGGCATCTTCACCCTGGAAGCCGCCTGGAGCGACAACCAAACCGTTCTCACGATAATAATCGTACCAGCTAGAGATCGCGGCTTCGCTGATAATTGCTTTGAGGCCGGTGACGCCTGTGGTGGCAACGGCAGTAGCCAGGGTACCAAGGTAAGAACGTCCGGTCATCGCGACGTTGCCATTACACCACCAAGCTTTGATTTGAATGCCACTGCTGCGGTCCGTAAAGGCTTTGCGGTCACCGTGTAGCCATTCAATCACGGCTTTCATAGAATTGACTTGCGCGTAGTCCCCACACGTCAGCAAGCCATCGGAATCGCGGGTGCCGATGCCTGCCGAATAGACGATCGCGTAACCACGGACGGCAAGGTAAGAATTGAGGGTGTAGCCTGGTGTTTCGGAGAAGGTTTCGCTGGCTTCGTGCGCTTCGCCGTTCACTTTTTGGTGGTTTTGTGGTAATTGCGGCATCATTTCGTCGGGCGATTGTGCTTTGCCTTCAGGCTTGTGACTGAGTTTTTGGTTGACGTCGTGGGTTGCTATTTCACCCCATTTGTCATTGGTGCCTTCATTGTAAGGACTGGCTGTGAAAGCGACGGGAACCTTCAGCCCATCTTCAGTGTCGGCTGGCCGAACAATCTCAGCTTTGACGAGGTCGGCTTTGCCATCAAAGTCGCTGTCCTGATCGGTTTCAACGTAGACAACTTCCCGAATAAATTTATGAGGGTCAAAGCAAGCCAAAGATTTTCCATTAAACCACAGCGGTTTTTGTTTTGCCGGTAACTGATAGGTCCAGGTGAAGAGGCCCTGGCTGGTCAGATCATCGATGAAAGACTGACCATTTTTGCCCCGGGTGGCTAGCAGGAGGTACCAGGCATCCACGACGTCATGATTGGTCCACTGATCATGAAAGCGATGGGGCATGTTGAGCTTGTTGATGGCTGCCAGTGGGTCTGCAGGATCAAAGTCGAGGCCCGCTTCGAAATGTAGTAGCTGAAGGGCAATCACGTAGAAGATTTGGTCCGTCAGTGGTTGGCGTTGGCTGAACCAGTCTTCTAACGATTGCTGTGGGCTGGCTAAAAGATCATAGAACCATTGGTGGATTGCAGCTGGCTCTTGGCTAGCTGTGTGCACCCGTGTCAATAATTTTTGCCACAGCGCGGTGGGTTCAAGTTGTAGATCGCCCTGGTCGAGCAGGTGCAATTGCTGTAGCTCCTTTTCTTCTTGCTGTGGACTGGTTTTGATAATACTAAACTGGTTGATTTTCATAAAAAATCCTCCTAGCAATCGACACAAATGACAACGTTATCACCATAGTACACGAAATTGATGAGTGCCGAAAGCTAAACACGGATTTACCGCTTTCAGAGCGCTTCCAAAGAGCGTATAATCAACTTGCTCAAAACATTAAAGAGGTGAGAGGCATGGCGACCCCGTTAATCGAATTCCGTCACATTAAGAAAGCATATGGAGACAATGTCGTTTTAAAAGACATCAATTTCACAATAGAATCAGGTAAATTTTATACCCTGCTGGGGCCGTCTGGCTCTGGTAAAACCACCATTTTGCGCATCATTGCGGGCTTTGATGAAGCTAGCAGTGGGCAGGTGCTTTTCGATGGTCAGGTCATCAATGATGTGCCAGCTAACCGTCGTCAGATGAATACGGTGTTCCAAGACTATGCTCTTTTCCCTCATCTCAATGTCTTTGAGAACGTCGCTTTTGGTTTGCGCCTTAAGAAGGTGCCAACAAAAGAAATCACTAAGCGGGTCAATGATGCTTTGCGTTTGGTGCATTTGCAGGGTTATCAGGAACGAGAAATCACGGAGATGTCCGGTGGGCAACGCCAACGGGTAGCAATTGCAAGGGCCATCGTCAACCGTCCTAAGGTTCTTATGCTCGATGAAGCTCTGTCGGCACTGGACTACAAGCTCCGCAAAGAAATGCAGACAGAATTGCGGGCACTGCAGCGTCGTTTGGGAATTACTTTCATTTTCGTGACCCACGACCAAAGCGAAGCACTGGCGATGAGCGACCAGATTTTTGTCATCAATGACGGCCTGATCCAACAAAGCGGCACGCCGGTTGACATCTACGACGAGCCGCTCAATCATTTTGTAGCCGATTTTATTGGTGAAAGCAATATTGTTCCGGCCATTATGAAAGAGGACTATTTGGTAAACATTGCGGGGCACGATTTTAAATGCGTCGATGCGGGGATGCACCCTGACGAAAACGTTGAGGTTGTTTTACGCCCAGAGGACCTGGACATCACGACGCCTGATCAGGGGCAGTTGCTGGTGACAGTCGATACCCAGCTTTTCCGCGGCGTGGACTACCAGATTACGGCTCACGATGCAGATCAGCATGAGTGGAAGATCAACTCTATCCATAAGACAACTGTGGGTGCCCAGGTGGGCCTCGGTTTTGATCCTGAGGATATTCACGTGATGCGGCTTAACGAAAGCGAACAGGACTTCGATAACCGCCTGGAAAGCTATGAGGATTAACTATGGTCAAAAAGCAACAACTCTTTTTCTTCATTCCTTATGTTTTATGGATTTTACTATTCGTAATTGCACCGCTAATCCTCATCATTTACCAATCATTTCAGGACCTCAGCGGTCGCTTTACCCTGGCTAACTACGCTAGTTATCTAGGATCAGGGACCTATCTTAAGATGACCGCCGAGTCGGTTTGGTATGCCTTTGTGATCACGGCCGTCACCCTGGTTATCAGTTACCCGACCGCTTACGTTCTCAACCGCTTGCCTAACAAACAGTTTTGGCTTCTGCTGGTTATCCTACCGACGTGGATTAATCTCTTACTAAAGACTTATGCCTTCATCGGCCTCTTTGCCCACAACGGATCCATCAATCACTTTTTGGAATTCATCGGTTTGGGAGCACACCAGCTACTTTTTACCGACATGAGCTTCATCATCGTGGCATCATATATTGAGCTGCCATTTATGGTACTGCCGATTTTTAATTCACTGGAAGCTTTGCCTAGTTCATTGACCAATGCTGCCTATGATCTGGGTGCTAATCGCTGGCAAACTTTTATCCGTGTCGTTTGGCCGCTCTCTTTGCCGGGAGTTAAGGCTGGAATCCAAGCCGTCTTCATTCCTTCGCTGTCACTCTTTATGATTACCCGTCTGATTGCTGGTAACCGGGTGATCACGCTTGGGACGGCGATTGAAGAGCATTTCCTGACCACCCAGAATTGGGGGATGGGGTCGACCATTGGTGTCATTCTGATCCTGGCGATGTTTGTAGTAATGGGATTGACGGGTGAAAAGAAGCACCGAAGGGGGCGTCGCTAATGCAAAATAAACGTGTCGGATTGTTGGGCAAAGTCTACTTAGCGATCGTTCTGGTGATCCTTTACCTGCCCATTTTTTACCTAGTTTATTATTCCTTCAGCTCAGGCAAGACGATGGAGAAGTTTGGCCGTTTTTCGTTGGTGCACTACCGAGTGCTGGCGACGGATACGCGGATGATTCAGATTGTGATCAACACCCTGATCATCGCCTTGCTAGCTTCACTGATCGCCACGATTATCGGCACGCTGGGTGCCTTGGTGATCAAGAGGACTCGCTCACGGCAACAGCGCCAAGTTTTATTATCATTGAACAATGTCCTGATGGTTTCACCAGACGTTTTAATTGGGGCCAGTTTTCTGATTTTCTTCACGGTTTTAGGCCTGCGCCTCGGTTTTATTTCAGTTTTGCTCAGCCACATTGCTTTTTCGATCCCGATCGTCGTGCTGATGGTGTTGCCAAAACTGAACGAGATTTCACCGACTTTGGCTGACGCTGCAGCCGACCTCGGGGCGACTCCTTGGCAAACTCTGAGTAGGGTGACTTTGCCAGCCATTACGCCGGGAATTTTAGCGGGATACTTCATGGCCTTCACTTATTCACTCGATGACTTTGCCGTCACCTTCTTCGTGACGGGTAACGGCTTTACGACCCTATCAGTGGAAATTTACTCTCGGGCCCGGCAGGGGATTAACCTGGAAATCAACGCCCTTTCGACAGTTGTCTTTCTGGTCAGCTTGGCCTTAGTAATTGGCTATTACTTCATTAGTCGCCATGCAGGCCGGCATAACAGGACAGTGACAGTTAAAGAAGGTGATGTCCAATGAAGCGTCTGATGACGGCGGTGGTGGGCATCTTATTGCTGTGCCTTGCTTTAGCTGGCATTAACTGGCGACTGGGACAGCAGAGTCATGCCAGCCATGATAATACTTTGACGATTTACAACTGGGGTGATTATATTGATCCGGCATTGATCACTAAATTTGAGCACCAGACGGGCATTCATGTCGACTACCAAACCTTTGATAGTAACGAAGCCATGCTGACAAAGTTGCGGCAGGGCGGGACGAACTACGATGTGGTGGTTCCTAGTGAATACACGGTTTCCCGTTTAAAACGTGAACACCTATTAGCAACACTGAATAAAAACCGCCTGCCTAATATGCGCTATGTCGATCCAGGACTGCTCAATCAATCTTTCGATCGCCATAACCGTTACTCAGTACCTTATTTTTGGGGAACACTGGGAATCGTCTATAACGATCGTCTTATTCAGCGTGATCATGTTGAACACTGGCGTCAGCTGTGGAGCACTCGCTTGCGTAAAAAGCTGATGCTGATCGACAGTGCCCGGGACGTCTTCGCGATGGCCTTGATTATCGACCACCATTCGGTCAACACGACCAATCTGCTGTACCTGCACCAGGCGGCCCGGCGTTTGCATAAGTTAGCGCCAAATGTCAAGGCAGTCGTGGCCGATGAAATGAAGATGTACATGGAAGATGGCGAAGCGGCAGCCGGTGTTACTTACTCTGGCGAAGCCCGTGAAATGATGGATAATGATTCACATCTACACTACCTGGTGCCAAGCGAAGGCAGTAATATTTGGTTTGATAATCTCGTGATTCCACGGCGGGCACAGCATAAGGCCGCTGCTTACCGTTTCATCAATTTCATGATGGAACCACGTAATGCGGCCCAGAATGCCAAGTACATTGGCTACGCGACACCTGAGCCAGCGGCCAAGAAGTATTTGCCGAGGTCAGTGACGGCTAACCGGGCTTTTTACCCGTCTGCCAAGGTGATGAAACGGCTCCACGTCTATTCGGATCTGCCACTGAAAGACGTGGGCACCTACAACGACCTCTTTCTTGAATTTAAGATGTTAACACGTTAGCTATTAAAAGCCCGGAGCACTTTTGCCAGCGCTTCGGGCTTTTGCTTACAGATAGGCTTTGTAGAAATAAATAGCAGCCTGAGTTAAGGCCAGGATGGCGATGATGATTCGCATCAGTCGGGCCGGAACGTGACGGACGATGATTGGACCTACGTAACCGCCCACAAACATACCGATAGCCATTGGAATGGCAAAGTTCCAGTAGATGTGTGAATTGAACATATAAATGATCAAAGCAGTTAAATTGGCGAGACCACAGACAGCATTTTTAATCGCGTTGACAACTAAGAAGTTTTCGCTCATCAGGTAGGTCAATAATACAAGGACGACAATGCCGGCCGCTGCCCCAAAATAGCCAGCGTACATACCTACTATCGTCAATAGGGTTAGGTAGGCCACCTTTTGCCATAGTGGCCGCTGTACCTGCTGAATTGCTTTATGTTGGCCAGAAACAATGACCATGATTCCGGCAATCAGGATAAAGAATGGCACCACTTTTTCAAAAGTTTTCCCGGGAAATGCGAGTAATAAAAAGCTGCCACAAGCGGAGCCAAGGATTGTACAAATTGCGTATTTCCCAACATCCTTCCAGTGACCATGTAATTCACGGCCTGATGAAAAGACGGAGCCAATGCTGTTCCAAATTAGGGCGGCATCATTGGTGACGTTAGCGTAGACTGGTGGAATGCCCACGCTGAGCAGCAGTGGATAAGAGACTAAGGAGGCAAAGGAAGCAGCGGAAGACATGATTCCGGCCAGGACTCCCCCGATCAGAACGTAGATAATAACGAGAAAGGTGTGCATGATTCTCTCCATTCAGTAGTAATTACACCTGTTATCTACCTCCTTGGATATCTACGTCAATACTTTTCACAAGAAAGTTTGCAAATGATGAATCCTATGTTAAAATATGTAGCAAGCTACAGTTATGGAGGAAACAGATGAGAACGTCACGTAATCAGGAAATTAAATTTCTCTCGTTGCTGTCGGAGAAGATGGTTAATCAACGAATGGCGCGGCTTCATTTAGGGATGACACCAGCGCAAAGCATGATCATGATGGATTTGTACGAAGCTCAACGGCCATTGATCCAAAAAGAGATTGAAAAGCGTTTGTACATCAGCCACGCGACGACGCGGGGAATTATCAAACGCCTCCAGCAAGCGGGGATGGTTGTGACAACGCCCTTGCCAACTGACCAGCGCCAGGTGCAGGTAAGACTGACGGATGAAGGTCGTAAGCGGATGTCTGATAAGGCTGGCCAAATCACCCAAGTTCTCGACGCGGCCGAGGATCAGTTAGTTCAGGGAATTAATGAAGAAGACTTGGCCACGTTTGACCGGGTCCTTAAAAAGATGAAGGCTAATTTTTAGCCGATTTTTTTGGAGATAAGTGTAGTAAGCTACATAATTTAGGAGGAGAATTATGGCAGAACAGTTAAGCAGAAAACGCACCAATCTATTGGTTGCGGTACTATTCCTCGGCGGATTTGTGCTCTTGCTTGGGGAAACATTTATGAACAACGCTTTACCCCAAGTGATGCGGGACATGCATGTCAACCAGGCAACAGCTCAATGGGTTTCTACTGGTTACATGATGGTTTCAGGACTGATGATTCCGGTCAGTGCCTGGACCTTTCACCGTTTTCAATTGCGCCCGACATTTTTCACTCTGATGCTCATTTTTATCATTGGCTGTGCGATCAGTTGGTTTTCGCCAAGTTTTGGCTGGCTTTTGGCCGGACGGTTGATTCAAGCAGTGAGCGCCGGGGCCATTATCCCGCTGACCAATAATGTTTTGCTAGTGGCTTACCCTAAGAAGATTCGGGGAATGATGATGGGCTTGTCCGGGATTATCATTTCTTTTGCCCCGGCAATCGGCCCGAGTCTTTCCGGCTGGGTGATTGATCACTTTGGCTGGCGGATGTTATTTGGTATTTTGACGCCTGTTTCAGCAGTAATTTTATTCATATCATTCTTCACGACGAAGAATATTACTAGCACGCGTCCTGTTAAAATTGACGGCCTTGGCCTTATGTATGAAACCTTAGGATTAGGTGCCATTCTTTTTGCACTATCCACTGTGGGCAATGACGGGAAGATTACACTGACGGTGATAGTTAGCCTGGTTGTCGGTATTATCCTATGTGCTTTCTTTGTCCACCGGAGTAACCATGTGGACGACCCGGTTGCCAATTTGAGAGTGCTGAAGAATCGTCACTTCGACTTAATGACCCTATTGAGTTCGACTTCTAACATCGCCTTAGTGGGTATTGAACTAGTAATGCCATTGTATAACCAGGACGTACGCGGCCTTTCCGCATTCCATTCAGGTTTGACCCTCTTGCTTGGCGCAATTTTGATGGGGATCATGAACCCTATCTCTGGTTGGCTCTATGACCGGATGGGAATTAAGAAATTGGCAATCATTGGGAACACGATTGTAGTGCTCGGGACGTTACCGATGTTGTTCTTTAACCAAGGCACTTCAATTGTTGTGATCGTACTGACGTATGCTTTCCGCTGTGTCGGCATCGGATTTTCAATGATGTCGCTCTTTACGGCTAGCATCAATGCCTTGCCAAAGGAACAAGAGATCGATGGTAATGCGGTCGGCAGTACCTTGCGTCAGGTGGCTGGTTCACTGGGGACGGCGGTGATGATGATGGTCGTCAGCCTTTGCGCACACGGGACCAACCACGTTGCGGCGTTAGCAAACGGCTACCATGCAGCTTATTTGACGGCCCTGATTATTGCAGTATTTTCACTGGTTCTGTCATGTCTGTTACCTAAAAAAGCATAATGAAAACCGGGGATGGAGAAGGGACTCCATTCCCGGTTTTATTAATTATTTTAACGATCCGTATTAATCTTACTGTGGCGGTAGCCATAGGAGAAGTAGAGGATCAATCCGAGGGCAAACCAGATGCCCGCACCGATGTAGGTTTCCTTTGACAGCATGCAGATCATTGCCAGGCAGGCGAGCCCAGAGATGATCGGCAGGACTGGAAAGAGCGGTACTTTGAAGCCCCCGCGGTTACCAATATCTTTACGCTTCCGCAGAGGAATGATTCCGAAGGAAACGAAGGTGAAGGCCAGCAGAGTACCGATGTTAACAAGGCTTGTCAGCTGATCCAGCGAAACCAGACCACCCATCAAGGCGATGATGATGCCGACGGTCCACACCGCAATCTGCGGGGTACCATGTTTGTCCAGTTTACTCAGGAATGAAGGTAGCAGACCGTCACGCCCGATTGAGTAAACCAGTCGTGAACTCGAGTAAGTCATGGTAACCATCATGGTGAACATTCCGATCAGGGCACCGATGGAAATCAGACCCGCCATCCAGTCTTGGTGGACTACCTGCAAAGCGAAGGCAACCGGGTTAGCGACATCCAATTTGGTGTAATGAACCATCCCGGTCAGGACAACGGAGACACACATGTAGAGAACCGTTGCCACAATTAACGTTCCGATGATTCCCATTGGCATGTTCTTCTTCGGATCCTTAACTTCGGCAGCAGAAGAAGAAACTGCGTCGAAACCTAAGTAGGCAAAGAAGACTGTCGTGGCGCCGCGGAAAACCCCGCTCATGTGGTATGGCAAGAACGGATGGTAGTTAGCCTTGCGGATAAAGAAGACCCCAGCAACTAAGAAGAGGATGATGATCACGATCTTGATGACCACGGCCACGTCGTTAACCCGCGTCGAAGTCTGCATCCCGTGGGACAACATTGCAGTGACTAATAAAACGATGATCACGGCAACGATGTTGATGTAGACACCGTGGGATGGATCAAAGGGACCGGCTAAAGCTTTGGGAATTTTGATCCCGAAATCTTCAAGCAATGACTGAAAGTAGGCAGCCCAACCGGTGGAGACTGAAGCTACGGCAAGCATATATTCCAGAATCAAAGCCCAGCCAAGGATCCAGCCGAAAATTTCACCGAACACAACGTTACCGTATGAATAGGCACTACCGGCAACTGGCAAAGCCGAAGAAAATTCGGCGTAGCACATCGCAGCTAAAGCACAGACAATCGCCGAGAATAAGAAAGATAACGTTACGCCAGGTCCGGCCGTCTTGGCAGCAACTGTCCCCGGAAGGATGAAGATCCCGGTTCCGATGACGGCGCCGACACCCATGGCTACTAGGTCAAAGGCAGTCATGGATTTTACAAAGTTTTTATCGGCTCCGAGGTAACGGGACAAGCTTTCCTTCCGCAGTAGATTAAACTTCATCTTTTGGAAGCTCCTTTGGTATAATTAACTATAATAATATTGTGCACTCAATTAAAAGTCAATGAGATTTTAGTGAGAGTGCGAAGGAGGAACAATCAATGGCAATTGAAGTTACGAGTGGTGCAGTGGTTTACCGGTGGGATGATAACCACCAGTTGCAGTACTTGTTGCTAGAAAGCCAAAATAAGGGTCATTTCTGGGGCTTTCCGAAAGGACACGTTGAAGCTGGGGAAAATCTCAAGCAGACAGCTCACCGTGAAATTAAAGAAGAAACGAAATTAGACTTGCCAATTGATACGTCTTTTCATGTTTACACGGAATATGACTTGCCAAATGGCAACCGCAAACAAATGACTCTTTATACTGCTGAAGTGAAGGGCGACGATGGCGTGACACTGCAGCAAGAAGAAATTCTTAATTCTGGGTGGTTTGATTACCAGGATGCACGTAAGCGTCTGACCTATGATAATTTAAAGAAATTGCTGGATGAGGCCAACGATCATTTGTCACAAGCACATGACTAAGCATGTATTCGTGATCACGGGGGCCGCTGGCACAGGAAAAACGACTGTTGCTGCCTATCTGCGTGATCGTTACAATCTGCACCGGGTCATTACCCATACCACCCGTCAGCCGCGACCGGGAGAACATGATGGTGTTGATTACTACTTTGAGACGCCAGAATCCATTCGCCAGCGCCACTTATTGGAGATGGTGCACTATGATCACCACCTCTATGGCTCTTCAATGGAGGGACTGCAAGATGGATGGAAGGATGGCCAGGATGATGTGATCGTCCTCGATACAAAGGGAGCAGCTACTTACCACCGCGAGCTCGGCGCCGCGGCGGTTATTATTTTTCTGAAGGTTAGTCATTTGAAAATGCTGACAACGCGGATTAAAATGCGTGGCGACAGGATCTCTGACGTTAAAGCACGCGTTCAGGCAAGTGAAAACCGCCGTGATGCTCACCTGCCCGTGGAGATTGCACCTTTTGCTCACGTGGTCCTCAATGACAATTGGCAAATAACACAGCGACGTTTAGACCGCATTATGCATCGTTATGGTTACTGAAAACGTAATTTATGATTTATTTAAACAATGAACAAGTGAAAATGCGTTAAGATGAGGCAATAGTAAAGGAGTGTTTAGCATGGCAATGAAAACACCACCGTTTATCACGCCATTTGCATTAGTTTCAATCGTCTTAGCACTGGGTGCTACCAACGTAGTTGTTAACAAAACAACCCACACCCATGAAGGGGCTAAGATTTCAACAAGTACGAGCTATAGCTCACGCAGCATGGTTAATCATGATGACCACAGCAATGATGATTCATCGGATGCTAGTTCATCATCAAATAATCCTAAACATAATAACGATAATAGCAGCGATGACCAGAATGATAATAATGACGATAATACACAGACTGGCCAACGTTCTAATGGCAATGAAAATAACAATACTAACAATGGTGGTAATGGCCAGCAAAAGAGTACTGGCAACACTAATACCAGCACTGGCAACCAATCCAACACAGGGACTACCACTAGTAATGGTGGCAATAATAGTACCGGCACTGGCAACCAGGGTACAGGTGCTACCACCCAAGGCAACTAAGGAGGTTTAGCGAAATGTTTAGCTTTCTAGACATGGTCAACCACTCTTTGAGCTATTTTAATATCAACACTAAACTCAAAAACCGGGTGTATACCATCATTGCGTTGCTTGGTGACTTTTATTTGATCTACGTCACTGCACGTTTGTTGATTAATAAGGTTTGGTTACGGGGCTTTCTGTATTGTTTAGCAGTGGTTGCCGTTTCCTACTTTGTGTACTTGAACGCGATTTACTACTTCCTGGGCTATACTTCGCGCCTTGATTTCCTGTCGCCTTACTTGGGGAAGGTCGTTGGGGTTGAAGCCGAACCTGAGAAAGGGGAACGTCGCAACAAGGTTGTCAATACGGCATCTAACGGGATTTATCATAACGAAGAGACCATTCCGGCCGAAATCAGCAGCGACCATATTGAGCAGCACAACCTAAATCGTGTTGTGGGAGAGTTACTGGACCAGGGGTTGCTGACGGCTGACTTTAATGGGATGTCTAATGACGACATCATTGCTCAATACGAAGAAACGGGCAAACCAGTTGATGAATTGAATGCTGGCCAGCAGCCACCGTATTTTGAGCTGGTTCACGACCGTAGCAAGAGCCTGATGGAAGTTTGCATTGGGGTTAACCAGATGGACCGTCGCGCCGTTGGACATATCACCAAAGTGGGTCTAACTGATATTCATACAGCTCATAATCGCTACCAGTTATACCTGGCTAACGTGACGATCACTGGTGGACCCAACAAGATTCCTGGGCGCCAGGGATCGACGATTATGATGGATGGCGATTATCATTTGGTGGTTCAAGTGGCATATCGCAATCGACAACGTTAAACGCTCACAATTATCGCTAAATGTCAAGATGATAACAGCTTATCTTACCAAATTCTAATAATTGGTAAGATAAGCTGTTTTTTACTGACCATAGGAATAATGCATGCCTAAATTGAATTGGTTTAGTTCACTTTTGTACACATTTTTGCAATTTTGACTTGTTTCGAGACTAACTGAGATTATGCTTTCTTCTTTTTAGTTAGTCCTAACATATAATGAAGATGGGGGAACTGTATGGAGGTGATCAAATGAGGAATAGTCGTACCATTCGGGACTTTGAGAACGCCCTCTTACGTTCGCTTTACACTACGTCTTTTCATCACCTAACTGTAGACCAGATCTGCAAAGAGGCAATGCTTCACCGCAGCAGTTTTTATCGCTATTTTCACGATAAATATCAGCTTTTAGAGCAAACGATGAACGACTGGATTGGCAAAGTGGTTCAGAGCAACGATTCATCGCGGGACATTGTCCAGTTATTAATTGAGCAGGTCCAACAAAATAAGAAAGTTTTCCGTCATCTTTCGGATGATGATCATCCAGGATTGCAGTTAGAGTTGGTTACTATCTTAAAAAACATCTTACTCAAGCGTAGTGAGAGCGAAGACAGCCGGGAGGATGTTGTCTTACGAATGCTTCATGATAGCGACCATCCAGACATGCTAGCGTACGTGATTAGCGGAAGCTTAGTCGGTGGCCTGTACTGGTGGCGGGCCGAAAATTACAATGTTTCCACCGAAGAAGTGGTTGCGTATGCTCGCAAAGTTGTGGGAGCTATGGAAAACAGTTTGGACTCCAGTTCATCTGACGATGGTGCAGATGACAAAAACTGAGGACTTCCTTTTCGTAATATAGCAATGGTTCATGATTATCGGTGAGTGCGATAAACATGAACCATTATTATATTAGGCAATAACTATTCAAATTGGCCAAATTTTTAGTGAAAAAAATTATTGAAAGGCTCAAGTTGTTGCTATAATAGGAGCTGACGCACTTAACATTACTAACCGCATGGTTGACTTAACGGAGGGATGTTCAGATGAAGATGAACCGGACGGTGCGAGATTTCCAAAATGCCATGGTCAGCCTTTTGGGTAAAGTACCGTTTAGTAAAATGACGGTGGATCAAATCTGCAAAGAAGCCTTGCTTCATCGTAGTAGTTTTTATCGGTATTTCCGCGATAAGTACGATCTGTTGGAGCAAACACTGGAAGTCCGGCTTGGTCAGATGATTGATGAACAAGGTAGTGAACAAGCTATTGTCAGCACCTTAATTCATTACGTCAATAATCATAAAGAAATTTTTCATAATTTAGCAGGAGCTGAAGACCATACCGGGTTGCATGGCGAATTTTTACGGATCCTTAGCGAAATTTTGCTGCGTCGTCGTGATAGTGATTCGCACGATGCAATTTTAGAGGCTTTGCGACACAGTGACCAACCGGAAATCTTAGCCTATGTCATTAGTGGGGGTATCATAGGCACGTTTTATTGGTGGCGTGAACATAATTACGACGTTTCTGAACAAGAAATGATCGACTTTGCTTTAGGTCTGATGAAGACCATGACTAAAGTGGAAAAAGCTAAAGAAAACCAATAGGGATGCTGGTTCTCAATGGTGTTATCAGCGTACACAAAAAGCTTGGCAATACTCACGAGAGTGAGAAAGTTATTGCCAAGCTTTTTGTTTTGGACTATTCAACGACATACTCTTGGTAGCGGTCGACGTCTTTTTGTGATAATTCCAGCTTCATTCTCGTACCGGTAGCCTCGTATTTCGTATCGATGATGTTGCCGTGCTCGTTGAGGTAGGAAATGACTTGTCCCTTGTCGAAAGGCACAAGCATCGTTGTCGTGACGTAATCTTTGAAAAGAAAACGCTGGATGACTTGCTGCAGCATTTTGACTGACTTTTCATCTTTGGCTGACATGATGATTTGGTGGTCGCCTTCCATCGAAGGGTAGTCTGCTGAAGTCTTGTCAGCTTTATTGAAAACGTAGAGCATCGGGATATTTTCGATGCCAATTTGGTGCAGCGTCTTTTCAGTGGTCTTCATCATTTCCTTGTAATGAGGATCGGAGTAGTCGATCACTTGAACGAGTAAATCAGCGTTAGCTGCTTCAGTTAGGGTCGATTTAAAAGCTTCTACCAGTTTTGTCGGTAATTTGCTGACAAAACCAACCGTATCAGATAAGAGGCAGCGTTTATTTCCCGGGAAATTTAATTGCCGGACACTGGTATCAAGCGTAGCAAAAAGCATGTTCTTGGTGAACACCTGCTTGTCTTCCTCAAGACCAAAGTTAGCAATCATCTGGTTCATTAAGGTCGATTTTCCAGCGTTGGTGTAACCCACTAGTGCGGCTGTTGGGATCTCACTCTTGTCACGCTGCTGACGCTTGACCTGCCCTTCACGGTCAATTTGGGCGAGTTCACGGCGCAAGTGGCCAATTTGTTTGGTGACGACCCGGCGGTCCATTTCCAGTTTAGTTTCACCAGCGCCACGGTTGGTAAAGCCACTACCGCCGCCGGTTTGTTGGTCCAGACGGACATTGTCGGCGGTTTGCAAACGTGGCAGTTGGTATTGTAACTGGGCAATTTGAACCTGAATCTTGGCTTCCTTGGTTTTAGCACGGGTAGCAAAGATTTCCAGAATCAAGGCTGTGCGGTCGATGACGTGAACGCCAGTTTCTTTGGAAAGATTGCTGAGCTGGCTTGGTGATAATTCATCGTTGGCAATAATCGTCGTTGCATTGGCTGCTAGCGCGAATTCGCGTAATTCTTCGACTTTGCCCTTGCCAAAATAAGTTGCTGGGTTGGGGCGATCCAGTGGTTGATCCAGCCGATCGACCACGTCCATGCCGTTGGCTTGAGCTAATTCAGCCAGTTCAACCATCGAGTATTCATAATCTTCTTGGCCCGTGTTAAGACCGATAATGATGACTTTTTCCGGGCTTTGTATGTCAGTCGGTGTACTGTTATCCATATAGGTTTAAGCATCTCCTAGCAATTTAACCATCAATTTGTTTTTCGTTGAAGTAAATTAATTTAGTTTGATCGCCATCAAGGACGAGCTTGGTAAAAGCACCGTTGTCTGGGTTTGAGTAGTCATAAATTTTGCCATCTGGATCAATGCGTTGCATCAAGCACCGCAGGACGATGCCGTGATTGACTAACAGAACGTTGCTACCATTCGGTAATTGACGCAGTTCATCGAGGCCCTCATCGATACGGTGGATGAAAGGATCGTAGGCTTCAGCACAGCCCTTCGGATCCATATCATGCATTTTGTCACAGATCTTGGTCATCGGGACATCTTGCATGTAAGCGTCAAAGGTTTTGTATTTGTCGTTGCCGTTCAGTATTTGGAGCCCCTGAACTACCGGAATTCCTTCTAAGAATCCGAAGAATAGCTCACGAAAACGGGGATCAACGTGTAATTCAGGCCGCTCCTCTGCTGGTAGTTGTTTTAATGCCAGTTTAGCGGTCCTTTCAGCACGTACTAAATCACTGCAGAAAGCGTAGTCGAGGTGAATGCCCGCTTTAGCAATGGTCTTGCCTACTCGGATACCATCATTGACCCCGCTTTTAGTAAGGGGTGCATCGGCCCAGCCTTGCATTTTATGATAAAGGTTCAGGTAAGTTTGTCCATGACGAACGATGTATACGTTAACTGCCATTCTTTTCCCTCCGCTAGTCAGTGTTAATCCCAGTTTATCATAATTGCCGAAAGCTGAACGCGTAGATCCACTTCGCCATTACATCATCTTGTTGCGTTTCATCAAATGACGCCGAATCTGACGAGTGATGAAGAAGAGGGTGACCGGAATCAAGGCGATGATGATGATCGCTAAGAAAATCGCTGAAAAATGTTGTTTGACGAAAGGAATACCACCGAAGAAGTAACCGCAACAGCTTCCCAGTGTCACCCAGATGGCTACTCCTAGTAAATTAGCTAGAGTAAAGCGGTGCCACTGTAAGCCAGCTGACCCTGAAATTAAGGGAACGAAGGTGCGGATAAGGGGCACGAAACGGCCAAAGGCAACGGTCCATAATCCATATTTATCAAAGAACCACCGCGCCTTATCTAGATTGGGGCCTTCCACCCGGTGCTTTAGCCACGGCCACTGAATTAGACGACGACCGATGTAGTAATTAAGCGAGTCGCCAAGTACAGCAGCTACGAAAAACACGGGAACTAAAATCCGCATCTCCAGTGGAGAATGGTTGAAGGCCGCAAAGGACGATGCGAAAAAAATCAATGATTCACCAGGAAGCCAGGGGAAAACGACCAGCCCGGTTTCCGCAAAGATCATCAAAAAAAGCAGCACGTACCCCCAGTTGCCGATCAGAGAAAAAAGGGTCAGCAACAGCTGTGGTAGGTGGGTTAGCGTGTAAATGATATCCAATTGATGACCTCCTTTTACCATCTATTTTACCTAAGGGAAAGTCTGTCCACCAGAGAAACGAACTGACCTTAAGCATTCTTTTGCAAAGTCGTTGGAAGCGTCATCTCGTTGGCAGCTATGCTATAATTATCTATCAACTATTTGAACGTATATAAGGAGGATATCGTTTTGACTGATCCGGTACTTTCTTCGGAAACCAAGCACTTAAAACAGGTATTGTCTAAAATTGAACAGGCTGAAAAGAAGGCGGAAGGCCATGTCCAGACTGCTCGCCATGAGGCACGCCAACTGGATAAGGGTTTTGATGACATTCACATCAACACCACAACCTATTCAGGGATGATGGATACTGCCGTCTCTGTTCGGGCCCAGCAACAGATGCTGGATGAACGAAAAAACAGTTGGCAACATGCGGCTAACCGTTTATCAACGCTGAAACGCTTGCATGCGAAGCCATACTTTGCCCGTATTGATTTTCTTGAAGAGCCGGCCAAGCCCCACCAAAAGCCTGAAACAATTTACATTGGGCTCGCATCTTTTGCGGACCGTCCCGATCACTTTATGGTCTACGACTGGCGGGCACCGATTTCTTCTATTTACTACGATGGTGGTTTAGGTAAGCTGAGCTATAACACGCCAGATGGCAAACAGGATGTCGACGTTAAACTCAAGCGGCAGTTCCAGATCGAAAATGGAGTCATCGTGACCCTCTACGATACGGATGAAGCTGTTACCGATCAGATGCTATTGAATGCCCTGAGTAACCACTCGGGGACGAAGATGAAGTCGATTGTCACGACAATTCAGCGCACCCAAAACCAAATTATTCGTAACACAAAGGCGGACCTTCTCTTCGTCCAAGGTGCTGCCGGCTCTGGTAAGACGGCGGTGGTCTTACAACGTGTGGCTTGGTTGCTCTACCGTTACCGTGGCAACCTCAATAGTTCCCAAGTCATCATGTTCTCACCTAACCAGCTTTTTAACGACTACGTGGACTCTGTTTTGCCACAGCTGGGTGAACATAACATGGTCCAGATGACCTATTTCCAGTATGTTGATCGTCGGGTGCCGCGCCTCCACGTGCAAAACCTGCAAGAACGTTTTGAAGAGACGATGGATGAGACTGCACATAAAATCAATAATCTCTTGACGAGTCGCGAATACTTCGATACCGAAACGCGTTACGCCAACCACCTTGGACACGCCAACCTGCATTTCCGTAACCTGATGTTTGGCAAAAAGGTCTTCCTGAGCAAGGATAAGATTAAAGAAATCTACTATTCTTTCAATAATAACTACAACTTGGGCAACCGCCTGGATGGTACTAAGGAAGAATTGGTGAAGTACTTGAACCGGCGGGTTGGCAGTGAGATACGGTCTAAATGGGTTGAACAGCGAGTTCAAACGCTGAGCCGGGAAGAAATCGATGACCTCTTTCGCGATCACCCGCGTGAATTCAAGGATGAACAAGAGGAGTACCGGTTCATGGCTCGGCAGATCGTGATGAAGGCCTTCCAGCCTATTAAGCGTGCCATCGACCACAACCGCTGGATCAACATCAATGCCCAGTATGTCCACCTGATGCGGGTGACACCAAAGATTATCGATCTGGATAAAGCCGGGATCACGGAAGAACAGTGGCTGTCCTTTGTCGATCAGACGGTGGATGACCTTCGCAATCATAAGATGAGTGCCAGTGGTGTCAGCATTTACCTCTACCTGTATGACTTGCTGACGGGGAAGATTGGTCAGCGCGAGATGCGCTACGTCTTTATCGATGAAGTACAGGATTACGACCCATTCCAGCTGGCCTACCTGAAATACTGCTTCCCAGAAGCCAAATTCACCCTGCTGGGTGACCTTAACCAGGCCATCTTTACCAATAACAATAGCCATGCCTTGCTTCATCAACTTGGTGAAATGTTTGATCAGGATAAGATCAAGGTCATGCAATTGACGAAGACCTACCGTTCGACTAAGCAGATCACTAATTTTACCAAGCACCTGTTGATTAATGGCGAAGCAATCGAGCCATTTAACCGGAATGGCAAGCTGCCACGTGTTTTGACCGCGACAGATGAAGCGACTGCGGCTGATACAGTCGTCGACACGCTGAAGGCCTACAGCAAGGAACACGATACGACAGCCGTGATCGGTAAATCCCTGGCGGATAGTGAACGCATTGCGGATCTGCTGAAGCAACGTGGTGTCAAGGCCACCCTCATTAAAACCGAGAACCAGCGTTTGACTCCTGGGACCATTGTCGTCCCATCATACCTGGCCAAGGGCTTGGAATTTGACGCGACGATCGTTTGGAACGCTAACGACAAACAGTATGATCGTGATGATCAACGCCGCCTGTTGTACACCATTTGTTCACGTGCCATGCACGAATTAACATTAATCGCGATTGGTCAGGCTACGCCACTCCTTGATCGGGTGCCAAAAGACGAGTACAGGACGGAATAAGAATATTACCGAAAGTTTGCAGATAGGTGATATTTTTTTTAACATTTCAGAAAATCCGGCTTTGGTAGTTGCTATCTCTGGTGGTTAAGGTATGATGAAACTTGATCTTGTAATGGAGGCACAATTATGAAAACAGCGGTGCGGAAGCTGCGGGCTGGTCTTAACACCAAGCTCGGCTTCTTTCTTTTGACAGTAGTCTTGTTTGCCCTCAAGAGCTACTGGGCGTACCAAAATAAATTTAACCTGGGGGTTAAGGGCAGTGTCCAACATTTCTTGCTGGCCTTTAACACCATTCCGGGGGCACTGATTTTTATCGGCATTGCCCTTTATTTCCGCGGGCGCTTGTCTTATTGGCTGATGAGCATCATTAACTTCTTGCTGTCAACCTGGCTTTTTGCCAATATCCTCTATTACCGGGAGTTTTCCGACTTTATCACTTTCAACCTAATTAAGGGCTCCAGTGCAACGTCGAACAACCTTGGTAAAAGTTTGGCTGGAATCATTCGGCCGAGTGACTTTTTAGTTTATGTCGATGTGATTATCCTGATAGTGGTCCTGTTAACCCACTTAATCAGGGTCGACATGCGTTACTTTAAAGTGCGCTATGCTCTGACCATCACAGCACTGGGCTTTGTGCTGTTTGGCGTTAACTTGGGGATGGCCGAAAGCAACCGTTCCCAGCTGCTTACACGGACTTTCGATAACAACTACATCGTTAAATATCTCGGTTTACAGGCTTATACCATTTATGATGGGATTAAGACTGGTCAGAACAACGCAATTAAATCTAAGGCTTCTGCTAACCAGCTGAAACCAGTTCGTAAGTTTTTAAAGAGCAACTATGCGAGCCCTAATATCCAGTACTATGGGACTGCTAAAGGGAAGAACGTCTTCATCATTCACCTGGAGAGTTTCCAGCAGTTCTTGATTGACTATAAATATCATGGGCAAGAAGTAACGCCAACGCTGAACAAGCTGTACCACGCTAGCGACACGATGGCTTTTGATAACTTCTTCCACCAGGTTGCCCAGGGGAAGACTTCTGACGCTGAAATGATGCTGGAGAACTCACTCTTTGGTTTGCCTGAAGGATCAGCCTTCGTTACCGATGGTGGAACCAATACTTTCCAGGCCATGCCTGCTTTGATGGATCAACGTGGTTACACGACCGCTTCGTTCCACGGGGATGTTCCGAGTTTCTGGAACCGGGACAACGCCTACAAATCTATGGGTTACCAGTACTTCTTCAGTAAGAATTACTTCCCAGTTACTAAGAATTACGACAAGGGCTACGGGATCAAGGATAAGATTTTCCTGAAGGATTCCTCTTACTATCTTGAGCAATTGCCACAACCGTTCTATGCTAAGCTGATCACGGTTACTAACCACTATCCATACTTGCTGGATAAGCAGAACAAGTCCATCGGCAAGCTGCATACTGGTGACAAGACCGTCGATCCATACATTCAGACGGCCCACTACCTTGACCAATCCATTGCAGAATTGCTGGATTACCTGGACAAGACCGGTCTGCGGAAGAACAGTATTTTGATTTTGTATGGCGACCACTACGGCATTTCCAACAACCACATGGGCGCAATTGACAAGATCCTGAAGACCAAGAAAGTCAATAATTACCAGCTGGCCATGTTCCAGAAGGTACCATTTATGATCAACATGGAAGGTCTGAAGGGTGGCATTAACCACACTTATGGTGGTGAAATCGATGTACTGCCAACACTGGAAGACCTGCTGGGGATGAGCTCCAAGAACTACATCCAATTTGGTCAAGACTTGTTATCTAAACAGCGTAACCAAATTGTTTCCTTCCGTGATGGCGACTTCGTCACACCTAAGTACACCAAGTACGATGGCGATGTTTACTACACTAAGACTGGTAAGCAGATTAAACACCAGACCAAGGCCCAGAAGAAGCAACTGGATGATATCCAGCACTACGTCACCACTGAGCTTGGTTTGTCTGATAAGGTCATGAATGGTGACCTTCTGCGGTTCTACCACTTGCCAGGCTTCAAGAAAGTCAACAAGAAGGATTATAACTACAACTTGAACCATGGTTTGAAGCAGCTGAAGCACGCTCAAAAGAAGAAGAAGACGAGTGTGAAGGCTGAAAACAACAATCAGAGTACCTTTGATGAATATTCGACGGATGCGCCAGAATTGAAGGCTGACCCAACGCTGAAGTTCCCAAAGGCCAAGTAAATTAAAACAAGCAATTAAAGGGCTTGTTTGCTAAATAAGGACTGGAAATCATCTGTTGGTTCCCAGTCCTTTGTTGTATACTAAAACTATTATTGAAAAGGATTACATACGAAAATATGACAAAGATGGATGAATGGATAAATTACAACCGCTTTGATCGCCAAAAATGGCACAGCTTTTTCCCTAATGATAAAGTTACACTGAGTCAGGAAAACCTGGATGATATTCGCTCGTTGAACGATAAGATTTCGATTGATGATGTCAAGGAAGTCTATTTACCGCTGATCAAGCTGATTCAGCTGAAGTATCTGAATTACATTCAGTGGCAACTGCAGAAAATGACCTTCCTGCACCAGTTTGGCCAACGAATACCTTATATTATCGGCATTGCTGGTTCAGTGGCTGTCGGCAAGAGTACGACGGCCCGGCTGCTACAAATCCTTTTAAGACGTCTATTGCCCGACCGGCGAATTGCCCTGATGACGACTGATGGTTTTCTTTTTCCCAACGCTGAGCTTAAGAAGCGGGGAATCTTAGAACGCAAGGGTTTTCCGGAATCGTATGACATGGAAGCATTGCTGGCTTTCCTTAACTCTGCAAAAGCCGGGGCCGAGGAGTTGCGTGTGCCGATTTACTCACACCAGAGCTACGATGTTATGAAACACCAACGCCAGCTGATTGACCGGCCAGATATTCTGATTGTAGAAGGGATTAATACTCTACAGTTGCCGCGTAACCAGCGACTCTACGTCAGCGACTTTTTTGACATGGCGCTTTACGTCGATGCAAAGGCTAAGCTGGCAGAGCAGTGGTACCTTGAGCGTTTCGGGATGCTGCTGGATACGGCTTTCACGGACCCGACCAATTACTACTACCCGTTGTCGCATCGCGATCGCGAACACGCATTTAACATTGCCCGGGACGTATGGAATCGGGTGGATCTGCCTAATTTACAGCAATATATTTTGCCAACCCGTAACCGAGCAGACGTAATCCTTCATAAAACAGATAATCATTTCATTGATCGTGTTTATTTGAGAAAATAGCATTTATCAGTTGAATATTAAAAAGCCCTAGATGTGTTGACATCCAGGGCTTTTTTGTTCATTTATGGATCATGAAATGATGCTATATAATTCGATTTTTGGGATTTTGCATATAAATAAAAGAATCACAAGCAATAAAATGGTGCTTTTTAAAAGTACTTAAAAAGAGTAATATCGCTACTGCAAATAGTACTAAATATCACTAGTTAAATGATAAACACACTATAAGTGAAACTAGACAGCGGACATTGGACTTATTCATTTGAATTAAATCAAAAGTCCCCTTGATGCCGTTCTAAGGCTTGATAGAAGGGCACTAATTAGTTAACAGTGATAAATGAGATAAGTGTCGATCGATTATTGATAAATAGAATTAATAGGCTAAAAAATGCTAATATATATGATTTAATAATCATATCACTTTGAAAAAGTATAGACTACTAATATCAATACTACGCTATAAATAATATAAATTTAAAAATAGGGTTTCAAAAATTTCATTTATCGGGTTAAATATACATTGTAAATGATATTAATAAATGAATAACAGACGGGGGATTAATTATCATGCTATCAAGTAATAATCATTCAGAACAAATCAAAAAGCAAATGCCAAAGCAACAACGCTTTGCCATTAAGAAATTAACTGTGGGGGTTGCTTCTGTTCTGGTCGGTTTGAGCTTCATGGGAATCACGCAGGATGTCCATGCGGATGTTGCTGGTTCTGCTCAACAAACATCTACTGAAAAACAGGCAACTGCTAATAATGACAACGATGGCAATCAAGCAACGCTCAAGGCTAGTGCAGCTGCTAGTCAAGTTTCCGGTGCTGACCAAACTCAGAGTGTTGCTCAATCTGGTGCTAGTTCAAGTGCAGCTTCATCAGTTGCTTCATCTGCTGCTAGTCAAAGCGTTGCCTCTGATGCTGTTTCAAGCGCTGCTTCCAACGCCCAAAACAGTTCAGCAGCAAACCCATTCGTAGTATTAGCTTCTTCTGATGCCAATAGTGACGCAAGTCAAAATGATAAGCTGGCAAACTACGCTGGTGTTCACTTTGTATTTGAAGACGCCAATGGCAATCTAATTGATGGTCAATCAATTACGGGTGGTAGCAACTTCAATGATGATACCCAGGAAGGCTTCTATGATAAATCAAACCTTTACGTCGGCCATGATTTAGCTACCCAGTATTTAGATAAAACTTGGGACGTTGTTAATAACGACTTCATCACATACGGTTATAAACTGGTTAACTGGAAAGACGTTGTAGCCCAAATGGTTCCTGGATCGACTCCTGACACAGCTGCCTTTAAGATGGGTACGACGGTTGTCCTTAAGTATGCCAAGTTTGCTAATGTGATCGTACAAGATGTTGATGCTGATACTGGCAAGGTTTTACACCAATACACTCTGTACACAAATGGTAGTAAAGATGCTTCACTGACGTATCTTTACAATCATGATGAAGCCAATGGCCTAAATTGGGGATACAGTAAACTTCAACCTTACAGTACTTATGTTGACAACTATACTTTTGCTGGAACTAAATCCATGATTGATCTTTACTTGGATGATAACTTCCCAGTTCAAACGGTTAACGCAGATGGCACTGTGAACCCTAACGACAAAGTTGTTCAGTTTATGCAACGTAACCTTGACGATTACAAGGCAACTTTCAACTACGTCAATGCATTGACGGGTAAACCACTGAATGTAAAGAAAGCTTTGTCATACTGGGGTTATGCTAACTACATGCCAAATGACTCTTCACTAACTTTCCAACTGACAGGATCTTCAATTACTAATGTCTTCAATGAATTCATTAACCTGCCAGGCTACAAGTTAGTTAACTGGAAAGATGTAGTTAAGCAATTGACATTTAATGGTGACGGTTTCGCACCTTCTGCTAAGTTGCCAGCTAACATCACTTTGAAGTATGCTCCGCTTTCAAACATTTATGTTAATTATAGAGATGCATCTACTCATAAGATCATCTTTAGCGGCATGTATTCTACTCAAGATCTTACTGATACCTCTATTCAATACCGGATGGGCGATAAGACATCTGCTGCCGCACCACGTTACGTTATTAATCCTGTCCAATTAAACGGCTACAAACTGGTTGCAGGTGAAGGCCCGGTTACTGGCTATATCGATGATGACTTTCCAACCCAGACTTTAAATGCCGATGGGACGTACAAGGATAATCCAAAAGTTATTGAATTCAATTACGAACCAACTGATAATACTGATTCTGGTGTTGATGCACAGGGACATGCCTATGGACAAAGTCACCAAATGTGGACTGAATATCGATATTTAGCAAAGCCAACTGTTGATGGTAAGACACGCCTGCCAGGTTCATTTGTTATTAGTGGGGCCCTTCATAAAACTTTTGCCCAAAATGGATTTGATTTTGAAGGAAAATTCCAAAAGCAGGTTGATTTAATCAAACCAATGGGCTGGAATTACACTGGTTCCACTGGTGCCTACAATAATAATGATTACTACAACGACATAACTAAGACATGGAACTACTTCACACCAAACCAACCAGTCTTCGTTAACTACTATGACACCAAGGGCAACAAGCTGACTGACACCGTCACGTTGGCATCTAACAAGAACAATCCTGACCAAAGCAACGATGGGATCAACGGGATGTACTTACCATACGGTAACTGGACTGCTCCACAGCGTGATTTCAATGGCTACACTCTGGTAAAGACTGAAGGTGCAACTTCAGGCCAATTCAACAGCTTTACTTACACGGTTAACTTCATCTACGCAGCTGATACTACTGGTAAGGTTAGCTACATCGATGATACTGATAACACTACGCTGCGGACGGATGATCTGTCAGGTGTTACCGGACAAGCTATCGACTACACAACTGCTGACAAGGTTAAAGAACTAGAAGGTAAGGGACTGACCCTTGTATCCAACAATTTCAAAGATGGTCACGAAACTTACAACGAAAATGCTGCTCAAAACGTCTTTGAAATTCACTTCAAACACGCAACAGAAAATAAAGATCAGCAGCAACAAATTAAGGAAACCATCCACTACGTTTACGCTGATGGTTCCCAAGCGGCACCGGATGCAGTTCGCACCGTTAACTTTAAACGGACAAACACTATTGACCAACATAATGGCAAGGTTACTAATGGTAATTGGACTCCAGATACCCAAAGCTTTGCTGCCGTAGTTTCACCAACGATTGCTAACTACACGGCAAACAAGACTTCCATCGATGCCCAGACGGTTAAGGCTGGCGACAGCAACCTTGAATTTACGGTTATTTACAACCGCGACACTACTAAGGGCCAGGTTAAGTACATTGACGACACGACAGGTGCTCAACTGGACGCTGATTCACTGAACGGTAACGTTGGCGACGCTATTGACTACACCACTGCTGGTAAAGTCAAGAACTTTGAAGACCAGGGACTGGAACTGGTACATAACGACTTCAAGGATGGCCACGAAACCTACAATAAGGATGCTAACAAGAACGACTTTGAAGTTCACTTCAAGCATGCCACTACGCAGTCTACGGAAAACAAGGTAGTTAAGGAAACTATTCACTATGTTTACGAAGATGGCACCACCGCTAGTCCTGATTTTGAAGGCAGTATCACATTTACCCGCAACAATACCTATGACAAGTACACCAAGCAAACTACTAACGGTGACTGGTTCTCAGACACTGGCACCTTTGATACGATCGTTTCACCAACCATTAAGGGCTACAAACCAAGCATTGCTTCTGTTGCTGGTTACACGGTAACGCCAAACAGCGAAGACAAGACAGTCACGGTTATCTACAGCCAACAAGCCACTAAGGGTGAAGTCAGCTACGTTGACTTGACTGCTAACCGCGTCCTGGCCACTGTTCCTTTGAACGGTAACATCGGTGACCCAATTGACTACACGACTGCCGGTAAGATTGCTGATTACGAAAAGCAGGGCTTAGTACTGTTCCACAATGACTTCAAGGATGGTCAAGAAAACTTCGCTAAGAACGAAAACCAGAACTTCTTTGAAGTTCAGTTCAAGCACGCCTTCAAGGATAGCCAAGAAAACAGCACCGTTAAGGAAATCATCCACTACGTTTACGATGATGGTTCCAAGGCTGCTGATGACTACACTGCCCACATTGACTTTAGCCGGACTAAGCACACGGACCTGTACACTGGTGACACCAACTTCACCCGTTACACACCATGGACACCAGAAGTTGGCCAATTTAAGGCTGTTGATTCACCAGTGATCGCCAACTTCACTCCTAACATGCTGACAGTTCCAGCAATGGGTGAATACGCAGGCAACCCTGATTACGAAATGACCGTTGTTTACACGCGGAACGCAGCTCAGGGTATGGTTACCTACTACGATGACACGACAGGCATCCAACTTCGCCAAGATTCACTTAATGGTAAGGCTGGTCAAGCTATTGACTACACCACTGCTGACAAGGTTGCCCAGTTCAAGGCTGATGGCTACGAATTAGTATCCAACGGCTTCAAAGATGGTCACGAAGACTTTAACCAGGATGCTACGAAGAACAACTTCGAAGTTCACTTCAAGCATGGTCAAACAACTGTTAACGGTAGCAAGACCGTTAAGGAAACGATTCACTACCAATACGCAGATGGTACGAAGGCTGCCGATGATGCAACTGCTGATGTCACTTTCGGTCGGACTAACACTGTTGATAGCGTTGACGGCACTGTCCTGAAGGCAGGCACATGGACTCCAGCAAGTCATGAATTTGCCGCTGTGAAGTCACCTGCTATCAAGGGTTACACTCCTGATTACGCACAAATTGCTGCCCGGAACGTAACTCCAGCAAGCAACGATTTCGAAGTCGTCGTTACCTACATTAAAGACAGCGCAGCTGGTCGGGTAACTTACATTGATGACACGACTAACCAAACCCTGCGGACTGATGCTCTGAATGGTCATTCTGGTGAAGCTATTGACTACACCACTGCGGGCAAGATCAAGGGCTTTGAAGACCAAGGCTTGACTCTTGTATCCAACAACTTCAAGGATGGTCAAGAAAACTTTGCAGATGATGTAGCAGGCAACACCTTTGAAGTTCACTTCAAGCACGACATTACTACTACAACTGAGCCAAAGGATGTTAATGAAACCATCCACTACGTATACGCCGATGGTACTAAGGCTGCTGCTGACCACACTGCAACGGTTCACTTCAGCCGGACTAACACGACTGATCATTACACTGGCAAGACTACGAATGGCGCATGGACTTCTGATAATGATCAATTCGCTGCCGTTGTATCACCAGCCATTGATAACTACACACCAGATAAGGCAGAAGTTGCTGCTGTGACGGTAACGCCAAACGCCAAGGATGTTGACGTCACTGTTACCTACAACCGCGACGCCGCAAATGGTACGGTAACTTACATCGATGACACGACCAACCAGAACCTGGCTGTCGATGCCTTTGATGGTCACGCCGGTGAAGCTATCGATTACACCACTGCAGGCAAGGTCGCTAACTTCGAAAAGCAAGGACTCAAGCTTGTCTCCAATGGCTTCAAGGATGGTCACGAAACTTACAACAAGGATGCTAAGAAGAACACCTTCGAAGTTCACTTCACTCATGCTTTGAATGACGTTAACGAAACGAAAGCCATCAACGAAACGATTCATTACCAATACGCCGATGGCACCAAGGCTGCTGCTGACCACACTGCTAAGGTTGAATTCAACCGGAATAACACTGTTGATCAGTACACTGGCAAGACTACGAACGGTGCATGGACTCCAGCTAATGGCCAATTTGCCGCTGTGGTTTCACCGAAGATCGCCAACTACACGCCAGACAAGGCAGAAGTTGCTGCTATTACGGTTAACCCTGGTGACAATGACAGTGATATCACCGTTACCTACAACCGTGACGCTGCCAATGGTACGGTAACCTACATTGATGACACGACTCACCAAAACTTAGCTGTTGATTCAGTCAACGGTCATGTAGGTGAAGCTATTGACTACACCACCGCTGGTAAGATCAAGAACTTTGAAGGACAAGGTTTGACCCTTGTATCAAACGACTTCAAAGACGGCCACGAAAGCTTCGACAAAGATGCTGCTAAGAACAACTTTGAAGTTCATTTCAAGCACGCTACTACGACGTCAACTGAAGCTAAGGACGTTAAGGAAACCATCCACTACGTATACGCCGATGGCACTAAGGCTGCTGATGATGCCACTGCAACGGCTCACTTCAGTCGGACTAACACCACGGACAAGTACACCGGCCAAACTACCAACGGTGCATGGACTTCAGAAAACGACCACTTCGCTGCTGTTGAATCACCGAAGATTGCTAACTACACACCTGATAAGGCAGAAGTTGCTGCTGTGACCGTAACGCCAAATGACAATGACATTGATGTCACCGTCACTTACAACCATGATCTCGCAAACGGAACGGTAACTTACATTGATGACACGGCAAACCAAACTCTGGCTACTGACCACTTCAATGGTAATGTCGGTGAAGCTATTGACTACACCACTGCTGGCCAGATCAAGAACTTTGAAGGACAAGGTTTGACTCTTGTATCAAACGACTTCAAGGATGGTCACGAAAACTTCGATAAAGACGCCGCTAAGAATGTCTTCGAAGTTCACTTCAAGCACGACATGGCTACTGCAACTGAATCCAAGGCTGTTAAGGAAACGATCCACTACGTATACGCCGATGGTACCAAGGCTGCTGATGACGCTACTGCAACGGTCAACTTCAGCCGGACCAACACCACGGATAACTACACTAAGCAGACTACGAACGGCAACTGGACTTCCGATAATGATCAATTCGCTGCCGTCGTATCACCAACAATCGCTAACTACACGCCAGACAAGGCAGAAGTTGTTGCTGCTACGGTAACTCCAGACGCTAAGGACATTGATGTCACCGTCACTTACAACCGTGATGCCGCAAATGGTAAAGTAACCTACATTGATGACACGACTAACCGGAACTTAGCCGTTGATGACTTTGATGGTCACGCCGGTGAAGTTATCGATTACACCACTGCAGGTAAGATCGCTAACTTCGAACAGCAAGGCCTCAAGCTTGTATCCAACAACTTCAATGATGGACACGAGAGTTACAGCGAAGATGCAACCAAGAACACCTTCGAAGTTCACTTTGCTCACGTTCTGAACGACGTTAACGAAACGAAGACCGTCAACGAAACGATTCATTACCAATACGCTGACGGCAAGAAGGCTGCTGCTGACCACACTGCTAAGGTTGAATTCAACCGGACTAACACTGTTGATCAGTACACTGGTAAGACCACGGATGGTTCATGGACTCCAGCTAAGGGTCAGTTCGCAACTGTTCAATCACCAAATATTGACGGTTACACTCCTGACTTGGCATTAGTTGCTGTTCAATCCGTTGACCCAACAAGTGCAGACCTTGACTTGACGGTTACCTACGTAGCCAACCCAGTTCAGCCAAGCAAGCCGGTCAACCCAAGTCAACCGAGTCAGCCAAGCAAGCCGGTCAACCCAAGTCAACCGAGCCAGCCAAGCAAGCCGGTCAACCCAAGTCAACCGAGTCAGCCAAGCAAGCCGGTTAACCCGAGTCAACCGAGTCAGCCAAGCAAGCCGGTCAACCCAAGTCAACCGAGCCAACCAAGCAAGCCGGTCAACCCAAGTCAACCGAGTCAGCCAAGCAAGCCAGTTAACCCAAGTCAACCGAGCCAACCAAGCACTCCGGTAAATCCAAGTCAACCGAGTCAGCCAAGCAAGCCAGTTAACCCAAGTCAACCGAGCCAGCCAAGCAAGCCGGTTAACCCAAGTCAACCAAGTCAGCCAAGCCAGCCGGTCAACCCAAGCCAGCCGAGTCAGCCAAGCACTCCGGTAAATCCAAGTCAACCAACGACTCCATCAACACCGAACGTGCCAAGTTCAAATGGTTCGACTACACCGGTTAACCCAAGTCAGCCGAGCCAACCAAGCACTCCGGTAAATCCAAGTCAACCAACGACTCCATCAACACCGAACGTGCCAAGTTCCAATGGTTCAACTACTCCGGTCAACCCAAGTCAGCCGAGTCAACCGACTACACCAGTTAACCCAAGTCAGCCAAGCACTCCGGTAAATCCAAGTCAACCAACGACTCCATCAACACCGAATGTGCCAAGCTCAAATGGTTCAACTACTCCGGTCAACCCAAGCCAGCCGAGTCAACCGACTACACCGGTTAACCCAAGTCAGCCAGCTGAACCTGCTCAACCTGTAGCACCAGCTCAACCAGCTGCACCACAGACTCCAGCAGCTAACAAGCCAAGCGCTGCCTCTGCTACTGAAAAGCTGCCACAAACTGGTAACGATCAGGCAAAGGATGCTGCAATGGCAGGCTTAGGTCTCGCCGCAATCCTCGGCTTCTTCGGCCTTGGCAAACGTCGTCGCAATGATTAAAGCAGATAACTAATCCCCCAGATTAGTAAAATGCAAAGCAGTCTGATCACGGAATGATCCGCGATCAGGCTGTTTTTTGGTTTCCGGAAGCTCTGTCATTTATGATCGAGTAGTTCACGTGGTTGCAAAATGATGACTGCCTGTTATACTTAATTTAAATCAACATTTTGGGGTGCCATTGGCTGAGATTATACCCATTGAACCTGATCTGCTCAGCAGCAGCGAAGGGAAAATGATAAGCTTTGAATAATCTAAATTGAAAGTAAAGCCACGTCGCCTCTGTGTTGACGTGGCTTTTTTGTTTGCTTTGAGAAAAAAGGGGTTTGATTATGCATCGACAGACGAAGGTTTGGGAAAATAGTTTGATTTGGCTGGGGGCCGGGATTTCCATTGCGGAAATTTTGACGGGCACGTACTTTGCTCCATTGGGATTTGCTAAGGGTGTTGTGGCCATCCTAATTGGTCACGTTATCGGCTGCACCTTGCTGTTTTTTGCCGGACTGATTGGTGGCCAGACTCGCCAAAACGCGATGGATACTGTGAAGAACAGCTTTGGGCATAAGGGGTCGGTGGTCTTTGCCTTGCTCAATGCCTGCCAACTAATCGGTTGGACGGGGATTATGATCTATGACGCGGCGGTGGCCGCCCACGAGGCATTTCACCTAGGTCAGTGGCTATGGTGTTTGATAATTGGTCTACTGATCATCGTTTGGTTGTGGATTGGTGTGGAACACTTAGGTAAGCTGAATACGGTCGCATTGACCTTACTACTGGTACTGACGATCTGGTTGTCATTCAGTATTTTTCACCGACCGATGATCCACGCTAGCGTCAGCGGCAATTTGAATTTTGGCGCAGCGGTAGAACTGGGTGTCTCCATGCCGTTGTCCTGGTTGCCGCTGATCAGCGACTATACATCAAAGGCTAAACGACCGGTGGCGGCCACTCTCGGCAGTGTCATCTCGTACGGCCTGGTCAGTTGCTGGATGTACTTAATTGGTCTGGGCATGAGCCTCTTCGCCGGGCAGACCAACATCGCTAAGGTGATGGTGGCTTCGGGGATGGGCATTGCTGGACTATTAATCATCGTCTTTTCTACCGTTACCACCACTTTCATGGATGCCTATTCTGCAGGGATGTCGCTGCAGTCGATCTGGCCAAAACTAAACGGCACCTGGATGGCGATGATCACGACGGTGGTCGGCACGGTCGGTGCAATTTTACTGCCGATGGATAACATCACCAACTTTTTGTACCTGATCGGCTCAGTCTTTGCACCGATGATCACGGTGCTGGTAGCTGACTACTTTATTTTCCATCACAGCTCCTTGAAGCAGGCGGTTAACTGGCCTAACTTTGTCATTTGGGTCATCGGCTTCATCGCTTACCGCTGCCTGATGCAGACGGACACGATTGTGGGCAATACCTTACCCGACGTGGTTATCGTGCTGGTTTTGTGCTTGTTGTGGCACGCCGTGCGAATGATGACCCGCCGGACAGATAATTAAGATAGGAGAGGGTGTGCGATAATGACAGATTATATTGAACAAGTTCGTCATGATAATCCGGTAGTGTTGACGGTAGCTAACATGGTGACTCCTGGCGACGTGGCCAATGCAGTCAACGCGATTGGGGGATCACCGATTATGTCGAGCTCGCCAGCTGAAGCCGAAGAAATGGTCAACATCGCTGCTGGTGTCACCATCAATGCCGGAACCCTGAACGAGGCACAACAGGAGGAGATTGAAGCGGTCTTGAAGGCAACGGACCAAACGGAAAAACCGGTGGTGCTTGACCCGGTCGCCGTAGCTTTGCCTTACCGTCACCACTTTATTAAGCAGGTGCTGGCTAATCACCGGATTTCGTTGATCCGGGGGAATGCTGGCGAGATTGCCAGTCTGGCTGGTCTTCAATGGGAGAGTCGCGGAGTGGATAGTGGTCAGGGTGATGCGCAACAGTTGCGCAAAATTGCCGTCACCTGTTCGAAAAAGTATCACACCCTAGTCGTCCTGACTGGGGTTCACGACGTGATCGCTGATGGTTACCGGGTTGCGACAAATGATTGCGGGACACCGATGTTCCAAGCTTACGTCGGCTGTGGTGACATGGTTTCTAGCGTCTTGGCGGCCTTTCTGGCAACCGGTGGTGACTATTGGCGGTCGGCCTTGACTGGTGTTCAGGCCTTTACGGTGGCCGGCCAATTGGCTGCGGCTAGTCTCGCCCAACCGGTGCCTGGCAGTTTCTTCACGGCTTTGTTGGATCAATTATATTTGCTGGATGATCAGAAATTATCTGATTGTGTCAAGAAGGAGAGTGCTCAAAATGATTAATAGTTTTCCCCAAACGTTAACGATTGCCGGATCCGATTCCGGTGGCGGTGCCGGGATGGAAGCCGACCTGAAGACTATGCAGATGCGCCACGTCTTCGGGACTGCTGTCTTGGTCGCTATTACGGCGCAAAATACGATTGGCGTGCAAAAGGCCGTGCCACTGTCGCCAGACATCATCGATGCGCAATTCAAGTCGATTGCCGACGACTTCAAGATCCGGGCCTGCAAGACGGGGATGCTGGCAGACAGCACGCGGGTACATACGGTTGCTGAGAACCTTAAGAAGTATGACTTTGGCCCACTGATCGTTGATCCAGTGATGGTCGCTAAGGGTGGGGCCCCGTTACTGACGGAAGATGCCGTCAAAACCGTAATCGACGAACTGCTGCCGTTAGCTTACCTGGTGACACCGAATCTGCCAGAAGCCGAAAAACTAGCGGGGATGAAAATCACCAGCGAAGACGAGATGGTGGTAGCCGCAAAAAAGATTCAGGCGTTGGGGCCCAAGAACGTCCTGGTCAAGGGCGGTCACTTGCTAGCTGATAGTCAGGCTAGCGACTTCACCCTCCTCGCCAATGGTGATCATTTCTGGATGAATTCGGAACGGGTTCACACCAAACGCACTCACGGCACAGGCGATACCATTTCATCCTGCATCGTGGCTGAACTGGCCAAGGGGCGGACACTGGAAGAAGCCATTCGCATCGCTAAACATTACGTCACGGCGACGATCATTCACACAATTCAGGTTGGTCACGGCCACGGCCCGCTTAACCACTGGGCAGCTGAAGGAGGTTTTTAACCATGACGCGTTTTAACCCAGACATGTTGCGCTGCTACCTGGTAGGCGGCAGCCAGGATACTAATCATGATCCGCAACAGTTGCTGGATGATGTGGACCAGGCACTGCAGGCCGGGATTACCATGTTTCAGTACCGCGAGAAGGGCAGCTCAAGACTCTCTGCCCAAGAAAAACTGTCGCTAGGACAACAGCTGATGCATCTGTGCCGCCAACATGACGTTCCCTTCATCATCGACGATGATGTGGCCTTGGCTCAGCAATTAGGAGCCGACGGGGTGCACGTTGGTCAGGATGATGAAAAGATTCAGCAAGTCATCGCGCAAGTGGGTTCACAGATGATGGTCGGTTATTCGTGCAGCACGCAAGCAGAAGTGCAGCGGGCCAACCATCTTGGTGTTGACTATGTCGGCTCCGGGCCGGTCTACCCGACGATGAGCAAGGCTGATGCTGACCCGGTGATCGGTGTCGACGGACTCACGAAGTTGGTGGAGACCAGCTGGCACCCGATCGTTGCGATTGGTGGCATTGCCGAGGATAATCTACAGCACGTCGCCAGCAGCCACTGCAGTGGGGTAGCGACGATTTCGATGATTTTGCAGAGTGATGACATTGGTGCTACGGTGCGTCATGTGCTGAATGTATTTTAAAAATTAAAGGCCCAGGGGCAACGAAAGCTCCTGAGCCTTATTTAGATTTCAACCGCGCAACGTCACCACAAAATTAATCTGACCGTTGCTGTACTTGGCTTGGATCCGTCCATTAAAATCATTGACGATCCGTTGAGCCATTGAAAGGCCGATCCCGAAACCGCCTTTTTGCTGGTGAGCTGTGTCTTCACGGTAGAAGCGTTCAAAAAATTTACTGTAATCAACATCAGCGCCTTGTGCAAAGGAATTGCTGACGGTGAGGACGGCACCCTTGCCACGCTTAGTTTTGTGTAAGTGAACGCTGACCTGACCATCTTTGTCACAATACTTGTTGGCGTTGTCGAGCAGGATGTTTACCAGCTCGGCGTAGTAATTCGCATCGACCGCGGCCGTCACCTGAGGTTCAATGTCTTTGCTCAGGTGCAGTTTGCTTTGCTTCATCACGTTTTCAAAGGCGTCGTAGTTTTTTTCGGTGATTGTGCTGATGTCCGTCGCTTCGATGTTCATGTCTGGACGTTCACCGAGACGCGTCAAAGAAATCAGGTTGTTGATCAGGCGGGTCAGACGACCAATCTGGTCCTTATTAGAACGCGTCAGTTCGGTTTCGCCACTGGTAAGTTCCTGCATTTCGGTGTTGGCTGAGATGACGGTCAGTGGTGTTTTCAATTCGTGACCAGCATTGGAGATAAACTCACGCTGCCTTTTTTCGGCGATCACCAGTGGCTGAATGGCTTTCTTGGACAAGACTACCAAAACAAAGGTATAGAGAACCATCGAGACGATTCCGACAAGTACGGCAATTCGGAGTAAATCGTGGCTTTCGGCCATCAAAATAGATTGATCCAAAAAGACGATGATGTAACGGTTATGCACTTTTTTCATGCGGTAAGCGTAGAGGGTCCGGTTGTAGCTAATCGTTCCTCGCGATCTGCGCCGTTGAAAAGCCAGTTCCGATAAATTGTTGATTGCGCCGTCGGGCACGGTTTCAATATGCGAGTCGTTAATGCTCAAAACGTTACCCTGGGGATCCAGCTGGCTGCTGAAAAAGCGGTACTGGAAGATGCCTTCGCGGCTTTGCCGTGGCTGCATCCAGTTGGGTTGCGGGGGAGTGATGTTCGCTGAACGCTGCAGCTGGCCATTATTCTTCATGAGAATTGTCAGAACAGCGTTGACTTCTTGTTTGCTACGGTAGAAAGAGGCAAAGCTGATGCTGCCGATGATGGTCACGAGGACGATCACCAGAGCAAGGGTGGAAATCGCAATGAACTTGCGGCGAACGGTTTTAAGCATTGGCATCACCTTGGTCAATTAACTGGTAAGGACCACCTTTCGGCCCTGCCACTTCTACGTCGGCGTTGACGGACTGCAGCTTTTGACGCAGGTAGGAAATGTTGATCCAGACGTCCTCTGCATCCGCGTGTTCGTCGTCATCGTCCCAGGTTTGGTTGAGCAGGGTGTCCGTCGACAGTTTTTTGCCGGCATTCAAAATGAGGTACTGGAGCAGGCGGCTTTCCTTGCTCGATAGGCTGATGGAGTTTTCACTCTTCAGAACTTGTTCGTTGCCGTCGAGGGTGATGTTGCCAAACTTCAGGACGTCCTCGTCGAGGCTTTCAAACCGCCGTTCCAGTGAGCGCAGCCGAGCCAGCAGTTCCTTCAGTGAAAACGGCTTGGTTAGGTAATCGTCCGCACCAGCATCCAGGCCGTTGACCTTATCGTCGACTTCCGAGAGGGCCGTCAGCATGATGACGTAGGTGCGGTCGCCGGTAGTGCGGATTTCGCGCAGTGCCTGCAGACCGTCCTTAACGGGCATCATGATGTCTAAAATCATCACGTCATAAGGATTCTTCTTGGCATGGTCGACAGCTTCCTGGCCGTTGGCGACGGCATCGACTTGATATTGGCTCGTTTTGAGGGCCATCGTGATGACGCGGCGTAACTGGTCATTATCTTCGGCTAATAAGATTTTCATGGCTATTCCTCCTCATCATTTTCGTGAATCAGTTGGCGAATCGTCTGCATTTGAATATCGCAGGATGCCAGTTGGTTGGCACACTTTTTCAGTTCCCGGCCGATTCGCTCGGGGTCTTTAATGTTGTGCTTGTATTTCATTTCGTGTTCCAGGCTTGCCCACGAATCCATGGCGATGGTCCGCAGCTGAATTTCGACGTAGTAGTGACCGGGCACGTGGCCCTCGATGTCCTTGTAAGGAGTGGTCAAATCGAGGATGACGTGGTAAGAGCGGTAACCATTGGGCTTGGCGTGGGTGATGTAGTCTTTTTCCTTGACGATCCGGCACCAATCGGCTTGTTTGAGTGCATGCAAGTTGCGAGGGATGTCGTCGATGAAGTTGCAGACGATCCGGAAGCCGATGGCGTCGTGGCAACGCCGGAGTGCCGATTCCGTTGTGACGGGATAGCCCTTGCGATGGCACTTTTCGACCATGCTGTCATTGCCCTTGATCCGGCTGGATAGGTGTTCGTATAATTCCGGCTTGCCATCAGCTTTGGCTTGCTGGTTAAATTCTTTTAATTTATCCGTCACCATCTGCTGGATCAGGGTAAGGGAATGGTGGTAATTACCATAAATATCCATATATTAACGACTCCTTTTGCATTCACATTATATCAATAATGGAAAAGAAAGCAGCGTTATTAAATAGGATTAAAGAAAATTTATGGGCATTGTCCCGTGGCGTGTTGACCAGCTTTGACCCAGCACGTACAATGGTTTTAGTTTCAATTAAAGTCAATACAAAGGAGTGGGAATAGTGGCAAACGTCAACTTAGACGCGTTTGACAAGATCATCGTGCTCGACTTCGGTAGTCAGTACAACCAGCTGATTACCCGGCGAATCCGTGACTTCGGAGTGTACTCCGAATTGCTCAGCCATAAGAAGACGGCCGAAGAGATTGCCAAGATGCACCCGAAAGGGATCATTTTCTCTGGTGGACCTAACAGCGTGTACGACGATGGTGCCTTAAAGGTAGATCCTGAGATTTTTAAGTTGGGCATTCCGATTCTGGGAATTTGCTACGGGATGCAACTGATGAGCTATGACCTGGGCGGTAAGGTAGAAAATGCCAACGACTCAGAGTACGGCCGGGTTGATATCCAGGTAACGGACGACAAAGCTTCCTTATTTAAGGACTTGCCTGACAAGCAGTTTGTTTGGATGAGTCACGGTGACCGGGTCACCAAAGCTCCTGATGGCTTTAAGGTCGTCGCTACGAGCAAGAACTGCCCGATCGCTGCCATCGAAAACACAGACAAGAAACAGTATGGCCTGCAGTTCCACCCCGAAGTGCGTAACAGCCAGTATGGCCTGGACATCCTGCGCCGCTTTACATTTGATGTTTGTGGTTGTGAAAAGAACTGGTCGATGGATGACTTTATCGATCTGGAAATCGAACACATCCGCAAAGAAGTTGGGGACAAGAAGGTTATCCTCGGCCTGTCTGGTGGGGTTGATTCCTCAGTTACGGCAGTCCTGATCCACAAGGCGATTGGCAATCAACTGACCTGCATCTTCGTTGACCATGGTCTTTTGCGGAAGAACGAAGCCGACCAGGTCATGAAGGCTTTGAACCGCGACCTCGGTGTCAACATCATCAAGGTTGATGCTTCCGAGCGCTTCCTGGGTAAGCTGAAGGGTGTCACTGATCCCGAAAAGAAGCGGAAGATCATCGGTGCCGAATTCGTCAACGTCTTCCATGAAGAAGCAAAGAAGATCAAGGATGCAGAGTTCCTGGCTCAAGGGACACTCTACACCGACGTTATCGAATCAGGTACGGACACGGCTAAGACGATCAAGTCGCACCACAACGTCGGTGGTCTGCCGAAGAAGCTCGGCTTTAAGTTGATCGAACCGCTACGCAGCCTCTTCAAGGACGAAACCCGTGAACTTGGTGAAAAGCTAGGCATTCCGCACGAATTAGTATGGCGTCAACCATTCCCAGGTCCAGGTCTGGGAATCCGGGTGATCGGCGAGATCACTCCCGAAAAGCTGCAGATCGTCCGTGAAAGTGACGCCATTCTGCGTGATGAAATTGCTAAGGCTGGTCTGGACGAAAAGATTTGGCAGTACTTCACGGTTTTGCCGGGCATTCGTTCCGTCGGTGTGATGGGTGACAACCGGACTTACGACTACGCCGTTGCTATCCGTGCCGTAACGTCAATTGACGGGATGACGGCTGACTTTGCTAAGATTCCGTGGGACGTCCTGCAGAAGATTTCGGTACGGATCGTCAATGAGGTTGACCACGTTAACCGGATTCTTTATGATGTCACGAGTAAGCCGCCTTCGACAATTGAATATGAATAATTTAATAGAACAATATGAAGTGGGAATCCTAATTTGACGGCATTTGTAGAGGCTAGATCTTAGTAGAAAATACAGGTTTAAGTAAAGTTGTCTACCGTTTTTCTACTGTGATTCTATTTCGATGATTAGGTAACACAAAAGGAACTAGAGCATGTTTACTGCGACTAGTTCCTTTATTTTTCTACTAGAATAGTATTTATTAACGTGACTACCTTGTCTTTAAATAGCTAGGCAGTCATTTTTTGTTTCTTTTTGGTGATTCAAAAAGAAATTGTTGGTCCAGTTGGCAAGTACAGCTGGTCGGTGTTGTTACTTATGACGAAAACATAAGTAAATCAGATGTGAAATCTCGAAATGACCTTGAATGCAATCTCAAGGTACTCATTTTCGAATGTAATATCTGATCGCTCGGCGGGGTGAAGGGGAGCTAGCAAGGCCCCCCTCCAAGCATTAGTTACGTATTACAAACTTGTTTGATATTACGAATTTAATTGCTTGCAAGTTCGTTTGTTCTTGTATTATAATATAGTTGAATAATTGGTCTAGACCAATACAAAAAACAAACGAACCCGACGAAATGAGGAATTTAGTCAGTCGTTGTCACGAGCACGTGAAGACTGAAAATTTCTTTTGCCGTCAGGCAAACTGAGGAGGTCAAGAATGGATGGAACCATTAAAGAATAAATTGATTCAAGCCCGATTAAGTGAAAATGAACTTGCCGATTTTGAATCGGTAAAGCGTGAATTTGGTATTGCAGGTACTTCGAAAGCAGTGCGACAAATGATTGAGGATGAGAAGCTATTAATGCAAGCTAAAGAGAACTGGCAAAAGGGTAAGCGTGATGCCGTGACGGCTTTAGTCCAACAATTGAATGATCAAGACCGGCTACCGTTAGTTGAGGCAATCCATGGTCTGACAGATACTAAATCATCGTCGGAGTTGTCTATCGTGCGTGATCAATATGCCGATATTCAGCAACAACTCCAAGCTATTATGTATACAATTACGAAATCGGGGAATAATCTTAACCAGATTGCGCATATTTTGAATGCTGCAAAGCAACAAGCCGAACAAGAAGATGACGATTTAACCGATGACGACTTATGGCGGTGGGTTGCTAAGCAGCTAGTCGAAAATAGTCGTGTTTTGGTTGAATTGCAACAAGAGATCATCAACCTTAAGAATGACACTGGATCGTCAAATCAGAAAGCTGGTGGCACCGTTGTCAGTCCTGGAAACTCACTCGTGTCGCAGTAGTTACGGCAGGCTACAGTATTTGTTCCAAGAACCGCCACATAGTTACCAAAAGACGTCGCAGCGGGTGCTAGCAAGTACGGGATTTAACATTAAACTGTTGCATAACCCTAATGGCGATATTTCGGCAACGCAAAATAGCGCCTATTTGGAAAAGCAATTCAAGGCTAACCTAAATAAAGCACATAACCCCAAACGAAAGTATCAAGCACAAACTTTAATTATTTCTTTCTCAGAAGATGAATTTGATACTTCAGATCTTAACCTACAAGCTAAACAAGCATTGGTGCTGGTTCAGCACTTTATTCATCAGCATTTTGCCGATGCACAGTCTATAATTGCAATTCAAGCAGACAGCGAAGGTGGAAAACTACACGCACATGTTGTTTTTAATACCATCAAGTCAAATGGTCGAACAATTCCAACTAATCGTTTCAACATACATAAACTACGATCCAGCTTTGACCGTGAAATGATCAATAACTACCAATTTGTTACAGGTCACAGATGGACTAATCCAATACATAACCAACAAGAAAGACGAGATGTTAATAATTTAACAACACGATCTGAATGGCAACAGAATTTAAAGAAGATAATCGCACAAGTTAGGTGCGAAGTAAACTCACTTAAGGAGTTTATCCGGCGCTTAAACGATGCTGGAATAACCGTGACTGAACGCCAGAAGGGAAGCGCCTGGACTTACCATCAAACAGTTCATGGTAAGTCATACAAAGTTCGTGACTTTTATCAACGAGTAGATAAACAAAATGGTGAAGTTTTGTCAACTCGCGGTTTGGGCCAAACGTTTACTAAAAGTTATTTAACAGGTTACTTTAAGCAGAAAGAAGTGGAGGAAGATACTAATGAACGACGACAATCAAAAGATGAAGAATTCGAAAAAATCAAAACGATGGCAAGAGATGCTCGAATCAGAACTGCTAGACAACAGCGACTCAACCAACTCAACCGACAACGAAGTGAAGACGCCAAGGCTGAAGAGCAGAAACAGAGATCTCGCGGAAAAGCTAGACTATCTCATCGACGAGTCAGCAAAGCAAGGCGACGTCAATCGAGTGTCGAAGAACGTCGACAGCTTGAGCAACAAGCTCGACGAAAGCAAGCAAACACTGAAAGAACAGCTGAAGGACCAGAGCTCTAAAGTGGTTAAAGCAGTAGCTGATGCCCGAGCCATTGGTTATTCAGATGGGCTGGTCGGCCGTGTTGACGCGATGGACCAGAAAATTAGTGGGCTTGAGGCTGATATTAACTTACGCGAACAGAACTTGGATCAGAAGACCCAAGAGTGCATTGCAAAAGTGGCAGATCTGGACCAAGCCAGTAAATATCTAGAGAATTATACTCAAGTGGTTAATGATCAGCTAGTGCCCACTATGCGTAATCTAATTTTAGCCATGCGTGATGGAATCACCCACCATACCCAGGAAGTTACTAATGACGTTTATCGGCAATTAGAAAAAGATACAGGACTATCGGTAAAAGAAATCATTAAGACAGCTGTAAGTCAGAATTTTGCCAACGAACGTAAAAGTGCTGAATAAGCTAGCGCTAGTGCCAAATTTAGTGCTAAAGCAAGTCAGCAATCAGTGAGACAAATTGCCACTATGTTGGGTAATTTCATGACTTTCCTTATTGCTTTTGGCATCGAATTGGTTATCTTAGTGGCCGTTGTTGCGGTTACGCCCGGATGGCAAAAGTTAGCAGTAGCACCAATTAGCTTAATAATGTGTGCATTTTTGGATTGGAAAATTTATAAGAAAGGGGGCTGGAGTTAATGTCATTCGATGTGAATATGATGAGTGATGAGCAGCTTGATGAATTGCTTGAAAAGCCAAAGAAAATTCCAACATGGAGAGTTGTGAACACTCAAACTGCTCGCGAAAAGAAACGTATTCGACAGCTTGAACTATATAATAAGCAATTAGAAGCAGCACGGTTATATCAAAAGAAGCGACAACGAGCGCGGTTGTTAGCAGCAAAACGGAAAGAAGAGTTACAACAGCAGAAGCAAGTAAACCGAAATAAGAGGGCAAAAGCAACTAAGGAAAAGGACGACGGTCTGGAATTATAGTCATGCTTTAAAGCAGAAAACCGCCTAGCCCTAAAGCTAGACGGTCGTCAAAGTCGCTAAACTATGCTATAATATAAGCGTAATCAGAATATATTATATTCAACAATTAGGCTGATAGCTTAACGGTAGCGCTCTTGTTCTGGTGTACAGCAATACACCACCAGCTAAGCGCAACAGAAAGGGTATCAGCTCCTAAGTTGACAGCTTGTGCATTGGTGGTCGCCAGTGCACCTTTTTATTTTACCATGAAATGAGTATATAAATAAAAACCCGGCAGAAAATCTGTCGGGTTTACTTATCATAAAAGCCTTTTCAGAGCTAAATCGATAGCTTCATCAAGCAAATAACAACGAATTAATACATCGCAAGCTTCTGCTCCTGCTTCAATAGCATTAAAATCTGGATTTAATTCATTGACTGCTTCTTTTAGAAGACTCCAGTTTGTAACTAGATATTCTTCAGCAGTCGTTGAATTCATCGTATAACTTCTACTAGCATTACCTGTGACTGAATCCTCATTAAATAATCGGTCATAAAGTTCATTTCGTATCTTATCAGGATTTTGTTTGGTTACAATATCAATATCTAGTTCCTCATTAATGTAATTAATAACATCGTTTGTCTCGTTTACCAAATAGTTATAGTATTTCATTATTCTAGCTCCTTTTTTTATTACTCATAGAGCTAGGTAGACCGACTTGTCGGTCAAATAATATATATATATTGAGTATTTACAATCTAAGTGCAACAGATTTTAAAATAAAAGGGGAGCATTGTAAGCTCCCTTTATTGTTTTAATATAAAATGTTACTTGCGCTTTTCTACCTTGAGAAGACCTAATCCGGCCATCAGTCCGGCGACACCTAAAGCAATTGAACTTAAAGCAGAGTGGTTACCAGTTTGTGGTAACGTCTTAGCATCAGTGTTGGTCTTGTTGTTTTGACTAGTACGATACTGTTCACGAGTCATAGTGACGGCACCAGTGGTTGGTGTGGTGTAGTTGACAGAGGAACTAGAACCAGTGGCAGTGTTGGTAGTCTTAACGACTTGGCCATTAACAACGTTATATCCAGGTACGACGTTGCCAATAGAGTCAATTAAATGGTCGCCTTGAACGTGCGTGCCAGCTGGAATAGTTACTTCATTACGGTGCAATGCCGGGTTGTATTTAACCGTCATGTTGATTTGACGAGTAATAGTTGAACTATCTGGGAAGGTGATTGTTACGTCTTCGGTGTATTCACCGGCATGGTTAGCATCGTTGTTGACCTTGGCTGGGTTACTCCAAGCAATAGTAGTTCCTTCTGGTAGGTCACCACCAGTGATTGTTGCAAAATCGCTTAGCAAGGAATCAATTTCTGAGTTCTCACGAGTCTTGATAAAGGTGTTATCAAGTTCTGGTGCCGGAACATGATCGCCTTCAGTGATGGTAATATTAGGATTCTTAATCTTGACGTTATCGCCATATTGCTTAGCGTCGGAAATCAAGTTAGCCTTAGCTTGATTGAATGCGGCTTGCTTTTGGGCAAAGTCATTTTGAGCAGCTTTAAGTGCTTGTTGAGCTTTGTCATTAGCAGCTTGGGCTTTAGCAAGGGTGTCGTTAGCAAGGTTTAGTGCGGATTGAGCATTATGAGCACGTTCTTGAGCCCGAGTTAAGTTATCTTGAGCAGTTTGAAGTGCTTCACGAGCTTTAGCTACGTTAGCTTGAGCGTTTTGTAAGTCTTGCAGACGTTGGTTAGCAGTCTGGGCACGGTCTTGTTTAGTCTTCAAATCATTTTGAGCTGAAGCCAATGTGGACTTAGCGTTGGTTAGAGCTTTCGTAGCTTGAGCAACTTGAGCCTGAGCAGTGTTAAGGATTGCTTGATCCTTGGCTAATTGGTCTTTGGCTGCTTGAAGCTTGGCTTGCTTAGTGGCTGCGTCGGCTTGAGCATTGTTGTAAGCTTGTTGTGCTTGTTCAACTTTAGATTGAGCAGAAGCAACGGCGCGGTCAGATGCTTGGGCTGAGTTTTGGGCAGACGTCAACTTAGTTTGTGCACTGGCAAGCGCGTTTTGTGCGGACTTGAGTTGAGAGTCAGCCTGAATTTTAGCCTGATGGGCAGTATTGTATGCGGCTTGGGCTTGACGTTGTTGATTCTGTGCGTCGTTTAGTGCCATTTGCGCATTCTTAAGTGTAGCTTGCAGTGCATTAGTATCGGCGGTTGATGAACTTGACAAGCCGTAAGTAGTAGCATTGGCAACGGCTGGATCAAAGACTTGTGCATCCTTTGCAGTTTCATAGAATCCGTTGTACATACCGCCTTGTTCGGTTGAGTTCTTGAAGGCAACGCCAAAGTAGGTCTTAGTACCATTATTAAGATTAGTACCAAGGATTAAGTCAGAAGCAATATTATTTTGTTGACTGAGCTTAGACCAAGTAGGGCCACCTTCTCCGTCAATGCCCTTAAGTAAGATGGTTCCGAATAGACTCTTTAAATTACTTAAATCAAGGTTGTGTCCTGGCAGACCATAATTATAACCATTGACATTAAATCCTTGATGTGGGTTATTTTCGTCACCATAACTTAAGGTTACGCTACCGTTAAATTCAGTGGCGGATTGAGTATGAAGTCCAGAATAATTTACGCGGGTTCCCCAAGCAGTATTCTTGAATTGTGGGTTGTTGGCAAAGGTTGATGCGTCACGCATTAAAGCTTCATTTGGAATGACGGTGTTGTCAATTCCCAATGCTTGGTGAATGCCGTTGAGCATTGCGGCAAGGAATTCTTGAATTTGGATGTTTAGTTGCCAGTTGTTAGTTGTCAGCGAATTTAAAACGCCATGAATAGCATACATGATGCTTGTATTAGTAAGCACTACGCTACGATCGTGAGAACTTGGCGTGTAAGTGACAGTTAAGCCATTAAGCATCCGTTCTTTAAGGCCATAATCAGCAGAGCCCTGTTGCTTAGCTTGATTAGCAGCATTCTTAGCATCTTGAGTGGCTGTCACAGTAATACCCCAGCTAGCAGGGTCGGTAACGGATCCGGTTGTGCTTTGGTGCTGTGCGTTGTCAAGAGCTTGTTGTGCTTGATTAACCTTTGATTGCTTGCTATTAACGTTGGTATTGGCGGTATCTAAGGCTTGCTTGGCAGTTGCCTCTTGAGATGATGCAGAGTTGGCAGCCGTTTGAGCTTGGTTAGCAGCGCTTTGCTTATTATTTACATCTTTTTGAGCATTAGTAACTGCTTGGTGTGCATTGGTTTGGTTAGCTTTAGCCGTATTTAATTCAGCATTAGCATCATCAAGCGCCTTTTTAGCACCTTGAGTGTCCATAGCTTGACTAGCTTGATTAATTGCTTGCTGATCTTTATTGACTTGGTCCTGTGCAGACTTAGCATTTGCTTGGGCATTGTTAAGATCAGTTTGCGTCTGATTTACAGTTTGTTGCGCATCGTTAACATTTGCTTGGGCATTATTAACGGCTTGATTGGCTTGACTAGCAGCTTGACTGGCGTCGTTAATATTTTGTGATGTCGCATCGTGTGCAGTATGTTCAGCGTTAGTTAATGTGTTTTGTGCAGCATTTACAGCTTGACTAGCTTGAGATTCTTGTTGGTTAGCCTTATTAGACTCGTCTTGTGCTTTTTGCTGAGCATCACTAGCTTGGTTTAAAGCAGTTTGTGTAGCGTCAGCTTGACTTTGTGCTTGGTTCAAGTTGCCTTGAGCAGTATTCAAATCGTGCTTGGCTTGAACATACTTATCTTGAGCTTGCTGTTGTGCATTTTCAGCTTGTGGCTGTTGAACAGTACTTGATTGTTGAGCTTCAGTAGAAACTGTATCAGCATGAGCAGTATTAGCATTAATAGCTACAGCACCTGCTGTTACTGCTGCCATAGCAGCTGTGGTTGTAATAATCTTCTTTTTATTAGTCATAATATTTTGTCTCCTTTTATTAGATTAGTACTTCTTGTTAGTAGCAGCTAATCCAAACATAGAAATCAAAGTAGCGATTCCTAATCCGACTAAACCAGCCTGGTTATGATTACCAGTTTGTGGTAAGGTCTTAGCATTAGTGTTGCTCTTGTTGTTTTGACTAGCCCGGTATTGTTCACGAGTCATGGTTGTAGCACTGGCAACTGGTGCAGTTGTGTTAACTGAGGCAGTAGTTGCATTGTTGTTTTTAGCAACGATTGTGCCGTTTTCAACCTTGAAGCCTGGGATGACTTGACCTTGAGCATTAACAACTTGACCATCTACAACATGAGCATCACTTGGAAGAGTAGTGTTCGTGGTTGTATCAGTCTTGGTGTCATCCTTTGGTGTAGTGACGTGTGAATTGTCACTTGGCTTGGATGGCGTTGTCGTATGACTGTCGTCGCCCTTGTGGTCATCGGTTTTACCTTGGTCTGGCTTAGATGGTGTTACTGGAGTAGTACCATGGTCATCAGTCTTGCCTTGGTCTGGCTTAGATGGTGTTACTGGAGTAGTACCATGATCGTCAGTCTTACCGTGATCTGGCTTTCCTGGATTAGTTGGAGTGACTGGAGTTTCATCGTCGAGAACAACCAGTGGAACATTAAGTGTCATGGTTGAACCATCTGGGAAGGTAACAGTAGCGCCTTCTTGGTGGTTGCCGACGATTTGAGCGTCACTAGCTAATTGTGCCTTGTTGCTCCATACGGCAGTGGTACCAGTTGGAATAGTATCAAGCTTAGAAGCAGCGAGCTTTAGATAAGCGCCCATAACGAGACTTTGAGTTGGGTCTTGTGCCGTTGGGTTAGCAATTTCTGGAGCTGGAACATTTTCACCCTTGTGAATGGTAACCGGCTTGATTGAAACTGAGTCGTGGTAAACCTTGGCATCTGTGATCAGGGCTTCCTTGGCACTGTTTAATGCCTTAGCAGTAGCGTCAGCATGAGCTTGAGCCTTGGCTAAGTTGTCTTGGGCAGCCTTAACAGCGTCCTTAGCTTCACTCAACTTCTTAGCTGAAGTGTCATGGTTACTCTTAGCAACTTGTAAGGCAGCCTTAGCAGCGTCAAGCTTAGCTTGAGCATCCTCAATCTTCTTGTTGGCACCAAGAACAGCATTTAACTTGTCGTTAGCTTGCTTCAGGACAACTTGAGCATTAGCTGCCTTGGTTTTAGCACCAGCCAAGGTGTTTTCAGCTTGGTCGAGGGCACGATCGGCATTAGTCTTGGTAGCTTGAGCATTTTCAAGAGCCTTTTGGGCATTTTGAGCCATTTGTTTAGCACTAGCCAGCTTGTTTTGAGCGGCAGTCAACTTAGCTTGAGCATCGTCTACACTAGGAGTTTCTGCTTGTACCCGTTGCAAGTTAGCTTGAGCTTGTGCAAGCTTGCTTTGAGCTGAAGCTTGTGAGCTTTTAGCTTGATCCAGTGCACGTTGAGCTTGGGCTAAAGCAGTCTGTGCTGAGTCATAAGCAGATTGAGCATTGTTAACTGCGGTTTGAGCTGACTTAATTTGATCGGCGTTGTTGCTTGAGCTGTTGTTGTTTAGTGGAATAACAGCTGAAGTATCTGGTTGATCCTTTTCAACGTTGAAGTGAGCTTGGTTATACTTGTCGAATTGAATTGATGCGTGGTTGCTTACAATGTTAGCATTGCTGGTGTGCATACCAAGCAATATTTTAGCGTGGCCTGGATTACTTCCATCATTGAAGATCCATGCAACAACATCGTCATAAAGAATCTTATGTAGCTGATCACGATTTGTGGCCCAATTCTTATCATAAGTGATGGATGTTGCTTTTCCATTATCATCGTAATGAACGTTGTAAAGTCCTCCTACTAAGGCTTCATTTCCACCGCCATTATTGTAAATAGCATTTTGATCATGGTCTCCAAAATGAGGATCGTCAGTGTTGAACTGTACCATTCCGTCATTATCAATGATATATGGATCAACATTCCAATTGTCAGAATTATATTGTTGAGCAATCTTATTGCCAATTTCAAGAGATTGCTTAGTTACATTTAGTAATGGAAAACCGAGTTGTTGGCGAATTGAATTAATAAGGTTGACAACAAAAATGGTTGCGTCTTCTTGATCTGCTTGATTTAATGTACCATCTGTGTTAATTCTAACGGGAATAGCACTTTGTGTTGGATCGGAAATATAGTGAGCGTTGTTAGCAATTGTTGTGCTTAATTGGCTATATCTTTTTCCTTCATCGGTAGTAAAGTTTAGATCAGTAGTGTTATTGGGACTCATGAAACGGTTTTGGATTTCTTTAACGAGATTAATCCAGTCAGAACTTACTTGGATGGTTTGCTGAATTGATTCGTGGTCATTGTTCTTAAGATCAGCCAACGTCTTCTTGGCATTGTCCAAGTTAGTCTTAGCGCTGTTAGCTGAACTTTGCTTAGAATTGAAATCATTTTGAGCGTTGTTGACGTTAGTGTCGGAAGCGTCTTTTTGACTTTGTGCAGAAGTTACAGCTTGCTGTGCGTCAGACAAAGCTTGTTGATGGCTCTTAGCATTGTTCAAGTCAGTTTGAGCTTGGCTAACAGCGTCAGATGCGGTCTTGACGTTGTTGTTAGCTTGGGTTACTTGATCTTGTGCTTGGTTAACACTAGCTTGAGCCTTACCAGCTTGATCTTGAGCCGTCTTAACATTCTCACTAGCCTGACTCAAATCAGCTTGTGCTTGTGAGTTTGCTTGAGAAGCTGCATTAGCGTCACTTTGAGCTTTGTCTACGGCAGCTGGATTACTAGCCGTCTTAGCAGCGTCAGATTGGGCCTTTGCTAAGGCGTCACTGGCAGCATTAACTGAATCTTGTGCGTTTTGCTGGGCAATAGCGTCTTGAGCTTCTTGTGCACTAGCGGCAGTTTGTTGGTTTTCAGCGTTAACATTAGCACGCTGAGCATTGTTCAAGTCGGCTTGTGCAGCGGCATTAGCTGACTTAGCATCAGCATAGTTTTGCCGACTTTGGTCTTGTGCCTTCTTTAAGTCGGATTGACCTTGTGTCGTTTGTGTATTGGTATTAGTGTTTACATTTGCATTTACTTGGTCAGCATGTGCAGTAGTAGCAATTGCACCAGTTGTTACCGCCGCAGCCATGGTAGCGGTAGTAATAATTACTTTTTTCTTAGTATCCATTAGGAAATCCTCCCAAATTATAAATTCTATAACAGAAATTGACACCTACATTTTAATACTGTAATCCTGAAATGTCACTATTATCTATATAGTATAACCTTATGGGTCCTTATATTATAATCATTTAATTTTTAACCTTTAAATAAAAAGGTTAGATTCTAAATGACAGTAAATAATATAGGAAGAAACATAGCGGAACAACGTCATCTGTTGAAGATGACTCAAGAACAGCTTGCAGAGCAAAGTGGACTCACGTCTCATTATTTATCGAAACTTGAGAGAGGTGTCATGAGTAATGTTAGTGCACTAACTCTCTATCGTATTTCTAAGGTTCTTAACATACCAATGGAAGAATTGGTAACCGGTGAGAGTGATGAGCATGTGGCAGTTAGCGCAGAGCAGTATCGACTTGAATATGAGCTAAGCAAATTGGATTTACAAACAAACAAAGAATACAGTGAACTGTTTTTGCACATACTAAAATTGAAGAGTATTAAATTATAATGCAATCGAGTCTTCTGTATTACGTTTACCTTTAGATCTAGTATGTTCAGCAACATGAACATTAATATATTTTATTAAGTCTTCATATTGTCCTTTGGCTAACGTGTTTCCGTCATTATCGGATGAGGTTAAGAATATGTCAGTGTATGTGTTATTTACATAGCCTTCAGCATCATCTGGGTTATTCAATAGAAAGTTTGGTTCTACCTTGATTATCGTATGTTCATTAATTGTTAAGTGATGATTGTCTACATACCTTAATCTTTCTTCATTAGTAATAGTACTCATAATATTTTGTTCCTCCTTCATTTTATTGAGCATAGGCCAAGTAAGTCAGGTTCTGCCTGACTACGATTGTTCATTTAAAAATGGATTGAAGTAAGCTATGAAAATGACAAAAAAATACAAATTCAGAATAAAAAACCGGATTTCCAGAAACGGAAGTCCGGCTTTATTTGATTAATATTCTTTTTAATCGATTTAGAATGTCAATGTTGGAGATATATTGATAGTTATTATCATTACTACTATTGAAAAATATATCGTCTGGTATTCCGAAGTATTGTCGATAATTCCAAATAACGTTGTAGTGAATCTTTGCTATCTGGTGACATGTTAGTTGGATTATTAAATTATCCGAATCTGGAATTTTTAGCTCCTTAGAAGAAGTTATTTCACACAAATATGCAAAGTCAGGAATGGGAGGATTAAGTTCAGCAATTGTCTTAAAGGCTTTAACTGGTTTATCATCTTTTTTCAGCTTCCTACCTTGTTGATCAATGTAATAAGCAATTCCGTTTTTGTCACGTCTAATATTGTAGTTTTCTTCGTCATCGATATGGACTGGCAACTCTTCGTTAGCTAATTTTCCGAATGGATGGTTGTTTTGTTTTACTGTGTCTTGCAGCGTATATCTAACCCTCGTAACAATTAATAATGACTTGTTGATTTTTCCTTTAATTGTTTGCCAATATCGCTTGTCAATTTTAATTACCTCACTATTTACTTTATTGCTGTGAGTAGCCAAAACTGAGAAAGAATTCTGAAACTCTTTGGAATCAGGAAACCGAGCGATAAATATGTCGCTTATATCTTTGAACATACTATTGTAATGAGCTTTATCGGAATATGTATTTTGAGAATTGCCAGAATAACCGAGAAATTTTGAAGAAGTTTTATTAAGTGCAATATCTGTAATCATTTCTTCTAGTTCTTTATAGATAACTTTAGGAGCTGTTGATGGATATACCTTTTTGCTACCATCCGTAATCTTATTTTTATTTAACCAATCGCTAAGTGATGTTAATGAATCGTCTGTTATTGATTGACGAAGAGCTTTCTCAAATTCTTCTTCGGATTTAAAACGATTCTTTAAGGAGTCAGCGGCTTTACTGAAGCCTTTATCATTTAGAATACGACTTGCAGTTGTTTTAGAAATAGTAATATTTTCACGATTAACGGAAGAATCTGCTAACCAATCAAATAACTTACTTAGCTTTTCTTCTTGGGTAGAATCGGGTATTTCAGTGAGGATGACCTTGACCAGTTGTGCAAAAGTGATCTTACTCATTAATGTAATGCCTTCTTTATGATGAGAATTAAATAATTTTCTGTAATGGAACTTTGCGGAACCTGGTGGAATCCACTGGGTTCCGTTTTAATGTGTCTGGGACGAATTACGCGTATAACATAATTAAGCGATGCAGCAGAAATGCTAAATTGCCGTTATGAAAAGATGAAAGGAGTGTTGGGCAAATGAGTTCATAGGTTAGTAACAGACACACTCAATATCACAATCCTAACGGCGCATTGCGCCGTTCACTGCCGCTCCGTCAAGCAGTTCTCCGAAAGAACAACCTGGAGAACTGTTAAACATCGGCGTGACGTGCATTTGAGGGTTGATTTCATCAGTAGTTAAAAGAAGTATATCAAGCGTGGATAAATGAAAATTCCTTGTCTACATTATACTTCAACGTTTAGCCAATTAATTATAGAAAGAAGGTTTGACCATATGTCAGAAAAGAAAACAAAAGATAGTCTTCACTATATTAAGTCCAAGATTCAAAATATGAGTCATTCTACTAAGCCACTTCATCGAGTAATTACTTCTTTAGCTAAAAAGTTGTTGAAGCGGTTGGATGATGAAAACCAAGATAAGATTCTGGAGGTATTAGATAAGTATCTCAAAATAGCAAAGTTGCTAAGCCAATTATCACGTAAATGGGCTGTTACTATTCATTGGGCATTTACTGTATGTAATCCCAAAATTAATGATGAGAGTAATCCTGGATACTCACCAGTTTATATTGAGCATCAATGTCAGCTACCTCCGGATTGCTTCGGGGAAATGTCAGTATTAGAGAATGGTCAAGGCAAACTAGTGCACCACGGAGATAAACTTGTTGGTGATGATCGCTTTACTAATGTTGCTAACTTTGGTACAGCTTTTAATTCGAAAGGTGAGGTAATCAAAACTGATCCGCAAGGTCACCCAGTCCCAGATGGCTTTTTCGGATGGGTAGTCAACAAGATTGATAATTTGATAGAACGAGTTATTCAGAATCTAAAACGTGACCGACCCGCTGAAGCATTTGCGATTGCACATACCCGGGACTACGACAATAACGAGCGTGAAAGTACACCAGAACATAAGGAAGCTCACATTCACATAGTAATTGACTTACCGATGATGATGAGTCGTTACCAAATCATGAAAGCAATGGGATTCAACTTTGAAGATTTTGTTGAGACATTTAAATGGATAGATGAGAATATTCAGGATACAAATGACTTGATTAATCGAATGAACACGTTCCTTGATTCTCTGCTGGGATCAATTAAAAACTTTGATATTCCTGAGCATTATCAAGCTAGTCTTCAATATTTGGTGCATCAAAGCAAGAAAGCAATTGAAGACCAGAAAGCAGCTTATTCTACAAGTGAGGTTCTTTCATGGTTGCAGGATGAACCTGGCCAGACTTATGAATCAATTGCGGGTGTTAATGATAATCAGTTAGTTGCAGAAGGTATTCATGCAGAAATCATTCGCGTATTACAATCACCATTCAATCGATCCCATCACACGATGGAAAAATATGTTGGCGACGCAAAGTCAAATAAGTTGTTTACCTTTGAAATGCTAGAACAACTGCACAAATTAGGTACAAAAAAAGTAGGAAATTGTAATTTTTCAAAGAAGTCAGTGAACAATATCTTCAATCAGATTATGGCTTGGCTAAGAGAACGAAAAATCGAATTTACAGATTGGAAACTACTTTTACATGCTTCTTTTGAAGATGCTGATGCTGATTACCTACTAGGAAATATTAATCTTATGAAACGAGTTAATGCGGTTATTGAAAGTGAGAAGCAAGCAATCATTGATGATCCATCCTTTAAGAGAAATATGCTGACGGTTGCAGTGTTAGCCCAAACCGGTGGCATTGGGAAAACACGGTTAGCCAATGCTCTTTTGATGTCATTAAACAAAGGACGAAAGCCATTTCAGGTAGTGGCAAAGTCTGATGGAATCACGTTTGATCCTTTCCAAGGATATGATTCAGAAAATAGTGTTGTGATGGATGAAATTTCACCAGCGAGCTTCACCTGGGAATCTTTTAAGGATTCACTAGATCCATATAAGCTTCCACAGGTAGGCTCACGGTACCATAATGCCATTCCGTGGAATGTTAGGTATATGTTTATGACGAATGTTTTTGCTCATGGCATTACTGATTTTGTTAATGACCTACTACATTATGCGAAAGGTGTTAGTAAACTTGGTTATCTTGATAAGAAGGATTATCAAGATTGGAAATTGATTTTAAATGATGTTAATGCTGGAAAAAGTTACGTAGCACAACTTAGCCAAGTATTGCGACGAATACCGGTTGTGATTAACATTGCAACCACGCCCAACAAGCGTGGAACTGTGATTACTGTATCACGAATAAATTATCAACCCGGATCTGGTCCGGTTAGTCATTATGATTATGTGCATACGCAACAGAGTCAACATACTTTTCGAACGGTTATCAATGAAAATTTAACTGATGATGATATGACAAAAATTGCAAAGAAGGTTATTTCGATGATGGACGAATTAGAAACAAAAGCCAAAAAGGCATTTCAAGATCATCCGGGAAAGCTACTTGACGAAGTTGATGGATTCGTAGGTGAAAAGTGTGATTTCCATGTGCGATATAAGCAAAATGGTGATCCTTATCTGGTGGGCAGTGATTCACTTGAAGAAGTTGGTTATGGTGAGTCTGTAGAGAAGACAATTGAACCTCGTTACAATCTCATCACCCGCTTATCTAATACTGAAGTAATCATGTGGAATGAGGATAAGAATGTTAAATCACAAATCAATCAATTAGACGCCTTTTTGCAGGGATTTGAAGTGCCGGTGGAACGAGATGGCTTTGACAAAATTAAAACAATTAAGTTAACAAGAGAAGGCCTCAACTACTATCACCGCAATGAGACTAAGTTTTGGCAGATGCTTAATTCCACTAGTCAAATTGGTAAAAATAGTAAGTTAGTCACTGTTCAGATTAATGAAAACATTGCTAATTTCAAACTTAAATAGATAAAAGGAGAGTTCACTAATGAAAATTAATAAAAATGAAAATCCAGTGCCACTTGTTGAGATGGGCCCGATCTTTATTTTGCTAGATGTTCTAACTCGTTTAACCCTTAAGAATCAATGTATTGAAAATGGAGGAGTTGTAATTCCCAAGCCCGGTGAATCGTTTGCAGATGTGGATCCAGTTGCGTTGTTAAAGACTCGTAAGTGGATGGGTGATCATGGTGAGCTGTTTGATGCTCAAGATTATGCTCGATTGGGGAAAGGCACTGTTGACTCGTGGTGTAAGTTTCTGCTCATTAATTTAGATCAATTCAATGACTTCCTGTCTAAATATTCAGTAACAGAAAAGATTTTTCTACGGGGAGCATTTTATGAAGTAATTAATGATCCAGAAGTGCAATATGAACTACGTCATCAGGTAAATAAGAGTAAGAATCGGGGAAATAAACAACGTTTGTTAAATCTATTCTCTCTATCCGAAATGGTACGAGAGCAAATGTTTAACAATAGTTATAGTGCTCAAGCGTTCAGTGGCCTACAAAAACTGGAATTACGTCAAGATTTCTTCTCCAATTTAGGACCGGTGGGTTTGTTCTGGAATGGTGAGCCGAATGCACTAGTTTCATTTGATGAAATTTCAAAATTGATGGATGAATGTGATGTTAGTCATAAAGAGTTTAAGAAGTTTTACAATCTAAATGCTCAAGAACGATGCATTATGTACAACCACTGCCAATTATTCTAAAGAAAGGAGTCAGTGATCGTGGAAAATCAAAGTATAGAAAAAGACTTTGCAACCGACCAAAATAATGCAAAGTCCTTGTCAACTAACCTATTGAATTGTCAACAACATCATTATGACACAAATGGCTTGTCAACGAAAGGAGAACGTGATCGGCCTACCGTTGATAAGGAAGAATTAATGTCATTAGGATTCCGTCGCAATCAAGCTAAAACTATTTTGCATGATGCACGTCAAATTATGGTCAAGAGAGGTAAACACTTTTGGGCAAATCCTCGACTAGAAGTGGCACCACGTGTTATTGTAGAAAATGTCATCTTAGGATTTCCTTTACGAGGTGAATCCAATGGCCACAACTAAATATCAATCGGTATATAAACAACCAGCAACGAACGGACACAAAGCATACTTTTACTATAGTCTGTATCTTGGTCGAGATCCTTTAACCGGTAAAAAGATTATTAAGAAATCACGACTAGACAGTCTAGGTAATCGATTTAAGACTGCTCGTGATGCTCATCTAGAGGTTGAACGTCTTCAAGAAGAGTATCATAGCGGTAAAACTATAATGACGAAGGATGTCACAATTAGCAAATTTATTAATGACGTGTTTAAGCCTACTTATAAGAACAATGTTGAGGAAAGCACATGGATGGCGCGGCAACCTATCTTTAAAAGTATTATTAAAAGATTTGGAGATAAGCGCCTTTCAAAGTTACAACCGAGTGATTGTTTGAAATTCCGAAATTGGTTATTAGATGATGATACCGGATATTCACAATCATTTGCTTCAATGGTCTATGGCCTGTTTCGACAAATTCTAGATACAGCAGTTGAATTAGATTATCTGTCCCAAAATCCATCACGTCAAAAGAAGATTACGGGAGCAATTTCAAAGGGACATCATATAATTAATTATTGGACCTTGGAAGAGTTTAAGCAGGTAGTTTCTAAATGCTATCTTGGTGACGTTGAAGGTGCCTTGGCATATACCATGCTTAACTTATATTACTTTACGGGAATGCGTGTATCTGAGGCATTGGCGCTATGGTGGAATGATGTCGATTTAGATCATGGGTATATCAAAGTAGATCATACTTTAACAAACACAAAAGACCCAAGTAAGAAGCGCAAAAACTATACAAAAACAGTAAGTGGAATGCGAACGATCGATATTCCACAGGATCTGGTTGAACTTTTAAAGTGGTGGAAAAAAGTTCAATATGATAACTTACCTCAAAAGGGTGATGATCATTATGTTTTAAGCGCGACTGACCAGCCGATGCATCGTTCAAGCGTGAATAATATTGTAAATAGGTATGCTGATTTGGCTGGTGTCCACCGAATTCAAGCTAAGGAACTTCGGGCATCACATGCTAGTTTGCTTATTAATAAGTACAATGTGGACATTTTAGCAGTGTCGCAACGTCTAGGCCATGCAAAACCAACAACAACATTAAAATATTATGCTGAAATGTGGCGTGGTCGCAATCGGGAAGTTGCCGATCAATTGAACGGAGCTATGAGCAATATGTCGCATCCTGATCATTCACTAGTTAATTTTTCGGGTAATCAGTACGTTAAGATGTAAGTAGGTTGTCTACCGTTTTTCTACCGTAATTGAATTAATGTGGCCTAATCGTTGATATAGCAGTATTCCTGAGAGGGCTTCTACATAAGAATACGAATAGAATAATAAAAGCAGTGCTGTTTTGATGGCACTGCTTTTTTGCCCATCTTTTCTTTGAGATTATCATCTAGACGAATTGTAGTCGGAGTTTTTGAAAATGGCTAATCACCTAATTTGTATGTAATATACAAATGATGGCAAAGATAATTGATAACATATACATGTACACTATTCAGTACATAATATATAATTGAAGTACAGGAACATGTACATGGAGATGATTTTATGGACCAAATCTATACCCCAACCGAAGCACGAAAGAATATTTTTAAAATCTTAAAAGGTGTCAACAAGAATAACAAGCCAGTTGTTATTAAGCCCCAAAAAAATAATGAAAAGGGAGCTGTTATCATCGGCGAAGATGATTGGAACGCGATTCAAGAAACCTTATTTTTAGTTAACAATGGGGTAGATAAGCAAATTAAAGAGCGTGAGCAAGACGACAGTGGTTTTACGGATGTTGATGATATTGATTGGGATAAGTTGTGATGTATCAAGTAAGAATTAGAAATTCAGCCAAAACTGATTTAAAAAAGCTTAAGCACAGTAATTTGAAAAATAAGTTTCTTGTAATTACTGATCAATTAAAACGAAATCCGTATGAGCACAATCAAAGCTTCGAAAAGTTGGAACCGCCGATGGCTAAAAAATATTCCCGAAGGCTTAATATTCAACACCGTGTAGTTTATACAGTGGATGAAGCTAATCAAATAGTTACAATTTGGTCGGCTTGGAGTCATTATGAGTAAAATAATGCAAATATATAGATTATCGGCACCACAAGGTGTTAAGTGGACGATTTAGTTCCCGCTTAGTAATTGCTTATGGGAGAATAATTGAAGTAGAAGTATTCTCGCTAATTTTAAAAATTTACATAGTTAAAGAAACACAGCAATGACGCGTCAAAGCCGAATTGCTGTTGTTTAATGTACTAAGTATACATTAAACGTATGCTCGTATGATCATCTAGTAATTTTCAAAGAGGCCATGCACGACTAACATTAGTTACATCAATTTGCATCAGTAACGAATTAAGAGGAATTGACAAATGAACAATTGCCCACTGCAATCACTTCTTTTTACGTATCCCTAAAAGAAAGCCACTGTGCTTTGGGGGATCACAGTGGCTGATTTGGGGTGATTATATATGAGGGGAGTAATCGTCGTTATTGAAAAACGAGGATTGTCTGTTATGGAGAAGTATGGGAGTAATAGTTTCACCATCATAACTATTAGTGCCTCTCCCATAACATGGTGAACTACTCGGCCATGAATGACCGAGCTTCTGGGAACACGAAGTAGTATTTGGGGTATTATGCATGTATTCATGCTACCCAACTTACAGAACTTCGTTCTTTTACCACGGCTAGTCCCTAGCCAACGGCTTTTAATCCTCTACGCAAGATATTAACTGCCGCATTAATATCTCGATCGTGATGGGCATCACATTGCGGACACGTCCATTCACGAATTTTTAAGGGCTTGGGCCCGCTGTTAAAGCCACATTTTGAACAGATTCGGCTAGTGTCCTTGGCACTGATGGTAATCAGTTTTTTACCATACCAGGTACATTTATATTCCAGCATGATCCGGAACTGACGCCAACTAGCGTTGGCAATCGATTTAGCTAAATGATGGTTTTTGAGTAGATTTTTGGTTTTCAAATCTTCAATCACAATTACATCATATTTCCTAACTAAATCGGTTGTCAGCTTTTGCAAATAGTCTTGGCGCTTGTTGGCAATTGCTTTTTGATAACGGGCTTTCCTCATTCTAGCTTTTTGCCAGTTTTGGTAATCATTCAAGTCTTCTTTGATAGTTTTATGGTTATGATTCCACTGGTTGACCGCTGTTTCAGCTATATTTTTACGACGGTTAAATTTAGATTGCCATTTAATAACCTGTTTTTCATACCAATGAGCATTGAATGTAGGATATTTGATCCCATTAGAAGCAATGGCTAAGTCAGCGATACCTACGTCAATGCCCACGGATTGACCTGTTTTAGGCAACTGCTCAACCTCAGTTTCTACTTGCAATGATAAGTAATAGCGACCCGTCGGGTCGTAACTAAGCGTATAGCGTTTAATTTTGCTGTGGGTTAATCGGCCGGTCTTGCTGGTGCGAATACTACCTAGTTTGGGTAATTTCATGCGCCGCTTAGCTTCTACCCGACAAACTGAGCGACCAGTGTAGGCTTGCCGTAGCTGATGCCGTGATTTAAAGCGTGGATAACCACCACGGTGCTTAAAAAGAGCTTTAAAAGCCAAGGCCAAATTATGGTTAACTACTAAGAAACTCGTGGAATCACTTAATTTTAAATAAGGATATTCCTGCTTTAAGCGTTTCAAGAGATAGTTCATGCCATATTCATTCACAAATTGACTATGTGGATTGTTCTGGTAACGTTGTTGAGCCATGTCCAACATTAAATTCCAGACTTTGCGGTCGTTACCAAACATCTGCCAAATTAAATTGGTCTGGGCCTGGTTAGGGTACAAACGAAGTTTGACCCCTTTAATCACTTTAGGCACTACGTTCACCTCACTTCTATTGCTCCTTTTTACGCTGATCATCAATGTATTTGGCTGCCGCTTGTTCGTTTACTGCACCAATGCTTTCAACATAGTAACTTGGTGACCATAAGTGACGTCCCTGCTGTTTCCAGTAACTAGTTTGCAGTTCGGGACATTTGCGAAATAACTGATAAGCAGTAATGCCTTTTAACCAACGGACAATATTCGTCACCGATAATTTTGGCGGTGCGCTTACTAGCAGGTGAACATGATCATCTTTACCGATTTCCAAATGGGCAATGTCAAAACCATATTGTTTCGCAATATCTTGTACTAAGGCCTTAAATACCTCCTCTACATGGCCGGTAAGCACCTTATTGCGATACTTGGTACCCCAAATGATGTGGTAATTCAGATTATAGACAGATGTTCTCCCATATGTAAGTCTATTAGTATCTTTCATGCCAATAATTATATCATATTTGAGTTAGTCCATGTGTCCACAGGACACAAAAAAGAGGGCAATTTATCACGTCCTTAAAAGAACGTGTTTCCTTGACCGTTTCCAAAAAATCATCCTTTTCTATTAACAATTTTGATAAAATGATTACATCATTATCACCCAGGAGCCTCACCATGAAACTATCCAAAACCTTCGCCAACCTGACCCTGCTCTTCGTCACCGTTCTTTGGGGAAGTACCTACATCTTCAACAAAATGGTTGTCAACGCCGGCATGCAATCTGGCACCATCAATGCTGTCCGCGGTGCCATGTGTGTGCTCGGTGGGGTGGTCTTATTCCATCGTCAACTACGCCGGATGACCCGCTTTGACCTCAAAGTCGGATTAGCAGTTGGTCTCGTTAACTTCTGTGGCTACTACCTGCGAACTCTAGGCCTCCGCCAGACAACCCCGGCCAAAAGTTCTTTCATCACTGTCACCTATGTTATTCTGACACCACTGCTGCTCTGGCTGTTCTGGCACGAACGTCCGCAGAAAAAGATCATCCTCGCCATCCCCCTCTCACTAGCCGGAATGGCCGTACTCACCGGTATCACCAGTACTCACTGGACTCTGCAACAGGGCGACCTGATCACCTTCTTGTCCGCCTTTTTCTGGGCACTGCAGATCATCATCTTTGCTAAATACGCCAGCCGGGCTTCCAGTCCCTGGGTCATCATCTGTCTGATCGGTGTGGTCCAGGTCATCTGTGGAACGCCGTTAGCCCTGCTTACCGAGCGCCAAACTTTCGCTGCTGTGCATTGGGTTCAGGCGCTCATTCCCTTGGCAATCATCGCCATCGTCATCACCTATGCCGCTCGGGGTCTGCAGATTTATGCCCAAAAGTATACCGATGCCACGTCGGCCAGCCTAATTTTGATGACCGAATCCTTCTTTGCCACGGTCACTTCCATTATCTGCGGCTACGACCAACTCTCCATCAACCTGGTCATCGGTGGTGGTCTGATTCTGTTAGGCAACCTGATCATGCAGGTGACATGGTCACAACATTTGCATCCCAACCAAGCCAATTCACAATAATTTTTCAATTAAGGGCTTGCCTTATAGTCCACTGCAAGGGGTATGCTTTTTGAAAACGGGCAATTCATCACGTTCTTTTAAGGACGTGATGAATTGCCCTCTTTTTTGTGTCCTTTGGACACATGGATTAACTTAAATATGATATAATTATTGATATAAAAGATACTAATAGGCTTACATATGGGAGAACATCTGTCATAATCTGAATTACCACATCATTTGGGGTACCAAGTATCGCAATAAGGTGCTTACCGGCCATGTAGAGGAGGTATTTAAGGCCTTAGTACAAGATATTGCGAAACAATATGGCTTTGACATTGCTCATTTGGAAATCGGCAAAGATGATCATGTTCACCTGTTAGTAAGTGCACCGCCAAAATTATCGGTGACTAATATTGTCCGTTGGTTAAAAGGCATTACTGCTTATCAGTTATTTCGCAAATGTCCCGAATTGCAAACTAGTTACTGGAAACAGCAGGGACGCCACTTATGGTCACCAAGCTACTATGTTGAAAGCATTGGTGCAGTCCAAGAACAAGCGGTAGCTAAATACATTGATGATCAGCGTAAAAAGGAGCAATAGAAGTGAGGTGAATGTAGTGACTAAAGTGATTAAGGGGATCAAACTTCGTTTGTACCCAAACCAAGCTCAGACCAATTTGATTTGGCAGATGTTTGGCAATGATCGCAAAGTCTGGAATCTCATGTTAGATATGGCTCAACAACGTTATCACAATAATCCCAAGAGCCAGTTTGTGAATGAATATGGCATGAACTATCTTTTGAAACGCCTAAAGCAGGAATATCCTTATTTAAAATTAAGTGATTCCACGAGTTTCTTAGTAGTTAATCATAATTTGGCCTTGGCTTTTAAAGCTCTTTTTAAACACCGTGGTGGTTATCCACGCTTTAAATCACGGCATCAGCTACGGCAAGCCTATACTGGTCGTTCAGTTTGTCGGGTAGAAGCCAAGCGGCGCATGAAATTACCCAAACTAGGTAGTATTCGCACCAGCAAGACTGGCCAATTAACCCACAGCAAAATTAAACGCTATACGCTTAGTTACAACCCGACGGGTCGTTATTACCTGTCACTGCAAGTAGAAACTGAGGTTGAGCAGTTGCCTAAAACAGGTCAATCCGTGGGCATTGACGTCGGTATTGCTGACCTAGCCATTGCTTCTAATGGGATCAAATATCCAACGTTCAATGCTCATTGGCATGAAAAACAGGTTATTAAATGGCAATCTAAATTTAACCGTCGTAAAAATATAGCTGAAACGGCGGTCAACCAATGGAACCATAGCCATAAAACTATCAAAGAAGACTTGAATGATTACCAAAACTGGCAAAAAGCCAGAATGATCAAAGCCCGTTACCAAAAGGCAGTGGCCAATAAACGCCAAGACTATTTGCAAAAGCTGACAACCGATTTAGTGAGGAAATATGATGTAATTGTGATTGAAGATTTGAAAGCCAAAAATCTATTCAAGAACCATCACTTAGCTAAATCCATTGCCAACGCTAGTTGGCGCCAATTTCGGATTATGCTGGAATATAAATGTGCTTGGTATGGTAAAAAACTAATTACCATCAGTGCCAAGGACACTAGCCGTATCTGTTCAAAATGTGGCTTTAACAGCGGGCCCAAGCCCTTAAAAATTCGTGAATGGACGTGCCCACAATGTAGTGCCCATCACGATCGAGATATTAATGCGGCAGTTAATATCTTGCGTAGAGGATTAAAAGCCGTTGGCTAGGGACTAGCCGTGGTAAAAGAACGAAGTTCTGTAAGTTGGGTAGCATGAATACATGCATAATACCCCAAATACTACTTCGTGTTCCCAGAAGCTCGGTCATTCATGACCGAGTAGTTCACAAAATGCTCATCAATATTATCAATGAATTTGCAAAAAACAGCTGATTTTTGTAAACTCGAATTTAACAACATGTTGAATTTGCAAAAAATAGCGCATTTTTAAAAATCGGTGAGCATAATGAAGTACGAATCTTTAAAATCTCTCTATTATCAAAATCCAGGAAATTTTGAGCGGGTTTATCATAGTAGATTTGATAGCCCGGAAGCAGTGAGAACAGGTTTATATGTTTTCCCTTATGATAAAAAAAGGCAAAAAAGGCTGGTACAGAGCTATGAAATGTTCTATATTCCTAACGCTGAATTATCAATTCTGATGGAAACTGTCTTTCAAAACACGCAAAAAATTGAACGGATTCGTTTGAGATTACCTGGTATTGCTGAAGTGCAATTATTTACGACAAATTTGGCCAATGAATTACAAAGTACCAATGAAATAGAAGGTGTTAGAAGCACTCGCAAGGAGATTAATGAGGTCATCAAGAGAATTAATAGCCATGATTATCGAAACCAACGCTTTGAAGGTTTAGTTAAACAGTATTTAAATTTGATGAATGATAAACCAGTGACACTAGTTAAATTAGCAGACTTTCGTGACATTTGGAATAACTTGTTGTCTAAATCAGAAGTAGACGCTGTTCCAGATGGTAAATTATTTCGGACTGAGCCAGTCTTCATTACCGACGGCCAAAGAAATATTCATGAAGGTGATCATTCTGAAGGACAGATTAATCAAGATTTGATGGCGCTTATTAGAGAATTGAATAATGTTCAAATCCCCAAATTGCCACGGTATTTAATGGCTCATTATTTCTTTGAATACGTTCATCCTTTTTACGATGGTAACGGGAGGACAGGACGTTATATTCTCTGTTCTTTTTTATCACAAATTTTGGATCCACTGACGGCCATTACTTTTTCGTCCACTATTGCTAAGAAAAAAAATAGCTACTACAAAGCCTTTATGGAAATGAGCAACGAGCACAATAGAGCTGAAGCAACAAGATTTATCATGGCAATGCTAAAAATTCTGCGCAACGGTCAGGTTGACTTGATAGATGCAATGACAGAAGATGTGGCGATGTTGAAGAAGGCACAAGACGTCCTTCAGAAATATCATTTATCGAGTTTGGCTTTGCAAGTGGCTAACGTTTTATGTCAGCAGGCTATTTTTGGGACTCAATATGATACTGTAAGTGATAAGGAAATAGTGAAGTACTTGAAGACGACAAGATATAAATTGAATCAAGTCATTGAAGAATTAGTAGATCAAGGACTAGTTAAAAAAATTGGTGCTTCACCTAAAATCCACATTATCAGTGATAAGCTAAGGGCGCATATTTAATAGAACAATGAGATCTTTCTCATTTTACTCTTGACATTCTCACGCCAAACTGACAAAATTCAAGGTGTAGATATAAGTATGCCGGTTTAGGAACGGAGGTCATCGACTGCAAGCCTCCGCGAGTGCAGAAATCCTGCTACAAACTCAGAATGAATAATAACAATAAAAGTGTAAAGTTCGTCTTTGAACGGGGATGGTACCGCCATAATTGGTGCCCCGATCAAAGGCGTTTTTTGTTTAGAAAGGGGCTTGCCTATGACAGATCGAACAAAGCGGGTAGTAGTAAAAATTGGAACTAGCAGCCTAGTCTTGCCCAATGGTCGAATCAATTTACACACTATCGATCAGTTGTCATTTGTCTTGGCAACGCTCAATAACCAGGGTTACCAGATCATCCTTGTGTCGTCCGGAGCGATCGGGGTCGGCTTGGCTAGCCTGGGACTTAAAGACCGTCCTGCTAAAATTGCTCAGCAGCAAGCCATGGCTTCGATTGGTCAGACGGCCCTGATGCGGATCTATTCCCAGCGCTTCCTCGACTACCAGACCCACGTTGCTCAGCTCTTGCTGACCCGCGATGTACTGGATTATTCAGTGAGCCGCCAGCACATTCTGAACACGATTACGACGCTGTTTAACGACAATATCATTCCCATCGTCAACGAGAATGACCCGGTATCCGTCGACGAATTGGACCACCACACGAGTTTCAGTGATAACGACGAATTGTCATCCCTGGTGGCGACAGCAATCGACGCGGATCAGCTGGTGATTTTATCCGACATCGATGCTCTGTATGACAAGGATCCCCATAAGTATGATGATGCTAAAGCCATCAAGAAGGTTACGACGATGACGCCGGAGATTGAGGCGGCCGCTAGTGGGTCCAGCACCCGCTTCGGGACGGGCGGAATGGTAACGAAGCTCCGGGCAGCTGCCCGGATTATGAAAGCCGGCAAGCAGATGGTTCTCTGCAATGGGCGCGACCCGAAGATTTTGTTTGATGCATTTGCCGGTAAAGCCGTTGGAACGACTTTTGGTAAATAGGAGGGATGAACGATGGATGAAAAACTAATCGACATGGGTCAGCGGGCCCAAGAAGCAGAGTCGCAATTGGCCTTGCTGGGGACGGATCAAAAGAATTCTGGGCTGCGGGCCATGGCCGACGCTTTGTTAGCCCACCAGGACGACATTCTGAAGGCTAATAAAGAAGACCTTGCTAACGCTACTGCTATGCCAAAGAAATTCACGGATCGTCTCTTGGTCAACGAAAGCCGGATCAAGGATATGGCCAGTGGGCTCCGATCCATCGCTGACCTGGCGGACCCGACAGCACAGATCGATCGGGGATGGATCAACAAGGATGGCTTGCAGATTATCCAACGGCGGGTGCCCCTGGGCGTGATCGGAATCATCTTTGAAGCCCGGCCGAACGTGACGGTGGACGCCACCGGTTTGACGTTCAAGAGTGGCAATGCCGTCATCCTCCGTGGCGGTAAAGAAGCGCTCCGGACTAATCAAGCGCTGACCACAATTTTGCGTGATGCACTGAGAAAACAGGGATTGCCTACTGATGCCGTCCAGCTTGTCACTGACACGAGCCATGAAGTGGCCGGCGAGATGATGCGGCTGAATGACTACCTGGATGTGTTGATTCCACGGGGTGGCCGCGGGCTGATCCAACGCGTTGTCAAGAACGCGACTGTACCAGTGATTGAGACCGGTGCCGGCAACTGCCACGTTTACGTGGATAAGGATGCTGATCTGGAGATGGCTAAGCAAATCGTCGTTAACGCCAAAGTGCAGCGGCCGTCGGTATGCAACGCTGCCGAAAAACTGCTGATTCATAAAGATGTGGCGGCCGATTACTTGCCAGCGCTAGCCAAGGCACTAATGGACCACGGTGTGGAGTTGCGTGGCGACGAACGGGCTTGCCAACTAGTTCCACAAATGCATCCGGCCGATGAAGCAGATTGGGATACCGAATACAACGACCTAATCATGGCCGTCAAAGTTGTGGATTCCCTTGATGACGCCATCAAGCACATTAACCGCCACAGTACTCATCACTCCGAAAGCATCATTACCAGCAATCTGCAGCGGGGACGTTATTTCCAGCAAGCCATCAATTCGGCCTGTGTGTACATCAACGCTTCGACACGGTTTACGGATGGCGGCGAGTTTGGTTTTGGCGCTGAAATCGGCATCAGTACCCAAAAGCTGCATGCGCGTGGTCCGATGGGACTGCATCAATTGACCACGATTAAATATGAAATCACCGGCAACGGCCAGGTTCGCCAATAAGAAAGGAAGATTTAGATGATTAACGTTACAGTAATCGGCGTCGGTAGTATGGGTGGCGCAATTGTGAAGGGACTCATCAAGGCACAACAATTTAAGGTCAGTGCCATGAATCCAGTCAATCCTCGTGTTAGCAAGCAAGCTGACCAATTAGGATTCCGGTTGGTTAATAAGGCCGAGGATGTTGCTGGTTTGAAGCCGGACTTGGTGATTTTAACGACGCCGGCGCCAGTAACCGTTGCGGTTGCTAAGCAACTAACTAATCTCGACCGCCAAACCATCATTGTGTCGGCGGCTGCCGGAATCAGTCACGAACAATTGAGTGCTGCTCTGCCACATAACATTATCGCCAACATTATTCCTAACACGCCAGTAGCCGTCAATGCCGGGACGATTGGCTTAGCTCTAGCTGAGGGAACACCAGGTGATGCGCGGCAAACTATCATGACCGTTCTGCAGAGTCTGGGCGACGTGATCACTGTCCCTGAGAGTCAACTCGATATCATCGGCGTCGTCGGGGGATGCGGCCCAGCCTTCGTCGATGTGATGATGGATGCGATGAGTGATGCGGCTGTCAAACACGGGATGAAGCGCCAGACCGCCTACCAGGTTATCGCCAGCATGGTGAAGGGCAGCGGAACGTTGGCTTGCGCCAGCAAGCTCGCACCGGCACTGCTGCGTGACCAGGTGACTTCGCCGGGTGGGACGACGATCAAAGGCGTTGAAGCTCTGGAGAAAGCAGGTTTCCGTTTTGCGGTGATGGATGCGATTAATAAGGCTAATGGGGAGAAATAGAATAATTAAGAGCCCAAAAGGAACAACTTTTGAGCTCTTTTTTATATATCAGCTGACTATTAGGTTTATAATATGTGGGAACTATAAATACACTGCTCGTAGAGACGATTAATTGTCATAATAAATAAAAAACGAGTTTGAACAAGCCAATGGAATGATGTTTAGTTAACATGCAAATAATATTTCCTGGATAAATAAGAATCAGGTACAACAGGATGCATGTATGAAATCAAAATGGGGGATCTTATTAATGAGTAAGAACAATCCGCTCAGAAAATATACGCCAGAAAACCGCAATTATCGGTTATACAAGGCGAAAAAACAATGGATCACGGCATGTGCGACAGTGTTGATGGCCCTCGGTGCCACTGCCGCTACGCAAGTGAATGCGCAGGCGGATAGCAATAATGGCAATGCCACTGCACCGACCGCTGAAATCCAAACTACTGGGGCAACCGGTACAAGTGAAAGCAGCTCGAATGATGGAAGCCAGTCAGTGATGAGCGCTGCTACACATGTGGCTAGTTCTGCAGCTCACTCAGCAGATCAGGCTAATTCTGCTTCGCAATCTAGCTCTGCTACCCAAAGTGAGGGGAGTAGTGCAGCTTCATCCGCTATGAGTGTAGCAAATAGCAATGCTGCTAAATCTGCCAGCCCAAGCAGCACATCTAGTTCCAGCTCAGATGAATCTGCTAGCGTACAAAAGGTGAATACTAATAGTTTGATCCAGGGCCAACTTTCAACGGCTAATTTGGCTGCTGAGGAGGTAACTAGTGAGGAGGATCAGGCGCCCGAAGGTTACGATGCCATGGACGCTATTGATGGCGCCTACACTGTTGCAGGAGCCGATCTGACTAACAAAGCTGCTAACTTCTTGAAGAACGGGCAAGCTTTGCTCAAAGCAGGTGCCACAATTAAATGGGCCGATGGCGATAACTTAAATCCAACCATGGACGATGGCTATTTCAGTGCTGACATTGTCGTGACCTATAAGGACGGCACTACCCAGACCGCTAGCACTAGTGCTTATGTAATTCAAAATCCATTGCAGCAAAAAGCTAAGAGTTTTTACTATGTTAAAAGTGTGGGGAACAACGTTAACCCACTAACGACGCCTGATGCGAATGGCCACGTCATTTATCAAGATGGCAATGATAATTCTCTGCTGGTAATGGGCCAAACTAATAGTGGTGATACTGGTGATATCAGCAATGTTAAATTATTGACGCCTCTTGATACTTCTTCAGTCGGCCTAAAATGGATGACGGTGTCAGCTACTGTAAGTAACTATATGAGCGGTACTTGGGGTGTAGAAGGACCAATCCTGAGTGCTGATGGCGATAATACAATTACGATCAAGCTGCCATACGTTGTTCAAACACTAGCCCTAAAGAGTGGCAAGCCAACGGACAGTGCCGGCAATCCGTTGCTGAATGTCCAGAAAACTACCAGCTCAAGCGGTGTCATTGATCCATCCGCGACTAATGCTCATGATATTTACTGGTTGGATGATTTCTACCAAGATTACGATGCTGCCTATGCCTTAGGGATGGCTGACCATGTGACTGTTTCTAAATTAGCGGATACAAGCAACCCTAACCAAAAGACCTTTACGGTTAAATTTGGCGATCTATCAAATGCACCGACGCAAACCTTCACAGTAAATTACGTCAGTGACCCAACAGCAAACAAAATTTATAGTTTTAATGCGCCTGCCGGTTCATCAACCACCGCTTCTGGAGATTCTTATTCAACTAATTACGCCAATAACCGGACTGCTATAGCTAATATGATGAACAGCAACAGTGCCAACATCTTAGACGGTGTGGACGTGACTTTAGCTGACGGCAGTAAGGCTAGTCCAAGCCAGATTACTCCTACTGCAGGGAGTGGTGAATCCAGCTTTAGTTCAGATACAATTGGACCGATTAATAATTCTAGCGCCGGTGTTGGTTCTGGCCAATTCGTGGCACCGGTCAAAGTTATTTTTGGCGCAACTGAAAAAGATGGCACGCCAATCGTTTGGGGCGACCAATGGAAGGCCGGTCAATCCAACATTAACTTTATCAATCGCGTTTTAGCCTGGGATCAAAAGACTAATAATGCCGATGATGATAGAGTTGATGCTGAAGGTTCTGGTTGGTCCAACGGTACTGATGCCCAATGGGACAATGTTGCGACTAAGATTACGGTGTTAGCGCCAGCCGAAAAAGCCGTTGATACTTATACGGTTGATGTCACCAATGGTCCGGTAACAATCAGCAGTGACCAATTGTCACAAATGGTTAAAAACCCAACTGCAACTGCTAATATTCCCAATGCCAACCCCATTCTGAATGGCAACAAGACCTGGCCTGCTGGGACAACCTTTGAATGGATCAATTCTGATGGCTCCACAGGCCTCAAAATTGACAAGGCTGGTCAAATCTACACAGGTAGCGTCAAAGTTACCTTAGGTACGATTAGCTGTACTGTGCCTAATTTTACGATTATTAGCCGGGCTAATGTTAAACCGCTCAACAAGACTGTTGATTATGGGACTAAATTAACGGCTGCTGATTTAGTTGCTAATAAAGATGTATTCCCAGATGGAACTACCTATAACTTCGTTAATAATACTGAGCCTGACTGGTATAAGGCTGGCAGTTACGACAGTGTGCAAATTCAAGCAACTTATCCAGCAAAAGGCACTGATAGTACCGGCAAAGTTATTACTCAGAATGTAACTACGCTGGTTGCTAATCCACATGTTGCCATTAATGGTGCAAGAATTGTCAATATCATGCAGGGTAGTACTGTCCCTTCAATTGATAACGTGTTGAATTTACCTTCTGGATGGGCTGGCCACACTGCCAGCTGGACCACTGACATTAACTCTAATAGTACAAATGTTGGTGCAATCAATATTCACTACAATGATTCAGGACTAGACCAAACGATTAAGGTGTATGTCAATGTCATTCCAGAGCAAACGGCTAAGAGTGACTTAACATTTACAACTGATGGCAAGAGTACAGATAGTTCAGTTACTGATACGTTGGCAAATAACGGCAATGGCAGTTTCTTGATCAACAATGGTGATCAAGCTGTTAGCTACGATGGCTATTCAGCTAGTGGTGAACAAGGTACGCAAAGTACTTATACTCAAGGTACACAAACATACACACCAAGTTATATTGTTAGTGGACTTAAAGCCAATGATGATGGCTCACTAGTTTCTGGAGCTCAAACTGCTACGATTCGCGTATCTGTTCCAAAGGGCACATTAGGTGCTAAGACAGACAAGGATGGTTCTTATTACACAATTAACAGTGACGTTACTATTGTCCAACAGGTTCATTTTGAATTTGTTGATGATGACAATGGCGGTGCTCAGGTAGGCAAGACTACTACTGAAAATGGTGTAACTGGTCAAACTGTCAATACTGGTTTGGCTATTCCAGATAATTATGAGCTGGCAAGTGGTCAAACTTTGCCAACAACTTACATATTCAAAGCTGATGACAATAATAATGAAGTTGCAATTCACTTAGTTCACAAGGTTGTGACGATCAATCCAAGTGATTCAACCGAGCTTTATGGCAAGGATAAGACTTGGTTAGAACAAAATGGTCTGCTGCACGATGTTACCCAAACTATCCATTACGTTACTGGCCAATATAGAGATAGCAGTGCTTTAACTGATGCCCAAAAAGCACAATTGCCAACTGATCAAACTAGAACGGTTGAATTCTATAAGACTGCTCAAATTGACCTGGTAACTGGAAAATTAATTGCTAATAGTATATCTGCTGATTGGCAAGTTAACGGTACTAGTTCATATGATGCTTTAACGCCAAAGCAAATCAACGGTACAACCGCCATGGTTAACTGGGTTGATAACGGTGTAATCCAATCCCATGAAACGCAAATTCCAGCTTTCGCTCCTAAGGAAAGCGATCCTAACTCAAAAGTTACTGTAACTTACGATGTTGTTTACAAGATTGCTGTTTATGATGACGAAAAAGGCAGCAATGGTCAGCCGATCGGTGTAATTGGCTATGTCACTCCCAATTATGGACATGACGGCCTTAGTGGTTATCTTCAATTATCTACTAAATGGCCAGTAGGCCCAGATACCTACTTAGGCGACTATGTAGTATCACAAATGCCAACTTTACCATCATATTTAACGATTAAGGGTAATTATGGTGAGATCTTAAAAGTTGGTGCTGATGCTAATGGTTTAGGATTTCCAAACTATAGTATTGATGAGTCAAAAGTTAACTATGCAGATTTGAATGACAAGACATTCACTTATCACATTGAGTTAAAGCGTGACGTTACTATTAAGTACGTTGATGCTGATGAAAATAACGCTGCAATTCCTAACAGTGATCAAACCGTTAGTGGCTACTTAATTGGCGATACGATGAACTTTAACGGCACTGGCGCTAACAGTGTCACTCTGAAGATCCCAACTAACTACGTACTTGATACTGATGCCGGCAAGAACCCATCTAGTTATACGATGACTGATGGAACTAACCAGACCGTCACGATCTACTTGAAGCACAAGATTGTCACTGACACTGATCCTGCTGACACGCAAGAAACACGGACAGTTACTACTAATTACGTAATCAGTTCCGACAACAGCATGATCTTTATTAACGGCAGAGATTACCGTATTAATAATAATCAAGTGACAATTGATGGCCAAACTTATACCGCTGATGCTAGTGGCAACTTCACAATTGATGGCACCACATATAAAGGTGGGGATGTTGTCTTAAATGGTCATCATTACCACAATGGTGATAAAGTACAGGATTCTGCCGTTCTAGAGGTTTACTACAAGAGAACTGCAACTAAAGATTTGGCAACTGGTCAAATCGTTTCTCATGGTAACTGGCTCTGGGATACGAGCCGTGGTACGCACGGCTTCCGCGTTATTTCTGGTACCTGGACTCTACCTACTCAGTGGGGCGATAATGTTTTCGTTGATGCACCATCGATCACTGGCTTTAATGCACCAGACCTTAATGGTGATGGAACTAATAAGAATCACGTTCCAGCAAATGAATATGTAAATCCAACCTTTAATGGTAAAAATGCTACGAATGCTGATAATAATTCAGTTGCATATACTGACGCATCAGGCTTAGTTTATGAAGCTAAAGCAGTCCACGACATTTACTATGTTCCTCAGACCTATGAAGGCAGAACAATTACTCAGCATTACCGTTATCTTGACGAAAAGGCTCAGCCTGTTGCTGGAGATGATGGTGTTGCCCATGCCGATGAACAAATCGAAGTGTTCTTCAAAGGAACCGGTAGTCGTGATGCTAAGACGAATGCAATTACTTGGTCTTGGCAATACGATACCGACCACGGTGATGCAGGTACACCCGGCGTACATGTAATTTCCGGTAGTTGGGATAGCCTTGGCAAAGCTGATGCTAATATTACTAATATTTTGCCAGTAATTTCAGGCTATACAGCTGTTTCTCAGGATATTCATGCTAGCAGCATTGGTAGTACGAATTTTAAAGGTAATTTAAAAGGCGATTCTGCTAATACTGCATTTCTAGACTATAACCATGGTTTTGTTTATGCGCCAAGTACCACCACATACTATGTTCCAAATGATTTGTTGAATAAGACAGTTACTAGAACTATTAGTTATACTGATCCGCAAACTGGCAGAAAACAAAATGTTACTCAGAGTTATACCTTTAATAGAACGGCACGTCTTAATAACGATGACAGCGGAATTGTCTTTGGTGTTAATAAAGATGGCAATTTCTATAACTTCCAAGCAGGTAATGACCTTTGGAACAATGCTGCCAATGTAACTGGTGGTAAAGGTTCTTGGGATGCTTACTCAGTTGCTAAGACTGGCTATACTGCCTTAATTGATGGTGTTGTCGGCACTGAAGTAGCAGCAAAGAATGATTTAACTGCTGACACTCCTGATGCTACTGTCAATGTTACTTATATCAAGAATGCCGCTGACGTTACTATTTCAGGTCCAGAAATTGACGAGACTTACACTGGTTCTGGCTTCACCATCACACCAGATCTGGCCAAACAAATTAGTAATGCAGTAGGCGCAGTTGATAGTCATTTAACTTTGCCAGCTGGGTCTGACAAGGTCGCATTAGATAATGGTGACTTCGAATTTGTCGATGACAACGGCAATACCATGTCAACTAAACCAACTAACGTGGGCACTTACCACATTGTCTTAAGCGATGCTGGTTTAAAGAAGTTCCAGGCATTAGATCCTAACTTCACTTGGAACTATGATCCTAAGACTTCATATGTTGTCTTCAAGATCAATAAGGCAGCCCCAACGATTACGTTCAGTGCTATTGGTTCTAAGACTTATGATGGGTCCAACGTGCTTAACAAGGCCACCTTCACTGGTGCGCCGACGATTAGTTATGGCACTCAAACCGGCGGAGCCAACGTTAACTTCCAAAGTGGTGACTTTGAATTTGTTGCTGCTGATGGCACTACGACATTGGCACAGATTAACGCCACGACTGGTGCCGTTACTGGACCAATCAATGCAGGCACTTACAAGATTCAGTTAACTGCCCAAGGTCTGCAAAGAATTAAGGATGCTAACCCGAACTTTGACCTGTCTAATGTGACGATCACTAGTGTCGGGACTGGTACCTACACCATTAACAAGTACGCGCCAGTTGTAACGATCGAAGGTAGCGGTCAAAAGACTTATGATGGCAAAGCTGTCACTTCCGCCGACGTTACCAAGCAAGATACTAATAACACCATCACGATTAAGCTGACCGTTCCGAAAGCCGATGGTAGCGGCAATGAGACCATCACTTACCAGTACAATTACAATCCAAATGAGGATTACACGAGCGACTATACTTGGAGCGACCAGGGCAAGGCTTTGGAGAATGCTCCTAAGAATGCCGGAACCTACACCATTACCCTGAAGACTAGTGGTGTTCAGGGCATCTTGAACAACATGTTGCAGAATGATCCGAACTTCAAGTACCTGCAAGGCAATGTCGATAACGATAAAGCCCAGGTCAGTGGCTCAGCTACTTACACAATTAAGCAAAAGACTTTGACGGTTCACTTAGACGGCAATGGCGGCAAAGTTTATGATGCTAGCGCTGCTACGATTCCAACTGATTTAGCTAGTCACCTGCATACCGATGGTTTGGTAACAGGTGAAACCCTGAATACTGACACCTTCGATGCTGCTGACTACACATGGTATGAACTTGAAAAAGACGGTACTTACAAGTCAATCTCCAGCCCAACTAATGTTGGTACTTACTACATTGGTATTTTGCCGCAAACCTCTACTAATAGTGGGGTTGATACTTTAGCTCGTGACAATACCAACTACGCTATCACGATTGATTACACGAAGCACTTTACTTACACCATTACTCCGGCTCAAGGGACTATCACTTTGCAGGGTAATGATAGTGCTACCTACTCTGGCGTAGCCCATCCAATTTCTGGCTATACTCTATCTATTTCCGGTGCTGGTGTTACTAACAAGGACGACCAAGGTCAGCTGCAAAATGGCGACTTGGAATTCTCTGCAGACGGTAAGACTTGGACGACTGATGTACCAGTGAATGCTGGTACTTACCGCGTCCGTCTGTCGCAAAGTGCTCAGGATCAGCTGACTAAGGCCTTTCCAAATCTGACCTTGAAGTATGTTGAAGGCACGAGTGGCACTGAGGGTACGAAATTTACTGACTATGTCATCAATCCAAGTCAAGTTACGGTTTCCTTCTATGGTACAGGTACGAAGACTTATGATGGTAGCCCAATTCAGATTGCCTACACTGATGACAACTTCAAATCGCACTTTGCTACTAGTGGTGTTGTTGAAGGGCAAACCCTTAACTATCAAGATGCAGCTTCAGACCTCTTTGAATGGGTTGATGCTAAGGGCAACGTCATGACGACTGTCCCAACTGATGCCGGATCATATACATTGCGGCTGAAGAGCGATAACGCCCTTACCGAATTGCACAAGCTAAATCCTAACTATGACTTCAGCTTTACTCAAAACGGCTGGAACTGGACGATTGGCAAGGCTACTGCTACGGTGAACTTTGCTAATAATTCTGGCTCGCAACAAACGCCATGGACTGGTAAGGCAACTGTTCTTGATCCAAATAACTTTACTGTATCCATCACCACTAATAATGGCCAGACTTTGACCGTCCCATCTGGTTCACTGACTGCTAAAGACTTCCAGTTCTACCAGAATGGTAAGCCGATTGCTGTGCCGACTGAAATCGGTGATTACACGATTGGGCTGACACCGAGCGGCTTAGCTAAGGTGGAGTCAGACACTACTAATTACAACTGGGTCAACGACGCCAGCGGTGCGTACAGTATTACCAAGGCTGCTGCCAAAATTTCTCTGAATGGCTCATCTTCCACTACTTATACTGGTCAAGCTGCGGTTATTCCAGTGGACAGCAATGGCAACATCACTGGTATCACTGTCACTATGGATAATGGTAAGACCTACACGTTGAAGCGCGGCGACTTGGAGTTTGTTCAACAAGGTACGGATAAGGATGGAAAGCCTAAGCTAATACCAGTTTCTGCGCCAACTGATGCCGGAGATTATCTAGTAACGCTGAGTCAGTCTGGAATTGATAACATCAATAATAGTGATGATAGTACTCACTACACTTACAGTCTGAATACAAATGCTAATACAGCTAAGTTCACGATTGATAAGGCTGGTGCCACGATTGCTTTGACTGGTACTGGCAGTTCAACATATGGACAGACCACCAGCTTGGCTAATGGTGCTTACACGATTCAATTGCCGGGACAAAGTGATACAACCACTGTTGATGCAAGTCATTTAGCATTTGTCGATGGTGTCGGTAAGGTTACTGTTGCACCAAATGATGCAGGCACTTACAAGGTGGCACTGGATCCTGAATATCGGAATACTTTGCTTCAAAAATATGGCAATAACTACAAGCTGACTTTTGCTACTAATGCTAGCTACACGATTAATCCTGAAGCAATTGTGATCATTATCAACGGGACTGCGCAACAGGACTATAATGATAAACCTGCCCAGATTACCGACGTTAGTGGTATTAACCTGGGATGGGGTGATCGTTCGACTACTACTGCACCAAGCGGTATTACATTTACTCCTACAGCGGTTGACTTCAAGGTTGTGGAAGCTTCTGATGGGACTACTGTTCCAACCGACGCTAACTCACAAACAGGTGCTATTTACAACATCGTCTTGACGCCAGAGGCCTTGGCTAGCTTAAACAAGCAGAGTAAAAACTACACCTTTACTCAACAAACCTACGCTCGTTACACGATTCAGGCACTGCAATCGAAATTGAATTTGGTAGGTAAGCAATATGTTGACTACGGTTCTGATCCAATGCCTGCCCTTAACATTAAGGCCGGTGGATTCAAATTAACCTTTAAGGATGAAAATAATAAAGACGTCAATGTTCCAATTGCGGCTAGTGATTTACAAGTTGTAGTTCCTGATGGAGCCGCAACGGATAAGAATGGCCTGCCACTGAACTCCGGACAGTATGTCGTTAAGGTTTCAGACAGCTTCATTGAACAATGGAATAAAGATCACCCTAACTATCAACTTAGATTAAGTTCTCAAGCTGCAGATAAGACTAGTACTGGTGATAGTGGTCACGAAGCTAACACCAACGCTTGGTACGTTGTTCGTCACCGGGCAGTTGGCTTTGAAATCGACAAGACACCACACAAGATTTACAACGGCGAAAGTGCGTCCATCGCTGATGGTGATTACACTATTAAGTTCACTTCAGTTAAAGGTGATGAAAACAGTGGCGTAATCAGCCGTGACCAAACGACCTTTGATGGATTTAAGTTGACGGCTAAAGATCTTGAATTTGTTCAGAGCGATCCAACTAATGCTGGTACTTATCAAGTTCGCTTGAGTGCGCAAGGTTTGAAAGATCTGCAAAACTTTGCTAACAATACTTTGCATGGCAACTATGACTTTGCTAGTGTCGTTAATACTGACTTTACTTCGAGTTCAGTTACTGGCAGCTATGTGATTGATCCATTGGCTTTGACGGTTACTTTGACTGATAAGGACAGCAAGAATCCAAGCAGTACTACGATTGGCGACTATACGCTGGATCCTTCCGGATACACGTTGGCAATTACTACGGCTGATGGCCAGGCGGTCAAGGATGCCCAGGGCAATAACGTCAACTTCGCTTACAAGTTGCAAAACGGAGATGTCATTTATGTTGACGGTACTCCACACCAAGTTGGCACCTTTAAGGTTCAATTAAGCAACGAAGCTTTAGCCAATATTCAAAAGATTTATGGTACACAAAATTATACCTACACGACTGTTAACAATGCTAACCACGAGATTGCTCAAGGAAACGGGACTATTACGCTTGTAGGCGGTCAAACCGAAACATACACTGGTCAACCAGCGGTATTTGATCACAGTAAGTACGAAGTAATCGTTAAGACTGATTTAGCAACGAGTGCTTCTTATCTGAGCGCGGACGATGTTGCTAACCTGACCTTCTATGAGAGACAAAAGCAAGCAAATGGAACTTATACTTACACTGCTGTAGAAGGTAAACCAACGAATGTCGGAACTTATTATGTTGGTTTAACACAGAAATTTATCGATATTCTTGAAGGAATTACTGGAAATAGCGGTAAGAACTTCGATTGGAAATACGTTTACGCACCATACAAGATCGTTGCTGCTCAAGGAACAGCTACTGCTAACTACACCAATAACCGTGACTACAACGGTAATGCGATTGGTGATTTGAACGATATTCAAATTAACTTGAACTATCCTGGCCCTACTAATTCTCCTAAGACTTACACATTACAAAATGGCGATTACGAATTTACTGATCAGAATGGTAAAGTTGTCGCTGCTCCAACCAATGCTGGAACTTACAACATTAAACTGACCCAGCAGGGCAAGGACTACATCAACCAGCACTTTGGCAATGTTGCGGATACTAATGGCAACATCACCAGTCAAAACGTCAACTGGACTTATGGAACTACTGCTAACCCTGATGTCGTCGGAACTTACACCATCAACCCAGTCCGGGTAATGGTTGCTGTCGGTGGTCAGCAGGCAACGACTTACAATGGCAATGAATTCGGTGCGAATACTGATGGCAGTCAAGCTCAGTTGACATTACCAACGATTTCGCTATCTGTCGGCGATAAGAACATTACGATTCCAACAATTCCAACAACAGGGCCTAATGCTCTGACTGCTGCTGACTTTACCTTTACCGACTTTAGCGATTCTTCGAAGACTGTTGATAGTCCAACTAATGCTGGCAACTACCGGGTTTACCTCAAGCAAAGTGGCTATGACAAGTTGGCAAAACTGAGTCCAAACTTTGTTTACCCAGTAGCTACTGGAGTTACTAGTTACGGCACGTTAATCATTAACAAGGCCAATAAAGAAATTAACCCAGGCGTCGCTGGTGGCAAGAACTTTGATGCGCAAACCACTGGTTTAACTACAGACCAATTTGATATCTACAAGAATGCTATTAAAAAGGCGGGTATGAATGTTGGCAACTTAACAGTCGACGGCCTTGATTGGTACTTTGATAAAGATAAACTGGCTTACGGTACGCAAGATAATCCAAAGAACCCGATTAAGGATGCTGGGACTTACTGCTTGCGGCTGAATGCCAATGGCCAGCAAGCTCTTGATGATGCTAACCCGAACTACAACATTAAGATGGATGCCTTCGTTTACTACATCTACCCAGAAGTGGTTCACATCGGAATCAACCAAGGGTCACAGAATGTTGACTGGAACAACCAGGCAGTTGCTGTAGATCCAAATACTTTTGCACCGACCTTCACCGTTTATGGTGGTGAGAAGGGCGATCAGTTAATTACTGCTCCAGTTCGTGACGACGGCCAGGTATTGACGATCCCAGCCGGCGTCAACTTGACAGCGGGCGACTACGAATTCGTCGATGATGATGGTAACGTCATTACTTCCTTTGAGCGGGCAAACGGTACAACTACCACAACACCATTTATGGTTGGTACCTACCATGTCCGGTTGACTGAGTCTGGCTGGAAGAAGCTGGCAACACAGTCCACTGATAATGTTGTTTACCAATACGGTGACGGCACGATGACTGGTCTGAAGAACCCGGCTAACACGATTGGTACTTTGAACATCAACCAGGTCACGCCAAAGGTTACCTTCGGTGGTGGTAACTGGAAGACTTACGATGGCAATCCTGTTTCCTTCGACCAAACCGTTTATGAGAATAGTGACAGGGATAAGGCACAACTAATCAATGCCAGCTTCACTGTCAATGGCCAAACGATCACGTTGCCACTGACTGCTAACGACTTTAGGAGTGCTAATGGTCAAACTCTGAAGGGTGCACCAACCGATAAGGGTACTTATGGCATTAGTCTGAATAAAGATCAATTTATCAAGGACGTTAACGCCTGGATTAAGCACCACCCTGACTACAAAGGCGCAATTAAGCTCTTAGCTGATAACATCAGTGGTAATGCCACTTATGAAATTAAGGCCTTAAGTATTACTAAATTGGTTGCTGATCCAAGTCAAGGTAGCGAGCCTTACAATGGTCAACAAGCTCAAATTGACTTGTCAACCTTGGCTGGTAGCCTTGAAGCTACTGATGCTGCTGGCAGTACCCAGAATTTGAGTTCTAATGGCTTGACCTTAGCTGACTTTGATATCAAGGATGCTGATGGCAATACCTACACTGACTTCCCAATCAACGTTGGTACTTACACCTTTAAGTTGAATAGCAAAGGGATTGCAGCCTTGCAAGCAGCCAACCCGAACTTCACGATTCCAACCACGGTTAATGGCTACAGTTATGAATTCACGGTTACGCAAGCTGAAGCCAAGGCAATTTTGAGTGGTAAGGCTAACAAGAACTACGATGGTCAAAAAGTAACGACCGGTGAAGTTAACGGTGGTACCAGTACGATTGCCGTTACGATCGGTGCTAACAAGACGATCTACTACACTCTGCAAGATGGCGACTACGACTGGTATGACCAGGATGGTAAGCAAATTACTACTCCGACTGATGCCGGTACTTACACGATCAAGCTGAACAATGCCAAGGTCTTGAAGCACCTGCGGGATAAGATTGCTAGTGATCCACAATGGACTGTCAAGGTTGGCAATAATACAATTACTAACGTCACAATTGACGATAAAGATTTGTCTGGCTCGGCCACCTTCACTATTAATAAGGTCAACGCCCAAATTAGTATGAGTGATGGGACCATCCAGCGGACCTACAATGGTAGCCAAATTGATAAACCAATTTCTGATTTACATGGCGATATCAGCGCTACTGGTTTGATTGGTAATGATCAGATTAGTACCAGTGACTTGAAGGATACTTACTTTGACTGGTGCGATGCTAGTGGCAACAAGGTTGATGCACCAACTGATGCTGGTACCTACTACATCAAGTTGAACCAAACTGGCCTTGACGCTTTGGAGAAGAACTTAACTACCAACTACAACTGGACTGCTTCGACTAACCTGGTTAAGGTGACGGTTGTTCCAGCTCAGGTCAGTCAAGTTATTAACTTTGTGGACAAGGATAACAACATTATCGGCAGCCAAACTGTTACTGGTAATGTTGGTGATAGCAAGGGTACAACAATCAATTTCGGTACTGGTAAAGGCCAAGTTGCTTTGAACATCCCTACTAATTGGAAACTATCTAACCCAGCTCCAACTTCAACAACTATTGGGCTGGCTAACCAACCTCTCAACTTAGTCATTGAACATCAGACTGAAACCATTGATGGTAAGTCCATTCCAGACGGTGGTGAAACACCAGATGGTACTAAGTTAGGTCAAGGTGACTTTAGTAAAGACATCACTCGGACGATTACGGCTAAGCTGCCAGATGGTAAGACGCAAGACTTGAGTCAAAAGACAACGTTGACGCGGAATGCGACCTACGACTTGGTAACTAAGAAGGTTGCTAAGTGGGGAACCTGGTCAAACGGTTCATTTGCTAAAGTTGCTGCTCCGACGGTTGCAGGTTACACACCAAGTCAAGCAAGTGTAGATGCTGATAATAATGTCACCAGCAACTACAGTGATCCAAAGATTGTCATTACTTACACTGCTAACGATCAGAGTATTACTTATCAATTTGTTGATGATGACAACAAGGGGGCAAAAGCCAAAACTGTAGTAGTCAAAGGCAAGACTGATCAAACTGTTAATACTAAATTGACTGTTCCGGCCGGCTACAAGTTGGCTGCTGATCAGACTCTGCCGACCACCTACACCTTTAAGGCTAGTGGCAATGATCCTGTAACGATTCACTTGGTTCACAGCAAGATCACGGTTACTACTGATACGCCTAAGGATCAAGTTCCAACAGGCAAGGTTCCTGGCGATTCATCCAAGACTTATCCAACGATGCAGAACTTAGCTGCGGAACCAACTCGGACGATCACCATTACTAAGCCAGATGGTACTAGTCAAACTATTACTCAAAAGGTTGACTTCGCTAGAACGGCTACCTTTGATGAAGTAACTGGTGATATAACTTACACTAAGTGGCAAGTTGCCAAAGATTCTCCAGCTCAGAACTGGGCAAATGCAGATGTACCAGCATTTGCTGGTTACACTCCTAAGATCACGGTTGATGGTAGTGCTTCAGCAATTATTTCTATTGATGCGGTAAATGTTAATGGCGGTACACAAAGCACCACCATTGCCGTAACTTACACCGCCAATGATCAAACTGGTAAGATTTCCTACGTTGATGACAGCGGTAAGGAAGTTGGTAAGACCAACTTAACTGGTAAGACTGATCAAGATATAACAGTCACTCCACAAATTCCAGCGGGTTGGGTAATTGTGCCAGGTCAAACTATTCCAAGTACGGTAACTGCTGGCACTAACGGTATTGCCACGGTCACCGTTAAGGTAAAGCACGGTACAATCACCGTTAACCCTGGTGGCACGGCTCCAACAGGCAAGGTTCCAGGTGATTCAACTAAGAATTACCAATCAATGGATGCCCTGACTAAGAGCCCAACGCGGACCATTACGGTTGTAAGTCCTGATGGCACTAAGAACACAATCACTCAAACAACTAAGTTCACTCGGACGGCAACGTTTGATACCGTCACAGGTGAAGTAACTTATAGTGAGTGGGTTGCTGTTGGCAATAGAGATTGGGCAGCCTACACCCCTAGCGCAATTGCTGGTTACACTCCAAGCCAAGACAGTGTAAAGGGCGTAACAACGACTGCTGATACGCAGGATGCAGCTGTAACAATCACTTACACTGCTAATACACAAACCGGTAAGATCTCCTACGTTGATGAAAACGGTAAGGAAATCGACACTACAGCTTTAACTGGTAAGACTGGTGAAAACGTCACAGTAACACCACAAATCCCAGCAGGTTGGGACGAAGTTGCTGGCCAAAAGGTTCCAACTACTGTAACTGCAGGTGCAAATGGTATTCCGACCGTTACGATTACAATCAAACATGGCACGATTACTGTTGATCCAACTGATCCGAAGAGTCCACAGATCCCAACAGGTCCAGTTCCAGGCGATCATAATAAGAGCTATGACAAGGTAACTGACAGTGATTTGACTAAGAAGATCACTCGGACCATTACCGTCAACGTTCCGAATAGCAAGCCAATTACTGAGACACAAACTGTTGAATTTGATCGGACGTCCACCTTTGACAAGGTAACTGGCAAGGTCACTTACGGTAATTGGACTGCCAAGGACGGCCAGAATACTTGGGCAGAATATACGCCTAAGGCGGTTGCCGGTTATGTTCCTGACACCAGCTCGATTGCTGCTGTGACTGTTGATGTCAATAAGACAAAGGATACCAGTGTAACTGTTAACTACATTGCTAATGGTCAAACTGCTAAGATCATTTACGTAGATAGTAACGATGACAATAAGCAAGTCGGCACACAAGATATCGGTGGTAAGGTTGATCAAACTGTTGACATCAATTACCAAGTTCCAGATAATTATGAACTTGATCAGAATGCACCAAAGACCTACAAGTTTACTGATAGTGACAATCAAACAATCACAGTTCATTTGAAGCACAAGATGCAGAGTGCAACTCGTACACAAACGATCACTGAAACAATTCACTATCAAGGTGCTGGTGCTAAGACGCCAAGTGATAATGTCCAAACGATCACTATTACTGAAAATGGTGTTAAGGACTTAGTAACTGGTGCTGTTAACTGGACTCCTGCCACTGGCAGCTTCAATGAGGTTGCTAGCCCAGATATCCCAGGCTATACTGCTGATCAAAAGTCAATTGCATTAGTTACAGTAAACTTTGGCGATAAGAATATCAGTAAGACGGTCACCTACACGGCTAATGCTCAAACTGGTAAGATTTCTTACGTTGATCAGACTGGTAAAGAAATCAGTACAACTGATTTGACTGGTAAGACCGATCAAACTGTCAGTGTTACTCCGGTGGCACCAGCTGGTTGGCAAATTGTCCCAGGACAAAGCATTCCGAAGACAGTTACTGCTACAGCAACTGGTGTACCAACAGTGATTGTCCAAATCGAACATAAGACCATTACGGTGGGTCCAGATGACACTAAGCCAACTGGTCCGCTTCCGGGTGATCACACCAAGAATTACCCGACAATCAAAGATAATGATTTGGCTAAGGATGTAACGCGGACAATTGTTGTAACTGCTCCAAATGGAACTAGAACGACAACTGTACAGAAGGTACACTTTACCCAGACCGCTACGATTGATGAGGTAACTGGCGATATCACTTACAGTGGTTGGACGGTTGACGGCAATAATACTTGGGCTGAATTCACGCCAACTGCAATTGCTGGCTATAAGCCTAGTCAAGATAGTGTGGCAGCTGTCACAGTTGATGGCAACACTGAGAATACTGAAGTAAATATCAGTTATGTCAAGGCAGCCGATGCTCAATCTGCCCAAGTTATCTATGTCGATGATGACAATAATGGTGCTCAAGTTGGTTCTACTCAAACGATTAATGGTAAGAGCGGAGACACAGTTGATCTGAACATAGAAGTTCCTATTAACTACGTTCTTGTTGCTGGTCAACCAACGACTTACACCTTTACTGACGGTACGAACCAAGTAGTTAAGATTCATTTGGGACACCGGACGGCAACGATCGATAGCCATGACATTCCAGATGGGGGTCAAACTCCTGATGGCCAAGATTTGACGAAGGATGACTTCCAGAAGGATGTCAAGCGGACGATCACGGCTGAATTGCCTGGTGGCAAGACGCAAAACTTGAGTCAAACCGCAACGTTAACGCGGCAGGCCATCTATGACTTGGTAACCAGGAAAGTTGTCAGCTATGGTGCTTGGACCACTGGCCACTTTGATGCGGTAACGGCACCAACGGTAGCCGGTTACACACCAAGTCAAGCCACGATTCCAGCAGTTGCCAGTGTTGGCAGTGACTACGTTGATCCAAACATTACGATCACGTATACTCGTCAACCGGTCAACCCAACGAATCCGACGACGCCAACGACTCCAAGTCAGCCGACAAGTCCAACGACTCCAAGTCAACCGACGAGTCCGACGACGCCAACGAACCCAACAGGTCCAACGACGCCAAGTCAACCGACGAGCCCGACGACACCGAGTCAACCGACGAGCCCAACGACGCCGAGTCAGCCAACAGGTCCAACGACGCCAAGTCAGCCGACGAGTCCGACGACGCCGAGTCAGCCAACAAGTCCAACGACTCCAAGCCGACCAACCAGTCCGACAACTCCAAGCCGACCAACCAGTCCAACGACGCCGAGTCAGCCAACAAGTCCAACGACTCCAAGTCAGCCGACGAGTCCAACGACTCCAAGTCAGCCGACAGGTCCGACGACTCCAAGTCAGCCGACAGGTCCAACGACTCCAAGTCAGCCAACAGGCCCAACGACCCCAAGTCAACCGACGAGTCCGACGACACCGAGTCGGCCAACAAGTCCAACGACTCCAAGCCGACCAACAAGTCCGACGACGCCGAGTCAACCGACGAGTCCGACGACACCGAGTCAGCCGACGAGTCCGACGACGCCGAGTCAACCGACGAGTCCGACGACACCGAGTCAGCCAACCAGTCCGACGACGCCAAGCCGACCAACGCGTCCAACGACCCCAAGTCAGCCGACGAGTCCGACGACACCGAGTCAACCGACAGGCCCAACGACCCCAAGTCAGCCAACTCGTCCATTGAATCCCGACAATCCTGGTGAAAATAATGGTTCAGATATCAACAATGGTGGGAACCCAGCCGACAACAGTGGCAACCCATCGATGAACCATGGTAGTGGCGCTAATAATGCACCACAATTGCCAGGTAGTAATGGTTCGACTAATGGCTTAACTAGCGGTACCAATGGATTGTCTGCTAATAGCGGCAGCCATGACAACGGTAGTCAATCGACAGCTTCTCGGAAGTTACCACAGACTGGTAACACTAGGAGCAGGACTTCAGTCTTTGGCTTTGCCTTGGCCGGATTAGCAACATTGCTTGGTTTGGCAGGCATGAAGAAGAAAAAGAATGATGAGCGGTAATCATCGCTGCAAATCATAGATGTAACATCTGAATAAAAAGCAGGCTCTACCTCTTAAATACGGGGGTGGGGCCTGTTTTGCGTTTAATTATATTAAAAAAATGCGGGTCTTGTTTGCCAGTCGCGCAGTCGCCTATAATTAATGGCAAATGAGTATGGAGGAATTGGATTATGGTGAGTTTGATTGTGATGATCGTTATTATCGTGATTGTGCTACTGCTGTTAGCAGGGACGATCACGATCATTCCGCAGAATTATCAGGGATTGGTGGAAACTTTCGGTAAGTACACTCGCTCTGTGTCGGCCGGATTGAATATCAAGATTCCGTTGGTTCAGCGAGTACAGAAAGTTTCGCTGGCCTTGCAGCCACTGGCATTGCAACGTTATTCGGTTATTACCAAGGATAATGCTGATGTGCAGGTCAGTGTGACGCTCAACTACCAGGTGGATGACGCCCAAAAATATTTCTACAACAACACGAATTCTGAGGAAAGCATGAGCCAGCTGGTACGGGGTCACCTGCGTGACATTATCGGTCGGATGTCACTGGACCAGGCGCTCGGGCAGACGGCACAGATCAACCGGGAGCTTTTCGACGCGGTGGACAGCCTGACGGGGATGTTTGGCATCAAGATCATTCGTGTCAATATCGACGAGTTGGATCCGTCAAAAGAAATTCAGGAAGCGATGGATCAGCAACTAACGGCGGACCGGAAGAAGCGGGCACAGATTGCCCAGGCGGAAGGGGAAGCCAAGAACATCGAGTTGACTAATAATGCCCAAAACCAGGCGCTAATCAACACGGCTAAAGCCAAAGCCACTGCTAAGAAGACGGCGGCGGATGCCGAAGCCTACCGAATTCAAAAGGTTCAGGCAGCCCTCGCCAGTGCTGATGATAACTACTTCAAGAACCAGTCTTTGCGGGCTTTTGGTCAGTTGGCTGATGGGGACAGCAACCTCGTCGTGATGGACCGTGAAAATTTGACAAAGTTAGGAGACCTGCCGGCGACTAAAAAATTATTGGGCATAGATGGTCAGTCAAGTGTCGAGGACGGCAAGCAGACCAAGTAGAGATCGTAAGAAGGGAGGACCGACCATGATCATCCACACACTTGGCGGTAAGCAAACGGACAGTTACGCCGCTACGCGCCATTACCTAGACCAAAAGCGGATTGATGGCAAGATCGTCCTCCATCCAAGCTTTGAAGAAATTTATGATCAAATAGCCGCCTTTGCTGGAGACTATCTGCTAGTACCAGCTGCCTTTCGCAGTCAATCGGGTTCATCTTGGGGTGATCTTCATTACAAGTATCTGACTCACCTGGACCTAGTTGATAGTTTCATTACTAAGTTGGACACGATGGTTGTGGCTAAGCGTTCAGCACCACGAGCCATTGCCTATAGTCATGCGGCCACGGCGTCTCTCTTGAAATCGCTGCTCCCTTCCGATGTCGAATTGCGTCTCGCCCCCAGCAAAGTAGCGGCTTACCAAGCCTTTCTACATGACGGCCGTTACGTCCTGACAAGTCAAAAGCTGCTTGGTTCGTCACTTCAGGACATCCAGATACTAAAAAAGCTCCCAGCAAAAATGCTGTGGAGCCTGTATCGAATTATTTAGCTGGTAGATCAATTATTGTTGATTGCTTCCATGCTTTCCTTGTACTTCTCTTGGATGAAGTCAGCGGAACGTTGGAGTTTCTTTAACTCGTCATCCGTCAGCTTCAGTTGAGCCTGCTTGACGATTCCGTCGCGACCAACGATGGCGGGGTAGGAGAGGTAGATGCCGTATTCTTTGCGGTAGTTGGAAACCGGCATTTCAGTCAGGGCGTTGGAAAGAATGGTGTTAGTCAGGTGAACCGCTGCCGTGGCAACACCATAGCTGGTATACTTCTTGCCTTTGAAGACGGTCCAGCCACCCATCCGGGCTTCTTCATCCAACTTGTCGAGGTCGAGCCCTTCAGTTTTAGCCAATTCCGTGATTGGCGTGTCGAGGACCCGGACGGTGGACCAGGCGGTGAATTGGGAATTGCCGTGTTCACCGAGGTTGTAACCGTCAACGGAGCGTGGGTCGACGTGGAGCTGGTGGGCCACAGCACGTTTCATCCGGGCAGAATCAAGGAGGGTACCAGTACCGATGACGTGGTTCTTCGGCAGGCCGGTGATTTGTTGGTACATTGAAGTGATGACGTCAACGGGGTTAGTGATGACCACCATCAGACCATGGAAACCACTATTTTTGATGTCCTTAGCGACCTGACTGACTGCTTTGCGGGTAAATGGCAGTTCAGCAAATCGGTCAGCGTCTGGGTTATCCTGCAGCTTGATGTTACCGAGGGCTGAGATGATGACGTCGGTATCTTTCAGTTCGCTGTAGTCGTTGACTTTGATGTCTGTGTGGACGGGAAGATTGGCCATGGCATCTTCAAAGTCGAGGGCGTCGGACTTCACCTTATCCTCGTTCTTATCGATCAGGACTAACTCGTCGGCAAAACCGTTGGCAACGATGTAGTGGGCAGCGGTGGAACCTACGTGGCCCATTCCAATAACTGCAATTTTACGAGACATAGCAATTCCTTCTTTCTGATAAAATAGTGAGATTAACTAACCAGAATCTAATTATAACATGGAACGTTGAATTGAATAGATAAGAAAAATGCCACTGCGGGTGCAGTGACGCTTGTTTTTTATCAGCTTACTCTATGCCCAATAGAAGTTTGGACGGTAGACTACTTGGTACGGACGATCATCATCGTTCCAGTACCACTGGTAATCGAATTCTTGGACAGCTTGGCCCCTTGCTCCATAGTTGGAGTTTGGATCGCTGCTCCAGTAGTAGCCGCAAGTTGAGATACAGTGTGGACTAGTGCCATCAGTGTCGATGACAACAACGTGACCATTAGCACCACCAGAAGCACCAGGGTTACCCCAAACGACGATATCACCATACTGGACATTTTGAACACCACGGCCCTGGCCAGCGATGTAGTAGCCGTTTTGGCGTAAGTAGTTACCGATGTCTAGAGTGGAGTAGAGGTGAGCTGGTGTTGAACCACCGGCAGACCAAACGGCTTGGGTCATGGAACCAGAACAATCAGCCGTCCCATCACTGCCATTCCGTGAACCATACATCGAGTAAGTCAGACGACCACGCCGTGACAGGAACCAGTCAATTACCCGTTGGTTGAAACCAATAAAGGCACCAGAACTTTGGAAGGTGACTTGGTGACCATTGATCCAGTGGGTACCGGTGTACATCTTGCAGCTGCTTGGGTCGAAGTAGTACCAGTAGTGTCCAATGAAAGCCCATCCGGTATCAGCCCAGGCGTTAGTCGGGTCGCCATAGTACCAATCAGATCCTTGGTGAATCCAGCCCGTTTGTGCCCAAGCATTAGTGGGATCGAAGTAGTACCAGCGGCCGTTAATTAATTGCCAGCCGGTACGAGCCGTACCGTTGTTGTTGAAGTAGTACCAATTACCGGCGTTGGAACGATACCAGCCTGTTGTGGCATCAGCATTAGCACCGAAGTAGTACCATGAACCATTAATCCGTTCCCATTGGTTGACGGCAAAACTGTGGTTAGCAGTGTTGAAGTAATAGTAGCGGTTGCCAATTTGGTTCAAACCATTGGAGAATGAAGTGGTGATGATGTCACCGGTCGTTGGGTCAAAGTGATAGGTCCGACCATCGATGGTTGCGGTAGCTTGCCGGGTACCATTTTGGGTATTGTAGTACTGAAGTGAGTGGCTAGCCGGGTTGTAGATCAAACCGGTTTCCTGGGCACCACTAGTAGCGAAGAAGTAATATTGACCATTAATCTCGGTCGCACCCGTAGCCATTACGTGATTTGCCGGGTTCAGGTAGTAACGATGGCCACCATTGCTGAGCCAGCCAGAAACGGCAGTTCCGTTGTTATTGAAGTAGTACCAGTGGTTGTTAACCAACTGCCAGCCAGTCTTCATTGATCCGTAAGGGCCGCCATTCTGGAGACTGAAGTAGTAGGTCTGACCATTAAGTTCGGTAAGGCCAGCTGCCATCCGGCCAGTCGTTGGGTCGAGGTAGTAGCGTTGACCACCCAGTGTTTGCCAGCCAGTTTCGGCCCAGGCGTTGCTTGGGTCAAAGTAGTACCAGTTATTGCTGAGATGTTGCCAGCCGGTAAGGGCCCAGGCATTAGTGGTGTCGAAGTAATAACGGTGGCCGTTGATGGTCTGCCAGCTAATCTGTGCCTGCCCATCACGGTTGAAGTAGTACCAACGTCCGTTGATGTATTGCCAGTTGGTTAAAGCGGCACCAGAACCAGCAAAACCATACCAGCGCCCGTTGATGACTTGCCAGCCGGTCAGCATCGCACCGTAGTTGCCATCATGACGCTGGTCCAGGTAGTAGGTACTGCCATTGATCCGTTGCAATCCCGCTTGCATTTGAGCAGATTCAGGATTGAAGTAGAACCACTGGTTATTGAGACGTGCCCAGCCAGTAGCGGCAGCCCCAGAGTTATTAAAGTAGTACCAGTTATTGTTAACAACTTGCCAACCAGTTCGCATGGCACCATAGTTACCGTCATGGTTTGGGTTGAGGTAGTAGACACTGTTGTTAATCCGTTGCAAACCAGTTTCCATGATGTTGGTTTGTGGGTTCATGTAGAACCAATTATTGTTGACCCACTGCCAGTTGGTCATCGTCCGACCGTTGTTGAAGTAATACCAGTCATTCTGGTTGTTTTGCCAACCATTGGCCAGTTGTCCCTGGCTGTTGCGCCAGATCGAACTACCATCGCTATTTGTTTGCATTTGGTAACCATTAATCGAGGTTACCTGCTGGTTTTGATTAGCATTTGAATTACTCTGGTTGGTGTTATTTTGCGTTGAGTTTCCCTGTGCCTGACTACCAGTATTGGAAGTAGCTGGTGCAGGTTGGACAACTTGCACATTTTGAACATTGGTATTAGCACTAGCATTCTGAACATCATCGGCATATGCCTTGCCACCCAACATGCCAAAAGCGACAATTGCTGCAGTAAGCCACAGTTTGCCAGCTTTGTACATCTTGAAATGTTTCTTCATCTTCAGTTTTCCCCCATTAAATTTTAGAAATTTTTTACACTTTTAATATCATAGCATTATTCAGACAAATTAATAGATATGTGAACAATTTTCCCTAAATTAGTTGACATTTGAAAGTTATCAGCTAAAATCAATTTAAATATTAAAACAAGATGAGAATAGTAAGAGATAATCTTAATCCACAGCGAGCGTCGGTTGGTGAAAGGGCGTATTAAGAGAGTCTCTGAATGAACTTATCAGAATTGGAATGGGTGCAAGCTACATTTCCGGGCGATGACCGTTATCCATTAAAGAGGCTGCTATCTAGCAGTGAATATAGGTGGTACCACGGTCGTCGTCCTTGTGTTGATTGCACAGGGACGTTTTTTAGTTTGGGAGGTTTTTATCAATGTCACGAGTTAAATCAGAAGATGAACGTCAATACTTGGAAAATGTTTTTGATAAATTAGGGTTCACGAAGGAAAATGGTCAGTTGTTAGCTGATACCTTAGTTGATGCAGATTTGCGGGGAATTTCATCACACGGGATTCAGCGTTTGGATTGGTACCGACGGATGATTAAAGATGGGACCATTGTTCCAACCCGTGAACCAAAGGTGGTTCGTGAACTGCCAGGAACGGTGCTGGTCGATGCTAACCAAAACATGGGACAGATTGCCGCTAACCTGGCTATGGACAAAGTAATTGAAAAGGCTAAGAAGGTCGGCGTTGGTATTGGAGTGGTCAAGAACTCCAACCACTTTGGTATTGCTGGCTACTATGCTCGCAAGGCTTTACGCGCTGGCTTAGTTGGTATTGCGCTGACTAACACCCGTCCGCTGGTTTTGCCGACTAACGCAACCCAAGCCTTCTTAGGATCTAATGCCTTTGCCTTTGGTTTCCCGGCTAGTCCGCACCCGTTCATGTTTGACGGGGCTACTTCAACTGTTGCTAGTGGCAAGATTCAATTAGCTGACAAGAAGGGTGAAAAGCTGCCAGGTCAGTGGGTTGTTAATAAAGACCGTCAATTGGTTAATGATCCACGGGAAGCCGAAGATATTTTGGCACGGGCCGCTTTCAGTGACACCCAAATTGGTGGGGGTCTGCTGACGCTTGGTGGTACGGACGTAGAAAACAGCAACTACAAGGGAATGGGCAATTCGATCGTCGTAGAATTGCTGACGGGGATTCTTGCTCAGGGTTCCATTTCTGCCGACACAGTTCGTGGCAAGCACGACTTCAGTCAGTTTGTCTTTGCCTTTGATCCATCCTTCTTCGGGGATCCTGACAAATTGAAGGCAGATGCCACTGCAATGCTCAACCGAATTCGCAACCTGAAGCACGTGCCGGGCAAGACTATCTGGGTTCCAGGTGACCGGGAATACAAGAACCTTGCCAATAATCAGAAGCAAGGTGTGAATATTGATGATAAAACTTATGAAGAAATTTCGCAGATTGGTCAAGAACTTGGAGTTAATGTCCCAGCTAAGATATAATAAGAGTAAGTAACTCTTTTTAATCTGATAGAAAGAAGCAGGGATCAAGTGCAGTTCTTAACACATCATCAACGCTATCGACTGTGGAGGTGGACGGCAACGGCTGCTGCCGGCCTTCTTTTAAGTACCTTTGCATACGGCCAGAATGCACTGGCTGACGATACTGCTACCAACACCGTAAACAGTACCAGTGTGCAAAATACGGCACAAAGCAGCCAACAAGTAACGACACCCAGCAGTGCACAGGCAACCCAGCCATCTGCTAGCAGTACTGACACACGGGTCAAGGTGACGCCAGCAGTCGGTGACCAGGGTGAGCCTGAGGGCCTCAAGAAAACTGCCAATAGTGGTGGCATCACGAAGCCCAACACTAAGTACACGGAAATTGCCAATTCCCAGTATGGGGAATTTGGTACTCAGACCGCGAAGACCTGGGGCAATCCGAATGATCCCACTATTCGCAGGGCGACTGTGTCCAATTTAAATCAGTTGCCACTGACTTTTGTACCGGGCCAACTGATTTATGATCCTGATAACGATACTTCGCCCCGGATTGATAGTCAGCAGGGCTTGACCGAAGTGCAGATGAATTTCTTACGTGAACTGGGCGTCAACTGGCTTAATCAGTACCGTAGCTACGTTTATGATCACTATCCGGAAATTTATCAGTACTACAATCGTCTGGGCGGTTACACGTCTGCATCGGGGATGGATAATATCCGGCCGTTCACTTTGCTGAATACCGATGTGGCAGCCAGCATCGGGGATCAGGAAGCACGGATGCGTGCTAATGACAAGATGGATGCGGTCCAGCATGATTTAACTAATCCTGATATTTGGCGGATTGTTCAAAATACTACTCATTCTGATGCTCTGCAGCAGGCTATTCTCAATAACTTGGTGGCAGATGGCGCTATCCGTAGTAAAGATGACATCTATCTGTACCCTGACAATAACGAAAATCTCTACATTGTTAGTGGAACCACTTTGTTACAGTACGCTATTGACCTATACAACCGGATGCAGGCAATGCTTTATGGTGAGCTCAATGATCCCGGTGTGACGACCACGACACAGTTAGGGCATGCTATTAATGCCTTGAGATTCGCAGATCTCTTGACTGGAATAGGATTCCAGCGTTCAGCCCAGCACCCGATGACTTACTACGTCACTTTCGACAGTCAATCCTTCTCACCTTACGTCAGTGCTAGTTTATCTAGCGAAGCTCAGGCTTGGTATAAGACACGTGGCATCACGCTGAATAGTGCTTACTTGCGTGACAAGATCAACGCGATGATTACTAGTGGGCGGCTGAGTCAATACCTCGGCAAAGAAGTGACATCGGCTGAATACAACACGATTGTTGACGCCCAAACGATTGGGGTGCATGTCGGCTGGGATTGGCGTAATGGTAATTGGTACTACTACAACCAGTATGGCGACATCATGACCGGTTGGCAGTTAATTAAGGGCTCCTGGTACTACATGGACCTCACTTCTGGGATCATGGCTACAGGGCTGACGACTGTTAATGGTCAACTCTATGACATGAGCAGTGGCGGTCAGATGTTGACTGGCTGGCAGTATACCAACGGACATTGGTACTACTTGGCTCCGTCAGGTGCGGCCGAAAGCGGTTGGCAACTGCTGAGGGGTAGCTGGTACTATCTAGATCCTAGTTCGCACCAGATGTACACTGGTGTTCATAAGATCAACGGTCGTGTCTATGGTTTTAATAACAGTGGGGCAATGCTCTACGGTTGGCAGGCAATCAATGGTAACTGGTATTACTTCTCTGGTTCCGGTGCTGCTAACACTGGCTGGCAATTGATCGGCAATCAATGGTTCTACTTCGATCCGACCACGGCGGTAATGGCGGCTGGTTTGCATAATTTCAACGGACGTTACTACTACCTCAATGATCAACACAATGGTTCGTATGGTGCCATGAGGACGGGGTGGCAAATCATCAACGGCCACTGGTATGGCTTCGATAACTCTGGTGCGGCTTGGACTGGTTGGCGATTGATCAACGGTCGCTGGTACTATTTCAATGATCAAGGACGCGCTGATACTGGCTTACAGATGATTAATGGTCGCCACTATTACTTCGACCAGTCGAACGCCTGGGCCCTGACCGGCTGGCAGAAGTTGTCCAACCACTGGTACTACTTTGATTCAGCTAATGCCTGGGCTGACACGGGTTGGCGGTTCATTAACGGTCGCTGGTACTACTTCAATGATCAAGGGCAGGCCGACACGGGTCTGCAGACGATCAATGGTCTTCGCTATTACTTTGATCAGGATAATGCCTGGGCCCTTACCGGCTGGCAAAAGTTATCCAATCATTGGTATTACTTTGACCCGGCCAATGCTTGGGCTGATATAGGTTGGCAATTCATCAATGGGCGTTGGTACTACTTCAATGACCAAGGACAGGCGCTTTCCGGCTGGCAAACGATCAACGGCCATCGTTACTACTTTGATCCCAGCAATGCCTGGGCTCTAACAGGGTGGCAGACGTTCAATGGGCACTGGTATTACTTTGACCAGAATAATGCCTGGGCTCTGACTGGATGGCAAACGATTGGTAACCATCGTTACTACTTTGACGCTAATGGTCAGATGGCGACTGGCACGCAGGTGATTAATCACGTCCGCTATACCTTCGATAGCCGACATGACGGTTATTACGGATCACTGCTGAGCTCTACCCCCGTTAGGACAAACAATGACGGGGATGCGGTTGCGCCTGCAGAAGATCAAGAAACAACGAATTAAAATTTAACGAAATAGGCTCTAGCGTTCAGTCAGGCTGAATGCTGGAGCCTTTTACGTACAAAAAAGCCGCAACCGGAGGCTTCGGTTGCGACTCGTCAATAAAAAGATTTCAGGAGTCCAATTATGTGATCAGGCGATTTTCACAAATACCGAAGAAAATTTTGAAATCAAAAAAATGACGTCAAGCAGCGCCATTATGGGTATCGGGAGGATTTGATTGGGGCAGGATTAACTGTTTCTGAGAAAAAGATTAAAATATCCCTTGCATTTCTCATTTGTCCGTGTAGAATACTAAATAACAAATCAACCAAAGCAAATAACAACATTGATCGAGAACGGTGATTGATGATGAATTTAGAGAACCGGTGGTTGGTGAAAACCGGTGTGAGTCATGATGAACTGATCGCTCGTGAGTTGAGCATCGAACGTTTTTTTAATTAGTAGATTGCCCTGGTAGCACCCATTACAGTGCCAGCTAATCGTCACGTGAAGTGGCCGTTAGTGAAGGTGGTTTCCGGCCTCTCGTGTCGGGAATCGCGAAGAAAGGTGGTACCACGCAACAGCGTCCTTTTAAATCTCCCTTTATGGGGAGGTTGGAGGACGCTGTTTTTTATTTACCGAGGTTGGAAAAAAGGTGGTGATGATCATGTCGGAAGATGACATTAGTGGCATTAAAGTGCCAGGTAAGATTTTAAGCAATTCAAAGAATAGTGAGACTAACAAGAACATGGTGATCGTCACCGTTCCAGCTGCGGAATAGTTGAGATCGTGATGATCACCTCCTAGAGGAGGAAATTATTATGACCAACGAAACTGCAACTGAAACTGAAAACCGTACCGCAACCCTCAACGACAAGCAAAATGAATTTGCCCAAGCACTCTACGATGCTTACCGGACAAAAAAGCCACTCAAGATGAGTGACTGGGACGGGGTCGTCACCGATGATGACACGGCCTACGCCGTTCAGGACAAATTCGTGGAACTAAAAGGCCTGCCGACTGGTGGCTACAAGGTTTCATTGACCAGCAAGCAAACCCAAGACATGTTTGATTCAGACAGTCCCCTGTACGGCCAACAAGTGGATTCCCACTTCCTACCATCCCCGGCACTGCTCTCCCTGCAAGATAAGACCATGGCGCCGCTGCTGGAAGTGGAATTAGGTTTCCGCGCTAAGGAGGACTTGCACGCTAGTGACAGTTTGGAAGACCTGCTTCACAAAACCACTGTCTGTGGCACCGTGGAGTTGCCAGATAGTCGCTTCGCTGACTGGTTCCCAGATTTAAGCAAGTACAACGTTATGAGCGACTGTGCTGTCGGTGGCTTCGTCGTTTACGGCGATGAACGGCCAACTGATGAGGCCTTTCAGAATGTTGATGATGCGGCTACGGTGAACGTGACCCTCTACCATGATGGCAAGGAAGAATCTAACGGTAAGTCGAGTGAAGTTCTCGGCAACCCGCTGAAGTCACTGCAGTGGCTGGTAGGGAAACTGGAAGATCAGGGCAAGACCTTTAAGGCCGGACAGCTAGTTTCTTCTGGGACGTTCCTGCTGCCGCCACACTTAACTGAAGGCAAGTGGGAAGCTAAGTTTGACCACGGCTTTGGTGACGTCAGTGTTGAAGTTCGCAAATAAGGCATTGATTGAGAATACGATGAATTAATTTCACTCAGGTTGAGAAAGGGGATTACGCTTATGAGAAAAGTTGCAGTTGTAGGAATGGGTCACGTTGGTGCTACGGTTGCTCATTACTTAGTTTCAGGTGGTTTTACTGACGAATTAGCTTTGTTTGATACAAACGAGGCCAAGGTCAATGCGGATGCACTGGACTTGCGGGATGCAATGGCCAATCTGCCGTTCCATACGGTACTGACGGTTAATGATTGGTCCCAAGTGCGTGATTGTGATGTGGTCGTATCAACACTGGGGAAGTCAAAGCTGGTTGATACACCAGACCACGATCGCTTCGCTGAATTTAAGTTTACCCGGACCCAAGTTCCGTTGGTTGCCAAAAAATTGGTGGACAATGGTTTCCACGGAATGTTAGTCGACGTAACAAATCCTTGTGACGTCATCACCTCGATGTACCAAAAGCTGACTGGTCTGCCGAAGAACCACGTGATGGGCACCGGGACGCTGCTGGATTCAGCACGGATGCGTGCTTGTGTCGGTGACGCCCTGCACGTTGACTCACGGTCAGTGGTCGGCTTCAACCTGGGTGAACATGGTAATTCTCAATTTACTGCATGGTCCACGGTTCGTGTCCTGGGCAAGCGGGTCCTCGATTTAGCCAAGGAACGTAACCTGGATTTGGCAGACTTGGAAGAACGCGCCCGTCAAGGTGGCTACATGGTTTACAAGGGCAAGAAGTACACGAACTACGGTGTTGCCACCGCAGCTGTTCGTCTGACCAATGCCCTGCTCAGTGACGCCCGTACAGAAATGCCGGTTTCTAACTACCGGGAGGAGTACGGCACTTATCTTTCATACCCGGCGGTTGTCGGTCGTGACGGGGTCATGGAACAGTTACACCTTGATCTGACTGACGAAGAAGAAAAGAAGTTGGTCACTTCAGCTAACTACATCAAGAATCGGCTGAAGAAGGAAGAAGAGCGCGCGGCCCAAGCAGATAAAAAGAATGAAGCAGTAGGCTAAGTCATAAATTTCCTCTCAACAAAATCCTAAATCAAAGTTATACCAAAAAGGGCGTGACTAGAGTCAGAGATGGCTTTAGTCGCGCTCTTTTGTGTTAGTTGTGCTTTCTCGGGCAATCAAGGTAGACGGCAGAATAAGTTGACAAGGCAATTGACGGTGATTGATGAAACGATCGATCATTAAACGAATAGCTGCTTTACCCATTTCATTACTAGAAGCATGTACAGATGAAAGAGAGGGAACCAGGTAAGAAGCAACCTGTGAATCGTTAAAACTAACAACTGCAATGTCATCTGGAATTACTAAGTGGTGCAATTGAATAGCACGGTAAGCACCAATCGCTAATTGGTCACTTGCAAGCATGACTGCAGTGGGGTGCTTTTCATCGTTCAATAGTTCCTTCATCGCTAATTGACCTTCTTTAGCGCTCCAGTCAGTTATTAAATTACGAGGCCGTAAGTGATGAATGCTCATCCAATTTAAATATTCAGTTGTCCGAATATCTGAAACTTTGTGCTCTGTTAAACCTTTGCGATCCATTTGGTTGACTTCGCTACCGATAAAGGCAATCCGTCGGTAGCCTTGATGATACAACATGGCAAGAGTTCTACTCGTTTCGTCACGATAGTTGTTGCGTACTAAGTCAAACTTAGTAAAGTAACGATATTCATCAACAATAACAATATTATGGTTAAATTGGTAAACACTATTGAGAAAGTGTTCACAGAAAGTTCCAATGATGACTACACCGTCGAATTTTTGAACATCATGGTACTCAAATTGCTTGTTAGGAAAGCGGACAAAGGCCCCTATTTTGATATTTGACGTTGTTGCCTCTTGATGTAGCCCTTCATCAATTGAAGCAAAATAGAGATCACGTGTTTCTTGATGACTCGAAAGTGTGGTCAGTACAATGATCTCTTTATCTTTGTGGGGAATAGCTTGAATTTGTTTTCGATTGATTCGGGGATCGTAATGCAATTTTTGAACGATGTTCATTACACGTTCTCGTGTAGCTGGACGCACTGAAAAGCGTTTATCTTCGCTAAGGACTCTGGAAACAGTAGCTGGAGATACTCCTGCTTCTTTAGCAATGTCACGAATACTAGCCATTTTTTCCTCCTAATTATTACTGTTTACTATGATAACACTAAACGTTTACCAAATAGTAGTAAACGTTTCATTTGCGACCACAGCGGCATTTGTTAGGATTTGTTTCATACTTCAATACTAGAAAGCGCTTTCTGAAAGTGCTTTTTTATTTTATTCTAAAACCGTCAACAGGAGGAAGTTAGCTTATGATTACTTTTGATTCCCAACAGCAGGTTTTTAACCTGAGTAATTCTAAAATTTCATATTTATTCTCAATCGAAGAGGGCGGCCTGCTGAGCCACCTCTATTACGGACCACGAATTCGTCACTATCATGGTGAACGTCGCTACCCACGGATTGATCGTGGCTTCTCTGGTAACCTGCCTCATTCTAAGGACCGGACTTATTCCAAAGATGATTTACTGCAGGAATATTCCGGTAATAATACAGGTGACTACCGTTTACCAGCAATTACCGTTAAAGGCTCTGATGGGGCAAGATTTACAGACTTTCGCTATGATTCCTATAGGATTATCGATGGTAAGCCTGCTTTGCCCGGATTGCCATCTTCTTACGTAAAAGACAATGACGAGGCTCAGACTCTGGAAGTCAACTTGAAAGATGCCACTTTAAAGTTAACTTTGACACTTGTTTACAGCATTTATAAGGATCGCGCGGTTGTTACCCGCAATGCTCGTCTGCAGAATAATAGCAATCAACCAATTGATATTGAAAAAATTGCGTCGATGCAGCTGGATTTGACAAAACATGATTACGATCTTGTTTACTTACCTGGTCAATATGCATTGGAGCGGCAAACTCGCCGAGTTGCACTTAACCAAGGCATTTTTGAAATATCCAGTCGTCGAGATTCAAGTTCTCACCATATGAATCCATTTGCAGCTTTAGTAGATAAGGATACAGATGAATTTCACGGAAATGCCTTAGGCGTCCTGCTAGTTTATTCTGGCAATCACAAGATTTCGATTGAACGTGATCAAATCGATCAGACACGACTGATTGCCGGCATCAATGACTTTAACTTTTCTTGGCATCTTGAACCAGGGGAAAGCTTCCAAACTCCGGAAGCCATCACTGTATTTAGTACAAAAGGATTGAACGGGATGTCCCAGATTTTTCACCATTTGTTGCGTGAAAGGGTAGCTCGCGGCAAGTTCCAGTACGCGGATCGACCTATCGTTATCAACAATTGGGAAGCCACATTCTTTGATTTTAATGATCAAAAACTTGATGAAGTGGTGAAGGAAGCTAAGCCACTGGGTATCGAAATGTTTGTTTTAGATGACGGCTGGTTTGGTCACCGTAATGACGATAATTCATCACTGGGTGATTGGTTTGTCAACAAGGACAAGGTGAATCTCAAGCGTGTTGCTAAGCAGACCCACGATGCGGGGATGAAATTTGGTCTTTGGTTTGAACCAGAAATGATTTCTGTCGATTCAGACTTGTATCGTAAACACCCTGACTGGGCTTTAGCCGAACCGGGGCGTGGCAGCACTCTCTCACGAAATCAACTTGTCTTGGACTTCAGCCGACCGGAAGTCGTTGACAATATTTTCCAGCAGATGTGCAAGATTCTGGATGCCGTTTCGATCGATTACATCAAGTGGGACTGCAACCGGAATTTAACGGAAGTTTATTCACAAGCTGTCAGTCCAGATCATGAAGGTGAGATTGCTCACCGTGAAATTCTTGGTGTTTATAGTTTAATGGATCGTTTAACTAAGCGTTACCCGAACATCCTTTTTGAAGGTTGTTCCGGTGGTGGTGGCCGCTTTGATGCCGGCATTCTTTATTACATGCCACAGAGCTGGCCTTCTGACGATACGGATGCTGCCGAACGTCTGAAGATTCAGGATGGAACGTCACTAGTTTATCCAATTTCATCGATGAGTGCTCACGTTTCGGTTTCGCCTAACCAGCAAACGGGACGTAGCATTAGCTTCAAGACACGTGGGGACGTTGCCATGGCAGGTGTGTTTGGTTATGAATTGGATTTAGCCAAGTTAACAGATGACGAAAAGCAGCAGGTGAAGAAACAGATTGCTTTTTATAAACAGCACCGTCATCTGATTCAGTATGGCGATTTCTACCGTTTGGAAAGCCCGTTTACGTCTAACACCGTGGCTTGGGAATTCGTTAGTCCCGACAAGTCCGAAGCTTTGCTCTTTATGTTCCGTCAGCAACATACCAATCGGATGGAAATCGTCAATACAAAGATGGTCGCATTAGATCCACAACGTGATTATAGTGACATGACAAGTGATCAGGTATTTGGCGGCGATGAATTAATGAATGTTGGCCTTTACCGTGATCCAAAGCATGTTGGTGATTACTTATCAGAAGTCCATTACTTTAAGGAAGTCTAGGAGTGGTAATGATGAATAAATGGAAAAACACAATTTCATATGGATTAGGTGCCTTTGGTCATGATGCCTTCTATGGGATTCTTAATAGTTATTTGTTGATGTTTGTTACTAGCATAATGTTTGCTCAAGGGAGTCATCATTATGTGACGCGAATGGTAGCTGCCGTAACGATGATTTTAATGGTTATTCGGATTATTGAATTAATTCTGGATCCCTTTATTGGTTCTTTGATTGATAAAACGGACTCCAAATGGGGTAAATACCGTCCATGGATCTTCGGAACAGGTTTGATTATTGGTATTTGCAGTCCCTTCCTCTTTACCACAATGGGCGGAATGTCAACCAGCAATGGTGGCTTATTCTTAGTCCTCTTTACGATTATGTTCTTGGTACTTTATTTAGTTTACGCCTTTAAGGACATTTCTTTTTGGGGCCTGTTGCCATCAATGTCGTTGAATTCTGATGATCGTGGGTTTACTGCTACTGGTGCCCGGATCGGTTCAACCTTAGGTGCTAACTTCATCACCGTTGTTTATGCTGCATTGGTAACATTTTTCTCTGGTTCCAAGCACTTTACAGAACACGGCTGGTTTATGTTTGTTCTGGTTGTCGGTTTAATCGAATTAGTTGGTGCATGCTTCACAGCTTTTGGTACAAAGGAAAAGAAATCAGTTGTTACCGCAAAGAATGCAGAAAAGACAACCTTTAAACAGGTCTTTAAGACTTTGGTTAGCAACGACCAGCTCTTATGGATGTCACTTTCATACATCATTTACTGCCTTGGCATTACTACGATGAACAACTTGCTGATTTACTACTTCCGTTATGTTTTGAATGCTCAGTCAAGCTGGGCTTTGATCGGTTGGGTCGGAATTGCTACTGGATTGATTTCTATTATTTCTTACCCAACCCTTGCCAAATACTTCGGTCGTCGCAAGATTATGGTTGGTGCCTTCTGTGTTGAATTGATTGCTTTCCTGATCTTCTCATTCACCCAAAGTGTTGCAATGACCTTATTTGCTCAAGTTCTTTACACTTTGGCCAATCCGTTAGTCTTCATGGTACTTATCCTAACGATTGCCGACTGTGTGGAATACGGTCAATGGAAGACGGGACACCGTTCAGAAGCTGCTACCTCTGCTGTTCGACCAATGCTGGATAAGTTTAGTGGTGCTGTTTCCACAGGCTTGATCGGAATTATTGCCGGAATGGCTGGTATGACGGGCAATGCCACTGCTGCTTCCATATCGACACATGATGTTCTGATCTTCAAGACATTCTGCTTCTACATTCCATTCTTCTGCATCTTAATCGGAATGATCATCTTCATCGCCAAGGTTAAGCTAGATGAAAAGATGCACAAAGATATTGTCGAAAAATTGGCTAAGGATATTAAGTCAGACGAAAAATAGTAGCTTAGAGATATGAGATAGAGGGTTACTCTAATGTTTAAAGAGCGTAATTGGATTCGAGCATTAGGTGTTTTATCATCAGTTGTTTGTGTATTGATGTATGTTTCATACATTCCACAATTAATTAACAATTTGCACGGCAATTACGGTACACCGATTCAGCCATTTTTCGCAGGTGTAAACTGCACAATGTGGGCAGTATATGCATTCTTTAAACGAGATCGCGACTGGGCTGTGTTCTTTGCGAATGTACCAGGTATATTTTTTGGATTTGCTACTTTTATAACGGCATTACACTAACGAAAAAATCCCTGTAATTGTTAGAAGATTGATCTAACAACTGCAAGGGATTTTTTGTATTAAAGCGTCTGATTAGAACGGCAAATGAATCTCCGGTGCCTTCGAGTAATCCATCTTACTCATCGTTTCGCTCCAGTCCGGCCGCTTCGTCTTCATATCAAAGATTTCTTTAAGTCCTGGCGTCATCTTGGCACGATCTTCTTGGCGCTTGGACATCTTGGTGGTCGTGATCCGGCCAGAGATGATCTTCTTTGCAAAGTGGGGATCGATGATTTGGGCCCGGCCCGCAGCGACGAAGTCTGATAACTTCATGGCTTCGCGGGCAGAAGTACGGTTGTTGACGTTGCCGACGATGATCATCTTAGCTTTGTCACCCAGGGCAGGACGGAAGAGCTCGGCAAAGGTCTTGTCGCTGTCCTTTGGCTTGTCGTTGTAGTTGGCCATCGACAGGTGGATGTAGTCGAAGTCAAAATTATCAGTCAACTCTTTGACTAGCTTAGTGGATTCGTGCCATGTGTAGCCGACACTGCCGTCTGAATTGATTTCTTCGGGACTGATCCGGTAGCCGATGATGAAGTCCTTTGGCGCGCATTCTTTCAGTACACGAAAGACTTCCTTAACGACGGCCATCGGGAAGGAGTCACCAACACTCCATTTGTCGCTCCGCTTATTCGTCGTCTTGGCGAAGAATTGTTGGAGCAGGTAGTGGTTGGCACCGTGAATTTCGATGCCATCAAAGCCGGCTTCGACCGCCCGTTTTGCAGCAGCACCGAAATCCTTGACGACCTGTTCTGCTTCTTCCGTCGTAAATCCTTGCACGCCGTACGGCAAGAAATCGTAGTTAGCGGTCGTTGGGCCGTAAACAGTTTGCCCATTGTATGCCCGGTAGTTGGCGTTGTTGCCGGTGTGAGCAATCTGCAGGATGGCCTTGTTGCCGTGAGACTTCATAGCTGTGGCCAGTTTCTTGAGGCCTGGCAAAAATTTGTCATCGTAAGAAGCCAGCTGGGTGCGGTCATCCGCCCAGGTCATCGCCGGACCACCATTTTCACTGACGTAGGTGTATTCGGTGATGATCATGCCAGCAGAATCGGAACGTTCCTTATAATAGGCCAGCGTGTCATCAGAGACAGCGCCCTTCAGACCACTATTGGTGAGCATCGGTGGCTGAACCATCCGGTTAGCAACTTTAGCACCATGATAAAAAGTCACAGTATCGCTTAATTTTTTTGCCATTAAAAATCCTTCCTCTCTCATTCGGATAGTAACAAAATTAATTATAGCACGCTGACCTTTAAATAGGTGAGCCTTAGACATTAACCGCAAATTGTACCATTTTGAGGCGGTTAAAAGCATTTACATATGGTGAAATGGCGCAAATGACCTAGATTTGGGTCACTATGGGCAACGATAAAAAGCTGATTGAAATTGTAAAACGAGGGTTGACAAAGCAAATGATGTTTTGTATCATCATGGCAACAATTAAAAAACAGTTAGAGCACGATGAAAAGATGAGTAGTTCAGCTCCGCTCCTCTAGAGAGTTGCCGGTCGGTGTGAGGCAGTGCAGCGTCTGAATGAAGATGGTCTGGTAGTGCAGTAGTGGCGAGGGTTTGCTAAACCACTGCCGAATTGGTACCCCGTTACCCGTACTGAGTCCTGGCAAGACATCAGTTTTGCCGTGACTTGCCGAGGTTGTTCCTGCGAAGGGATGACGAATTGAGGTGGCACCACGGGTAAAAGCTCGTCCTTGAATTAGATTTTTCTAATCAAGGGCGGGCTTTTTTCTTGTTCTTGATGAGAACGATGAATGAAATGATAACTGAGATAATACTAGACAGCAGAGGAGGTTCAGTGATGAGTACGATAACGGTGGCGGTTGGTCAAATTGACATTGACTTGGCTCATCCGGATACGAATTTTGCGACGGTTCACGATTATACCGTCAGGGCAGCCCAAGCTGGAGCTGACGTGGTGGTTTTTCCGGAAATGTGGAATACCGGCTACGCTTTGAAACAGCTGAATCAGCTGGCAGATCAGGATGGCCAGCGGACGATCAAACAGCTACAAACCGATGCGAAGGAACAAGGAATCAACATCGTCGGTGGTTCAGTCGCTACAGCGCGTGACGGCAAGTTCTACAACACGACTTACGTGGTTGACGACCAAGGTCAACTGGTTGGTTCATACGACAAAGTTCACCTCTTTGGTTTGATGGATGAGGGCCAATACATTACGGCCGGCAGTCACGAAAACGCCTTTGACTTAGCAGGAGTACCAAGTGCCAGTGCCATCTGCTACGACGTTCGTTTTCCAGAATGGCTGCGCACCATTTCTCGTCATGGAGCCCAGGTTCTCTATCTGCCGGCTGAATGGCCTGATGTCCGGATTCCTCAATGGGAGGCGCTGGTGCGAGCACGCGCCATTGAAAACCAGCAGTTCGTTGTTGCCGTCAACCGGGTCGGTCACGATGATGGCAACCAATTTAACGGTCATTCGCTGGTTGTTGATCCGCTCGGCAACGTCCTGGTTAATGCCGGTGAGCAGGCAAATCTGACTTTTGCCAAGCTGGACCTCGATCAGGCGTTGAAGGTGCGGGGACCAATCCCAGTATTCAAGGATCGTCGGCCATCGTTATATAAGTAAATAAAAATCTAGGAAGGGAAGAATTGAAGATGAAGTTTGAAGAATCGAAGTTATTACACGGTCTACCAAAACAGTTTTTTGCTAACTTAGTTGCAAAAGTCAATGCCAAGGTTGATGAGGGCGTTGACGTCATTAACCTGGGACAAGGGAACCCGGACAAACCAACATTTGACTACATCGTTAAGAGTGCCCAGAAGTGGGTGGCTGATCCGGCTATGCACAAGTACTCTCAGTTCCGTGGCCTTCATGCTTTCAAACAGGCTGCAGCTGACTTCTACAAGGACAAGTATGGTGCCAGCTTCGACCCCGAGAAGGAAGTATGTGTCCTGGGTGGATCAAAGATTGGCCTTGTTGAGTTACCGTGGGCGCTGATGAACCCGGGTGACACGTTACTCTTGACCGACCCAGGTTATCCGGATTACTTATCTGGTGCTGCACTGGGTGAAGTGAAATTAGAAACTGTGCCGTTGCTGGCTAAAAATAACTTTCTTCCTGACCTGGATGCCATTCCGGAGGAGGTCGCTAAGCGCGCGAAGTTCTTCTATGTTAACTATCCAAACAACCCGACTGGTGCCGTAGCAACTGCCGACTTCTACGAGAAGTTAGTGGCTTGGGCTAAGAAATACCATGTGGGCATCATCAGCGATTTGGCTTACGGGGCCATTGGCTATGACGGTAAGCAATGCCTGAGCTTCATGCAGACACCAGGTGCCAAGGATGTTGGGATCGAATTCTACACCTTCTCCAAGACCTTCAACATGGCTGGTTGGCGTCTCGCCTTTGCTGTCGGCAATCCTGACATCATTGAGGGTCTGAATTTAATCCAGGATCACCTCTTTGTCAGTGTCTTCCCAGCTATTCAGTATGCCGGAATCGATGCTTTGACAGCACCAGAACGCGACGGTGAAATCAAAAAATTAGTTGACCGTTACCAAAAGCGTCGTGACGCCTTTATCGGCGCGGCTGAAAAGATCGGCTGGCACGCCTTCGTTCCTGGCGGGACTTTCTACGCTTGGATGCCGGTTCCGAAGGGTTACACGAGTGAACAGTTTGCCGATGTTCTCTTGAACAAGGCCGGTGTGGCTGTAGCCCCTGGTAATGGCTTTGGAAAGTATGGTGAAGGCTATGTTCGCATCGGCCTGCTGATCAAGCCAGAACGGCTGGTCGAAGCGGTGCAGCGGATTGACAAGCTGCACTTGTTTGACAAAGATTAATTAACTTTGGTGAAGGATTTATAAGGAGGAAAATATAATGGCTTTATCTTACACGGTTTTAGGTGCTGGTGGCATGGGACTTCGTTTTGGAATTCTGCTGCAGGAATTGGTAGGCTCCAAGGTTGACTTTGTGGATAACTGGGATCCGCAAGTCGAGACCATTAAGAAGCAAGGCGGTGTTTACGTTTCCCGGGACCACGAAAATAAGCACCTGGTTCCCGTTAACATTTATTCACCGGAAGAATACAAGGGTGATCCTGACGTCTTTATCGTCTTTGCCAAGCAAATGACTTTGGACGATCTGTTGAAGCGTTCTGCTCACTTTTTCCATCCAGAACACCAATACGTCTTCACGGGAATGAACGGGATGGGCCACATCGAAAAGATCAATAAGTACTTCAAGCCAGAACACGTGATCGCCGGCACTTGCCTGATCGGTACTGTTTTGAACAAGGCCGGTGATGTTGACTTCATCGGCAAGTCAGGAGCTGGTTCGATCAACGTGGCTAACCAGACGGAAAAACCGGATGACGTCACGAAACAAATTCTGGCAGAATTCACGAAGGCCAACATCAACCCCCACTACAACAACAACTTTCTCGGTACTCTTTGGACCAAGCTGGTCTTCAATTCCGTTATCAACACCTTATGCACGATGTTTGAAATTCAAATGGGCCAGTTTATCGACTACAAAGGTTCCGAACGACTTGGCAAACAGCTGATCAACGAAGCCTTTGACGTTGCAGAACGTGCTGGGATTAAGTTACTGTCCACTCGTGAAGAGGAATGGAATACTATCCACTATGTCAGCTCGGTTACGAACCCACTTCACTACCCATCGATGTACCAAGATATGACTAAGGACCGGAATACCGAAGTTGATTACATCAATGGCTACATTTATGATACAGGGAAGAAGTACGATTACGAAGCTAAGACGCACGATTTCCTTCGTGGGCTGGTTCATTTGGCAGAAAATACGCGGAAGTTCCGTTAGAATTGATACAGAGTGATCATATTATTGATCAAATGAACATATATTAGAAAAAGAGGCTGGAATTTTTCAGCCTCTTTTTTTGCTTATTGAATGAGAGTTAAGCTAACTTTACACTCATTTTAATGCCACCGGTTAAGCTTTCGTGAACGGTGCAAACACGCAGGGTGTTTTCTAACAAATCTTGCTTTTGGTCTACGCTTAAATTGCCGATGAAATCAACGGTTGTGTCGATCGAAGTAACAGCTGTTCTACCACCACCGAGGTTGTCAACAACGCCGGTAGAGGTAACTTTAACGTCTTGAAGATCGATATTGTGCTTTTTAGCTAATGCTTTAGCAGAGATGGTTAGGCAGCCATTAAGAGCGCCAATTAAGTATTGGACTGGGTTAGGGCCAGCATCAGTGCCGGCGGGCGTCGGCTCGTCAGCTATGTATTGGTGCTGTCCTGCCTTGATCATGACTTGATAGCCTGCAGGTCGCATGTTAGAAGTAACTTTATATTCGCTCATTGCAAATGCCTCCTTTTATTTCTACATTTATTATACTAGAATGATTGTATAGAAATAAATCGTTTTAGCTTTCTTGATCGGTAGATAAATTAGACTAGCTAAAACTGTGTTTAATGGCGTAAGGACTGATGCGCCATAGGGGGTATAAAAATGGAATATACCACATTAAATAATGGGATTAAGATCCCGTTAGTTGGTTTTGGTGTGTACCAAATTCCTACAAGCAAGACGGTAAAAGCCGTCATGACAGCGCTGGATAACGGATACCGGATGATTGATACTGCGGATTATTATCATAATGAAAAAGAAGTCGGTGAAGCAGTGGCCAAGAGCGATGTTCCACGTGACCAAGTCTTTATTACGAGTAAGATTCAACCAGCTCCGGATTATGATACGGCGATGAAGGAAATTGATGAATCAGTATCACGAATTGGGGATTATGTAGATTTGATGCTGATTCACTGGCCAGGTCCGGCTAATGTTGAAAATTACCGGGCACTGGAAGATGCTCAAAAGGCTGGCAAGCTGCGGTCGATTGGCTTGAGTTCATTTTATGGGAAAGAATATCAAGAAATCTTGGATAAGTGCGATGTCACACCGGTGATTGATCAAAATGAAACGCATATTTTTCGCCAGCAACGTGACTTCCACGAACAACTAGAAAATGACGGGGTGAAGTTGGAAGCCTGGTCACCACTGGTTGAGGGAATTCATGACGTCTTTGAAACGCCAACGTTAAAGCAGATAGCAGAGAAGCACCACACAACGACACCACAGGTAATGCTGCGTTGCTTAGTTCAACGGGGCATTATTGTGTTACCGCGGAGCGAGAATCCATCTCATATTGCTGATGACATTGATCTATTCGGCTTTGAATTAGATATCGATGACATGATGGAGATCCGAAAGCTGGACCAAGAACAGTCATACTTTGATAACTTCTTCTAACTATTTATATAATGATAAGAGCGCCTGCTCTCCGTAATTGGGGAGAGGGCGCTTTTTTCATTATCAAACGATGCCAAAATGTATCTCATTATTGGAATAATGGGCATTATTTAGCCTTAAAGCCTGCTTTTTTGCAGCTAAATATCATTTATTTTGGCAAATATTTTATCATTTGAAAAGCTAATAAACGTTGATATAGCGGGAACCACGAGAATTAAGCCCACAAAACAGCCAAAAAAACACCCATAAATTTGGCCTTACCCCTGTACATTTATCTAATTAGTGATAAACTAATAAGTGAATTGAGATATATAAATTATTAATTGTTATTTATCTGGGGGACTTAAAAATGACTAAATTTAATTATCAAATGAAAATGGAAACTGTTAAGAAAGCTATGAAGGGTGCAGCTGTTGTATTGATGGGAAGCTTTACTTTAGCTGCTACGGTAACGACTGCTAATGCTGATACTACTTCAGCACAGCCACAAATGGTGCGTAACATTCCAGCTTCACCGGTTTCCGAAACTGAAATCAACGTTGAACCAACTACTACTGAACCAGTTAAGAATGTTCCGGCTTCACCTGTTTCTGAAACTCAGGTAAATGTTCGTCCTGCTTCTGCTTCAGCCAATGTTCAGAGTAATGGTGCTACTCAATCTAACTCAGTTGCAAATCAAAATGGTGCTTCACAAGTAAACAGTAAGGCTGTTACATCAGCTAATGACAACCAAGTAGCTGATGCACAAACTACTACCAACAAGGCAGCAGCTGCTACTAGTGCAAAGGCCAGCGTTGCTACTAATACTAATGTTTCCGCAACTAAGGCTGTTGCCCCAATGGCACAAGCTACTGCCAACAAGGCTGCTGCTCAATCAGCTGTTGAATTAAATGTTCAGCCAGCAGCTTTCAACCAATCACAAAATCAACAAGTAAGTCGTAACGACAATGTTAAGGCCTCAACCAACCATGATGCTGCTAAGAAGGCACAGCCAGTTGCAGCAATGAGCTTTGGTTTCCTTGGCCTTGCAGGTTTAGGCATGATCTTAGCAAAGGCTAAGAAGGAATTCTAATCTATTCCAATTGAACCCAGGTAAAATGATAATTAGACCGCATCAGTGATGGTGCGGTTTTTCTTTTGCTATAATTTATATACATATAATAGGAGGATCGATTCCATGAAAGAACAAGAACTGACAATTAAACGTGATGGAATCAAACTAGCGGCCATTTTGGATTCACCAACTGACCGCCCTTTTGACTTGGTCATCATGATGCATGGCTTCACCAGTGATCTTGGTTACTCGGCCATCTCGCTATTCTATCAATTGGCCGCTAAACTTAACCAGGAAGGGTTGGCTACCCTGCGTTTTGACTTCAACGGTCACGGCAAGAGCGATGGTGATTTGAGTCAGATGACGGTTTGGAACGAAATTGCTGATGCCAAAGCAGTCCTAAATTATGCTTGCCACTTGCCAAATGTACGCCATATCTTTTTGTTGGGCCATTCCCAGGGTGGGGTGGTTGCAAGCATGTTAGCTGGTTTTTATCCCGACCTCGTCGATGGCTTAGCGCTGATGTCTCCAGCGGCAACACTAAAGGATGATGCTTTAAAGGGACAGTGCCAGGGAACGAGTTATGATCCCCACCATATTCCAGAGACTGTCCGGGTAGCAGGGTACGATATCGGTGGCTTTTACTTTAGAACTGCTCAGCAGCTGCCTATTTATGAGACGGCTGCTCATTTCCAGGGGCCAGTTTGTTTGATCCACGGCCTTGCCGACACCGTTGTTGATCCGGAAGCAAGTCGCCGCTATGATGCTATTTATGACAACGACCAGCTACACCTGTTGCCAGGCTGTGATCACTCTTACCTGGTATTGCCAAAGCGCAAAGAAGCCGTGCGATTGCTGGCGGATTTCTTCAAGAAACTGGCAGTTTGACAGTAAGACAAACGTTTGTTACCATGATGACAATCAAAGAGGGGCTGGGGCGCCACAGCTGTGGCTGAGATACTACCCATGGAACCTGATCTGGTTAATACCAGCGAAGGGAGCTTCCAACTGGATTTGAAATATCAAGCCAGTGTACTTTTTTGGTGCACTGGTTTTTCTTTTCCGGTCTCTCTAATAATTTGAGAGGAGTTTTTCATTATGCAAACTGTTAATCATAATGAACATCATTTTTCGTTGCGCGACGTCATTTTTCTAGCAATTATTGCCATCTTCTTTGGCTTGATTTATCAAGGTTGGAGTTACGTTTATTATTTGCTGGCTGCAACCCCACTGAAGCCCTTTGCCAATGACATGACGCTGGGCGTTTGGATTATGGCGGGACCACTGGCAGGTGTTTTACTGAAACGACCAGGCATTTCGACCATTGGCGAAATTTTGGCGGCGGCGGTGGAAATGCTACTGTTCTCCAGCTGGGGCGCTGCTGACTTATTGAGTGGCTTTGTTCAGGGTGTTGGCAGTGACCTCGGTTTTGCCACGACTGGTTACAAGAATTGGTCCAAGCTTGGTTTATTCTGGGCAACGCTGTGGACCACCGTCATTACTTTTATCTGGGACTGGTTCAAGAGTGGCTACAGCAAGTATTCTTTGGGGATGAACTGTGGCCTCTTTATCATTCGCTTTATCTCAATTGGCTTCTTCGCCGGCATTTTAGTTTACTGGATCGCTAAATTGGTCCAGAAGTCTGGATTGATGAAATGATGACATCACTAATAGCTAAGCAGCTGTCGTTCCAATATGACGACCAAGTGATTTTTCGGCAGCTTGATTTTACCGTGCCGATGGGCGAATTCACCTTATTGACGGGGCCATCCGGTAGCGGTAAATCATCTTTATTGAAATTATTGGCTGGTCTTTATCCCCAATACGGTGGGCAGGTGACATCTGGTCAGGTCTTGCTGAACGGTCAGGATGCGGCAGAAATCGTTCCTTTTCAGCGAGCTACGAAAGTTGCCATGTTATTTCAACATCCGGCCCGGCAGTTTGCTATGCGGACGGTCAACCAACAGATTGATTTTGCCTTAGCTAATCTCCAACTACCAAGTGAGGAAATTGCCCATCGACGTCAAACCGTGTTGTCGGAGATGGTCCTTCAAGATTTTGGCTCTCGTATTGTGATGACACTATCTGGTGGCGAGCAACAACGAGTTGCCTTGGCCAGCGTATTAGCGATGGATAGTGAAATTATTTTGCTTGACGAGCCCTTTGCCAACGTCGATGTCGATGGCCGACGAGCTTTGCTGCGGGCACTAAAGAAAATGCAACAAAATGGCAAAACCATTCTTCTCGCTGATCATGACCCAACCGGCTACCGGGGCATCGCAACCCGGCTGTTTCGGGTTGACCCAGGAAAAAAGACGGTTCAGGCTAGTGATTTAGATGAATTACCTGCAGGTCAGGAACCAGTAACACCGGTTGCAGCACCCAAACATTTGACAACTGGACGTTTATCATGGCAAGGACTCGGTTATGGCAATGGGAATCGTCAATTGGTTACAGAGAGCTCTTTTAGTTTACCGGCTGGTAAGATGGGGCTCTTGTCTGGGAAAAATGGTGCTGGAAAGTCGACACTATTTAATGTTTTATCCCAGCAGCATTCTTATGTTGGCCAAATTGATTTTGATCAGCGCCCGGCCAAACAATTTCGCCTAAAAAAATGGGCACTGCAGGTTGGCCAGGTTTTCCAAACGAGTGAAGATCAATTCATCAGCATGGAAGGTAGCACAGAATTAGCAATTTCCATGAAACATAGCCGGCAACCACAGTATTGGACAAAACAGCGAGTTGATCAGATTGTCGAACAGCTGAATTTGAGCCATGTTATTAATCACGTCTGTTATCGCTTGTCCGGGGGTCAACAGAAAAAGCTGCAATTGCTGAGCATGTTAATCATGGCCCAACCAGTTTTACTGCTGGATGAGCCCTTTGCCGGCCTGGATATTGATTCAGTAAAGCAAATTCTGGCACTGTTGCAAAATGTTAAACGTGACCTTCATACGGCTATCCTAGTCATTTCACACCAACGCTACGGGATTACTGATGCGATGGATTATGAATTGCGGTTAGAGGATCACCGGATCAAATTGATGGGGAGGGATGAGTATGCCAAAAAGTAAACACCGGATTTTTAATCCGACCATCCTTTTTATCATTATGCTGGGTATCGGCCTACCACTCAGTTTTTCCCATTCCGTTCTACTAAATGTGGTGATCATTATCGTCACGGCACTATATTTGTGTTGGGCACGTGTGAATGCCAGAACGGCACTGCTGGCCTTACTAATTGCCTTGCCGCTGGCCTTTGGTTCCTGGGCTTCTTTTATGTTCTTCGGTGTTGGCGATCGGATGCACACCGCCTGGATCTATGGTAGCCGTGTTTACGCCTACCTTTTACTAGCGATGATCCTCACGATGACGAGTTCTGTTCAGGAGATTTTACTCAGCTTGCACCACCACCTGCATCTTTCTAATACCTTTGTGTATGGTTTGCTAGCTTCATTCAACATGATGAAAAATTTGAAAGACCAGTACCGCAAGATTAAGTATTCGGCAATGCTTCGTGACTCGGCTTATCATTTTTGGCAACCGCATTTTTATTTGCGCCTCATTATCACTGCACTGAATTGGTCGAATGATCTGGCAATTGCAATGACTTCGCAAGGCTTTACCGAGGGTGCTGATCGTACTGAACTAGCAAGGGATCCATTACCAGCTTGGCAATGGATATTTGCCATCATTCTTATAATTGCTTATTGTGTAGCTGCTTTTGCTTGGCAACCGTGGTGACTGAGATCCTTGTTACGACGGGATTTGCGAGAATAGGCAGCAACCAATTATGTTAATCTAAGAATTTTTTTAGAAAAAGTGTTGACATAGATTAGAGATTTATTATAATAAACACATAATCAATTAATCGAACAGGAAACATATCGAAAAGCAGAGTAAGTATCAAAGCTTTTTAGAGAGCTTCTGGCTGGTGAAAAGAAGCAAGTGTAGGTGCTGAAAATGGGCTTGGAATGGTGCCGGCGATATTTAGCCGGTGACGGGTTAGCACACGTTATTAGTGCTAGGTAATTCTGACTTCATTGGAGTAACCTACTGAGGTCAGGTTGGCGACAACCTGACGAATAAAGGTGGTAACACGAGCACTCGTCCTTTAAATACTTAAAGGACGGGTGCTTTTTTTGTTGGCTGGTTCGGTTAATTGTTAGCAATTATTTAAATGCATAATTCAGAAAGGGAGTTATTGATATGCGGAAGAGTCGGAAGAAGAGAAATGCAATTATTTGGGCTATTGTTGTAATTTTGGTCCTCATCGTCGGTTACTTTAGTTTTATTCGTCCACGCCAGCAAAGTCAGCGAACGGTTACTGTCGGAATCATGTCAGGTGACAAACACAACGAACAGATTTGGAAGTCCGTTGCTAAGACGGCCAAGGACAAGTACCACGTTACTGTGAAGACCAAGGAGTTCACCGATTACAACCAGCCAAACAAGGCTTTGCAAAACGGTGATATTGATCTGAACGCCTTCCAACACAAGCTGTTCTTGAAGAACTGGAACCAAGCACACAAGACCAACATCGTATCTATCGGGGATACTTACATCACACCAATTCGTGTTTACTCACGGAAGTACAACAGCATTAAATCTCTGCCGAATGGCGCAACAATCGCTATTCCAAATGATGCTACCAACGAATCACGTGCTCTGATTGCTTTGAAGAATGCCGGTTTGATCACGTTGAAGAAGGGTACCAAGTTAGCTACTGCCAATTCAGTTGCCCACAACCGCAAGAACCTGAAGTTTAAGGAATTAGCTGCTGACCAAACTGCTCGTTCGCTGAAGGACGTGGATGCCGCTGTAATCAACACCAACTACGCTCAGGCTGCTGGCCTGACTGACAAGTCAGTGATCTTCGTTGAACCAATCAACCACGACTCCAAGCAATGGGTTAACATCATCGCTGCTAAGAAGAGCGAACGTAACAAGCAGGCATACAAAGACGTTGTCAAGGCTTTCCAGACAAAGCACACCCAACACCTTGTAAAGAAGTACTACGGCAACAAGGAACTGACCGCTTGGAACTTGAACTTTAATAAGTAATAGGAGGAATTTGCATGGCACAGCCAATCATCGATTTAAATAATATTAGTGTTACCTTTAAGCAAGGGAAAGAAGTCGTCCACGCGGTGCAAAACGTAAACTTGCAGATCGAGCAGGGCGACGTCTACGGGATCGTTGGTTATTCCGGTGCCGGCAAATCCACCCTTGTACGCACGATTAATCTTTTGCAAAAGCCGAGTGAAGGAACCGTCACGATTGATGGGGATGTATTTTTCAAGGATCACCAGCAACAAGTCAGCAAAAAAGATTTGCAAACGAAGCGGCGCAACATCGGCATGATTTTTCAACACTTTAACCTACTGAACGAAACTTCAGTGATCGAAAACGTGCTCTTTGCCTTAAAGCACAGCGATTTAGATGAAGATGCTCAGGAAAAGAAAGCCTTGGAATTGCTGGATTTAGTTGGACTGAAGGATAAAGCTGACTTCTATCCAGTACAACTGTCTGGTGGTGAACAGCAGCGGGTTTCCATTGCACGGGCTTTGGCCAATGATCCTAAGATTCTGATTTCAGATGAAGCGACGTCTGCTTTGGACCCGCAAAACACTAATCAGATTTTGGATCTACTGAAGAAGCTCAACCGTGAGACGGGACTGACCGTTGTCTTGATTACTCACGAAATGGACGCCGTTAAGCGGGTTGCCAACAAGATTGCCGTTATGGAACATGGTCACATCATTGAAAAAGGTAACCTTCAGGAAGTCTTCCTGCGGCCAAAGCAAGAGTTGACGCGTCAATTTGTCGGTGGCTCATTGGCTGCGGTTGATACATTGAAAGCCTTTGATCTTGACCACTTGCAAGATGACGAAGAGCTATTCCAGTTGGTTTACAACGGCAATAACGTGACCCAGTCGATTATCGTTGAGTTGTATAAGCAACTGAATGTTGAAGCAAGTATCCTTTACGGGAACGTCGAAGTGCTGAGCGAACAGCCAGTCGGGACACTCTTTGTCATTGTTAAGGGTGAAGAGAAACAACGTCAAGCCGCTGTGAAATTCTTGAATGATAACAATGTTACTGTAACGAAGATTGATGATAGGAGGATTTGGAATGAGTAATCTTTTACCAAACGTAGTCCAATTAGGTTGGGGCGGTGACAATGGTTGGGGAACTTCCATTGTTCAGACGATTTACATGACCTTTTGGCCAGCCATCTTCGGTGGCATCCTGGGTTTGATCTTCGGAGTGGCATTGGTGATCACTAAACCAGGTGGCATTTTGGAAAACAGCTTCTGGTTTAACTTATGCGACAAAGTAGTATCTATCTTCCGGGCAATTCCATTTATTATCTTGCTGGCTTTCATTGCACCACTGACACAGTTGATCGTGGGGACCCAAATTGGGACGACTGCAGCATTAGTACCGTTGACGATTGGATGCTTTGGTTTCTACGCTCGGCAGGTCCAAGTGGCACTTGAAAGTGTAGACCATGGCAAAGTTGAAGCCGCAGAAGCTATTGGTGCTACTAACTGGGATATTATTAAGAACGTCTACTTAAAGGAAGCACGTTCAGAACTGGCCCGGGTTTCTACTGTGACGTTGATTAGCTTGGTGGGTTTGACTGCTATGGCTGGTGCCATCGGTGCGGGTGGCTTAGGTAACACCGCTATTTCCTACGGCTATGACCGTTTTAACAATGATGTTACTTTAGTAGCTACTCTGTTAGTACTACTCTTTGTTCTGATTATCCAAGTGGTTGGGGACTTCTTAGCTAAGAGCCTTAATCACCAAGATCGTTAATAACAACCTTATATATAGTAGAAACAGAAAAATTAGAAGGGATATATCCGCGTAGTTAGCTCGGGTATATCCCTTCTTTTTGTTTTGCTACGGTTAGTAGCATTATGCAGCAAACGTGGATAAAAGCTAATATATCGGCAATTGATGCATGACTATGCACTAAGAAGCAACTTCATCAATGGGCATTTATAGCATGTTTAATTAACATTTATTGCACAAATAGTCTATTAAATTCATTTATAGGTGTTAAATTGAGTTAATAAGATAGTTGTCGATGAAACTACTGATAGAAGTTATTAATTTAAAACGGTTTAACCTAAAGCTGATTCTTAGCATTCACTATTTAAATTATATTTTGGATTCTTTGATATCAATGATATATCCATATAATTGTTGTATCAATTGATAAATAAACAACAATTATTCACTAATGGTTTGCATATTTAAATCGTTTTACTATCTACTTTTTAGTAAAACGTTAACAGTATTTACCTAATGTGTTCAATAGTGATGTGAGTAATAAACAGTACTAAAAAGTAATATCCCTAGAAATGCTAATATATCGCTATTTGTTAGAAAAAGAATATCGTTTGGGGTCTAGACTGCCAAAAAAATAGTACTCGCTTCAATATTTAACTAGTGATTAATCTAGTCCAATATTTTTGCCGAGATAAAAGACATGCTTATAGCAAGAAACACACTTAAACTTTTGGATAAATTATTTCAACTTTTTTTACCGCTAACCCCCGTCACATTAGCATTAGTTAGCATTACATATTTACTAA